>CAYYEM010000001.1:0-31591 GCA_964470915.1 uncultured Pseudomonadota bacterium
GAGCCTTGATAGGACTTGTTTATCAATGGATCTTATAAAATAGGTTGTCTGCCCGAAAACCCTTCTTCGTAAGAGTGATAATATTCAACTTTTTCTTCATCGTAACGCCAACAATAATAACCTTCGCCATTATTAAAATCGACGAGCCAAATGCCTTTTGGATCCGCCCCAAGCTTAGCAATTTTATCAGCCCACTTGTTTAAGAGATCATTTACTTCTTTTTCTATTTGTTTGTATTTTTCAGGATTGGATTCGTAATGTTTTAACTTGGCTTCTAAAATGAGAAATTGTTCAACCGTTTCTTTAGTGATTTTTCGGATGACAGGTAATAGCTTATTAGCCTCTTCCAGGTTAAACTTTTTGGGTTGTGTGATTTGAATGACTTCTGCCATGTTGTTTTCTTAACATATTTTCAAATGCCAGCAATGGCATTATTTCATCTTGCGGTTTAACCAAAGGCTCAGGTAGAGGCAAGATATGTTCAAAGTTTTTAAAGAATTACATTTTTGTTACGCTCATCGCTTGTTGGGCTATCCAGGAAAGTGTGCACAGTTGCATGGACATAATTCGATTGTGAGAGTGGAGTTTTCTGGAAGTGAGTTGAATGAGTTGGGTATTTTAATAGATTTTGATGAAATCAGAAAACAAGTGAATGCTTTTTTGGATGAAGAACTCGATCATAAGACTATTTTATGGGAAAAAGATCCACTCGTTTCGGTGCTACAAAAAGCAGGTGAAAAAGTATATTGCATGAAAGCCCAGCCTAGCGCTGAAAATATGGCCAGGCTTATTTTTGAAGTCATGAAAGAGAAAAAAATGCCTGTATGTTCTGTGAAAGTATGGGAAACTCCCACATCTTGTGCGGAGTATGAGGAGTGATGGTTCGACAGGCTCACCATGAACGGTTTTTTCTTATATCGTTCATCCTGAGGCTCTCGAAGGATCAATAGATAAATATATGTCTGTATTTTTTACTCAATCTGATCTCGATATTTTTAAAATTTCAGGTTTTAAAGAACGTATGTCGGCTATTCGTGAGAAAATCCGACCTAAGCTTGAGCAATTTGGAGAAGAAGTAGCGCCGACTCTCATGACTCAATTTAAAGCAGAATTTTTTCCACACACCGCCAAGCATATGAGACGGACGGTAAACCCTCCGGATGAAACCTGGGTGGCAATAGGACCACGCTCAAGAGGCTATAAGGCTTATATCTATTTTGCTTTATGCATCGGAATAAAAGGGGCTCAAGCTCGAGTGGTCATGAAAGATGAATCCAATGATCGGCAATTCTTAGGAGAAAATCTGCTTTCAAATATGCCTTTTTTTCTGAAACGGGCTGCAGATTTTAAAAATTTAGCGGATTATACCAAGAGAGATGAAAATTATTTACCTAAACATGTCCAATCTGTCGAAGAGGATTTGAAAGTAATGGCAGAGCGACTTCAAAATTTGAAATCTGCGACCTTTGATGTAGGATATGCTTTGCCAGCCACTCACAAAAATATTGAGCAGGTTTTTTTAAAGTCGGTTGATTTGTTATATCCTTTTTATGCTTGTGGTTTACAAGCAGGAGTTAAATTGAAATGAAAATTTACACCAAAAAGGGTGATAAGGGTTCCACTTATTTATTTGGTGGAGGACCTTTTCCTAAAGATGCTTTAAGAATTCAGGCTTATGGAACTGTTGATGAACTGAATTCACTTCTAGGTTGTGTTGTGGTGGAAATATCAGATGTCTCCTTGAAAACAGAACTTCAAAAAATTCAAAAAGAACTTTTTGTATTAGGATCAGAATTGTCGAGTGTAAATCCGAATGAAAAAATGCAAGCGGGTTTTGTCAATGAATCACATGTTCAGGCAATGGAGACCTCGATCGATCGATGGGAATCAAAATTAAAAGCACTTCAACAATTTATTTTACCGGGAGGTAGCAAAGGTTCAGCTTTGCTTCATTTAGCCAGAACCGTTTGTCGTAGAGCCGAGCGTGAAGTGGTTGCTCTTTCCCATCAAGAAAAAGTTCGTTCAGAGTGTATGGTTTATTTGAATCGCCTTTCAGACTACTTATTTGTGATGGCTCGTGAAGTGAATCGGTTAGAAAAACACGAAGATATTTTGTGGGAAGGAATTTTGAAATAAGAATTATATGGATGTGAACTACCCAAAAACAAAGCAGCCTCATGTGGTGATCGTGGGTGCTGGTTTTGGAGGTTTGCAAGCAGCACGAGATTTAAAGCAAGCTCCTGTCCAAATTACTCTTATTGATAAAAATAATTATCATCTTTTTCAACCTCTTCTTTATCAAGTAGCAACAGCAGGTCTTGCAGGTCCAGATATTGCTCAACCTATTCGTGGCTTATTAAAAGAACAAAAAAATATAGAAGTCTTGATGGCTGAGGTAGAGTCTGTTGATCTTTCTCAAAAGAAAATTTCTCTTAAAGATCGATTGATCCATTATGATTTTCTTATTTTAGCTCCGGGAGTTCGATACAATTACTTTGGTCATCCTCAATGGTCCTTAGAAGCGCCTGGACTCAAAACAATTGAAGATGCTCTTTTGATACGCAAAAAAATTCTGACTGCTTTTGAAAAAGCAGAAATGGAAACTGATTTGCAGAAACGTCAAAGTCTTTTAACTTTTGTGGTGGTAGGTGCGGGGCCTACGGGGGTGGAGTTAGCTGGCTCTATTGCGGAACTTGCCCATAAAGCACTTGCCTCAGATTTCAGGCACATGAATCCTAAACTCACGCGAATTGTTTTATTAGAAGCAGGTCCAAGAATTTTAGGGGGATTTCAGGAAGACTTATCTTTAAAGGCGCTCAAAAAATTACAAGATTTGGGTGTGGAGGTTCATTTAAAAAGTGGAGTGGAAGAGCTGCGAGAAGGATCTGTTAAAATACATCATCAATGGATTTCTGCTTCTACTATTTTATGGGCGGCAGGAGTGAAGGCTTCTCCCTTGATTCAACAATTAGGATGTGAAACCGATGGCTTAGGTCGAGCGAAAGTGAAGGAAGATCTTTCTTTGCCAAATTATCCTGAAGTTTTTGTGATTGGAGACGCTGCTTGTGTAATCCAGGATGGAAAGCCGTTAGCGGGTATGGCTCCCATGGCTAAGCAGGAGGGCGTTTATGTTGCCGACCTGATTTTTAACCGTCTTCGAGAAAAAAAAGTTCAAGCTTTCAATTACTTCGATAAAGGTCAAATGGCAACTGTGGGTCGCCATTTTGCAATTGTTCAATTTGGAAATATAAGAATTTCAGGAGCTTTTGCCTGGTTTTTTTGGCTTGTGGTGCATATTTTTTATTTAATTGGTTTTCAGAATAAAATTCTTGTTTTTATTCAATGGGCTTGGGCCTATTTTACTTTTCATCGAGGAGCTCGAGTGATTTTTGATCAGGAAAAACTGGAACCTTCAAGTATTAAGAAGTAATTCCAAGATATCCTGAAAAACCTGTTTGTATTTCCAAAACTCTTTTCCATTTCCATTCAGAATAAAAGTATAGACAAAAGCGCTGTGAGTCTCTTCATAACTCTTAGGAAACACATAACCAGAAAGCGCCGTAACACCATTGAGCGTGCCGGTTTTTCCAAAAAATCTTCCAGCTACTTCTGAATTACGAAATTTTTTTCGAAGTGTTCCATCCACTCCCAATACACTCAAAGTTGAAATAAAATTTCCACGCAAGAAAACATCTTTATAAGTTTTTGCAAGAGCTTGTGATAAAATTTGGGCACTCATGCGGTTTTCTCGAGAAAGGCCAGAGCCATTTTCAAGTACTAAGCCTTCGGTGGGAACTCCCATCTCTTTTAACTTTTTAATGATCACTTGCGTGCCTTTAGCAGTGCTTCCTGGAAGTCCTGAGAATTTTGCACCTAAATATTTAGTAATTTGTTCTGCAATGAAATTGTCTGATTGCTTATTCATTTCTTGAAGAACTTGGAGCAGTGGAGGACTTTTTGATTCAATCAAAGGTAAACTTCCAAAAGGGGCGGCATGAATTTCAGCCTTTGTAGGTGTTTGAATTCCTGCATTTTGAAGTGCTTGGATCAGGTGTATGCCTGCTAGCTGCAGTGGGTGATGGATTGAGATTTTAAAACTTTGAGATTCGGCTTTGGGAGAGATAGATCCACTCACAGACACCGTAAGATCTTCTTCGTTAGCTGGATAGTTTTTTACAATAATTCGGCTTTTTTTGGGGCTTGTGCTGACTTCTGTTTTCAAAGGGAAGATGGGGAGTGGTGGACGTGTTTCAACTTTAGCACTTTTCCCAATTTTTTCCTCAGGGCTTACTACAATTTCTAAAATATTATGATCAATTGAGAGAGCTCCAATACTACAGTTAAAAAAAGCGTCTTTTTGTCTTCCTTCAAATTGGCCAGGAAAACTCGTGTTATCAAAGTAAGTGCCATCGACAAATACTTGGTCGATTTTTTGTATTCCTTTATCTTTGAGTTGTTGAACCATATTTTGCAGTTGAGTGCTGTTGAAAGAAGGATCGCCGAGCCCTTTAAGAGTTAGGGCGTGGAGTGTTGATTTTTCAGAGCTTGGTAAAGCCAACATTTGAGTTTTAAAAACATGTTGGGGTCCCAGTAAACTTAAAGCTGCGATGGCAGTGAGAACTTTGGTGTTGCTAGCTGGGTTGAGGAGTAAGTCTGCATTTTTGGAGTAAATCATTTCTCCTGTATTGAGATCAGCTACTAAAAATCCAAAGGATACGTTTTCAGAAGATTCTGGTGCGAGGAGACCTTCAATTACATCGTGCATAGGATGAAGAGCAAAAGTATTTGAAGTGAAAGTGAATGATAAAAATGAAATCAAAATAAAGAAGAATATCAAGCACCCTCTCCTTTTGGGCACCTTCTCCCCAAAAGGAGAAGGTGATTGGAGTTTTAGAGAAAATAGAAGCATTTTTTTCATAAAAATTTACCTGTGCAAAACCCAACTTTATTTTTTATTTATTTTTCAATAACTTACAGTTTTTAATCCCCAAGGGTGAATACTTAAAAAGTTCATCAGCGGAAAATCCGGACATTATGATTTTAGCTCGAAGCTTGATTGTGCAAAAAGTTATGCACAGTTGTGAATAAAAAAATCTGATTTTTTTTTCTTAAATAATATCCGACACTTAAAAAATAGTAAAATTTTGTGTGTTGTCGATTAAAAAAAATAGGATAAATTGGTTTCATCTTCAAGATTAGAAAAACATTCTTGAAACGCTCTTTAAAAATTAAATCTATCGTTCGAAAGAAAGACCCGACGAGTGCTTGTAGGACGTCCAGTCAAGAAGCCTGAATTCAGCTGTATCTGCTGTAGAGCTTTTCGTAAGAAAAGCCCTTGGTGGAGGTTCCGGAGCCAAGTTGAACATGCTTTTTAAATCTACAAGTAAGCGGGGTCACAAAGAACATAATGGGAGAGTTATTTCGAAAGAAAAAATTCTATTACCATCATCCAAATACTCTCAAGATGAGGAAAGTAAGATTCTGCAAGGAAGCTTTCTGACTAACATCCAAAGAGGAAGGCGCTGGAAGCGGGGCCTTTAGATGATCGGTGAGAAGACCATCGAGTTCATTGGAAATCCCATAAGAGGACAGACAAGCAAAAGGTTCACTCCAAGGAACCAAAACTTGTCGATTCCCATGGAAGGCAAAAATCCCTGTAACGCAGGCGGTCGGGCTAGAACCTCGGTGTCCACCGGGGCCGTCCGGAGAAACCTAAGCGCAGGAGGGAATGGGGGTTCGGTAAGAACTACCGCCAGCCATGAGGGTTTTGATACTCTAGAGGGATGCAAAATTTCATCGGACGATAGATTTAAATACAAAAGCCTGGTGCTTAAGAACGGGAGGTGACTCCCCAATTTAGCCCAGGCTTTTGTGCTTTTGACCTACGGTGAACGATCATGGGCACATTGCTGCGTTGCCCTTCGTTCACCTGTTATTTTTTATTTCCTCTCCTGACAAGGGGAGGTTAGGTAGGCTTATGCTCAACCCAATCGAAAAAACTTATCGAGAACTCACTTCTCAAGGAAAAGAAATCATCAAACTTTTTTCCGGTAATCCTTGTGAGGAAGGATTTATTTTTCCGCCAGAGATTTTAAAAAAAACTTATAATCAATATTTTGAACAGCAAACTTATCAACCTCAATCCAAAGGTTTGCTCAAAGCTCGAGAAGCGATTGCTCATTATTATTTAAAACAGGAAGTTGAAATAAATCCTGAGCAAATTATTTTAACTTCGGGCACCAGTGAATCTTTTTTCTATTTATTTTCTCTTCTGACAAAGCCTGGAGATAATATTCTAACTCCCAATCCGGCGTACCCTTTATTTGATTATATTGCCCAGCTTGCTCATGTTGAACTTCGGCATTATCCCTTGCTTGAAGAAAAAAAATGGGCGGTGGATATCGAAAATTTGAAAAAACAGGCTGATGAAAAAACAAAAGCCATTGTTTTGATTTCGCCGAATAATCCGACGGGATCTGTGATTTCGGCTGAGCAAATCCAGGAAATAGTTTCTTGGGCTAACTCAAAAAATATTCCTTTGATTTGCGATGAGGTGTTTTCGGAATTTTATTGGCCACAATTGGATGAAACGGGTGGCTCGACTGGGGACCCCCCAATTTCCGCCAGCAGCCCCAAGGGGGCGATGCCGAAATTGGGGGTGAGGAGAGACAGGACCCGTTTCAAGTATCCTCGAGCGATTCAAATATCAAAACCCAATCTTTGTTTTACTCTCAACGGTATTTCAAAAATGTTTGCTCTTCCATCGATGAAATTAGGTTGGATCGTGGTGACAGGTGAAAAAGATCGTGTAGAAATCGCAGTGGATCATCTTGAAACTACCGCGGATACTTTTCTTTCTTGCCATACTGCCATTCAGGAAGCCTTGCCGCTTTTGTTTCAAGAAGGATGGAATTTTGTAGAAAAATATAAAAAAGAAGTGGGAGAGAGAAGGAAGCTAGCGATTGATATTTTAAGAAAGTCTTCCAAAATTAGTTTTGTCGAACCTGAAGGAGCTTTTTATTTGATGATGAAGATAGAAGGAAGCGGTGAAGAAAAATTTGTGATTGATTTAATGAAACAAACAGGAGTTTTTATACATCCTGGCTATTTTTATGATTATGAAAAAGGAATTCATGGCGTGATTTCTTTTTTGTGCAAGAGAGACAATCTTAAAATGGGTTTGGATAGACTATTAGAGTTCGTAAAATAAAAAAGCCCCGCACTTTCGTACGGGGCTTTTGTGAGAGACTGTTTTGCTATGCTGTTTTTGCTACAGCTTCCAGGCCAGCGCTACGGTGCACATATTCCAGTTGAGAGAAATCATCAACAGTAATGGCATCTAAACGAAGCTCTTCAGCCTTCTTCAGGTTTAAGGCTTCAGCTTCAGTAATCACTCCTGCCTTGAGAGCTTCTTCTACTAATTTTGCTCCCTTAGCTTTTGGAATTTTCTTTTCTTTAAGCGCTTTACGGATTTTCTTTTCAATTTCTTCAGCTGCTTTCACTGCTTTGAAAGCTACTTCAATGCGCTTTAAGGCTTCACCATCTTTTGTGGGATAGTAAAGTCCTTCAGTTAAACGATCGCGTTGTTCGCCATCGCGAAGAATTGCGACAGAAACTTGATGCGATAATTTATCAGACATTTCAGGAGCTAAGCGGTTAATGCGTGACCAGCCGCGAACAATACCACCAAATAACCAGCCTAAGCCTGGTACTCCAATATTTTTGAAGATACCGTCGAAGGCTTCTTGAATTACATTCAAGCCATATTGCATGGTATATTGAACAATCGGGAGATCTTCTTTTCGACGACCTTCCGCTTCGAAGCGACGGAGAGTGGCTGAAAGTAAATACATCCATGAAAGAATATCCGCAAAACGACCGGTAATTTTTTCACGGAATTTTAAAGTACCACCCAAAGATCCCATGGCAATATCAGCCATAATAGCGAAAGTCGCAGACACCCAAGAAAGTTTACGATAGTAATTTGCAGTAGGTCCGCTGACAGGAGCAGGTGCGAGATAACCACGAGTTAAACTCAATACAATAGCTCGGAATTTATTGCGCACGACATGTCCTACGTGACCCCAGAAAGCGCGATCAAATCCTTGAAGATCTCCTTTTTCAACGGCAGAGACTTCTTTGAAAGCAAAAGGATGAGCACGTAAAGCACCTTGTCCAAAGATAATCAAGGTACGAGTCATGATATTTGCACCTTCAACGGTAATTCCAATGGGCATAGCAATATAGGTATTTGCTAATAAATTGCGAGGCCCGCAGGAAATTCCGGAACCACCCATAATATCCATTCCATCGATGATGGCTTTTCGAGAAAGTTCTGTGGAGTTGTATTTTGCAATGGCTGTGATGACAGGAGGTTTGATCCCTTGGTCCAAAGCACCACAAGTATAACGACGTGAAGCTTCGAGTAAATAATTGAAAGCGGTGATACGAGCTAAAGGCTCTTCAACTCCTTCAAAAGAACCGATAGGAACGCCAAATTGTTTTCGAACAGCTGCATGACCACTGGCCACACGAGTAATCAGTTTTGTTCCACCGGTAGATTGAGCAGGAAGAGAAACACCGCGACCGGCTGCCAAACATTCCATCAACATGCCCCAGCCTTTGCCAGCACCAGAGAGTCCACCGACGATGCAATCCACTGAAACCACCACATCATGACCTTGTGTGGGGCAGTTATAGAAAGGCACACCGAGAGGATCATGACGGCGACCGAGCACCACTCCTTTAGTATCAGAAGGAATTAATGCGCAGGTAATGCCAAGATCTTTGCCTTTACCTAAAAGATTTTCAGGATCGTAGAGTCTGAAAGCTAAACCTAAAACAGTAGAAATAGCGGCAAGTGTAATCCAGCGCTTATTCCAGTTAAGTTTCATGTAGAGTTTTCCATCTTCGCCTTTAAAGAGAACACCACTTGAAGTGAGCGATCCTGCATCAGACCCTGCATTGGGTTCTGTTAAAGCAAAGCAAGGGAGTTCGTCACCACAAGCAAGTCGAGGTAACAAGTTTTTCTTTTGATCTTCAGTGCCGTAGTGAATGAGAAGTTCTGCAGGTCCAAGAGAGTTAGGCACCATGACAGTCACAGTTGCAGGAATAGAACGGGTTGCAAGTTTCATAATGACTTCACTGTGAGCCAAGGCTGTGAAACCTAATCCGCCGTATTCTTTAGGAATAATCATACCCAAGAATTTTTCTTTCTTGATGATGTCCCAAGCTTCTTGAGGTAATTCACGACTTTGCCAAATTTTCCAGTCATCTAAAACAGCGCAAAGTCTTTCAACAGGTCCATTCATGAAATCGCGTTCTTCTTGTGTGAGTTGAGGATAGGGTTCATTAAGAATTTTTTTGAAATCAGGTTTTCCAGAGAACAAATCTTTTTCTACCCAAACAACCCCTGCTTCTAAAGCAGTACGTTCCGTGTCAGAAATTTTTGGCAGAAAGCCTTTCATTAATTTCATCACAGAAGAGGTAACGAGTAGGGCTCGTAGGGGTTTAATGTTAAAGATGACTGCAATGGCAGCAAAAGCCCAGAGCACAGGAACAGGTGCGCCAAAGCCGATCAAGGCTGCTGCAGCCACTAAGGTCCATAAAATAAGTGGAGCGCCCGTAAAGCCTAAAGCAAAAGTTAAAAAAACCGTTGCAATAGCATAAATGCCCGCATGGGCTCGGAAGGCTCCAAAAAAGGAGTTAAATAAATCCACAAATCACCTCCAAAATTGACGTTAAAATTAAGGCCTAAAAATGAATGGCCATTCACTGAATGACTATTCATTTTTATTAAAGATTGTCAAGCTCCTTTGCCATAGATTGGTAAATCGCTGAAAATACAGTAAAATTAATGCAACACAACTTTATGAAAAAAAGGCCGATGAAAGTAAAAAGTATCTATTATTTTTGATGATCACCTTTTATTTTGGCACCCGGGTGATTTGTGTTTTGAATCGAATTTTAAATAATCACTTTTCAAATTATTATGAGGCTTCTACTTTTCTTTCTTCTTCTCAGTTGAGGCTGGATGGAATTGTTGCATCGTTTTCCCATGAAGCCGCGAACTTTACATCCTTCAGTGCTATGACAATGGGTGGCTTGGCTTATCGCGTGGGTAAGCTTGCGAGTTTATCTTTGATTCCCAAAGTATTGTCCCCATTCATGGGTTTGTTGTTTGAAGTGACGGCTTTCGAAGGCACGCAACGCTTTTTGAGTGATTCAAATCCAAGAAGTTTTTCAGAGTCTTGGAGAAATTCTTTCGTCGATTTTGGAATCATGAAGAGTGTGGGTCATCTTTTGGGTTCTTCGAATATTCTTCTTCAACACCTGTCACAAGATTTTTCGATGGTGGCTGCTCATCAAGGGACCGCATTCTTAGGTTTTACTTCGCGACCAGAAGAAGGTTTTCTGGATCAGATGTTGCAGGCAGAAGTTATAAATTTACAATTGGGAGTGGGAAGTTGTTTGGCTGCTATCTCAACAGGGCATCGCTTATATTTTACTGAAAGAGTTTTAGAAAAGCATTCTTCTATATATTCAACTTCAATAAATGAAATTACACGAGAAACTTTGGTCAGCATGGGAATGTCTCAGACAGTGATTCCTAGCGTGACTGATTTTATGGGGCATGATTTTGTTCGTGAAATTTTAGTAAAAGCAGGTGCTAATGTTGCAAATGTTGTTGAGTTAAGTGAAGTGAGAAATAGTCCAGGGACTTATTGGTTGGAGAGTGAAATTAAAGTAACTCATCCTGGAAAAATTTTATGTGAACATATTGTAGATTCTGTAAATCAATTCGACGCTACCCATTATTTGAGTATTCAAGATCATCGTAAGGAAGTGGGCAGAAATCTTTGGAGTTTTATTTATAAAGTTTCACGCCCTAGAGGAAAAAACATACAAGTGGAATTATCATGGAATTTGGTTCATCCGGATTTGCGTGGAAATGGATTGGTAGAAAAAAGTGCAATTCGTGTTATTTCTAATATTCAAAGAGAATTTCACGATGCTACTTTAACATTGGAAGCCCTTAATTTTAGAATATTAAAAGCAGCCTCAAAATTTTTAAACTGCAACTTTAGAGTAAAATCTCGTGCATTTGTTTCTACGGATATTTCACCCCAAAATAACTTTTTGAGAGCTTTTGTATCTGCAGAAGCCGGATTCTGTAGTCCCGAAGAAGCACATGATTTATTAGATGCGCAAAAGATTAAAGTAAATGAAAGATATGCAAAAGTGGTAGAAATCTTAGAACGTGAATTTGAAAGGGCTAAGTGGAATGAAGAGTTCAATATAAGATCGGGTAATATTCTAACATTTCTTTTTGATCGTTTAGGTAAACAATCCATTCCATTATTAGCCGAACCTGATCAGGGTGTTTTTTTTCTAGAATTAAATTTTTCTGATGTTGATTCAACAAATGAAGGAAGGCCAGGTTTGTTAAGTAGAGTTAGACGTCTTGCAGAAGGATGGAAGCGTTTCCTTAGGAGAGATGACTGACACCTTTTGTTTAAGGCGCAAGATAGGTGTAGCCGTAAATGATTTCTTCGTAGAAGTCGATGAGGCTGACGCCTTCTTTAGGTTTGATATTCCCTTCTTTCACTTGCTGATCGAGTTGGATTTTTATTTTTCGAATGAGTTCGGTGGGAGCGTATTGCAATCGTGAAAGCACTTGTTCGACGGTGTCGCCTTTAATCACTTCTTCCAAATAAAAATCTTCAGGATCTTCGTCATCACAAAATACGTGCACTTCATTGACTCGACCAAAAAGATTGTGCATATCTCCCATGATGTCTTGATAACTTCCGAGTAAGAACATTCCAATGAAGTAGGGTTCGCCTTCTTTGAGTTCGTGAAGACTTAAAGTGTCGCTGATATCTGCCAAATCAATAAATTTGTCGATTTCACCATCGGAATCGCAAGTGATGTCTACAATGGTTGCAGCTCGATTGGGTTCTTCGTTTAAACGATGAATTGGAACAATTGGAAATAGTTGATCAAAGGCCCAATGGTCCGGAGCTGTTTGAAAGAGACTGAAGTTAGCAAGATATTGATCAGCCAAGAGATTGGGTAAGTGACTCACATCTTCAGGGACATGCTCCATGTTTTTAGTGAGTTGAATGATCGAGCGGCAGAGCTGCCAAAATAAACTTTCTATCTTAGCGCGATCTTCCAAATCTAAAATGCCTAACTTGAACATCGAGAGGGCTTCTTCTTTTTTAGAAATTGCATTGTGATAGGATTGTAAAATGTTTTTGGGGGTAAGACCGGTTACAATTTTTCTTAATTTGCGTACCACATCAGCTTCTTTTGTTTTTTCAGTTTTTTCGAGAGTAGGTCCATTGTGTGGAGCAATTTCATTATTGCCAAACACAGGAATGACAATACAAGAATGGTGGGCAGTAATGGCTCGACCTGACTCGCTCACAAGATTTGGTTCGGGGACTTGTTCGTCTTGGCAAATTTGCTGAACATAAGACACAACGTCATCGACATATTCTTCAAGGGTATAATTCATTGAAGAGTCGCTCGTGGTACGAGAGCCGTCGTAATCCACTCCCAAGCCTCCTCCGATATCAAAATATTCTAACTCAAAACCCATCTTGTGCATTTTAGCATAAATACGTGTTCCTTCAGTGACCGCATCTTTGACTGTGCTGATATCAGTCAGTTGGCTGCCCAAATGAAAATGAAAAAGTTTGAGGCATTTTTCTTTTCCAAAATCTTTGAGCATTTGCAGAGCTCTAATAATTTCGGGTGTGGTTAAACCAAATTTTGCAAAATCACCGCCGCTGCTTTCCCATTTACCCGTTCCCTTTGTAGCTAGTTTAGCTCGAAATCCGATGAGAGGTACTACTCCCATTTCATCTGCGATGCGTATCAATTCTGGTAGTTCTGAAAGTTTTTCAATCACTACAATTACTTTGCGACCTAACTTACGACCCATCATAGCGAGTTTAAGAAAAGCTTCATCTTTATAGCCATTACAAATGGTAAGTGCTTCGGGATCAGTGTTTAAGGCGAGCACCGTCATTAATTCACCCTTCGAGCCAGCTTCGAGACCATAATGATAGGGTGCTCCAGCATCGAGAATTTCTTCCACTACTTCTCGCATTTGATTCACTTTGATGGGATATACACCAAAGTAACGTCCTTGGTAATTGTGGTCCTGAATAGATTTTTTGAAGGCTTCATTCAGACTGACCACACGGGATCTTAAAATATCTTGAAAGCGAATGATGCAAGGAAAGCCGATATTTTTTTCACGAATGTCTTCAATGACATCCATAATATCGATCGTGGGAACTTGAGCTGCATTTTCTCCTTTTCCATAAGGCATGATACTCAAGTGGCCTTTTTCGTTTACAGAAAAATATCCAGAGCCCCAGTTTTCTATATTATAATGACGAATTGATTTTTCAATATTCCATTGTGAATCTGATGGGGCGGTATTTTTCTTTTCTTTGACGATTTGCATAATCACGCTATTAAATGATTTCGTTAAACAGTCAATGACATATCAAACAAACTGGGTGAAAAAATGAGCCAAAATCGAGGATCAGTAATTGAGTCTATTCTAAGAAAAACTTTCAATCCTATCCACCTAAAAGTACAGGATGATAGTGCGAGGCATCGGGGGCACACTGGAGCCCGGCAAACAGAGGGAAAAAGTGGCGAAACCCACTTTCAAGTGGAAATTGTGGCAGAAGCGTTTGAAGGAAAGAGCCTCTTAGAACGGCATCGGGCAGTGAAAGAAGCTCTCAAAGATCTCTTTGAAACAGGCTTGCATGCCTTGCAACTTAAAACCTTGAGTCCTCGTGAACAAAAATGAAAACGGCCCACCAGAGGGGTGGGCCGTTTGATTATCTTTCCTTAGAAAAGCTTTTGATCAATCAAAACTAAAATCTCCACTAATGGTAGGCATCGTAAAGTTTGAGCTGATATCGCTGTCTGGCACTAAATTGTTAGTCACATCGGTGCCTAAAGCATTGTTATTGTCCATGGTGATAACAGGAGAATCGAGTGCGCTACCATCTACCGCGTTATAAACTAATGGATTGATTACTGGATTATCCACATCACAATTGTTGGTAGGGGAGTAAAGAATATTTGAAGCAGTAGGTTCGAATAAGCCGCTTGTGGTATTCAAAGAGAAGCTTTGTTTTTGAGCTAGAGCATTGAGAGATTTATTGCCTGCAGTGCCAGAGCCAGGTCCTGCCCAGTTACAAATCATTCCACTAATTTCTCCAAGACCTGATGCAGCGGCTGCATCTGGACCAAATCCAAAGTAGGCTACTCCTGTTGCACTTCCATCACTTTGAGGGGTTACGGTGGCATTGAATACACGAGTGTTACAATCGTTACGTCCTGCTTGCCAAGCGGCTGAAGCTACAATGGCTTTGTTCACAGGATTAATATTCAAAGTCAGTTGATTTCCATCGTCAGACCAACCTGTTGTGCTGCGTGTCACGGTAGTATCCGTACATTCCGTAGCTGGAGGGCTTCCTTCTTGTTCATATTTTTTGGTAAAATCAAGTTCACCATTTGAGTTTAATAAGTCAGAAAAACTTGGAGTATTACCAAATATCGCATATCGAACTCTTACATTAATAGAACTCTCACTTTCTTTAGAATAAATAGCGCTGGTAGCAATGGTCGCTTGGGTACAGCCACTACAGTTGCTAAAAATATTTGCTAATCCTGAAGAAGTTGTTTTCATGAGTAAACGACCTCGATAGAGGCTATTTGTTTCATCTTGTGGACTATGATTAAATAAATAGTCGGAAGTGATGCTTACGGATTGGTTATTAAAGGAAAAAGAATCTGTAAGGGTCATGGTGAAGACATAAACAGGCTTTCCACTTGCATCATCTGCACTTCGAGTAAAGTTTGCAACTGAGACGGTAGGTGCTTGGGCTATATTGGCAAGTCCCTCTGCAATAATATCGGTAAAGTCAATATTTTCATTGATAGCGGGAAGTCCAATATTTCGAACACGCATCATACATTGCATGGAGGCTTGAAAAAATTGAGCATTATCAATGGGAGCAGTGGCACTGTTGAAGATAGAGTTTAGTTTTGCTGCTGCGCAAGCTTCAGTGGTGTCTTCTCCGTTGACCATATTCACATCATTCCATAAGCCTAAGTCGCCGCTTGGAAGAGGATTATTTCCGAAGACGGGAGGAATTGCGTTTAAATCTGAATTATCGATTTCTCCATCAGGATGAGTTCCTGACATGACCACTGTAGGACCATAGCAAGTGGCTGGAAGCCCTGATCGGTAGGGTGCAATTTGAAAATTAAAGCAACCTTCGAGTGTAGTAGCATCACGGATGGCATCAATTTGCGCGAGTTTTTCTTCATAGTTGAGAACCCCTAGATCACCATCGGATTCCGCTGCCGATACAATTTTAGAAAGCATTGAACTTCTAAGGCCTAAAGAAATAGATGAGCTGCTCGAGCTTTGTGCTGTGGGTGAAACCACTACTAAGTCGTTCGCTCCCACTAGGTTGGCAGAAGTTGTGCTTGTACTTCCGCTGCTGCTACCACTACTGCCACATCCCAAGATTTGAAAAGTGAGCAAGGTAGCAGTAGCTAAAGCACTTAAACGATATAAAAATTCCCTTTTCATAACACCTCCTAAAATTGACGGAATTGGTTTGCTTGGATAAGTAGCAATCAATGTGCCAAAATTCTTAACAAGCTTTAACATCAATAAGTTGTTTTAATTTCAGTTACTTACAGAAGGTGTTTTTTTGCGAAGACTTGGTTTTTTTGTGGAAAAGCGTCAAAATACTCATCAAGGGGGTGTTTTTTTACTGAATAAAGTCGAACATTCTAGCGAAGCGATTTTAAAAAATATAAACCCGCATAAAATTTAGGGGCTATTTGAAGGGGCTTGCGTCGCCCCCTCCAACCGCGAAGCAGTTGGAGCCACCCCCCTCAACGTCCGCCTGAGGCGGACTGGCTATTTGTATTTTAAAAAATATAAACCCGCATAAAATTTAGGATCAATGAGAATTCCTTCTATGATTTTTTGTTTTAGAAAAGAGTCGATTTCAGAAATATGAACTTCATGCACTTTAATATTTTCACTTCCATCGCCTCCGCCTTCTCCTACTTTTTTGAGTCCTTTTGTTAAAAAGAAATGAATGGTTTCTCCACTTAAACCTGCAGAAGGCGGACCTTCGAAAAGTGGAATAAATTCATGGGCGCAATAACCCACTTCTTCGAAAAGTTCGCGCTGGGCGGCTTCACTGAGTTGTTCATTTTCAGTGCCTTCAATATCTCCTGCTAATCCTGCAGGAAACTCAATCACCCATTTTTTGACGGGAACACGATATTGTTCTGTGAAGATGAGTGTGCCATCTTCTTTCATGGGGAAAATAGAAACTATGCCACTACAATTATTGCGTTTGACATATTCCCAGCGATCTTCTTGGATAAAGTTTAAATATTTTCCTTTATGTAGAGTTTTCATTTGTATCCTTTCCCCCCTCTTAAGGTAAGAGTGGCAAGCTCAGAATATTTCTGAGCGCGCAGCAAACTCGCAGAGTTTGCGGAGTATAATGTTTAGGGGGGTATGAAACGTTCATAACGCCTCCCGGCCTCCTCTTATCTTAAGAGGAGGAGAGAAGATATAAAGGAGTTTTTATATGGTACAAATAAATTTATTTTACGAAGGTAATTTGCGAGTGAAAGCCATTCATGGTCCTTCTCAAAAAGAGCTTATCACCGATGCCCCTGTTGATAATCATGGGAAAGGTGAAAGTTTTTCACCCACTGATTTAGTCTGCACATCTTTAGCGGCTTGTATGATGACGATTATGGGCATTGTGGCAGAACGACATCAAATCGACTTAAAAGGCACTAAAATAAAAGTGGTGAAACATATGGTGAATGAGCCTGTGAGAAGAATTGGAAAAATTGAAGTAAATTTTCAAATTCCTACTCAATTATCGGAACGCGAACAAAAAATGTTAGAGCGAGCAGCCATGACTTGTCCTGTACATGAATCGTTACATCCGGATGTGATTCAAGATATTCAATTTCAATGGGGAGTTTAATATGAGAGGTTTTTCACCCGATGCATTCAAAAATACTATGGCCGAAACCTTAGGCATGGAGTTGATTGAATTTGAAAAAGGTAGAGTTGTCATTGAAATGCCTGTGGATCATCGCACGCATCAACCTATGGGTTTACTCCATGGAGGCGCTTCAGTCGCTTTAGCTGAGACGATTGCCAGTATGGGGGGGTGGTATTTGGTAGCAGAAGAAGGAAAAGTAGTAGTGGGACAAGAAATTAATGCCAATCACTTGCGGCCCGTGAAGTCAGGGAAGGTGAAGGGTATCGGGGAGTGTATTCATCAAGGAAAGAGTTCGCATGTTTGGGAAGTGAAAATCTATGATGAAAAAGAAAAGCTGGTTTGTATCTCCCGGTGTACCCTTGCCGTGATTCAGGCTCCTGCTTAAACACCCCCTTGCATTATCAATATAGGTTTGGAATAAGGGGGTTCCCCCTTGGGAATAAAGGAATATTTATGAAGGCATCGAATAAACAATGGCGTGATCAATTAATTTCAAAAATGCCCCCTGCTTGGGCGGCTGAAATTGATCAATTTCAGACTGAAATTGAACTCAAAAAAGCGGGCAAACTGGAAGATCGTATTTTTGCAGAAACCCGCTTGCGTCGCGGCGCTTATGGCCAACGCTATGATAATGGTCAACGTCACGATGGTATTCAAACTCAAAAATTAGAATTCCCCGCAGGTGAGCTCACCAAAGGTCCGCATACTTATTGGGATGCGCCCGGTATGCTTCGAATTAAAATTCCTTATGGGGGCATGAATGCCAAGCAACTTGAAGTGATGGCGGAGCTTGCTGAAGAATATTCAGATGGAATCGGTCATGTGACCACCCGTCAAGATTTTCAACTTCACTTTATTCATATTGATGACTGCCCCGATATTATGCGTCGTTTGGCAGCGGTAGGAATTACCACACGGGAAGCATGTGGAAATTCTGTGCGAAACGTCACAGGCTGTCCTTTTGCAGGAGTTTGCGGTGATGCAGCTTTTGATATTAGCCCTTATGCAGATGCGCTCACTTTCTTTTTGCTCGGGCATCCGGATGCGCAGGATTTTGGTCGAAAGTTCAAAGTCGCATTTTCTGGCTGCGTCGATAAAGCCTGCGGTCTCGTGAACATTCACGACATGGGCTATATTGCTCAAGTTCGAAATGTGAACGGCGTTGAAAAAAGAGGTTTTCAGTTTTTTGTAGGCGGAGGCTTGGGCTCTGTGCCTCAAAATGCAAAACTTTTTGATGAATTTTTACCGGAAGAAGAAATGCTTCCGATGGCACAAGCGGTTTGCCGGATTTTTGGGAGATATGGTGAAAAGAAAGATCGCGGTCGTGCTCGTATTAAATTTCTTATCAAAGATTGGGGTATCGATAAATTTAAAGAAGAAGTTTTGAAGGAAAGAAAGATTTTAAAAGAAGATCCTCGTTGGACAGAATTTCTTTCCAAAACACGCAAAGATTTTGAAACTCCCTTGAAAGCTCCGGGCAAACTTGATCTGGCGGTTCAAAGTGAAGAATTTAAAAATTGGTATAAAACAAACGTCTACACCCAAAAACAAGAGGGCTACAAAACTGTGATCGTGGCTTTGCCTCTTGGAGACGCCACCGCAGATCAGCTGAGAGCTTTGGCTGATATTGCCAGAAAATATAGCCACGAAAGTGTGAGAACCACAGTCGAGCAAAATATTATTATTCGTTGGATTTCAGATTCTGATTTGCCTGCTGTATTTGCTGATTTGAAAAAGGCCTGTTTGGCGAGCGCAGAAGCGGGAACCATTTTAGATATTGTAGCTTGTCCAGGAACGGATACTTGTAAATTAGGGATTTCAGCTTCACGTGGATTAGCAGGTGAATTAAGAACCCGCTTAGCTACTCAAGCACACTTACTCGATGAAGCCGTGCAAAAACTTCACATTAAAGTGAGTGGATGTTTTAATTCTTGCGGTCAGCATCATATTTCAGATTTAGGTTTCTATGGTGTCAGTCGAAAAATTGGCGGCTACATGGTTCCTCATTTTCAAGTGGTGCTCGGTGGTCAATGGGAAAACAATGGTGGATCTTATGGCTTGCCCGTCGGTCCTATTGCTTCTAAAAATATTCCAGAAGTCGTGACGCGTTTAACAGGGCGTTATGTGAGTGAACGAAGCAAAAATGAAAGTTTTAAAGATTTTGTCCAGCGTATTGGAAAAATAGAAATCAAAAAAATGTTTGAAGACCTTACCCAAATTCCATCTCATGCCGTGGACCCGTCTTACTATACCGACTGGGGAGATCCACGAGAATACACAACGGGTGATATTGGAGTGGGTGAGTGCGCAGGCGAAGTGGTGTCTGCAGTAGAGTTTGAGCTCACTGGAGCGGAAAGACAAGTTTTTGAAGCCCAGTTATTACTCGAAAAAAATGAATCTCAAAATGCTGCTCAAAAGGCTTATGCTTCAATGCTTCAAGCGGCTAAAGGTTTAATTAAACATTACACTTTAGATGTACCTACTAGTGAAGATGCCGTTGTTGAGGATTTTAAAAAGCGTTTTTATGATACCCAGCTTTTTTTCGATCCTTTTGCCGGTGGAAAATTTGCTCAATATTTTTTCTTGGCCCAAAAGAAAGTGTCGACACCTCAAACTTTAGAAAGTGCACATCAATTTGTTGAAGAAGCGACCTTGTTTATCGAAGCAGCGCATAGCTGTTATATTCGGATGACTCAACAGAAGCAGGCGGTGGTCTAATGGATTTACAACATCTTAATTTAAAAATATTTGCAGAAGAATCAGCGCAGAAAGTTCCTTTAGAAACTTACATTCCTGTTTTTCATTCTTGGATACAGAAAAAAGTAACTGAAGAAATGCTATTGGATGTGGCTGATTACGCTCATGTGCCACAAGGACCTGGCGTGATGCTGATTGGTCATCATGCCAATATTAGCATGGATGAAATTGAAGGACGTTTGGGTTTGCTCTATAACCGCAAGGTTAAAGAAACTGGATCTAGCGAAGAAAAGTTGAAGCGGCTTTTTAAATGGGCTTTTAGTCATGCCAAAAGATTACAGTCAGAAGCTAGCTTAGATGGAAAATTGAAATTCAAAGCAAATATGCTTCAACTTATTGTGAATGATCGATTACTTGCCGCGAATAATGAAGAAAATGCAAAACTCCTTGAGTCTGATTTGAAAAAAATTATTCAAATGCTTTATGGTAATGTTGCAGTGAAAATCAGTCGGCATGCCGATCCTCGAGAAAGATTGATTTTGGATGTGAACATTGATGCAAATCTCAGCCTTGAGGATATTCTTCAAAAACTATGAAATGGGCTTCTTCAATTTCAGAATCAGAAGACTTAAAATTTGCCACGCACTCTGTTTGCGAAGAAATAAAAGTCCAGTTAGGGAATCAAAAACCTGATTTGATTTTTGTTTTTGTTTCACCTCAACACAAAGCTCAGTGGGAAAAACTACCCGCATGGATAGAAAAAGAGCTTGCTCCTGCTTGCCTTGTGGGTTGCTCAGGAGGTGGGGTGATCGGTCGTGGAGAAGAAATAGAGAGAAAAGCATCTTTAGCGGTGATGGCAGCTCTTTTGCCCGATGTCAAAGTTACTCCGATTCATTTCAAAAATGATGCTTTGCCGACTCTGAAATCAGATCGAAAAATTTGGGAAACACTCATGGGAGTAAGTTTTTCAGAAAATCCCCATTTTATTCTTCTTCCAGATCCGTTTAGTTTTGATTTACCAATTTTGCTTTCTGGTTTGGATTTTGCTTTTCCCTGGAGTAAAAAACTCGGAGGGCTTGCCAGTGGAGCACAAGAGCCTGGCGAAAATATTTTAATCTGCGGTAAGCAAATATTTCATGAAGGTTTAGTAGGCGTGGCTCTTTCAGGAAATATTGTGGTGGATACCTTGGTAGCACAAGGATGTCGACCGATTGGAGAAGCAATGCTTGTGACGGATTGCAACTCTAATCAAATTGAAAAGTTGGATGGTAAAGTGCCTTTTGAAGTATTGAAGAAAGTTTACGAAGAGCTCTCCCATGAAGATCAAAATTTATTCAAGACTTCACTTTTTGTAGGATTAGGCATGAGAGATGATCAAAATCTTCTTCAGAAGGGTGATTTTTTGATTCGAAATATCATTGGAATTAATCCTCAAGGAGGCGCTTTGGCAATTGGAGCGCATCCTAAAAAAGGTCAAGTCCTTCAGTTTCATGTAAGGGATGCTGAAACTTCTTCACGTGATTTAGAAGCCATGCTTGAAGATTATTTGGAAGAGTTAGGAACAGCGAAAAGTGAAGGAGCTCTATTGTTTTCTTGTTTGGGTAGAGGTTTTTATTTGTATGGAACCCCCAATCACGATAGCAATCTTTTTCATAAATATGTCGGCAACATTCCCTTGGGTGGATTTTTTTGTAATGGTGAAATTGGGTCGATCCATGGCAAAACTTATTTGCATGGATATACCAGTTCATTTGGAATTTTTCGGGCAAGACATTGATTGAAATTTTCTGGCAGAGCTGAGATTGATTTTTAGTTTTTAAAATCCTGCTTTTTGAATTCAAGCTATCTTTAGGTCTTGGTTTTGCGGTTTAAAAACAAAAAAACAATCCCAACTTTTTCTGAAAGAAGAATAGGAGATTTTATGGAAAATAAAGCACAAGTCGCAATTTTAATGGGTTCGGATTCCGATTTGCCCATCATGAAGCAAGCTGCAGAAGCTCTCAAACAATTCAACATTGGATATGAAATCAATGTGATGTCAGCGCATCGTACTCCCAAAGAAGTTTCTCATTATGTTGAAAACGCAAGAGCTCGAGGTATTCGGGTTTTTATTGCGGGTGCGGGCGGAGCCGCTCACCTCGCCGGTGTAGTAGCAGCTCATACAGAATTGCCGGTGATTGGAATTCCGATTCCAATTGCTCCCATGCAAGGTTATGATTCTTTGCTTTCTACTGTTCAAATGCCAAAGGGAATTCCTGTCGCTACAGTTGCGATTGGAAATGCCTGGAATGCAGGTTTGCTGGCCGTTCAAATTTTGGGCCAGGGTTCCGAAAAATTACTGGATCAATTTGCCCAATATAAGGCTAAGATGAGAGAAGAAGTATTGAAGAAAAAAGTTGAGGCTTAAAAATCATGCAACGATTGGTTCCTGTTCTAAAAAAAGAAGATATTTATCCCCAGTATCAAAATACTCCGATTGGACATTTGCTTGAATATCATAATATGGGTCGAGCATTTGATAATTATCCCAATGCAGATCTTTTGATAGGAATGTGCATGGACAATCGAAAGTCTCTGCGTATTCCGGATAATTTTTCTTTTATTCTTCGAAGCGGTGGTGCGAATTTGAGATATAGTGATTTCCAAGTTTCTTTTGCAATTTCAGTGGGAGGCATTAAATCTATTGCCTTAATTGGCCACACTCAGTGTGGCATGGCGGGTCTTCATGCCCGTAAAGAGAATTTTGTTGAAGGAATGATTAAAAATGCCGGATGGACTCGTGAAATTGCCGAGGAACATTTTCTAGCTTATTCTTCTTTCTTTGAAATCGGTAATCCTGTTGATTTTACCCTCAATGAAGCCTATCGTTTGAGACATCGATATCCCAAAATCCTAGTCGCACCTCTTATTTATAAGGTGGAAGATAATCAGTTATATCTACTCCCAGAATAATTGATTGCGAAATTTTTTTTCTGTACTTGTGAAGAACTATTGAAAAAGTACCTTGCCGCTTTCAAGATCGTAGTAAGCACCCACAATTTTGATGCTTCCTGCTTTGAGCATGGGAGCTAAAATAGGCTGAGAATTTTTCAGTTGTTCGGCGACGGCTTCAACATTTCCTATAATGGCACAATCAAGCTTGTCATTCATGGTACAAGATTTGTCAGTATCATTAAGTCGGATGCTTTTTGCAACGTCTTGAATATGACCTGGTAAAGGCTTGCCAGATATTGCAGCAGAAACGGCACCACATTTTTCATGTCCCATGACAACGATCAGTGAAGAGTCTAATACTGCTGCTGCGTATTCAATGCTTCCAATGCCCAGTTTGTCTACCGTGTTTCCAGCGGAACGAACTACGAATAAATCTCCCAAGCCTTGATCAAAAATAACTTCAGGAGGAACCCGTGAGTCAGAACAACTTACAATCACGGCAAAAGGCTCCTGCCCTGAGGTGAGAAGTTGTCGACGTTCTTTACTTAAATTGGGATGTTTGGTTTTTGTCTCTATGAATCTTTGATTGCCTTCTTTTAAAAGGGTTAAAGCTTGATCAGAGTTTGGTTTGGATTTGCCTTCTTGGGCTTGAAGGTTTGTGAAAAAGATAAGGGAACAAAAAACGAGAATTGATATTTTTTGAAGCTTCATAAAATCCCTTCCATGATTTTACTATTTAAATGCATCTTTGATAGAGTGGCCTGCTTTTTCAAAGCCCTTTTTTATTTCACTACCTGCTTTTTCAGAACCTTTTTTGATATCATGACCGGTTTCTTTGAAACCTTCCTTGATTTCATGCCCTGCTTGATCCCAATGGCCTTTTGATTCTGAGCTATCTTCTGCTTTGACCTCTTCTGTTTTTACTTCTTCTTTTTTTTCTTCAAGTTTCAAACTGCTTTGAGTTTCAGGATTGATAATAAGGTTTGGAGGAGCAGAAGGGGCCTCCTTTTTGCTACAGGCTAAAGGAGACAATAAAACTAAGAATAAAACTAAATAAGTTATTTTTTTCATGAAGAGACTCCAAAATAGGTGGCTTGAGGATGATGAAATACAATCGCTGAAACAGAAGCTTCTGGTTCCATCATAAACCCTTCGGTTAACTGTACTCCGATATCTTCAGGTTTGAGTAGCTTAAAAATTATTTTTTGATCTTCGAGATTTGGGCAGGCGGGATATCCTGGAGAATAGCGCTTTCCACGATATTTTGCCTGAAAGCGGTCCATCATCGTCGCGTTGATGTCGTCGGGGAAACCCCACATATTTCGAATGCGGGAGTGCAAAAATTCGGCGTAGGCTTCAGCAGTTTCGAGAGCAAGAGCTGCAAGCGCATGGGATTTTAAATATTCACCCTTAGTTTTGAGTGCTTCAGATTTTTCGCGAATGCCTTCGCCGGCGGAAACTACGAATAGACAAATGTTATCTTGTAGGGGCAATTCATGAATTGCCCCTACGGGAAGGATGTAATCCGCCAAACAAAGCCCGTCTTTTTCTTTCTGACGGGGAAATTGAAATCGTGCGATTTCTTGCCCTTGAGTATTTTGAATTAAAATATCATTGCCTGAAGATTGAGCCTGAAAAAACTGATACACAGCTTTGGGTTGTAAGCCGCTTTTGCGTAAGTCTTCTTTCACTTCTTGGACCACCTCATAAATCTCAAGAGCTTTTTTCCCGTCTTCCGTGTTTAGTAAGGGCGAAGCATGCTTCGCCCCTCCAGAAGATAAAATTTGTTTTACAATTCCACCTTTGAGCCCTAAATGGCGAGAATAAAGCATGAGCGGATTCATGAAGGGCCAAATGCGATCGAGGGCTTCGTTCTTGATCACGTGTCGGTCGTAATCGGGTGCTTTGGGAATTTCTTTCACGATTTCAATTTTTGAAGAGCGGTCAGTGGAGACTGGTTCTGCGGAAACTTCAACGTAAGCGGCTTCTCCTGCAGTCTTTTGTTTTTCCAAAATTTTCTTTTTGAGCTCGCCAAACAAATGGGGGTCTTGAATTTTTTTAGCCAGTTCTAAACCGGTCATGGCGTCGTTGGCATAAGTGACGAAGCCTTCATAAGCACGAGCAATTTTTTGATCAGTGAATTTTTCTGAAAGCGCTGCACCCCCTACAAGAATCGGAGTTTTAATTCCATGTTTCGATAAATCTTCAGCGGTGATTACCATCTGTTGAGCGGATTTCACGAGCAAGCCGGAAAGTCCTACAATATCTGGCTTATGCTCTTCAATGGCGGCAATGAGTTGTTCGGGAGGAATTTTAATTCCGAGATTAATTACCTGAAAACCGTTATTCGATAGAATAATATCTACCAAATTTTTTCCAATATCGTGCACATCACCTTTTACCGTCGCTAGCACTACTTTCCCACGACTGGCCGAACTGATTTTGTCCATGTGCGGTTCTAAATGAGCTACTGCCGCTTTCATGGCTTCGGCGCTTTGCAACACTTCAGCGACAATGAGTTCATTTTTATTAAAAAGCCTGCCTACTTCATCCATGCCCTTCATAAGAGGCCCATTAATAATGTCGAGAGGCTTTAATTTTTGCAGTGCTTCATCGAGATCTTCTTTGAGTCCGTCTTTGGAACCTTCCAGAATATATCGAGCCAGTCGCTCTTCGAGAGGGAGAGTTTTTAAATCTTTTTTAACCTGAGGTGTTTTTGAACGAAAGTAAGCGGCGAAAGCTGCGACGGGATCATCCCCCCGATTAAATAATAAATCTTCTGAAAGTTTTTTCTCTTCTTCAGGAATTGAAGCATAACGCTCAAGACCTTCGGCATTTACGATGGCAAGATCGAGTCCTGCTTGAACACAATGATAAAGATAAACAGAATTTAAAACTTCACGTCCTGCCGGAGGTAAGCCGAAAGAAACATTACTCACGCCCAAAATTGTTTTGGTCAGAGGAAATTCTTTTTTAACCATTCGAATGCCTTCGATGGTTTCAATCGCAGAGCCGACATAGTTTTGATCGCCGGTGCCGACGGGAAATACCAAACAATCCCAGTAAATATCTTCGGGTAAAACCCCATATTTTTCGGTGAGTAGTTTGTAGCTGCGTTTGGCCACTTCAAGTTTGCGTTCGCGGGTGACGGCCATGCCTTGAATTTTATCTTCATCGATCAGACCTACAACGAGCGCGGCCCCATATTTTTTAGCGAGAGGCACCACATGCTCAAAACGTTCTTCCCCATCTTCCAAATTGATAGAGTTGAGAATGGATTTTCCTTGAGCATAGGGCAGAGCAAGTTCGAACACTTTCGCATCGGTGGAATCGAACATGAGTGGGGCTTTCACTTTTTTGATTACATGCTCGAGAAAGTTTTTCATATCTGCAGCTTCATCGCGATCGGGATCTGCCATGCAGATATCAATAATTTGCGCACCGTTTTTGACCTGAGCACGCGCAATCTCGGATCCTTCTTCAAATTTACCTTCAGCGATCAGTCGTTTAAATTTTCGACTTCCGATCACATTTGTTCTCTCGCCCACAATCACAGGTCGCATTTCATCGGTGATTTCAAGATATTCAATGCCCGAAAGAAAAGATTTATGCACATCGATGGGCTTGCGAGGTGTTTTGCCTTCTGCGAGTTTTGCAAGAGCAGTAATATGAGGCGAAGTCGTTCCACAACAGCCGCCAATAATATTGATCCATCCAGCTTGAATAAAACGATCAATAACCCGCACAATCATTTCAGGTGTTTCTAAATATTTTCCGTTTTCATCAGGTAAACCCGCATTAGGAACGCAAGCGACCAAAGTTTTGGTAAGGCCTGCTAGCGTGCGAATGTGATCGGTCATGAATTCAGGACCCGTTGCGCAATTGAGTCCAATATAAAGTAAATCTTCATGGGCGAGAGAGGCGGCCAAAGCATCAATGGTTTGTCCGGCGAGTAAGGTTCCCATCGCTTCAATCGTTACAGAAACTGCAATCGGGATTTGTTCTTTTACTTCGGAAAGAAATTTATGAATTCCTAAAAGCCCCGCTTTGATATTGCGAGTATCTTGGCAGGTTTCGAGGAGAAAATAATCGACGCCGCCTTCGTATAGATATTTCGCTTGCTGATAGAAATTTTGAATCAATTCTTCAAAGGTTACTCCGCCGGTTACCGATAAAGCTTTCGTGGTGGGTCCCATGGATCCAGCGACAAAACGGGGTTTATCAGGAGTCGAAAACTTATCTGCAGCAGCTCGAGCAATTTGTGCTGCTTTTAAATTAATTTCATCAGCTTTATCTGAAAGATTGTATTCACCCAGAACAAGGGGTGTAGACCCGAAGGTATTGGTTTCAATAATATCTGCCCCGGATTTGAGATATTCTTCATGAATGGACTGAATGACATCCGGCCGAGTGAGTACTAAATTTTCATTACAACCTTCTAAGTCAGGTCCGCCAAAATCTTTTGCAGTTAGATTTTTAGATTGGAGCATGGTTCCCATGGCTCCATCGAGGACGAGAATTCTCTTGGAAAGGGCGTCTTTTAGTTTTTGGACCTGTTTGCTATGGCTATGCATAGGGGATTCATAGAGGATTCATTCAAAAACGCCAAATTAAATTTGACTTCCAGCTTTAATTTGTTAGCTTGATGTTTGCTCGCAGTAGCAAGGCCAAGGCCTGGCTAAAGTCTTTGTTTTAGGTGGAATAGCAAGCCCATCATTAACTTTTTATTTGATATACTCGTAAATGTTAAGTCGCGAAAAAATTCAAGAATTAAAAGAAATTTGTCGAATTCTTCGAATCGATACACTCAAAATGCTTCATAAAGCGAAGTCGGGTCATACCGGAGGCCCTTTGGGGATGATGGAAATGATGGTGGCGCTTTATTTTTATAAGATGCGCCATGAGCCCAAAAAACCTCTTTGGGAAGATCGAGATCGTTTTATTTTAGCAAATGGCCATTGTGCTCCTGCGCTTTACGCCTGTTTAGCTCATGCGGGTTACTTTCCAAAATCAGAAATGGATCATTTACGTCAGCTTGGTTCGCCCTTGCAGGGTCATCCGAAAAGAAAGCCTGAGTGGGGAATTGAAATGTCGACGGGTTCTTTAGGGCAAGGGATGTCGATTGCGAATGGAATGGCCCTATCTGCCCGTTTGGATGGTAAAAAGCTTCGAGTGTACAGCATGCATTCTGATGGTGAAGCTCAAGAAGGCATGCTTTGGGAAGCTGCTATGGCCGCAGGGCATTACAAGCTAGATAATCGCTGTGGCTTGCTTGACTATAATGGCATTCAGATCGATGGATTTAATAAAGATATTAAAGATGTTTCTCCTCTCGAAGATAAATTTACCGCTTTTCGCTGGAAGGTATTTTCAGTCGATGGAAATGTGATGGAAGAAGTAGTGGAAGCTCTCGATGAAGCCGAAAAAGTAAAAGGTCAACCCTCGATGATTATTGCCCGGACTATTTTAGGAAAGGGAGTTTCTATTTTTGAAAACAAACCTCAATATCATGGCGTAACACCGAGTGATGAAGAATTAAAGATTGCCTTGAAGGAATTAGGAGCATGACATCACAAATTGCTACAAGAGATGCTTACGGTAAAAAATTAGCCGAGATTGGCGAAAAATACGCCAATATTGTGGTACTTGATGCAGATTTATCTTGCTCAACCAAAACAGGTATTTTTGCAAAAAAAATTCCCCAACGTTTTTTTAACATGGGAGTAGCTGAGCAAGATCTAATGGGTACTGCCGCAGGTTTTGCTTTGATGGGAAAAGTTCCTTTTGTTTCTACTTTTGCGATGTTTGCGACGGGGCGTGCTTGGGAAATTGTTCGTAATTCAATTGTCTATCCTCATCTCAATGTAAAAATTTGTGCGACCCATGCAGGACTCACTGTGGGTGAAGATGGTGCAAGCCATCAAACCTTGGTCGATGTTTCTTTGATGAGAGTTTTGCCTGGGATGACGGTTTTGGTTCCTGCGGATGGAGTGGAAACTGAGCAAATGATTGAAGCTGCATATCATACGCCCGGGCCTGTTTATGTGAGACTTTCTCGTGCAAAATTTCCGGTTATTTTTGATGGAAACTATCAATTTAAAGTGGGTGAAGCTAAAGTATTAAGAGAAGGAAAAGATATTGCGATTGTCGCTTGTGGTTTAATGGTTTCACATGCTTTGGAAGCCGCAAAACTCTTAGCAAGTTCTGGTATTGAAGTGAGTGTCGTGAATTGTTCCAGTATTAAACCTCTGGATACCGAAACAATTCTAAATCTCGCTAAAAAAACCAAATGTATACTCACAGTGGAGGAACACTCTATCCTAGGAGGCTTGGGAGGAGCAGTTTCTGAGTTTTTAAGTGGAGTTTATCCTGTGCCTGTTCATCGTATGGGAGTGAAAGATGAGTTTGGTCAGTCTGGAACCGCAGAAGATTTGTTGAAGGCCTATCATTTAATGCCTGAAGATATTGTGTTGGAAGTACAAAGAATTTTAAAAGAAAGAGGAAAATGAAAAAAAATAATCCAAAAAGCCTTTGGGGCTTTGTGATAGGTGGCTTGTTTGGCATCACTCTCACTTTGGGTTTCTCATCACTTCAAGCTTTTTCAGAAAAAATTTACCAATCTTTAGAGCAGTTCTCAAAAGTTTTATATTATGTCGAAAATGAATATGTAGATTCTGTGGACTCCCAGAGTCTGATTCGTGGTGCCATTAAAGGGATGTTGTCTACCTTAGATCCTCACACACTTTACCTTACACCTGAAATTTACAAAGAATTAAAAATCGATACAGTGGGTCGTTTTGGGGGTGTGGGACTTGAAGTAACTGTAAAAGATGAAATTTTAACTGTCGTTTCACCGATAGAGGGTTCCCCGGCTTATAAGGCAGGTTTGCAGTCAGGAGATCGCATTTTAAAAATCGATGGCACGATTACCAAGGGGATGGATTTAGCAGATGCCGTCAAAAAAATGCGAGGTCTTCGAAAAAGTAAAGTTCACCTCACCATTATACGAGAGGGTTGGAAAGAGCCCCATGAGTTTAAACTGACCCGAGAAAACATTAATGTGAAAAGTGTGAAGTTTGAATTGATCGATGGAAAATATGCCTATGCTCGTATTACCAATTTTCAGGAAAGAACCGCAGAAGATTTGTTAAAAGCTATTGATCAGATGAATAAAACAGCTGGGCCTTTAAAAGGCATCATCATTGATCTTCGTAATGATCCAGGAGGTTTACTCGATCAAGCAGTGGAAGTGAGTGATATCTTTATAAAACAAGGACTCATCGTTTCCACTAAAGGCAGAACCGGAAATATTGACGAACGCAAGGCTAGTGGAAAAGCCCCTTATCCTGATATTCCTATGGTGGTATTAATTAATGGAGGTTCTGCCTCTGCTTCTGAGATTGTTGCAGGAGCTTTGCAGGATTATGGCCGAGCTTATTTGATTGGTACACAAAGTTTTGGAAAAGGTTCGGTACAAACAGTGATTGATTTAGGAGACGATGCGGGTTTGAAAATTACAGTAGCTCGTTATTATACACCCAAAGGTAGACAAATTGATGGCAAGGGAATTACGCCAGATGAAGTTGTGAAATTTAAGAGTCCTGAAACCTCTGCTGAATCTCAGTCAGTAAAGGGTAAAAGCCAAGAGAAAGAAGAGCCTGAAAACTTCCCAAAAGAAGATAACCAGAAAAAAGCAGCTTTAGATTATTTAAAAAAGGTAGCGCCGTAAAAAACAGTTTAGAGTGATTAGTTTATAGTGCTTAGTGAAAAAAGGTTGATTTGAATATGAGTTTTTTTACTCCAGAGCATGAAATTTTTCGAAAAACAGTTCGTCAATTTGCTGAAACGGAATTACTTCCCCATCAAAAAGAATGGGAAGAAGGTTGTAATGTTCCTAAATCTGTCTTTAAGCGGGCTGGTGAACTGGGTTTGTTAGGGGTGCATTATCCTGAAGAGGTAGGAGGATCAGGCGGGGATTATTGGTTTGAGGTTTGTTTAGTAGAAGAAATGATGCGATGTCGCATGAATGGTTTGGTGATGGATATGTTGGTAACTTGTGGGATTGCGACTCCCGTAATTAATAAGATTGGAACTCCAGAACAGAAAAAAGAATTTTTAATGCCTGCTATCCAAGGTGATAAAATTGGAGCCTTGGGCATTACAGAGCCCTCAGGAGGTTCTGATGTGGCTGCTCTGAAAACGACAGCTAAAAAAGTCGGGGGCGATTATGTGATTAATGGTTCTAAAACCTTTATCACAAATGGCGGGAGAGCAGATTTTATTACTTTGGCAGTGCGTACGGGTGGAGAAGGTTATAAAGGGGTGAGTTTGATTCTATTCCCCACCGATACCCCAGGCTTTCAAGTGGGACGAAAACTTAAAAAATTGGGAAATCATTGTTCAAACACAGTCGAGCTTTCTTTTGAAAATTGTAAAGTCCCCGCACGAAATATTTTGGGGGAAGAAAACCATGGATTTTACTATATCATGGAAAATTTTCAGGGAGAACGTTTGGGTGCTGCCTTGATGGCTGTAGCTCATATGGAGATAATGTTAGAAGATGCCATGCGCTATGGTATGGAACGTCAGGCTTTTGGAAAGCCTTTAGCCAAGATGCAGGTGTGGCGTCATAAATTTGCAGAACGACTGACTCAAGTCGCCGCGGCTAAACAACTTACTTATCATGCCTGCGATTTATTTAATCGAGGTGAAGAGGCCTTGCGTGAGATTTCAATGGCCAAGCTCTATGCTTGTGATTTAGCTTGCCAGGTGGCTTACGATTGCTTACAGATCCATGGCGGTTATGGTTATATGGAAGAATATGATATTGCGCGTGCTAATCGTGACTTAAGATTGCTCACTATCGG
>CAYYEM010000001.1:31691-44629 GCA_964470915.1 uncultured Pseudomonadota bacterium
TGGAAGAATATGATATTGCGCGTGCTAATCGTGACTTAAGATTGCTCACTATCGGTGGCGGGGCTTCAGAGGTAATGAAAGAAATTATCGCTAAAACGAGTGGATTATAATCCATAAGCCAGCCGATAGGCTGTTGAGGGGGTGGCTCCATCAGCTTGGCTGATGGAGGGGGCGACGCGAGCCCCTTGTGGTATCATGAAAGAGATTATTGCTAAAACAAGTGGATTGTAAATTGAAGGAGTAACTATGATTCGTCTTTATGATTTTAAATTTTCACCTTTCTGCCATCGAGTTAAAATTGTGTTGGCTGAAAAAGAATTGGATTATCAAACTGTCAATATCGATTTGCTGAAAAAAGAAAATCGTACCGAACAATATTTAAGGTTGAATCCTTTAGGTAAAGTACCTGTGTTGGCGGATGATGATCTGATTATTTCAGATTCCTGTGTAATTAACGAATATTTGAATGATGAATATCCTTTCCCTGAACTCTCTCCCGAAGATCCTCAAGAAAAAGCTCAAATGCGTGTATGGATGAGTTGGATTAATGGTTTAGTGGCAGATCCTTGGTTAGAGCTTTTGAGAGCAGGTTGGGCTAAAGAAAAAGGTGAGAGTGTGGATGAGGGGAAACTTGAAGCCGCTCGAGAAAAAATAAAAAGTTTTTTTGAGTTAGCAGATCGAAGCTTAAAAGGAAAAGATTTTCTGGTTGGGTCTTATTCTTTGGCAGATATTGCGTTTGCGCCTTGGGTGTTTTTATTTGAAAAAGTAGGCGTGACTGTCCCAGACCTTCCTAATCTTTCGGTTTGGTTCAAGAGACTTGCGACAAAAAATACAGTGGTTAAAACAAAACCTTAGTTTATTTTTTCTCCCAACTGTAGTGATAAGCCTCTTTTCCATCGCTATGGAAAAATTTGAGGATATTCTTTGAAGAGCTTATTTCAAACCAAGCGACCCCAAAACTAGCATCCGCTGCAAGTTTTTTCGTGTTAGCATTCGGGGTGGTGACACCGTAAAGCTCTTTACCTCCTGTTCCCACAATAATCTGATCGTATTGACATTCGTTGGGCTCAGGTCGAAGTTGAGCAAAAATATGTTCATGTCCCGCGAGAATGAGATCAATTCTTCCACAGACAATCGGCTTTAAAGCTGGCCACATATGTTTTTGATCCGGTGGATGTTTGTCTCCCGTATTTAAGATAGGATGATGAAATGCGAGCATTTTCCATTTCGCTTTCGAGTCGTCGAGGGCTTTTTTTAGCCAGGTTTGTTGTGCAGAGTTAAATTGATTGGAATTGAGTACAAAGATTTCGACGATTGGATTTTGTTCCGGATATATTACAGAATAATAGAAGGCCGGCATTTTCCAGCGAGAATCCTTTTTAGAGTAATCGACCTGAGCTTGAGCATTGCCACGCCAATCATGATTTCCAAGGGCGACATAAAAAGGAATATTTAAGCCTTGATAGATATCTTGATAGCGGCTTTTCCAAAGGGGATCTTCCGTGCTGCTTACTCCAGATTCGTAAAAATTATCTCCTAAGAGGAGTCCGAAGTCACAGCCCCGTTCTTTGCAAACCTTTGCTGTTGCAGCCGCTACGTCTTTTTGATTTTGAGTGCCAGAACCCCAGTCGCCGAAAGTGAAAAAACGAACTGTGGTGCCAGGAACAGTCTCCGGTTTTTGACTTTTAGCTTGAAGAGGGCTTGTGGAGAGGATCAAGATCTGAATAATAAATAAAAGTAGGAGTTTTTTCATATGCTTCCTTCTTTACAAAAAAATATTATTGAGTTTTTTGAACAAAATACCTGCACTTTGGAACCAAGCCAAGAACATTTGCAGGAAAGTGTTTTATGTAATTTTTCGGATGCTTCGATACAAAAGTTAAAGCAAAAACTTCTCGGGCAGTTGAAAGAGCCAGAAAAAATTGCGAACAAGATTTATGATTATCTCCGCTCACAAATTTATTATGAGTTTGATTTTTGGCCCGTGAGCGCCTCCGAAACAGAGCGGAAAAAAACAGGAATGTGTTTTAATAAAAGTAATTTGATGATTGCCTTGTTGCGGGCTTGTCACATTCCTTGTCTTTATTCCTTTTTTTGGATTGGGAAAAATGGATTTCGATTTACCTCTGATCCTGTCATGTTTGATAAAATTCAAGATCGTACGGTGCATGCCTATGTTGAAGTTTATTTAGAAAAACAAAAGGAATGGCGGCGCTATGTGGATACTTCTCTCGATTTTCCTTTAAGAAAAATTTTGCAGAAGCAAGGTTATAATCCTTTTCAAAATATTCTGACTGACTTGCCCATCGAGCGTTTTTCAACGCCAGAAGAAGTGCTGGAATGGCGGAAAAAGTATAAAGAATCGGTGGGTGCCATCGACGTGATTACTCAAGAAGAGATGGAAGTATCGAATCGGAAGATGAGGGAGTTGAGGCAGCGGCTTTAAGCCTTCTCCAACTTCAAATCCTTCATATCAAAAAACGGTTCTGTGATTTCATCTTCAAACATTTCTACTTCTGAAATGGTGTTTGTTTCAAAGCCTTGTACAAGGTCTTTGATTTCTTCTTGGCTGATTTGAGGAATTTTTTTGGGCGGAGGAACTGCTCTCAAAACCGGAGGGCTAGCTTTATTTAGATTTGGTTTAAAATGTGGACGATCTTCCGAAATATTTAAAGGATTAGCCTCCGTTTTAAGATGCATCCAAGGATTGATAGCCAAAGTTAGCTTTTGTTCCCAGTTCCGATAAGAGTATTGGAAAATTTTGAGAGGAATTCCCTTTAGATAAAAAAGAATCGTATTAATATTAGAATCCATTTCAGCTGAGAAAAACCATACTTTAATTTGTAATTCACCTCGATTGACAGCTTGTGGAAATAAATGGCGCCATAAAGGAATATTCTTTTTCATCCAATCATATTCCGCAATGAGTTCGATTAAGCGTTGAGCTTTGAGTATTTCAGGGGTGAGAATAAGAATTAATTCTCCAGAATGATTACAGGCGAGCAAATCAACTCGACTTCGTCCTTCTTGAACAGGAAAATTTCTTTCCAAAATCTCAATGTCTGAATCCATCACTTTAATTTGATTGATCAGCAACTTGTTGAAGTCGTCTAAAGGGATATTTCTGGCAAATTTGATAGGAGTCTGCTGAGGCTTCTTTTCTGTGATAGAGCGAAGTATTTTAGCGACAGATTTTAGATGCCAGCGTTTTTTACTCATAACTCTGTTGTTCGAGTTTTGAAAAGTAGGAAGAAACTGGATTTTTAAATTGTTGTTTTCGATCCCACGCCTTGTAATTTGCCTGAATTCTTTGGGCAATTGCTTTGATGCAAGCAACAACTTGAGAACGCGGATGAGAAATCGTTACAGGCTTTTGTATTGAAATAGAATGCAATAGGTAACGATCAAAAGGAATGTAGCCCATGTAATTTAATTTCATGGCAGGGAGATGTTTTGTGACTACCTGACGAAGTCTTTGCATCGAAGCAACGGAATCTTCGCGACTTTTCACACGGTTTAATACGACTTTAAGGTCAACACATTTATGATCGTTCCAAACCGATAAGCTTTTAATCAGACCGTAAGCGTCTACTAAGGCTGTGACTTCAGGGTTAGTGACTAAGATAATTTCATGAGCAGGTTTTAGAAATTTCATGATTTGCGGAGAAATTCCAGCTGCTAAATCAAACAAGATTACATCATAATCGGGTTCTAATCTGCCAATTTCTCGGGCTAGGTTTCTTAGATCATAGTCTTCTAAAGAGGATAAATCACTTGAGCCTACCCCCCCTGGCAATAAGTGAATTCCTTCCGGACCTTCAAGCAAAACCTCTCTCACATCTTTTCTGCCAGAAAGAACATCACCAATATCTCCTTGAGGAGTCAGTCCAAGCAAAAGATGGTCATTTGCCAAGCCAAAATCAGCATCGACAATGAGCACTCTTAAGCCTTTTGATTTGAGTGATATGGCAAGGTTAGTTGTGAAAGTTGTTTTTCCAGTCCCGCCTTTGCCACTTGCAATGCAAATGACCTGACTTTGGGCGGGTGGCATTGAAACGCGAGGACTCTTTTGTTTAGAGCCTAGCTCAAACGGAACAAATACAGGTGAAACTGAAGTGTCTATTTCCTTTTCCAAAGCCTCAGCCTCCATCAGCTCAGAAAAGTCAGATGATCTTACCTCCACTGAATTTCCCTCGTTTCTCTTTTCTGGCGAAATACCAGAATTTTTCCCTCGCCTCGAAATAAAAAATCTTACCTAACGCCATTTTCACCAGCATAAAAAAAAATGCAATCAAAATGAAAAAATTACGCAACTTTTTTTAAGAGAAATGGGAGAGCAAGATGAAATCTATTTTTGCCATTGATAAGAATAAGAGCTTTGACCGTCAGTTTTGATGAATTGAAAATTCATTTCAGTAGAATTAAGTGAAAAATATCCAAAACCGAAGCTAGACTCAGAATAGAGAATGCTAGCATCGCCTCCATCTGCAGTGGTTGCGTAGAGACCTTTCCCACCGGTTCCAATAATTAATTGGTCATAACCGCAATTTTCAGTGCTGTTTCGTAGGTGAGAGAAGAGATGATCATGACCTGAAACCATCAAGTCTACCTTATTGCAAATAATCGGTTGAAGTTCAGGGTAAATATCTTTTTCATCTGGGGGATGAGAGGCGCTGTTGCTATAGATAGGATGATGGAAAGCGATAATCTTCCATGTAGCTGTGGATTGATCGACCTGTGTGCTTAACCAATTTTGTTCATCTGAATTCGTTCTAAAATCATTGGAGTTAATAACAAAGATTTGCAGCAATGGATTTTCACTGCTTGGGAATATTTCAGTATAGTAGGCAGCAGGCATGTTCCAACTCGAGTCAAGGCTCGAGTAATCAATTTCAGCTTGATAATTTGCTGGGCTATCCCAATCATGGTTGCCTAATAAAGCATGAAAAGTGAGATTCAGACTTCCATAAACATCTTGATATTTACTTTCCCATTGCGGATCTGCAGTGCTACTTACCCCGGTATTATAAAAATTATCACCCAACAAAAGTCCAAAATCACAGGTGTTTGACTGACAAGTAGTCTGGATTTGAGAGGCTACCGCTAATTGGTTGCTGTCACCAGTTCCCCAATCTCCAAAGCTAATGAATTTAACCTCGATATTTTCGCTGGGTTCGTCACTGCCTCCTCCACTATCGTTTTGAGTGGAGTTGTTTCCATTGCTGGAACTGCAGCTGATAATCGCTGATAAAAGAAAATAAAGGATAATTAAAGCGCCCCATCTTTTCATAAAGATATTATCCTAGAATATGAGAATTAATAAAATAGGCTTTATTTTCCGCGTTTTTCAATAGGCAGGTATTCCCGCTGGTCATAACCTTGATAGATTTGTCGAGGTCGTGCAATTTTTTGATCTGGATCGGTGATCATTTCAATCCATTGAGAAATCCAACCCGACATACGTGGAATCGCAAAGAGCACTGGGAACATGGCGATAGGTAAACCCATGGCTTGGTAAATGAGGCCAGAATAAAAATCGACATTAGGATATAATTTTCTCTTCACAAAATATTCATCTTCTAATGCAATTTTTTCGAGATCGAGAGCTATTTCAAGTAAGGGGTTTGCGCCAGTGACTTCAAATACTTTATAAGCAATATCTTTGATGATTTTTGCGCGAGGGTCATAGTTTTTATAAACACGGTGACCAAATCCCATCAAACGACCTTCACCCGATTTTACTTTTTTGATAAAGTCAGGAATATTTTTCTTGCTCCCGATCATTTTCAACATTTGCAGCACTTCTTCATTGGCCCCACCATGTAAAGGACCGTAAAGCGCAGCAATCGCCCCAGCTGTCGCAGAAAAAGGATCAACATGAGAAGAACCAATGCTGCGCATCGCGTTGGTGCTACAATTTTGTTCATGATCCGCATGTAAAATAAATAAAACATCTAAAGCATGTTCTAAAACAGGATTTGGAACATACTTGGGTTCCGCAATACGAAACACCATGTTAAGAAAATTTCCAGAATATGATAGCTCATTATCCGGATATACATAGGGCATTCCTAAGCTATGGCGATAGGCAAAAGCTGCTAAGGTAGAAATTTTTCCAATCAAGCGATAAGCAGACATTAAACGCATTTCAGGGTCATTAATTTTTTTGGCATCTGGATAAAAAGTCGAAAGTGCAGCAACTGAAGAAACAAGCATGCCCATGGGATGTGCATCGTGATGAAAACCATCCATGAACTTTTTTACATTTTCATGAACAAAAGTATGATAAGTAATATTTTTTTTCCATTCTTGGAGTTGTTTTTCAGTAGGTAGGTCGCCATGCAACAAGAGATAGGCAGTTTCAAGATAAGTGCTTTTTTCAGCAAGTTGTTCAATGGGAATTCCTCGGTAGCGTAAAATGCCTTTGTCTCCATCAATGTAAGTAATTTTACTTTTGCAAGAAGCTGTATTGGTAAAAGCTGGGTCGTAAGTCATTAAACCAAAGTCTTCATCTGCAATCTTGATCTGACGTAAATCCATAGAGTGGATTGTGTCTTCTGTAATCGCTACTTCGTAACTTTTTCCGCTACGATTATCTGTAATCGTGAGAGTATTTTTAGGCATCCCAAACTCCTGAAATTTTAAAAGGCTAGCCTTCTGCAGTGAATGCAAAAAAACGCCGTAAAGAATTTATACGCTCTATCAAGGAAAGCAGGGAGGGGTCAACTCTATTTGCCAGGAGGAACAGGGACTATCGATAGATGGCTTGCTGGTATCCATTTTTCCTTTTCTTTGATACCATCGCTATATCGAACCAGGACCTTATTGCCGTTTGCTTCCACAAAAATAGCGGGTCTCCAATGATCTCCTTCAAGAAACTCAATCGCCTCTCCTGATTTTAAATTGCTAACGTTTGGTCTGCCACGTTCTGCAATAGGACGAATTCTGTCAGGGGAAACAATTTCTTCCCGGGAAGCCCAGTAGCCAGAGAAATGAACCTTATAAAGGTTTTCTTTCATGACGTGTTCAATACGGGCTTTTTGCCAGGCTCCCTGCCATAGCACTTCGACTTTATCCCCTTTATGATAGGTTTGAGCAAAAAGAGAGAAAGGGCAGTGCAGAGAGAGAAACAAAGTAAAGAAAGTGCAAAGAGAGAGAAGGGTTTGTTTATTTTTCATAAAGTTATAAATCTTGGGGTTTTACGGTGGAACGTTTATTGCCTTTAGTTCGCTCAACAGCAGCATTTAAAAGAGCATACACTTTTTCAGAGAGTGCGGGAAGAGTATCTGACGAAGTCATGCATCCTTTACTTTTAATAAATTCTTTTACTTTGCTCGCGATGACCAAAACATCACGGGATTTTCCGCTCTTTTTGGAAACCATGTTCATTTCTCCTTTTTGAAAAAAATAAAGATGTGATAGTTTGGCTACATTTAGAAAAGCTGTAAAGTAAAAATATGAAGGAGGTATTATGAGTTTTGGACTTTTGCTTTTGAGATTAGTTTTGGGTGTGATTTTTTTTGCCCATGGAGCCCAGAAAGTGATGGGTTGGTGGGGAGGACATGGTATTGAGGGATTTTCTCAACATGTGATGGCTATGGGGATGCCCCTGTTTATGGCCTATGTAGCTGCTTATGCGGAGTTGTTGGGCGGAGTTGCAATGGTTTTCGGTTTTTTGACACGATTTGCAGGATTAGGTTTAGCAGGAGTGATGGGAGTGGCTATCTGGAAAGTGCATGGAGTCAATGGTTTATTTTTAAACGTGATGTGTGCACCTGATAAAGGACATGGATTTGAATATGCCTTAGCCCTCTTAGCGATGGCACTTTGTTTAGTTTTTACCGGGGCTGGAAAAATTTCACTGGATGGATTTATCCGTGGCGGAAGCAACCAGAATTAAAAAAAAAATCTTAATGTTCAGGAATATATACTAAATTTCTGAAAAGCTGCTTTAAGTAATCCGAATTGATTTTTGGATTTCCTTCATCATCTCTTTCAAGCAAATCGATCGAGTCTGGAATATTCTTTGCGTTAGGGAGAGTGTTCGCTTGTGAGAGAGAAGAAGTATTAAGAATAAAATGTTCTCCTGAAACGCTCATCCATTGAGCGCTGTTGATGGAGGCATAGGCGGAGCGTAACACAGAAGTGTAAGTGATGAGATCTTCTTGAGAAAAGCGCCAACGTAGCCACAAATCAATGAGACCTGTTCTGCTTTCGTGTAGAAAATTTTCAAAAGATTGAAGAGCTGCTTTGAGAAGAACTGCTCGGGGAGCCATTTGTGAAGCAGCCACATCAGTTAGGTCTCCAAACTTCAGATCGTTTTCATTGAGATCACCATTTATGTCTGTATAAAAACTATCATTGAATGGCCAGGAAGGAAAATTTTCAAATCCCCATTCATATTGAAAAACAGTTTGGAAGAAATAAGCGAGTGAGCCGCTCGCAAATTGTAAGAAAGCAATATCACGTTTCGAAATTTTTGTTTTTTCTTGGCTAGCGAAAAAATTTCCTTCAAGTTCATCATCAGCAAAGTTAAGGGGAAGATTTGAAAAACATTGGCTTAAACCTTCTAAATCCTTTCCTAGTTGCACAAAACTTTGATTAAGCTCTCGAGTGGAGCTTTGCTCGCTGGTGAGTTTTTGTCCCCATTGCAATACAAGCTCTCGGAGTCGTGGAGCTCTACTTTCTGGATAAAAAATCAATTCCCCAAAAACAATTTTCTTCTGAGATATCAGATCACCCAAAGAAATTGTTTTGAGGGAGCTAAACTTAGCGGGTTCATAGCCCAACATTTTCCCTAATTTTTGTGTATTTTCAGAAAAAGCAATATTCAAAAATTGGCTTACACAACAACGCAGAGCGAGTTGAGAATCCTCAGGATTTTCATTTTTAAGTCCACAAAAATTATTTTGAGCACAAGCAAGATCGCCAGTATCAAGACATTGAATGGCATTTTGCCGGCTGAGTCCATTTTGATTGAGATTTACAGAATCTGTATTTTCAGAAGCACTGCAAGAAAGTAGTGTGAGTGAGAAAAGTAAAAATAAAATATTTTTCACTTTCATAAATATCCCCTTTAAAAATCTCCCCTTAAAATGGGCTACAAATTTTCAAAAAAAAAAGCGAGGGGAAAGTAAAGAAAAGTATAAAAAAATTAATGAGTTGCAACGCATCGCGTTGCAATTAAAAGGAAATAAACCACTAAAAAGGGAACTAATTCCTAGTTTTACCGATAATAAGAATGATGGGACGTTTTTTCTACAAATGGATGCTAATGGCCACTTTAAGTACCTTCATATACTTCTGGCCTTTTCTTGCTCAGAGCTTTTTCTTTGATGGGAATGGCTCGAAATTTTTCTCCAAGCCTTTGTTAGCCCAATCCGGTCGGAATTTTTCCTCAAGATTTTGAAGTCTCTGATCCTGAAGATTGGGTTCGACGATAAGCTGTTTCAAGTTCTTCTCGATCAGGTGCATATTCCTTGGCAGTATCCAAATCAATTAAGCCTGCCTTGATTAAATTCACTAAACTTTGAGTCATGGTCATCATGCCGGTAGTAGCTTGTCCACTCTGCATTTGAGCATATATTTGATGGGTTTTTCCTTCACGAATCAAATTTCGAATCGCGTAATTCGGAAAGAGCATTTCGAGTGCTAAACGTCGCCCCCCATTTTTAACTGGGAGTAACTGCTGACACAAAATAGCTTCCAAAATAAAAGCTAATTGAGATCTTACTTGAGGTTGCTGGGTAGGTGGAAAAACGTCGATGATACGATCGATGGTTTGCACCGCTGAGTTGGTGTGAAGAGTGGCAAATACTAAGTGTCCTGTTTCAGCAGTGGTAATGGCAGCTTGCATGGTTTCAAGATCTCGCATTTCTCCTACTAGAACGATATCAGGATCTTGCCTGAGAATATATTTGAGTGCTGTTTGAAATGTTTCGGTATGTTGTCCAACTTCTCGTTGGTGGACCATACATTTGCCATGATTGAATACATATTCGATCGGATCTTCGACCGTGATGAGATGCTCTTCACGGCTTTGATTGATTTGATCCAAAATCGAAGCAATAGTGGTTGACTTTCCTGAACCCGTTGCGCCTGTCACCAGAATTAAACCATTAGGGCGTTGAGCGAGCTCCTTTACTTTGGGGGGCAAGTATAAGGTTTCGGGACTTGGGATTTTCCAGGGAAGTGCTCGAAAAGCCCCTGCTGCGGAGTCTTTTTCAAGATAAACGTTGGCCCGAAAACGAGATAAGTCCTTGACACCAAATGAGAAATCAATCTCATGGCGGGATTCGAATTTCTCTCGAAGCCCCTCACTTGCAAACTCAAAACAAAGCTTTTTAGCCTCCTCAACGCTAATAGGCTCTTCTCCTTCTACAGCTCTTAACACCCCATCAATTCTCATACGGGGAGGGGTCAGCGCTGAAATATGGAGGTCACTTCCATTTTTTTTGACTAATTCTGTGAGTAAACCTTGCAGACTACGGGGTGTAGACATGTTAACTCCTGTTAAAACATGTTAAATTACATATACTTGCTTAGTTTAAACTGCCTTCTTACTGTTTACAAGCTTTTGTCTATGCGATATCATTATAATATTAAGCATTTCGTTTTTGAGGAATAAAAATCTTTTTTCCGAAGGGAAGAAAAATACATGGAATGCTAAAAGAGTGAGTTTTGTACAAAAATTCTTTATCTGAATGAGGGAGGGTGCACTTCATGCTTTCGGCTGAGGTGTTCGAAAAAATTACACGAGGCTTGGGTCAAGAAATGCTCAGTCAAGGCTTGATTACTAAAGATCAACTTGTCGCGGCAGAAAATACCCAACACACCTTAGGAGGGGATCTTTCCCATATTTTGGTCCAAAAGGGTTTTATTCGTGAAAATGAAATGCTGAATTTCTTTTCTGGAATTTTACATTGGCCTTTGGTGGACTTGGCAAAATATTCCCCTGAAAAACATTTGCTTCGTTATGTACCTTTTCATTTTGCGAAAAAGTTTTGTGTAGTGCCTTATTCTTTTCAAGACAACACTTTGACTCTTGCGATTGCTGAACCTAGCAATATTCAAAATATTGAAGAATCACTAAATCATGCTTCTTTGCAGTTTGATTATGTGATTGCTCCTAAACGACAAATTGAAAAAGTTATTTCAGATCATTATCAACTTTTGAAAACGGTGACGGCAAGTGCTGCTAAAGTTGAAATTGTAAACGAAGAAAAAAAACATCAAGTAGAAGCAGGTAAAAAAGCAGAAGAACTTGCTGTATCGGTAGGGGCTGTTGAAGCAGTCAATGCCATTTTAGATGTTGCTCATCGCGAACAAGCCAGCGACATCCATATTGAACCCCAAGAAAATTATATTCGCGTCCGTTTGCGTATCGACGGAGTTTTAGAAGAGAAGATGATTCTCTCCCACAAAATGCTTTTGCCAGTAGTGTCTCGGGTGAAAATTATTTCTGGGATGAATATTGCTGAGAAAAGAGCTCCACAAGATGGGCGTTTAACTCTACGTATTTCAGGTGAAATGATTGATTGTCGTACTTCAAGTTATCCGACAGTTCATGGAGAGAAAATTGTTATTCGTTTACTTCGAAAAGGAGCTCTTAAAAAACTCGAACAATTAGGTATGTATCCTCACGATGCTGAAACTTTCAAATCTTGGGTAAAACGTCCTCATGGTTTAATTTTTGTAACGGGTCCTACAGGTTCGGGAAAATCCACAACACTATATTCGGCACTTCAGATTCTCAATTCCATCGAACGAAATATTATGTCGATTGAAGACCCCGTTGAAAACGAAATCGCGGGTGTGAACCAAGCTCAATTAAACAATAAAGCAAATATTACTTTTGCCTCTGCCATGCGGAGTATGTTGCGCCAAGATCCAGATGTGATCATGGTGGGAGAAGTTCGTGATCCTGAAACTGCAGAGATGGCACTAAGAGCTGCACTCACAGGGCATTTAGTGATGTCTACGCTGCATACGAATACAGCAGTGGGAGCTGTTTCTCGATTGATCAACTTAGGCATTCCCCCCTTTCTACTTTCTGCTGCTTTGGTGGGTGTGTTGGGCCAAAGATTGGTTCGAAAAATTTGTCCTAACTGTAGCGAAGCTTACACCGACTCAGAAAATCATGCCAAAGTATTAGGTTTGCCTGAAGGATGCAAAAGCGCTTTTGGCAAAGGTTGTGAAGCTTGTCGCAAGACAGGTTATGTGTCGCGTATTGGGATTTTTGAACTTTTTACAGTGAACGAGGATGTTAGAAAATTAATTGAAAATGGATCCACCGACGAAGCGATTTTAGAAGAAATTAAAAAGAAGGGCTATGTGCCCATGATCGAAGATGGACGGAAAAAAATTCTCGAGGGACAAACGACGATGAGCGAAGTTCTTCGAGTGACGGAGACTTTCTAATATGCAAATGGCCTATAAGGCATATGATCCTAAAGGTGGCGTGATTCGCGGAATCATTGAGGGAGAAAATCAACGCGAAATCATGCAGTCCATGAAGCAGCGAGGCTTTCGTATTGTTCAACTCACTCCTGCTTCAAAAGGAATGGCTGGCATTGAAGCCAAGTTGCTCAACTTTTTTCCACCTGTTAAAACAGAAGAGCTCATTGTTTTTACACGTCAGTTTCATACACTTTTCAAAGCTGGACTCAGCATGGATGTCTTGCTCTCGACTCTCACTAAGCAGACTCAGAACAAATATCTTCAGCAAGCATTGATGAGCATTCAAAGTGATATTCAAAGCGGGACTTCTCTCGCAAAATCTTTTTCAAAACATCCACGGATTTTTAATAAGCTCTACACTAGTATGCTGCTTGCGGGAGAAGAAGCAGGTATTTTAGAACAAGTTTTAGGTGAATTGGTGAGCGTGCTTGAGAAAGACGACAGACTCAAAAGAGAAGTTTCATCTGCTACTTTGTATC
>CAYYEM010000001.1:44729-50360 GCA_964470915.1 uncultured Pseudomonadota bacterium
GTGCTTGAGAAAGACGACAGACTCAAAAGAGAAGTTTCATCTGCTACTTTGTATCCTAAAATTGTGATTGGGGTCATGTGTATTTCACTTTATGTCATGATGACATTTGTTATTCCCAAGTTTGCTTCGTTCTACGACAAATTCCAAGCAGAACTCCCTTTACCTACCAGAATTCTGATGGCTTCCAGCGATTTCGCCACAAATTATTGGTATGTAGTATTGGTTATGATTGCTTTTGTGGTTTGGACGTTTAGGCGCTGGGTAAATTCTCCTCATGGAAGATTAAAGTGGGATTTGCAAAAACTCCGTTTTCCTATTTTCGGAAATCTCTTTCAAAAAATTGCAATGGCAAGATTTGGTCATTTGTTTTCAGCACTGTATCGAAGCGGTCTTCCTTTGGTGAGAAGTTTTGAAGTGCTTTCTCAAGTGATTGGTAACGAGGCTTATGCAAGAGAAATCAGCCGCTTTCGAGAAGGTCTTCTAAAAGGAAAAACGATTGCAGAAGTGATGAGACAATCCAAAATCTTTTCGGTGATTATGATTGAAACAACCGCCATCGGTGAACAATCCGGTAACCTTGATAATATGCTTTCTTCGATGGCTAGCCATTTTGATTTGGAAATTAGTCATATTACTAAAAACATGACAACGCTTTTGGAACCCATTTTACTTTGTTTGATGTTTGGTATGGTGACGCTTATGGCTCTGGGTATTTTCCTGCCGATGTGGAACATGTCCAAGGCCGTAATGGGTCATTAGAGCAAAGAAGGAGGGCCTATGAAAAAAGAGTTTTTTAATTCGGTGTAGGATCGATCGGGAAGATCGATCGTACGTGGGATTAACCAACAAATGAACATAAAGGGAGGTTCATATGAATAAGGGGAAAAATAAACACTCAAAGTCACAAAAGGGTTTTACCATGATCGAATTGATCTTGGTTATCACCGTTTTGGGTATATTAGCCGTCATGGCTCTGCCGAGCTTTTATGATGTAAGCTCCAGCGCCAAAACATCAGCGCGTGATGGGGTGATCGGGGCTGTAAAAGGTGGTATTAATATGTACCGTGCAAATGCTTTAACAGCTGGTACCACACCCGTTGTTCCTGCAACATTGGATGCAACTGCTATCGGTCCATGTGCCACTGCAACACCTTGCTTCGGAAACGTGTTGCAAGATTCCATTACTTCTTCCAATTGGTGTACAACAGGTACAGGTCTTGTTTATCGATGGGCTCCTACAGCGTTTGCTGCAGGTGCTTGTGCAGCAGCTGCAGGAACTACCACTACTTGTACTTACAATGCGGCAACAGGAGCTCACTCTTGCGTAGCTGATTAATAGTTAGAGGGTCTAGAGGCATCCCATTTATGGGATGCCTCTAGGAAATCCCTTGTTTACATGAAGGTGATAGCTGGGGGGCGACATGCAGCCCCTTATGATTTATTAAAGGGGGAGATGTGCAGCTACCGGATGTAAAAAACTTGATTTCTAAAATCCCACTTCAAAATAAGCGGGTGGGTATTCTTGTTGTTCTGATTTTGGTTTTGCTGCTTTTTTTTGGTATCCAAAAGTTTTGGATGGGAGGAGCTAAAACAAAATTAGTGGTAGGAGCTAATCCGGATAGCAATGGTGAAATTCAAGAAATTATTAAGAGAACTTCCTTTTTAGTGAATGCTGGGAAATTTGAACAAGGGATTGTGATTTTAAATGAGACTCTCCAAAAATATCCCAATCAAAAAGATGTGCTTTTACAATTAGGCATTGCCCATCGCAAGGCAAAATCTTATTTGCAATCAGAACAGATTTATCAACAAGCCCTTCAATTTTATCCAGAGTGTTTGGAATGTATGAATAATCTGGCTGTAACGGTGATGATGAATGGAAATGTCGAAAGATCCATTGCTCTATTAGATGTGGTTAGCCAAAAGAAGCCCGATTATCCGGAAGGTCATTTTAATCTCGCGGTTGCTTATGAAAAAACCGGACAAATTAAAAATGCAGTCGCTTCCTATCAGCGTTATCTTCAATTAGTGGCTTCGAATGATTCTCGCCAAGAACCTGCCATGGCAAGAGAGCGGGTACGTCGTTTACAAGAAGGAATGTGATTTATGAAAATAGATACCTTGTTTGAGCAAAAGGGAATCGTTGAAAAATCTTTTAACCTTTATGAAAAGAGCATAAAATTTGCACATGTAAAGCAGGAGGGTTCTCTCTTTCAAATATTAGATCTGAAAGAGATTCCACTCAATAATTCTGAAAAAGTTTTTTTGCAAATGGCTTTTCAAAAATTAGGAATAGATTCCAAAACACCTATTGTGACCAATATTGAAGATCAAAAAATTTTAGTTAAAAAAATTTTTATTCCTCCCATGGGTGAAGGAGAAGTTTTGGAAGCATTGCGTTTTCAATTTATTGAAGAAACCCAGAGCACTCAAGAAATGGAAGTCCGTTTTGAGAAAATTCCAGAAGAAAATGAAGACGGAATGCAGGGGTTTATTGTTTATGGCTTGACACAGGAACAGGTTGGGGAATCTAGAAAAAATTATAAAGAGTGGGGCTTGAATATTGTAGCTGCAGAGCCTCTCGCTACCAGTTTGGCTGCGATGACTGAGCTGTTTGAAGAATCCTCTGATAAAATTAGAGGAATTCTTTATAAAGAAGGGAAGAAGTCAATTTTTGTGGGATTAAAAGGGACACAACTGCAAGCGAGTAAGAGCTTAGGAAATCGCCAGACTGAAGAAGAGGCACCCACAGATTGGGTGATAGAATTCCAGCAAGCCATTGATGAGTTTTTGTTGCAAGAAAAAGTATCTGTGATGGAGGAAGTTCTTTTGGCAGGGACTTGGAGCCCCGAGGAAAAAGAGAAAATATTGATGACCTTAGGTATTCCCTGTCGTTTTTTAGGTGAAGGTGATTTGAGTCAGTTTGTTTTTCTGACTCCAGATTTAAAGGAAAAATTCAGGCAATTTATTCCAGAAATTAGCCTGGCTATTTTCCCTAAGGCCATTACATGACGATTAGAATTAATTTTTTAAAGGAACAAAAGAAGGGCTTAAGCTATCAGAAAATGCTGATTCTTACCGGAGTTCTGATAGGTGCTTTGTTTTTATTGATTGGGGTTCAATATTATCGAGCTTGGGCAGCGGAAAATCGTTTAGAGGAATTAGAAGGACAAATTGACCTGATTAAGGCTGCACAAGGAATTAAAGATGGCAAAGGCGGAGGAGACAAAGCCCAGCTCAGTCCAGTAGAAATGGTCATTGTTTCTTTGGTGAATGAACCTCCTTGGGCAGAAATGTTAGAAGTGATGTCCAAATCTATTTCAGAAGGGATATGGCTCGAACAAGTGAGTGGAGAGAGTAAAGAAGGTGGCTTAATTACGATTGAGGGGACAGCTTATCAAGCTCGCTTGGTTCCTGGCTTTTTAGATCGTTTGAGAAGTTTTAATGTTTTTTCAAAAGTGAGTTTGCTTTCAAGTGAAGCCGTTTCTAAGGAAATTGATGCTCCCTTGAAATTTAAGGTACAGGCAAAACCGAAGGTAAGATGAAGATAGATGTAAAAAATATTCAGTGGAATGCAGTGGCCAGTATACGTGAAATGGTCATTTGGGGCCTTATTTTGTGCGTCGTGTTGTTTTTTGGAGCTAAACAATTTTTTTCTCCTCTTTCCAAAAAAGTAGAAACTGCAAAATCACAGTTGTTAGCGAAACAAATGGAATTAGAAGCCTATAAAAAGTTTCTTAAAGGAGGCAATGCTGCCAACAAAAAGAGTTTAGAAGGAATGGATGTGAATCGCCAGGCGATGGCGCAAAAAGTAAAAGATGCTTTTGGGAATGTGAATATGTCGCCAGATGTTGTGGTATCTGAAATATTAAGTGCTCTTACTAATCCTGCTTATGCAAAAGCTGCTTTGTTGGAAAAATTCAACTTTATAGGAGAAAAGAAGCAAGCAGGTTATTCCGAAATGAATCTCGATTTGAAACTGACAGGAACTTATAATGGTATTGCTCAATATTTAGAGTTTATAAAAAAACTTCCCTATTTACTTCGTATCGAATCAATTTCAATTCGTAATAAAGATGGTCAAAACTCACAAGGCAAAGTGGAAATTGCAGCAAAAGCGGTTTTATATGTTGGAGAGCCAAAAGCGATGGAGGCTATTGCCCAAGCTAATTCGAATTCTGATATGGCGACAGATTTATTGGTCGAAATTACAGGAGGTAAGATTGCCAATACTCCTTTTAGTGCAAAACCCCGAGAAATGACGAATTGGTCGGTCCATGAATTAAAATTAACTTCTACAATGGCTGGAGGTGCTCGCCCAACAGCTTTGATTAATGGTAAAGTATTTACTTTAGGAGAGGAAATTGCAGATTTTAGAATTGTAGAAGTAAAACAGCGTGAGGTGATTTTAGAAAGAGGAGATGTTCGGCATGTTTTGAGAATTGATGAAAATGAAATGCCAGGATCAGAAGATAAAACGGTGCTTACTCAAGCCAATGAGTCTTCGCCTGCAGGAAATCCTTCGGCTGCTTCTGGTGTGCCTCCAGTGCTTTCACAAACGCCATCTTCTGAAGCAGAAGGAGCAATAGCAAAAGATTCCGCTACAGGAACTGGTGCTGCACCTAAAAATGATGCTGCTGTTTCTTCTGAAGAAGCTATTTCAGGACAGGGACAGGGCGGCGGCGGATCTGGTGAAAAAAAAAATGATAATCCATCCTCGTTAGCCATGAAAGAGGGGAGTGGTTCTGGGAGTGGAGCTGCTGAGCAAATTCCAGATGGTTATACAGCAGAAGAATGGGCCCGACAAAAAGCGAATCCCCATGGAACTTTAAGTGGCGTAGATAGCTCGACGCCTCAAGAAGAGGTGGAAGCCCAAGCAGAAGAAAAAACAGATACGCCAAGTGATGAAGGAAATCCTAAAAAAGTAAGGTTGGATCCTAATTTGGTAGAAGATGTGGAAGGTGTTCCTTTTGATGATTTGCAAGAGGTTACTTTAGTCGATTTGGAAGGTTAATTTTGGCATTTAGTATTGGTGTCTGACACGTGTCTGACACCAATGACAGTTCAGTTGTAAAACTGTCCGTAAATCGGACAGTGAGTGTCCAATTTCCGGACAGTTTTTTGTATCGAGATCAATTATATTTAATCTAAGTCTTGGCATTTATTTTGCTTTTGAAGAGGCACATGGGACGAATGCCGAGGTTTATAGATCCAAATTTACATTACCATGTAATCGTTCGCTGTAATAACAAGGCGTTCTTGTTTGAAAGCGAAGAAGATTTTTTAGAATATCTTTCTGTATTACATTGGGTTCAAAGAAAACATTTAATCAAAATTTATAACTATGAAATTATGAATTCTCATGTGCATCTTTTTGTGCAGCCGGGTCCTTGCATTCCATTTCATAAGACGATGCAATTGCTTAATTGGAAGTACGCTATTCAATATAACCGAAGAAAAAATCGACAAGGACATTTTTGGATTAGCCATTATCAATGCGTTCCAGTGGAGTCTGACTATTATAGTTTGGCTTTAATGAGATATATGAATCGAAACCCTCTCAGAGCCGGGATGATTAAGGAAATGGGTGACTGGAAATGGAGTGCTTATCGATTTTATGCTTTTGGTGAA
>CAYYEM010000001.1:50460-70144 GCA_964470915.1 uncultured Pseudomonadota bacterium
TTGGTCGATTCATAGGTGGCATTGAAGCTGCCATACTTGGCATTACCTTTTAACTTATAGGTGGCATTTTGGCTGCTACCCACAGGTTCGGAGTAGGTAAATCCTGCAGAGACTGCTTGATTACTGTTCATCCAGTTGTTGAAATAAGTTCCATTAGAGGCTCGGTTGAGTTTGACAGGAATGGGAGGTCCTCCTGCTCCATAGGTAATGTCCGTACACACGACCTTGAGTTCTGTCGTACATTCTTTGGCGACTGTGACATTTCCATTACTTGCAGTCACCACATTGCTTGTAGAAGGTTCTGGAGTAGATACGCAAGTGCTGGGGCTGCCTGAACAAGTGTAGTTAGGTTCTGTCACGCAAGTTGAAGAGCAACCATCACCACTGCTGCTGTTGCCGTCATCGCAAGTTTCAGGCGATTCAGTGACTCCGTTGCCACAAGAAGGATTCGGAGCACCCGCGCAGGTAAAGGTGCTAGGAAGAGGAGTGTCTCCCTTACAAGCTGAGAGGCTATCTCCATTACAAGGTCCGGTGGTATCACCATGTTGAGCTTTATGTGCGCATACAGCGCTACCACTGATGGAAATTGTATTATATGGGTTTGTGCTGCTGCCGGTATTGTGACAGACGCAGTATTTCTGTTTGGTGTAGATACAAGTGCTTGGTTTGCCGCTACAAGTATAGTCTGTTTCTACGCTACAAGCAGAAGAACAACCGTCTCCATTATTTTTATTTCCATCATCGCATTGTTCATTGCTGTCTACGTTTCCATCACCACAATAAGGTCCGTTTGGAACGCAAGTGCTCTTTGGTGTTCCTGTACAAGTGAATGAAGATTCTACCGTACATTGAGCCGAGCAACCATCGCTATTAGTGGTGTTACCATCGTCGCAAATTTCTCCTGTTTCAATTTTACCATTACCGCATGTTGAAATGGCGGTGCAATAGCTGGTCGGACTTCCTGTGCAGACAAATCCTGTTTCTACTGCGCAATTAGAAGAGCAACCATCTCCATTTTCTGAATCACCGTCATCACAAGATTCACCAGTTTCTACTGTGCCATTTCCGCAGATAGCGGTATTGACTAATTGGCAGGTACTTGGATTTCCATTACAGGTATAACCTGTTTCAATACCACAATTAGAAGAGCAACCATCGCTATTAGTGGTGTTGCCATCGTCGCAAGATTCACCGGTTTCTACTGTGCCATTTCCGCAAACGACGCTGCTAGGAGGAGGAGTACTGACGGAACAGTTACTCGGTGTACCTGAGCAGTTATAACCTGATTCAACTGCACAAGCAGAAGAGCAACCATCGCTATTAGTGGTGTTGCCATCGTCGCAGCCTTCTCCCGTTTCAATTGTGCTATTCCCGCAAACTGCAGAGGGAGGTTGAGTACATGAGCTGGGCGTTCCACTACAGGTATAGCCTGATTCCACTGAACAAGTAGAAGAACAACCATCTCCATTATTGCTATTCATGTCATCGCAAGCTTCTCCTGTATCCAGGGTGCCGTTTCCACAACCCACGGTAGTATGACAGCTGCTAGGAGCACCATTACAAGTGAAGTTTGGTTCGATTGTGCAATTAGAAGAGCAACCATCTCCATTATTAGTATTACCATCGTCACATTCTTCTCCATATTCAGGTTGACCATTTCCGCAAACAGCAGCGGCAGTGCCGTCAGCGCAAGCAATTTGAGCGGTGGTATGATCAATAAATTCCACGATAAATGTATAAGATTTTCCTCCATTCACGGGTGCGGTAAGGCGAAGGTAATCAAAGCTGGAAGGTGAGGGAGTGGTGGCAATTTGTGTGTCTGTAACATCCATCCATTGGTCATGTCCGACACCATTTGAGTCATTAAAAATATCGGTTCCATTGTAACGAATGGTAGAAAATTTCTCTCCATTATCCGGGCTCATTTGTACTTTCATTTGAGCAATCGTGGGGCGGGCTAAACAGGCTTTGCTAATTTGAAGGCCGATCAAATCACTGCCATTAGAATGGAAACTATTACAAGTCATGCTCACGCAAGTGCCAGCCACTGGTGTGGTGATACTTTGTGTGACTCTTGCTACATCGGATACCCCCACCGAAGTGACTTGGTTTCCATTTACGCTGATAATGGCTGAACCATGATCAAATGTTTTTGTTCCAGTGGGATCCCCTCCCTGATCAATTTGCCGCAAGGCATACTCCAAACCTGCTAGGGCATAAAGAGAGGCTCGGTCGTGGCTTACATTGTTGGCAGCGACTGTCGCCGATTCATTGACGAGTGAACTGTTTGAGACTGCCATGAGGCCCAGTACTAAGATACCCAGGGCCAAGGCCACTGAAACGAAACCACGTTGGGTTTTTCGTTTAAATATTTTGTAATACATAAGCCACCCCCCTCATCCTTACCCCCCCTAGGGTAAATTAATTAAACCTGTATTGTTGGTGAGCGAAAAAGTTTTAGTTTCTGTTCCATTACTAAGTCCAACACTTGTTCCTCCCCCGGTTACGGGAGCACCCAATGAATCAAATTCAAGTTGATAAGTAGTTTGGAAAACAACATTGGGAAAATTTGTTGCCAGTGAAATAGTCATGGCGCTTTGAGTAGATGGATCAGTCGTTGGGTTGCCTGGAGAAGTATCGTAAATTTCATATTGATTTGCAGTAATAGTTCTGAAGCCATGATTTCTACCTGTGATCATCGCTCGATCTTGTGCAAAGCGAATATCGTGAACTACTTTAAGTAGAGCTGAATCCACATGAACCACTTGTGGAGTCATCGTGCTATAGACTCCGACACTCACCATGCTTAAGAGTGTCATGATTAAAACGAGTTCGAGCAAGGTAAAGCCATTCCTTGTTTTTAATCTACGAACTTTTAAGTTGTGTTTTTTCGTTTTCATCCTTCGACCCGCTCCGCTTACTCAGGATTAAACTTGAGGGATTTCCCCCAAGTTTTTTATTGAAAATTTGTATAATAATAATTTCGTGGATAAACTTCTCCACGCATTTTCATATCGCTATAACCATTGCTAGAATTCACTCCCATATCGACTAAAATTCTTCTGAGGTTTGAAATATTTCCATCACTGATTACATTTCCCGCGGCATCGTAATAAGTAAAAGAAAAACTGCTCACGTTGTTTGCTAACAAATCAGTGCCTCGATAAATTTGTAAAACTCCATTGGTACTTTGAGATCTGAAATTGGTAGGGGTTCCGACGCTATCATTGAAACTGATACTGGTATTAGCGATGGCAGTGATAGCAGCGGGGTCAATCGAAACTAATTCTTGGGTAATGCGGTTTAGGGCATAACGAGCCTGACTCATGGCTTCTTTACGAGCCACTATCAGCGAGTAACTATCCACACTGAGGCGGGCGATCGAAGCAAAGGCTAAAATCACGATACTCATCATCACCATGCCAAGTAATGACTCGATGAGCGTGAAACCCTTCTGCATCTTATTTTTCCTACTTTCTCCTCCCATAACTCTCCCCCTCCACGAGAAAGTAACATTAATGATTCGAAATCAAACTTTGTACTGTAACATTTTGATTGCTCCCATTGCTCCAATTCACGGTGACATCTATTTTTTTAAAACCAGTATCACTTCCGGATACAGTGCTAAGATCTGTAGACTCCACATAGTTAATATTGGTTTGACGTGAAAAATTAAGGTTGTCGTAAGTAATGGCATCGGTGGTAGTGCCTGTACTGATATTGCTGTAACCTAAGTTTGCCTTGTTGGCTAAAACCTGTTCAATTTTTTCGCTAGCCAGCTTAGAGGCAACAAGCTTGAGTTCATCGTTAGAAGTATTTTCATTCATGAGAGAATAGAGCGAAAGAATGCCGCTGAAGCCAACGCTTAAAATCAGCAGAGCAAACAATGCTTCGAGGAAAGAAAAACCCTTCTCTCTTTTTTTGTAGGTATGCGCTTCCATCTCCCGATGGAGCTTTTTAAGCTCCCCCTCCTATTTAAATTTCAATAAATAAATTTTACTCCTCGGGAAATGCTTTGTAAACAAGGCTTAGATGTTTTTCATGTAAGTGATTTTGTGCAGGTTTTAGCAGTAGATGATTATATTTTCGTTGGCATAAAAATAGTTTTTTGTTTTGTGTTTTAGGGCGAGACAAAACGAAAATTCCAGATAAAATTTTTGAAAATTTTGTTTTATTATCTTCAAACTTGTTAAGTTTTGTTAAAAGGAATTAAAAAATAAAAAAAACCTCTTTCAGAGTTATCTGAAAGAGGTTTTTGAGAAATAGTTTCTGAGACTTATTTAAAAATCAAACAACTCGGTTCCATTTTCATTGAAGAAACCAGCGCCTAGCAAGCGTTCGCCACCGTGAATGGATAGATATTGCACTTCAGGGAAAGTATGAACTTCACGAGTGTTTAAGTCAGTAATGGCATAACCGAAGCCAAGGTTTAAGGGCGAGAATCCCAAGTAGATGCCATTCATGTAAGCCTTGTTATTGCGCACTACAATCGAAGGAGGAATACTCATAATGAATTCCCCGCCTGTGAAATTGTAAATATTCATGGGGCTTCCCACGGTGCTGCCGGTGGTGGCATTTTTAGTAGTGAGCACTCCATCCGCGCCCAGAATGTAAACATTGTTTTCATCCGCATCCATGGCAAAAAGAAATGTAGCACTAGCAGTGATAGTTTTTTTATCAGTGATAAGGGGTGGAGGATAGGGAGCTACAAGAGAAGGAACGACGGAATCCTTTTTAATCACCACACGATCTACATTAAAGATAGATCCTGGAATGGCTAAATTTACCACAGAAATGTAAAGAATGTAGCTATCATTGGTAGTAACGATTTTTTGAAAACCTAGCGGAAATCCACTTAAGGTAATCCCAGGTCCAGCCGCATCATTCGAAAAAACATCCGTCGGGACTGATGCGCTCGTAAAGTTGTTGTTGATGGCTTTGATAACATAGGTAGTTGTGGCGCTATCGAAAAGAAGCATAAAACTGTGATTGGTATCCGCAGCTCTTAAGCTGGTCATCATTTGCATGATGGAATAGAGAGGCGAATGATTTGTAGCGGCTATAGCCAAGGTATTATTATCTGTGCAGGCAGCTGCATCAGGTTTGTATTTGTCGATCAGATAATTTGCTCCACTATCTTTAAGAATGAGATAGCGGTCGTCTCCGGGTGTTGCGCCTTTCACTAGAGTCCCACCTACCCAAGATCCTGCTGTTGGACAGATAAATGTGGTCGTGTTCGTTTGATCCAACACCTGGAATCTTTTTTTGAACTGATAAACATCGCTGTGTTGAGCATCAGGGCCGCGACCTTGTTCGGTAGGGAGCATGACATCTTGTATATAACCCGAGCTTTCACTTCCTAGAGCTGTATCGGTGGAAAAATTATAATCATCAATCATAGCCAATCCCACGCGGTGAACTGAATTTTCCCAAAAATCAATCGAAGCAGCAAAAGTGAGGTCTACATTAGCAGTAGGAGCATTGAGCACTAATCTTGCATCCCATACTGTGTTGCCGGTAGAAAGATTAGGTAAGGCTTCCATACCATAAACACCATTCATGTAGAGAATATCTCCATTGATGGCAATTCTAGGAGAGTAAAAGAAGCCAGTATTCATGGGCAAGATTCCCAATAAATTGAAGTTAGTAGCAATAGGGGTGAAGATGGGGGTGTTGGCGCTTACATCGCTAGCAGGATCTTGAACCATCACACCAGCATTGCTTGTTAGATACATCATCATCCAGCTTAACATGGAGCCGCCTCCCCAGCTACATCCGCCTGGGGGTGGTGCACTGAGACAGGTCGTATAGTTCTGTACCGCAGTGTTGAAATTTTGAGTAAAGTTTTGAGGTGGGGGTCTGAGTGGAAACTCGTTGACTCCCATATAGAGTTTATTTCCAGAGACTGCGATATCTGAAACACTCACATGAGGAGTGGTGGGAGTGTTGATTTTTACATCTCCGCTGCTTTTATCTGCCAAATTTACAAATTTTACTTTGTTATTCCATAACATGAATTGGCTCTTCATGAACATTTTGAGCATGAGAGCAAAGTTTACATCGAATTCATCTCGATTACGGGTGAGGATGAATGCTTTGTCACCAATAGATTTTACTTTGTGTGCAAAGTAATTATGTTTTGCAATATTGTCAGGATTAGCAGCCGCTTCGTAAATTCGGCTGAAACTTACATTCAGGCAGTTGTCGTTGGGGGTGAAAAAAGCATCTCCTTTATTGTTGATGACAAAGGTTTTACCTTCAGCACTTTCAATATCGAGGATGCCATCCAATACATTGGTGTTTGAAGCGAGAGTCACCCCTGTTTCACTCACATTGTAAACTTGAAGATTTAACCGAGTTCCTACTAAAAGTTTTAAAACATCTCCTACTTTCACGAATGCAAGATCTTGAATAGGTGCCTTGACATCAATCGAAGCAAGAGGAGGTAGAACGGGAGCACCCAAATTAGCTTGATCTTTTACGATATGCACTGTGCTGCCATACTTGTTGTAAGCAGTAAATTTTCCCGAATGGGCGTAGGCTTTGATAACACCCTCATAATGGCCGATGTATTTTTCATATCGATTAAAAGATTTTGGAATCGTGAGGCTAGAGCCCGTAAAAAAATCTACGACACTTGGACTGGCAGGGTCACAAGAGCTGGTAGATGGCGTGGTCCCACTTTCTGCTCCAGGAGAAGGGGCACCCCCGGGTGCGATATCTCCATCTGAGCCCCCTTTATTTTTACAAGCAGATGCGCTTAGTAAAACCAGCATACTTAGAATCAACAGTTTTTTTGAAAAATTTTTTGAATGATGAATCATAATATTCTCCATTTAATCATTTTTAAACTTCAACTATTGCAGTAAATTTTTAATCTGATTGGGTGATAAGTTTTCTTCTTTTAATACAGATTCAGTATTTTGGATTTTTCTTTCAGATTTTCCTTCTGCCCTTTTCACGGCTTCAAATACTGGAGCATAGGCAGCGAGATGAGGATTTGTATCCTCGACAGGACTCATGCCTGAGTCTTGTAAGGTTTTTTCATGCGACAAATTTTTTGCAATTTGTAACAGGATATCTAAAGAGGACATGTTTTCATCGATTCCATTGATCAAATCAGGCACGCTCGGCATTATTTTTTGAAAAGCGCTAATCAATTTCCGGCTATAATCATCATTACCGAATAAAAAATTATTTTGGCTGATTTCAGAGATGAACTGAGTGAATGGGTTGAGTAAACTTCTTTGTTTTGCGAATTGAAAATTTTTATCCAAAAATAAATTCAACTCCGAGTTGTCAAAGCGATTAAATTTCACTTTTGAATTCATCATTTTAACTTTGGCTTCTTTATTATTTAAAGAATCAAGGTTAGTGTTAATTTTACTTTGTGCCCCACCAGAAACTGCAAAACATGCAAAAAGTAAAAAAGTGCTAGTGACTGTTAATATTTTTTTCATTTTGTAACCTCCTGTTGGTTTTCAATCATCGGTATCGTAGCCGAGCATTGTTTCTTATTTTTCCAACATTTAATGTACATTGCAAATTTAATTCCAGATTTTGAATAATATGTAGCGCAAGTTACTTTTTTAAGCTTTTGAATTTATTAGATATTATTTGTTCGATGAAGTATTCACTTGTGAACTTATTGCTCTCATTTTGATAAAACAAGCTCTTTTTTCTCAAAATGAGAAAGGCTCATCCATTTGTATGAATGAGCCTTTTGATTGAACTAAGGTTCAATAATTTAACTCTTTTACTTCAAGGTTCTAATGTATGCCACGATATTGGCAATATCAGCATCGCTTAAGGAAGAACCAAAAGGGGCCATGAGCGGAGATAAACCATTGGCAGCCCCTCCATTTTTAATGATAGCTGCAAGTTGAGCATCGGTTCTTTTACTCATGTAAGCTACGTCTGTGAAGTTACGTGGTTTTGGATTTAAGGCGGCTGCAGCGGCTCCATCTCCTTTTCCACCTGCACCGTGACAAGTGGCGCACATTTGCTGGAATTTTACTTTACCAGCAGCCACATCTGCAGCATTAGCTAGCATTGGAAGTGACATTAAGATTGCAAAAGAACTCAAAATAAGCTTTTTCATATAAACCCTCCTTTGGGTGTATTTTTTTAAAAGAATTGTTCAAATGTCGCAAGTTTTCTTTGATCTAGATCAAAGTTTAATGAAATAAATGATGTAGGGAAATTAATAAGGAAATTTTATGAAATTGAATAAATACAGCTCAAAATTAACTCAAGACCCTCAACAGCCAGCATCTCAAGCCATGTTGTATGGAATTGGTTTAACTGAAGAAGACATGAAAAAGCCTTTCGTAGGAATCGCGAGTACTGGCTACGATGGCAATACCTGCAACATGCATTTGAATGACTTGGCTCAATTAGCAAAGAAAAGTTGTTGGGAAGCAGGGATGGTAGGTTTGATGTTTCACACTATCGGAGTGAGTGATGGTATTTCGATGGGAACGGAAGGGATGAACTATTCGCTACAATCTCGGGAAATCATTGCAGACTCGATTGAAACAGTGATGACAGCTCATTGGTACGATGCGAATATTTCTGTCGTGGGTTGTGACAAAAATATGCCGGGTTCTGTGATAGCGATGGGTCGACTCAATCGTCCGAGCATCATGGTGTATGGAGGCACGATTAGTCCTGGGAAATTTCATGATCGTATTTTGGATATCGTTTCTGCCTTTGAAGGTTTAGGCGAATATGCGGCAGGAAAAATAAAAGAAGAAGATTTAACTGGAATTTTGAAAAATGCTTGCCCGGGGGCAGGCGCTTGTGGAGGGATGTATACAGCAAATACCATGGCTTCTGCGATTGAAACTTTGGGAATGAGCCTGCCAAATTCATCTTCTTATCCTGCGACGGCGGCGGAAAAAAAGAATGAATGTCTCAAAAAAGTAGGGCCTGCGATTTTGAATTTGCTAGAAAAAGATATTACTCCGAAAAAAATCATCACGAATAAATCTCTCGAAAATGCGATGACCATAGTTATGGCATTGGGCGGCTCTACCAATGCTGTCATGCACTTGATTGCCATTGCAAAATCTGTTGGCTTAAAACTTTCTCTCGATGATTTTCAACGTGTGAGCGATAAAACGCCTTTCATTGCGGATCTTAAGCCTAGTGGAAAATATGTGATGGAAGATTTGTGTAAAGTGGGAGGAGTACCTGCGGTTCAAAAACTTCTTTTGAAAGAAGGTTTTTTGCATGGAGATTGTTTGACGGTCACCGGAAAAACTTTGGCAGAAAACTTGGATTCACTTCCCGATTTAAGCCAAGGCCAAAAAATCATTGTTCCTTTATCTGATCCCATTAAGAAAACAGGTCATCTTCAAATTCTTTACGGAAATATTGCGCCTCAAGGTTCGGTGGCAAAAATTACGGGTAAAGAGGGGATGTCTTTCACAGGCAAAGCAAAAGTGTTTGATAGCGAAGAAGATGCAAATGCTGCTTTGATGAGTAAAAAAATTAAAAAAGGGGATGTGATTGTGATTCGCTATGAAGGTCCTAAAGGGGGACCCGGCATGCAAGAAATGTTGAAAGTGACAGCTCTCGTAATGGGTGAAGGATTAGGAAAAGATGTGGCCCTTATTACCGATGGGCGTTTCTCGGGTGGAACCCATGGTTTTGTGGTGGGTCATATTACTCCCGAAGCTCAAGAAGGTGGAGTGCTTGCGATCATTCAAGATGGCGATGAAATCAGCATTGATGCAAATCAAAAATTTCTTCAATTAAACGTGCCTCAAGCCGAAATTGAAAAACGTTTAAAAGCTTGGACAGCTCCCGCTTACAAAGCAACCAAAGGCACTCTCTATAAATATATCAAGACCGTGAGCAACGCTTCTGAAGGTTGTGTGACGGATGAGTGATTAAATAAGATACTTCTCACCCTCAAACACCACTTCTTCATCAATCAAAACTCTTTTTACCGCTGGGAAAATATCTACATGGTATTTGCATTGTTTTTTAGGGAAGCCTTCTTTGGTGTACATGGCGTGTTTTGCCCCCATGGAAATATGAATGCCGCACATGCGTTCATAGGCACCAATGTCTGATACTCGGCGTTCTTTTGTGAAAGCACGGTTTAGTCCAAAACCCAATTCGCGGATCCAGACTTTTCCTTCATGTTCAGCAATTTTTTGATAAGTATTTTGAAAAGCCGGAGGCGATCCTGAAATATCGGTCACGAGTCCATTTTCTATTTGAATTGAAAAAGGTTTTTCAGGCACATCCACATCATAATCATTTCCTGCAAAAGCGAAGAGCTCGATGCTTCCATTCACTTGAGTGAGATTTTTTGGCTCGCTAAACACTTCTCCAATCGGAAATTGACCGCCTACATTCTTCATTCCAGAGTAATCGCCAATGTTGAGTTTGCTGTCTTCAAAGAGAGAATCGTAAATCAGTTCAGAGTTTTCGCCTATGAGGGTAATTTTTTTGCAGCCATCAATTTTCTTTTTAAGAGCAGGTCCCAGAGAACGATAGTAATTTATGTCGTAAGCAAGGGAGTCAATAAAGGTAGGAAATTCTTCTTCTGTAATTCTCAATAAGTGTACATGTTCCACCACTTTTAAATTTCTTTTGAAGAGCTCGATGCGAAAGCGAAATTCATTGAGACGAAAACTCGTCGATTGCACTAAGATCACCAGAGAGGAAGGGGGCAGCGAGTCGATCTCTTTCATGATTTCTTCCGGATTTGATTTTTCAAAATGGAGAGAGTGTAATTCTGGAATTACTTTTTTATAAGCATTTGCAAGAAAGAAAGAAAAAGGACTTTGCTCGTCGTAAATCAGGAGTACGGGCAAATGAGCTTCATAACATATGGCTTGTTCGAGCGTGTCCTTCAGGTTTTTTTGTAAAAGATTGAGCCAGTCTGCTTTCATGAGGGGGTTTTAAGGGGAAAGGAAAGCCAGGTCAAGAGAGGATGCGGTCTGTTCTGTCGTCTTGACGGATCTTATGCTAATATGACAGCTTGAGACGATACGTTCTTTGAACCCTTTTAAGGAGCCTTCATCGGAGAATCGCGCTTCATTTATTTGAGGTGAGGAAAGTCCGGACACCAAAGGGTAGCGTACAGGCTAACGGCCTGGCGTCGTAAGGCGACGGAAAGTGCAACAGAAAGTATGTACGGTCCGCCACATGCAAGCATGCGGCGGACGCTGTAGTGAAATCCGGTAAACCCTACGCGGTGCAAGAGCAAATAGGTTACGCAGAAAAGACTGACCCGGTCGATGCGAATGGCTAAGGATATCCGAGCCATTAGAGGCGTAATGGGTAGCTTGCTTGAGGCCTGTAGTAATACAGGTCCCAGAGAAATGATTCTCTATTTGGCTTCACTTTCATTCGATTGGGACTTGTCCTGAGCGAACGTAGTGAGTCGAAGGACAGAATCCGGCTTATAGATGAAGGTTCCTTAAAAGGGTTTTTCTAAAAAAAGAATTGGAATAATTTTTCAAAACTTCAACACGCTACTTTTTTCTTTCTAAGGTCCTTGTTTTAGAAAGACCCGCCTTAAAGTTTTAAAAAATTATTCCAATTCTTTTTTTAATCGTGAATCCAGGGCAAGATTAGCGAGTGCATCCGCTTCTTTATTTTTTTCTCGCCTGACGTGAGCGACTTGAATTTTTGGAAACTTTCTTAAAAGAGATTTTACTTCTTCATAGATTGGAATCAATTCAGGATGTTTCACTCTGTATTCCCCGTGAATTTGCTTCACGACGAGTTCTGAATCTAGAAAAACATCCAGGTGGGTTACTTGATGCTCGAGTGCTTTCTGTAATCCTGCCAGCAGAGCACGATATTCAGCCTGATTATTAGTAGTTTCACCGAGATATTCGCTGATTTCAGCGACAGTTTCACCTTCGGCATTTTTCAATATACACCCAATAGAAGCTGGACCTGGATTTCCTCGTGCAGCACCATCTGTAAAAAGTTGAAATTTTTTTTCCATTAGTTACTGATGCCAAATTGTTTGAAAAGCTTTTTGCATTCGCCAGGGCTCAAATTTGAAAGGAGAGTTTTGACTTTAGCAGAGAGTTCTTCAAAGTTTTGAAAATTTTGAAAACTTTCATCTTGTTCAGCTTTGACTTCTTGATCCAATTTATCTGCCAGACGTAATAATGCAACTCGCACATCGTTACGACTGATGCTTTCAAGTGAATCTACCGATTTAAATTCTTCATGGTCGACTAAATATCTCAAAACTTCACTGAGAGTATCATTTGGAATCATAATATTTCCCTCCCTAATCTTAAAAAGGTAAAACCACCTTTTTGCTTGGAAGAATTTTACCGAGTATTTGAAGATTTATTCAATAGGAATATAGAGAATTCTAAAACAAGAAGGGCAATTAATCACTTGGGTATATTTTTGAATTTCAATATAGAGCTGGGGGGGTACATTTATATTGCACTCTTGGCATACTCCTACCAGAATGGGAGCCATGGCGGGCTGTTTTCGGGCTAAAACTTTTTCATATTTAGTGACAAGGTTTTTATCTAGATCACCAAAAATTTTTTGTTTGTCAGTCAATTTTTCTTCGAGTTGTTGACGAAGTTTTTCTAAGTCGGATCCAATTCTTGATTCTTCTTCTTGAATTTTGCTTTGCAGAGCGAGAACTTCATTTTCCAGGCTACTGACTTCATTTTTGAGAGATTCTACTTTTTGACGAAGTTCGGGTAATTTTATCTCTTTTTCGATGTTGTTTTTCTTGGCACTTGCAATTTCTTTTTGGGCTGCTTGGTATTCTTTGGTTGTTTTAATCTCGTAAAGTTTAGTTTCACGGTTTTTTAAAAGCTCTTTGGATTCAGCAAGGTCTTTATCAATTTGTTGTGCTTCTGTTTCAGAGAGCTCTAGAATTTTCTTCTTTTCTTCAAAGTCTTTGCTGAGTTGGGCAAGTTTGTTACCCATTTCTTTAAGGTTTAAAGGGATTTCATCCAAGGATGTTTTAATTTTTTGGATTTCCTGTTCAATGTTTGCCAAATTTGCAAGTTTTTGAAGACCTTCTTTAAGAGAGAGAGGAGTAGTCATGGTAAGCTTTAGTATCTGATATACTCTTTTTCATCAATCAGATTTTTGGAATCAGAAAATCTCCCATGATTCTTATTTTCTTTATGCGAAAGCCAATTGAATAAAAAAAACCGTCCCTCTTTTAAAAAGGAGGACGGTTTTGTGGGCCCACTAGGACTTGAACCTAGGACTGCCCGGTTATGAGCCGGGAGCTCTAACCAACTGAGCTATAGGCCCGTTTGTTTTAAATAAAAAGTCATTTGCTGCGTTGCTCCTCATTCGCGATGGTCACATACCATTATGGTGTGCTCCGCTCACTCATTTCAAAACTGCCTTGCATCTGAGCTTTTTCTTAAAGCCCTACAAAAATCGAAGATAACCAAGTTTGCAAATTTTTGGGAAGCAGAAAATGAAAAAGACGATCGTTCTACCAATCCACAAAAGTTTTAAGTTGTTTTGCCCGTGAAGGATGGCGAAGTTTGCGTAGAGCTTTCGCTTCAATTTGTCGAATACGTTCACGGGTTACTTGAAAATCTCGACCTACTTCTTCAAGAGTATGATCTGATTTTTCACCAATGCCAAAGCGCATGCGCAATACTTTTTCTTCACGCGGTGTTAAAGTAGAAAGCACTTTTTTGGTTGAATCAGATAAGCCCATATTTACGACAGCTTCTGAAGGGGTCATGATTGACTTGTCTTCGATAAAATCGCCGAGGTGTGAATCTTCTTCTTCACCAATCGGAGTTTCTAAAGAAATGGGTTCTTTAGCGATTTTAAGAACCTTGCGAACTTTTTCCAAAGGCATTTCCATTTTTTCAGCGATTTCTTCTGGATTAGGTTCTCGACCTAACTCCTGGACAAGATAGCGTGAGGTGCGAATCAGTTTGTTAATGGTTTCAATCATGTGAACTGGAATACGAATGGTACGTGCTTGATCAGCGATGGCTCGAGTAATTGCCTGACGAATCCACCATGTGGCATAAGTTGAAAACTTATAACCTCGTTTATATTCGAATTTATCGACCGCTTTCATAAGGCCGATATTGCCTTCTTGAATTAAGTCAAGAAATTGTAAGCCACGATTTGTATATTTTTTAGCAATACTGACGACAAGTCGTAGGTTAGCTTGTACAAGCTCGGATTTTGCATTATCAGCAAAATATTGTTCACGGTTAATTTGATTATAGATTTTACGCAATCCTTCGTTGGAGTGCCCATACTCAATTTCAAAAGAGCGAATTTTCTTTTCACTTCCTTGAATGTTCTTCAGGATTTCATTGACGCTATCCTTGGGCATTTTTGTGTCTTTTACCAATTTGCGGAGTGCGTAATCACTACGTTTAATAGTTTTTAATCTTTCACGCAATTCATCGAAGGGAATTTTGAGTTTATAGGCTTGATCTTTCATCAAACGTTCTTCTGCGTCGATGAGATCAACTACTTCCTTGAATTTATAAGTGATTGAGTTGATGGTTTTTCGGTTGAAACGCAGTTCTTTAATGCATTGAACCATTTTTTCTTGCGAGTCTTGTAAAACCAGTTTTTGCTTTTCAAGTGCTTTGCCTTCTTTGAGAGTAGAAACTTTGCGAGCAATTTTAGCATGATGAGCAGAGAGTTGTTTGAACTTAAGGAGTTGTTTCATGATGCGTGCGCGATGTTCAGTCTCGTCAAACTCTTCTTCTTGAGCCATTTCTTCAAGGTCTTTCACGATATCAGTGACTCTCATTTTACTTTTCTTAAGCGATTCGCCCAAGTTTAATACTTCCTTGATTCCAATGGGTGAGGTGAGCAGCATATGCAATACGGCGTCTTCATGTTGCTCGATTCTTTTAGCAATCTCCACTTCGCCTTCGCGGGTTAAAAGCGCGACACTACCCATTTTGCGCAGATACATGCGAACAGGGTCGGTAGATTTCGAAAAAGTTTCTTCAGCTTCGACAGTTTCAACTTCTTCTGCAGCTTCCTCTTCTTCTGCAGCATCTTCTTCATCTTCTAAATCAGGAAGCTCAGGAGAAGCATCATCTTGAGAAGCATTTTTAGCTAAGTTTGCACTTCCACCTTTTGAAGGAGTGGAAGCTTTTTGAGGTTTTTTCTTTTGGCCTGCGAGCTTGGCAGCATCTTCATTATCTACAATGCTAATATCGAGTTCATCGAACATGGAAAGAATATTATCTAACTGATTCGCAGAAGTGAGTTCTTCAGGTAACGCTTCATTTAGTTCTTCGTAAGTGAGATAACCTTTTTCTTTTCCTGCATCGATGAGTTGTTGAATCTCTTTGCTTTTTTCATTTTTCATATTTTTTTTCCTAACCCAATTTGCCGTTTTCAATAGAAGAAAGGATATTTTGCTTTTCCTTTAAAAGTGTCAACACTTTATCGGTTTGTTGAAAACTTTCTGCTTCTTTTATTTGTGCTGATAAAATTCCCAATCTTGATTTTAAGCTTTCTTTCCTGATTTTTTGGATACAATCCATGCCCACTCTTTCGGCTGTAAGAACATCCAAAGGATTTTCTCGAAGCGAAAACTGTGTGATCAAGCTTTTATGTTTGGGGTCTTCTGTTTTTTCTATCAACTGGTTGAGGTTCAAATTGTTGATTTGTTCCATTCCCCACAAAAAACTCGCAAAAAACTGATATTCAGTGTTTATAAATTCATCTGGCTGAATATTTGCTATCACTTTGCTCCTGATGACATCAAATTTTAAAAACAATTCTAATAATATTTCTTCAGCGCCTAGTTTTTCCTGTTTTTGAGCTTTTGTAACAGTTTTTTGTATTTCAGAATGGCCCATTTTAATGCCCAATTCTTCAAATACCCAACTTTCAGGAACCTCTAATGCTTCGGATAGTTTTCGGATATATAAATTTCTTTCCAACGACGAAGAAAGTTTTAAGAGATAAGGCTTTAATTCTTCTAGTGCCGCGGCTCTGCCATTAATATCCTTCGCGTTTTTAAGCAAAGACTTATCGATAATCACTGCCAAAAGGTTTCTTGTTTCTTTTAGTTTTTCTTGGAAGGCTTTAGTTCCAAATTTTCTTAAGAAAGTATCTGGGTCTTCTCCTGCTGGAAGCAAGAGCAGTTTGGGAGAAATTTCTTGTTCCAAAAACAGGTCAAGTGAGCGCTCAGCCGCCTTCCAGCCGGCTTCATCCGCATCAAATAATACAATAATTTCATCAGCATAACGTTTTAAAATAGAAATCTGACGAGGAGTGAGGGCTGTGCCCAAAGGCGCGACGCTTTCTGAAAAGCCAAATTGATGGAGGGTGATGGCATCTAAATAGCCTTCTACTAGAAAAATCCTATTTTTTTTGCGGATACTCTCTAAAGCCTGTGGCAGGGCAAATAAGTTCGCGCTTTTATCGTAGATAGGCGAGTCAGGGCTATTGATATATTTTGCGACATTTTCCTGTTTTTCCAGGATTCTTCCTCCTAAGCCCACTACCTTGCTTTCTCGATTGAAGATGGGAAAGATGATTCTTCCTTGATAAGCCTCAAAATATCCTCGATCACCTGATCTTAAAACTCCTGTTTTGAGTGCGGCTTCGAGGGGGACTTTTCTGGATTGATAAACTTTTTCTAACTCATGTGAATAGGGTAGGGCATAGCCTAGTCTAAATTTTTCAATTTCCTTTTCAGTGATGCCTCTTTGTTGGAGGTATTGACGAGCTATTTCTGCTTCGGGAGAGCTTTTTAAAGTTTCATGATAATGCCAGGCCGCCACTCGATTAGCTTGATAGAGATTTTCTTTTTCTTCTTTTGAAATCCGAGGGCCTGATTGAGGTTTTACTTCTACGCCTACTTTTTCAGCTAAACTTTCAAGCGCTTCAGGAAAAGTAAGACCTTCCATTTTCATAAGGAAAGTGAAGATGTCTCCACCTTCATGACAACCAAAACAATGAAAGATTTGTTTATCTGCACTTACCATGAAGGAGGGAGAGTTCTCGGAATGAAAAGGGCATAGTCCTTTAAAGTTCCGCCCTGATTTTTTTAAAGGGATGAATTCTGAAATAAGATCGACAATATCAAGTCGGTTTCTGATTTCACTGACAATGGAATCCGAAAACACGGACACTCCCTAAAAAACGAAAATGATTGATTTAAAAACCCCTACTTTAAGAGAAGAAACTAGAGAAAAGATATTGTGAAGCTTTAGCAAAAATCAATGTTTAAAAACACAAAATGAAACTAATAATCTCGACGAGTTTTCTTAACGGCTCTTTTTCTGGCTGAGCTGGACTTTTTCTTTTTGCGAATGCTGGGTTTTTCGTAAGCCTCGCGCTTTCGGAGTTCAGACAAAATGCCTGCTTTTTCACATTGCTTTTTGAAACGTCTCATGGCGCCTTCAAAAGATTCGCCTTCTTTTATTCTGATACCTGGCATGTCTTAAAAAACCTCCGAAAATGGTTATCCCTGTCGATGAGGGTTGTCAGGGGGAGAGATCGAATTCTTCCCATGACTTTAGCAAAATCCGGCTTTGCCGGATGAGCGGACGTTTATTATGTATATCTTAGGTGAAGTCAAGCTTAAGTTCTGTTAAAGCTTAGCCTACCATCGAAGGGCCCATTTGCTGACCCCCCAAGAGGTGGAGATGGAGGTGGTAAACACTTTGTCCCCCTTCAGGGTTAGTATTCATGACGCAGCGATAACCTTTTTGAGCAACACCAAACTTTTCAGCCAAGGATTTAGCAGTATTCAAGAGCTTGGAAAAAATCTCTGAAGATTCTGGGTTTACGTCATTGATGTTGATGAAATGCTTTTTGGGGATAATGAGAAAATGTATCGGAGCTTGTGGGCTGATATCTTTAAAAGCCAGCACGTCGTTATCTTCGAATACCATTTGGCTGGGGATTTCCTTTTTTACAATTTTACAAAAGAGACAATCATTCATAAAAAATTCTCTTACCCTTCGAGATCCTCAGGGCGAACGGTTTTAAAAAAGTTTAATGGGTTCGTGCCGAGCTTGTTGAAGCATTACTTTTTATAAACCTCATTCTCCTCAAATACTTTTGTACCTACTTCATGAGAAGTACCTGTAGCGATATCTACTTTGTTAAAAAAACAACCCCGATAGCCCGTATGGCAAGCTGCAACATTTTGTTTAATTTTAATGAGTAAGCAATCGGCATCGCAGTCAAAATAAACTTCTTTTACTTCTTGAGTGTGACCGGAAGTTTCTCCTTTGATCCACATTTTATTTCGAGATCGAGAATAGAAAGTAGCGAGACCTGATTCTAAAGTTTTTTCGACTGCATCTTTATTCATGTAGGCACACATGAGAATTTCACCATTTTGATAATCTTGTAAAATGGCTGGGATGAGGCCTTTGTCATCGTATTTCAGTTTTGCAGCGAGTTCGCTATATTTGCTCATTTTATTTCCTTTGTTTTTCGAATGGCTACGCCATGTTTTGCCAAATAATCTTTTACTTCTGCAATGCTAAATTCTTTGTAATGAAAAATCGAGGCAGCCAAGGCGGCTTGAGCACCACCTTTAGTAAGTCCATCGTAAATATGTTCTAAAGTTCCAACCCCTCCGGAAGCAATGACCGGAATTTCCACTTCATCTGAGATTTTTCGAGTCAGTTCGATGTCGTAACCTTCCTTGGTGCCATCTCGGTCCATGCTCGTGAGCAAGATTTCTCCGGCGCCATATTTTTCCATCTTGTGAGCCCACATAATGGCATCGAGTCCTGTGGGAGTACGACCCCCGTGGATGAATACTTCCCAACTATCCAGTGAACGTTTGGCGTCGATTGCAACGACAATGCATTGTGAGCCAAATCTTTCAGCAGCTTTTTTGATAAATTCAGGATCTTTTACGGCTGCCGTATTCATTGAAACTTTATCTGCTCCAGCATTGAGAAGATTACGAATATCATTTAAATTACGTACACCTCCACCGACGGTCACCGGCATAAACACATTGGCGGCAGTTTTTTCCACGACATCTAAAATAATATTTCGATCTTCATGGGAAGCGGTGATATCGAGAAAACAAAGTTCATCAGCCCCTTGGCGATCATATTCTATGGCCACTTCTACGGGGTCGCCCGCATCTTTTAAGTTTAAAAATTTTGTTCCCTTGACCACTCGGCCTGCTTTGACGTCGAGGCAAGGAATAATTCTTTTTGCTAACATCAGTAAAGTTAGGGGTGAGGGGTTAGGGGTGAGGAGTAAAAAAACTCCTATCACCTCACGCCTCACACCTCACCAAATCAAGTGCTTCCTTTAAGTCTAAGGTACCTTCATAAATTGACTTTCCGGCGATGGCTCCCACAATTTGAGGAGATTTTAAAGCGAGAAGTTTTTGAAGGTCTTTCAAGTCTTTTAAGCCCCCTGCGACAATCACAGGCAATTGAGTGTTGCTAATCAATTGTGACACGCCTTCAATATTATAGCCTGAGAGCATTCCATCTCTTGAAATATCGGTATAAACTACTGCGCTCACCCCTACATCTTCAAAACGTTGGGCTAGTTCTGCCGCTGAAAAATTTTGCACTTCAGTCCATCCATGAGTGGCAACTTTGTTATCTTTTACATCGATTCCCACTGCGATTTTTCCAGGATATCGTTTGCAAGCTTCTTCAACAAATTTTGGGTTCTGATAGGCGACCGTTCCTAAAATGACACGACTGGCCTGAGCTTTTTC
>CAYYEM010000001.1:70244-74525 GCA_964470915.1 uncultured Pseudomonadota bacterium
ACTTTTTGATCTTTTAAATCAATGGCGGGTAAAAGTTCCATGCTTACTTTTTATCCTCACGACCATAATCATCTTGTAAACGGACGATGTCATCTTCACCGAAATAAGTACCACGCTGAATTTCAATAAAAACCATGGGGGTATCACTGGGATTTGCAATGCGATGGGAGGCTTCTTGAGGGATATCGATATACTGACCTGTTTCGAGTATGCGGTCGACATCATTTAAGGTGACAAGGGCAGTTCCTTCCACGATCATCCAGTGTTCCTGACGTTTAAAGTGCTTTTGATAGCTGAGGCGTTTTCCTGGAAGTACGGTGATTTTTTTCACCTTGCAGGATTTTTCGTCTAACAGTACTTCCCAGGTTCCCCAGGGAGTTTGGGATGATTTTGCATGTGGGTTCATATTAACTCCTTTAAGAACTATCTTATGGCTTAGGGCAATATGGTCGACAAGTATTTTTTCTGGCTTCATCAAATAGATCAGTTTTTCCATACCCCGGTTTGGGATCATTGGATTTTAGATTGGCAACTGGCCATTTGCATTCCTCTGCTTTTAATGGCCCGTTTTTTACCTCGTATTCCACGCTCTTTTCTGCTTCTTTTCTATTCTTTTGTTTTTATTGGTGTTTTGGCATCGGTTAAATATTTTTTCCTATTTGTCGCTGTGGGATTTGCTTTTTATTATTTTAATTACTTCATTCAACAGAGTCCTTTTCGAGATAAAATTTCTTGGCTGCTAGTAGTCCTTATGATCGCTTTCTTTTTTCTCTGCTTGAATTGGGTGAAATTGGAAAGCCCCTGGACTGGTGACAAAGTGCATGCCTTTGGGATTTCTTACAGTCTTTTTCGTTGGATCGCTTTTACAGTAGATGTGGGTCGAGGTATGAAGGTGAGTGGTAATCCGTTAGAGTTTATGAGTTATGCCTTTTTTTACCCCACTTTTTTTCAAGGTCCGATTGATCGCTACCAGGATTTTTTAACGAACAACCTTCATCAGAATCAAAGCTTGGATGTAAAGACTGTAGCAAAAAACATTCTTCGAATTGCCGGCGGAATTTTAAAGGGTTGGCTCGCCAAAAATTTTTTCGAATTAGATTGGGTTCATTATTTTAATTACCCCCAAGATTTATCTTATACTTATCTTTTGTGGGGCATGTATGCGCGAGCCATTGGTTTTTACTTATTGGTATCGGCTTGCAATGATTTGAGCATTGCTTGTTGTCGCTTGGGGGGATTTAAGGTTCCTGAGAATTATAATTATCCTTATTTTCGGAGAAATTTGGCTGAATTTTGGCGCAATTGGCACATGAGTTTAATGCATATATTGCGGGAATATCTTTATATCCCATTGGGAGGTAATCGAAAGAGAGTCTATTTTAATTATCTGCTTCTCTTTATGTTTGTAGCGATGTGGCATGTGACCAGCGAAGCCTTTGTGGTATGGGGTTTGATGCATGGACTTGGGATGTGTGTGCTTCGACTTTGGAAAAATTTTTGGAAGCGAGTAGAAGTTTCAAATTCCAATGGAATTTTAAAAAAGACACAGACTCTTTCGAGAGCTTATCCAAAAATAACTTATGCCCTTTCCATGATTTTTACCTTTCATTTTGTCGCCTTGGCTTGGCTTCCTTTTTGGGGAGGATTTCCTCAAGGAGCGAGCATGATATTGCGTATTCTTAGTGGCAATCATTGGACGATGTTTGTGTGGGAACCTTAAAAAAAATATTTTAAAGAGGGTAGGGTAATAAATAAAAATACATAATAAAATAATGTGTACTTGCGCCTGCCAGCACAAATAAGTGCCAGATTTCATGAAAGCCGAATTTTCCTGGGAAGAGATTGGGTTTTTCAAAAAAATAAATGATAGCTCCTACTGTGAAAAAAAGTCCTCCAGCAATGAGTAGATAAAGGATTTGTGGCATCACAAGATAGATTGGCTTTGCGAGTAAAACTCCTAGCCAGCCAATACCAATGTATAAAGTGGTTGAAAACCATTTAGGTAAGTTCGGGAAAAACATTTGTAAAATGATTCCTAGAATAGCGCATATCCAAACTAAACTTAAAATGCTCCAACCTAAATTATTTCTAAATAAGATTAAGCAAATGGGTGTGAAAGAACCCGCGATCATGAAAAAAATGGCATAATAATCGTAGCGACGTAACATAGCTTCAATTTTTTCAGAGGCATTTACGCCATGGTGAAGGGCGCTGGCGATGAATAGATTAAAGAGAGCTAGACCATAAAGACTAAAACCTATCAGGTGCCAAATTTTATGATCATGAATGGATTTTGAAATCAGCAGATAAGAGCCAATAAGAGCTAAAAATGCTCCAAAGCCTGAAATGAGAGAGTTGTAGAATTCATCCGTGACATGGATACTTCCATCTTTACTGAGAGTTCTGTTTACTTTGGAAGATGAAATTGTTTGATGCACTGGTTTACCTTTTCTCCCCCTTATTTTCTTAATCACTGAACATATTTAATATAATTTAGATTTTGATTATCTTCCAGCTCTATAAATTGAATATAAAAAGGCTTTGGAAATTATATCTGCGGCACTTGCGCAAAGATGGCCTCGGCCAGCATCGCCACTATCACTTCCTTGGCCTCGGCTCAGGCAACTGTCTGTCGAGCGAATATCCGGGCATATTCTCCAAATGCCTCCCACTTCACAGCGAGAGCCTGTGGCGCCTGTTTTGCTTTCGATGTCTTGTAAGTCAAAAATCACGTCGCTAGGAAAAGTAGCAAACATCCAGGTGCGCATGTCCATTTTGGCTTGATTGTAAGCGGTGTCGTAAACCAAGGGGGGAGTGATGTGTAAAACTCGTATTCCACTGCTTTTTAAATCATTCACCATGGAGAGATAGCCCGCTTCCACACTAGAAAGAGTGCTGGGTTCAATATCGGCATATCCAAATTTAAAGATGGCGACACGCAAGTTGGAAGCATTGGCGAGTGCATTAGTTCTGAATTCCGAAAATTTTTCTGTGGGATTCCCATTACTGGAAGCAAACAAACCACCATATAAATGAGTAGGACTCGCAGGAATTGAATTGCCTAGATTGAAATATTCAAAGCTAAAACCATTGGCTTCACAGCCATCTTCTAAATCTTGTCCTACCGATTGATGAAGGAATAAACTGTTCCAAGATTGTATGCTATTTTTTTCACTTTGAGAGAGGGCATCCCAGGCAGCGATATCTCCGCTTGTGACAACGCCTGGTGTAGAAGGGGTTGATCCGCCACCTCCACCACCACTTCCTCCGCTTCCACTGTCTCCACTACCACTGCCACCAGTGCTCCCTGTGGTTCCAGAACTGTTAGAAGAGCTTCCCCCGGAACAAGAAAAACCTGCGACAAGAGTACTTAAACAAGCAAAAACAACAAAAGTAGATAATTTCATGCATGCCCCCTTCTTGTCTTTTTAACAAAAAAGACATCTGATAATTATAGCGTAAAGCACAGCGCTGCGCTGCTACTTTTTTAAGGGGCTATTTGTGCTAATTTTTAAAGGAAATTTTTAAGGTGTCAGACACGTGTCTGACACCTTAAGTTTAAAAATGAGCGCGAGACGGGTCTCGAACCCGCGACCCTCAGCTTGGGAAGCTGATGCTCTACCAACTGAGCTACTCGCGCTTGAAAAAACTTAAGCTCTTGTCTAATTCAGGAAATCATCATACATCAATCAAAAACTGGGAGATTTTATGAAAAAGATACTTTGTGCGTCTATTACTCTTGTTTTGCTGTGTGGGGCTTCTCTTTCTTGGGCTTGTGATGCTCATGATAAAGCGGAAAGCCAGCCTGTGAAAGCTGGGCAAAAAAACCAGGGGAAATGAAATGCCTAACCATGTGAAGTGTCCTCAGTGTCAAAAGGAATGCCCCTGGGAAGCTAATGCTTATCGGCCTTTTTGTAGCGAACGTTGTCGTTTGATTGATTTAGGAAAATGGGCAGCAGAGGAGTATGCCATTCCCGACAAATCACACTCTCCCCCGGATCCTAAAAATTTGGTATTTGAAGATGATGACGTATCTTAAGCGTTAACAAGTCTTTACTTTTTTTACAGCTTTGTTTTTTTAAACAACAAGCCGCAACCATTTTATTTATCTGCCGATAATCTAGTCTGAAGAACCCTGATAGGGTTGGGCGGCACACGATTTAAGGGCACATGTTTTGAGTTTGCTAGTAAGCAGGCAAAATCCCTTCCAATCATTATTTTACCGCCTAGTTTCTTCACAAAAAGGAGAAATGTATGGCACAAGTATGTTTTGTTGGAAAA
>CAYYEM010000001.1:74625-82685 GCA_964470915.1 uncultured Pseudomonadota bacterium
CTAGTTTCTTCACAAAAAGGAGAAATGTATGGCACAAGTATGTTTTGTTGGAAAAACAATAACTAATACTCCAGCAATAGATAGTTTAGCTACCAAGGTGGGTGTTTTGCTCAGTGATGAGAAAGTTTTTGGAGCAGCTTTAGTAGAGGCTCGCAAGCCAGAGAATTGGCATAAATCAAATTATAATGTTCTTTCGATGTATGCGACCATTTTTAAGCAATATCTTTCGGGTTCTTGTGAAATAAGTTATTCAGAACTCATAAAAAGTGTTGAAAAATGGAACAGCAATCCTGAACTTCAGCACGACTCATTGAGTATTGCGCTTCGCGATAATTTACTCCAAATTTTACCTACGATCACTGAACCTGAATTGAAAAGTAAAGCCCTGCTTCTTTTAGGTGTCATTCGAAACAATACTGCCAATATAAGTCCTGCAAAAGCAGCTGTTTCTCCAGCACCAGTGGTTATTCTTCCAGACGCAGCTCCTAAAGCTGCTCTTCCTCCTGTAGCGAGAAGTCAGCCGGCGACTGTTTCAGTTGATGAATGGCTGAGTGACGAAAAAGTTTTTGGTGCTAAGCATCTTCCTGCATGGAATAAAACGGAAAATAAGTTTAATAAATTTTTTACATTAAAAATGTATCTTGATACCCTTCGCCAATATGTAAAAGGGGAAGCATCTGAAGCTGAGTTGAAACAAAAAATACGTATTTGGTCTAATTCTGATTGTTTTAAAGAATCTTTAAGTAAAATTGCCTTGATTACATTGGGCTTTCAATTGAGTGCAAGCAAGCCTGAGCATTTAGATGCAAACACGAGCAGAAGAGTGGATAGGGCTTTCGCGCTTCTTCCTGAAATAAGTAAGGAACCAGCGGCCCAGGCTCCTAAAGCTGCTTCAGCAGAAACTCCAGCTGTGAAAGCGGTTGCGGCTCCTGCTCCTGCAGATCCGATACAATCTTCTTATACGGTTGATTTAACACCTATGGATGCACCGACAGGGGCAGTTGTTAGCCGAGAGACACTGGGAACTGAAATTACTCGTTTGGCTACAGTGGGTGGAAAAGCTTATGCGAAAGAATTAAAGTCAGATTTTGTGTTCAAAGCCTTACCTCGATTTGAGTTTGATAATCAGGGTTATCTTGCAAAGGTTATTTTTGATCAGGTGAGTGTAGAAAATGGAATAGATACTGGGGCTAAAATGCAATCTGCTTTAATGCACATTGCAGGAGAGTGGAGAAATATTCGCTTCGAACCCAATGCAAAATTTCCTTTAGGTAAAAATCCTTCTGTGTTTACAGGGCATTGATTGTTAGTGTTCTACAAAGCGCTGATAAAATAATCCGTAGCGAATTCCACGATCGCTAACAATGAGATGATCTGCGCCAAGTTTGCTCATCACACAATCCAGAATAGCTGCGCCGGCAAGAAGCACGTCTGCTCGTTTGGGCTCCATACCAGTGATCTGCTTTTTTTCTTCCAAATTTTTTTCTTTTAATTTTCGAAGAATTTCGCGGAGAGAACTTTGAGTGAGTGAAGCTCCTTGAATTTTTTCAGGATCATAGGGAACTAATTTTTGATCGATGGCACTGAGTGTGGTGACGGTTCCCGCAAGCCCTACCAGCGTGAGGGGGGCAGAAGGAATGCCCAGTGAGTTGAAATGGTGATTTAATTTTTCATCAATTTGTTGGCGGAGCGCCGCATATTCTGCTTGGGTGACAGGATCTGTTTTAAGAAATTCTTCCGTGAGTCGAACGGATCCCATTTTCATCGATAGAGTTTGTAACTTGGCGGTATCGCCATTATGTTCTGTTTGCCAAATGAGTTCAGTGGAGCCTCCTCCAATATCCAACACTACTAGATTGGAATGTTTTTCTCCAAAGTCGAGCATGGCAGAAAGATAGGCTAGTTCAGCTTCTTTGGTGCCTGAGATAATTTCAACTTTAAAGCCACAAAGATTTGCAACTTTTTGAACAAATTCTTGGGCGTTTTTAGCTCGACGTAAGGCTTCGGTGCCGATGCAGGCAATTCGATCTACTTGATTACGATGACATAAGTCAGTGTATTTGCGTAGCACCTTCAGACTACGTTCCATAGCCTCCTGGCAAATTTCGCCACTTTCATTCATTTTTTCAGATAAACGGGTGATTTCCGCTTTTTCCACTAAAGGACGTATTTTCCCCTCGGCGGTGACCGTGGCAATTAAAAGTAAAATTGAATTACTGCCGATATCGATGCTTGCGAAATTCATAGAGTGGAATAACTCCCCCATCCGCCTTTGGCGGATCTCCCCCTCTTAATCTAATAGGGGGAAATAATGAAGTAGTCTATTGGAGCCAAGGAGACCAGTCAGGGTTTACGCATTCTCCACTATTCGTAATAGGGTTTGGATTCGAACCCTCCCACAACATTAAGTATATATCACTTTTGCCTCTTCGGGTACTGCTATATACAATATAGCGACCATCTGGAGAATAGCTGGGGGCTTCATTGCTGCCAGCCCCGGCAGTCAGGCGTTGCACGAGGCTGCCATCCACATTCATGGTATAAAGATCATAACCGGAGCCACTTTGGCTGGCATAAGCAACTTTATCGCCTTTAGGAGACCAATCAGGTTGATCATTGTGGGTTCCGCTAAAAGTAAGACGTTTTACGCCTCCACCATTTCGGTCTGAAGAGAAAAGATGCAGATTGCCAGCTCGTTCAGACGCAAAAATAAAATGATTTCCATCCGGTGACCAGGTAGCACCCAAATCAATTCCAAAACTACGAGTGAGTTGAGCGAGTTTGTTTCCTTGAGTATCAATCAGATAAATTTCAGGGTTGCCTGACATGCTGCTTGCAATAGAGAGTGACTTGCCATCAGGATTAAACGCAGGAGTCATATTCACCGCGTTATTGTAGGTAATGCGTTTGGGAGATCCTTTTCCATTACTTTGAGAAATATAAATTTCTGGAAAATATTTCATGTAAGAAACAAAAGCGATTTGATTTCCATCAATGCTCCAGGAAGGTGAAACATTGATAGATTTATTTTTGGTGATGGGAATTTTATTTTCACCATCGACATCCATGACATAAATTTCCTTTTGTCCTACTTTTCCACAAGCCGCGACTATTCTAGTAGAAAATATTCCCTTTTCGCCGGTGAGAGCTAGCATGATTTCATCCATAAAACGATGAGCTGCAGCACGATAATTTTTCTTTTCAACTTTATATTCTTTGCCCACTAAAGTTTCGCCGGTGTTGGGATCAAAGAGACGCAATTCCAATACAAGATTGCCACCGTCCAAGCGAATTCCGCCTTTTACGAGAGCTAGAGCTCCAATGCCGGTCCATTTTTTAAAATCAATTTCATTGGCAGTGAGTCCTGGGCCTGGGTTTTCAGGATAAGAGGATTTGTCGAGCACATTAAAATAGCCAGCCAATTTCATGTCGTTTCGAATAACATCCATGAAGCGTGTGCCGTATTGATCTTTATCGTTTTGGCTTTTGGTGTAGAGCAAATCAGGAACAGCGATAGGAAATTTATTTTCAGCACTCGGTTGATCAAGAATAATGTAGATATGCTTGGTAGGAGATGATTCAGGCGCTTGAGCATGAAGTGAAGAAATGAAAAATAAAAAGAGAGAAAAGGTAAAAATAAAAAGAGAAATAATTTTTTTCATCGGTAAAATCTCCTGTTAGATGCAAAGTTTCATAAACATTGCTTAGCTGCAAGAAAAACTATCTTCCAAACTGCACTGTAATTCCACCACTTAAAGCAATCTGGCAATTCAGAGGCGGAGTAGGAAAGGGCGAAGAGTTTTGTACGGCACGCATTGCAGAACCATCGAGAGATACATCGCCTGATTTTTGAATCCATCGACTAGAAGTGATACTTCCGCTTTCATTAATCGAGACAAATATTTTAGGAGGGCGTGGTGCTTTTTGGCCAGCGCTCAATCGAATCCAATTTCCGATGATTTTTGATTTTACTCTTCCAGAATAAGCGGCACATTCAGAGTTGGATCCACCTACGCTCCCTTGGGGGCTCCCGTCGCCCCCTTGCTTAATCTGGGCAGCTTCCGGTAGAACCGTTTGTGTTTTTAAATCTTCATTAATCTTAGACAAAGCTTGGTTAATTCTAGGATCTACTTTGGTAGCTTTGCCTTCTGCTTTTGTAGGGTCTTCCAATTTTGGTTTTTTTTCAGTTTTTTGTTTTTTTGTTTTATCTTCCACCACGACCTTGTTTTTATCGACCCCAATTTTTTGTTCAGGTTCAATTTTGCCTTTTTGTTTTACTTCGGTGGGGGAAGGCTGATCAATGCGAGCATTTTTTTGTTCTTGAATGGTAGTTTGGGGGAGTTGTTTGGTTTTAAGATAAGGATCGCCTTCTTCAGGGCCACTCAAAAAACCCAAGCGCATCCATTCTACTTTCATCTCGGGAGCAGGGGGAATTTTCTCAATACTCCAGATAAAAATCAACAAAGTCAAAAGAATGACATGCAGGCCTATAGAATAAGCAACCGAGCGAGAGAAACTGAGATTTGTGTTTGAAGAGGAAGTTTGCATTATAAAAAAATCCCCCCTCTTAAGGTAAGAGGGGGTTAGGGGGCGTTATGAAAAGTTCATAACTCCTCCCGACTTCCTCTTACCTTAAGAGGAGGAGAAAACAGATTCAATTATTGAACTGACCCACCTGCAGGCTGTGCCTCAGGTTCTGTGATCATGCCTACACGTTCGATTCCCGCGTTTTTACAGGCAGCCATGACTTGTACGACCGTGCCATAGGGAACTGTTTTGTCTGCACGTAAGAAAATATCTTTCTTTTCTTTGTTTTTATAAAGTTCAGCGAGTTTATCTCCTAAGTTTACCGTGTTGTAGGCTGTCTTGTCGCCTTGCAAAAAAAGCTCGCCTGTTTTGTTGACGGTCAGAATGACTTCATCTTTTTCAGTTTTGATCGCTTGAGTAGTGGCAGAAGGAAGATCGACCTTGATTCCTTCAGTCATGAGAGGAGCTGTGACCATGAAAATGATCAGAAGCACAAGCATGACATCCACTAAAGGCGTGATGTTGATCTCAGATAGGGTGGAGCCACCTTTGCCATTGCCGTTTTGAAATGCCATGAGACAACACTCCTTTTATACTTCGTCAGGTTCAGCACGAACGGGGTAAAAATAAATGGAAAAACCGTTCGCCCTGAGGTTCTCGAAGGGTAAATATTTATTAAAAGTATTCCTTCTCAATCCGATGATATAAATCACTAGAGAAATCTTCGATTGTTTTGTCGATTACTTTAATTTTACTGACAAAAAAGTTATAGGCGATAACCGCAGGAATAGCTGCTGCCAATCCTACCGCAGTAGCAATCAGAGCTTCTGCAATATAAGGTCCTACAGTCGCGAGTGAGGTAGAGCCCGCTTTTCCAATCGCCCAAAATGCAGTAAGAATTCCCCACACCGTGCCGAATAATCCAATAAAGGGGCAAGAAGAGGCAGTGGTTGCGAGAAAGGGGGTAAGTTGCTCAAGGCTAGCAATTTCATCAGAGGCTCTTCTAAAAATCATGCGCTTAATAGTTTCAAGATGAGGTTTGGGAGTGCGAGGATCTTTTCCGGAAGCTTGTCTATAACGTAATAAATCCGACATGCCGGTAGCGAAGATATCGGAAAGGGGATTTCCTTCCCGAGCTGGATTTTTAGCAATCACTTCATCGAGAGTATAACTTGTTTCAAAGGCATGCAGGAACTGTCGGGAGCCTTTCTTGGCCTTGTTAATTTGACGCGCTTTAAAAAAAATGATGGCCCAGGAAAATACCGAAAATAGTATTAAAACAAACAAAGTGAATTTGACCACAGGGTCACTCGAAAAAAGCAAATGAAGCACATTTTGACTTTTGCTGTCGGCGATGGGCATTTGCATCAAGAGAGCTAGGAAAGGCATGAAAAAAACTCCTTTTTAGGGTTAAAGCAAAGTGAACTGATCATAATGATGAAAGAGCAAAAGTCAATCATAGCCTTGTTTTTGCAAGTAATTCATTGACAGGCTTCCTGTGTTATACATAGAATTTCCAAAGTTTTTTCGAGGACAATTCAAAAGGAATTCAAGACAAAGAAACTTTGTTGAGTTCCAGTGAGGGAGGTTTATGCAACCCACCATTTCTTTTTTAAGTGCGGGAGGTACTTCCATGGATCTTCGCAAGTTTTTGCATGACGCAATGGAAAAAGGCGAGCAGATACGAAGCAAGGTGATGGAAGATCTGCTCCAGTCACGCCTTGTGAACCAGCTTTTAAAAAACGAGAAGTTTCTAAACGGTGTTGTGACCATTCTCAATGCCAAAACTGGGGTAGAAAAAAGCATTCAGGGCAAAGTCAACTCAGTCCTGAAAGTATTTGAGGTTCCTACCCGCGATGAAGTGAAAGCAATGGAGCGAAAAATTCATAAGCTGGAGAATGAAATCGAATCTCTTCAGCGTTTGGTGCTTTCACAAAAATTAAAAAGTAAATCTTCTAGTAAAACGTCGCGAAGTCACGCTAAACGCTAACAATGTAGCGAAGGTTTATTTTTTTTCATTACGAGCCTATTTGAAGGCTAAAATTTTCATTGAAAGTTTTAACTAGATGTTAAAGACATCCTCATCCACTGAATGTGGGTGAGGATTTTTTTTTATGAATGCAGAAAACAACAAGGCGATTGGGATTTTTGATTCTGGGATTGGAGGACTTACCGTCTTTAAAGCCATTGAAGAAGCTTTGCCCTACGAACACCTGATTTATTTAGGGGATACCGCTCGAGTTCCTTATGGAAATAAAAGCCGAGAAACCATTACTCGTTACTCGATAGAAAATACCCAATTTCTCATGAAGGCCGGAGTAAAAGCTGTAGTGGTAGCTTGCAATACAGCCTCTGCTTTTGCGTTACATGAACTCCAGAAACAATTTTCTATTCCGATCATCGGAGTGATTGAGCCTGGAGCGCAAGCTGCTGTAGCCAGTACCAAAACCGGCGAAGTCGGAATTATCGGCACCGAAGGGACGATTGCTTCTGCTTCCTATACCAAAGCCATTCAAGCCTTGAATCCTAAGACTCGAGTTTGGGGTGTTTCTTGCCCTTTATTTGTTCCTTTGGCTGAGGAAGGTTGGGTAGAAGACGAAATTAGTATTGCGATTGCTAAAAAATATTTGGCTTCTTTTTCCAAAACTCCCATTGATACTCTGATTTTAGGTTGTACGCATTATCCGATCTTGAAAAAAATGATCTCTAAGGTGATGGGCTCCGAAGTGAAGTTGGTTGATAGTGCAGAACAAACAGCTCTCGCTTTAAAAACTCTTTTGCAATCTCGTCAATTGGAACGCAAAGATTCCACTGCTCGCCAGGAAACTTTTTTTGTAACCGATTCTCCTGCTCGTTTCAATCAAGTGGGTCGGAATTTTCTCAATCGCAGCCTTGAAGGGGTTACTTTGGTCAGTTTTTAAAGGATTGATGGTAGTGTCCCAAAAACCCGGGGTTTTAGCTCCCCCGTTCGTCCAGAGCCTGTCGAAGGATAATTATGGTTCGACAAGCTTCAGTCAGAGGACTGATTCGTCCTTTGGCGGATACCATGAACGGATACTTATAGGTCACTACTAGGGCCAATTTATCTAGCAACTCTTTCGATCCTGTTCCGAAATTCAATTACTTTAAAAAATACGAACTTAAATCTAAGGAAAAATATCCTATGAGAACTTCATTCCTTGAGCGCCGAGCTTTATTATCTTCGGTTGATACACTTACTCAAAATCAGCTGGGTATGGATGCAACTCTTACCACCTTTTCACAACAGGTAAGAGATCCTTCTATGATTGCAGGACTTGCAGTCGGAGGGATCGCAGGCCGTCTTTTTGGGATGGCAGGCTTTTCTACTTTGGGATCATTATTAGGAGAGTCTCGCTTAGCTTATAACACAGCAAGGCTTGGAGGTTTTGGAATTGGCTTGGCCGGTGAGTCGGCATTTTTTGTAGGAACAGATCGCTTGATTCGGGGGGAAAGCTTCGAAAATTTTACTTACGCTTGGGCGCATTCTGCCTTGAATTTAGGTTCGCTCAAGT
>CAYYEM010000001.1:82785-101214 GCA_964470915.1 uncultured Pseudomonadota bacterium
GAAAATTTTACTTACGCTTGGGCGCATTCTGCCTTGAATTTAGGTTCGCTCAAGTTGGCAGGAATCGCAAGTCGAGGACAAACACAAATTCTTCAAAGAACTTTCAATAGTTCAGCTATGGTCTTGGCTAATCAAGTGGGTGGAGCTTTAGGAATAGTTGAAGCACCTCATGGCACTTTGTCAGAACAATGGACTCAGGCTTTGATACTCGACATTCAATCAAGCATGACCCGATCTTTAATTGACTACGCAGCTCCAGGATTGGGACGTTTGGAAAGAGCTCTGGATTTGCGTCAGCAAAGTCATGTGTTTTCACCACAAAAAAATCATTCATTTTCAGAACTAGCGATTCCCCAACTTTTTAATAGTAATTCTTCTGAAAGCATTCCACCCGTAGTGAGAGACGTTAGAAGTTCAACAAAAAGAGCACCTGAAGGATTTTCTTTGCCCGTTGAATCGACCGCTCAGTTTTTGCATGATTGGTATACTCAAATTGTTCCTGAACTGGCCCGTGAAGGAGTCAAATTGCCCGAACTGAGGTTAGTGAACAATAAAAAAGGAAAACGGGTGATTGAAAATTATGCGAGCGTGATGGAAGTGCTTGAAGCTGCACGCTTAACAAATCCTCATCGTATCGAATTGGCCAATCGATTGAGGGCTTACCTTTTTGATCAAATTAAATTTAACGGCAAAAGTTTGAGAGAAGCTGTCATCGAGTCCTCAGATGTTCAGCCTTTATACAATCTAGCTGAAACTCCATTGCGACCGGGTGTTCAAGCAGGACTGGCCGTGGAAATTCCTTATGAAGGCCAAGTTTATAGAGGAGTGCATGGCATCGATCGTTTGGCGAATCGTTTGGTGATCGAGAAAGTGATTACTCCAGAATTTGCTGCCAAAATTCAATGGCTAGCAAATTATGCAGAGCGCCAGGGTGGAGTCATCCATTTAAAAGGACGCATGATTGCGGTCTCGGGTTTGATTGCTGAAATGATCAATGCAAAAGATTTGTTAAAAACGGGTGCAACTGTATTTGGCATTGATTTTAATGCGTCTGCAGTGCGGGAATTGGCAGAGCTGGCTCCTCTTTTGGGAGGGGTTTTGCTTCACTCACCAGAGCCTATCAATCTTTTAACACAAGCTCCCGAAATTGCGCAGACTATCAATGATGTGGCTACGCGACGAGGGGAAAAAGTTCATATGTTGAACTTGGCTTATGCGGGGAATGTGGAATTACCTTTGATGGGTGCCATGATGGCGATCACTGAAGGGGTTCATCGCAAAGGGAATCTAGCCTCGGTGGGATATTTACTTTCCACTTCTATGCCTGCTGAAATTTCTCCAGAGATGGCTAGTGATGCACAGCAAGCATATCGGAATCGTCCCCGTTTTACTCCTGCACGATTTTTTGGGATAAAATCCGCAATATTTGAATTTGCAGGACGCTTTTTTGGCCGACGTGTTTTTCCTCCGCAAGGTCCGGGTTACTTGGCAGCTCAATTAGCTAAACCTGTTGATCAAGATCATTGGTTGGGAGAAAACGGAGTGAGTGTGTCTGCCAACATAGCTCCCATGACCGGAACGGCTTCACTTTTGGTAAAAATCAAAGATCGAGCCAAACGGGGAATAATGCGTGGGGGATTATTTGGTTCCAGAAAAGTGGGAATTTATGTGGCCGATGTTGATTTCACCAATCGACTTATGTTGTTTGCCTATCTGCATGATATTTTGAATCCTCAAGCAGTCGGTCATGCAGACAATCGTAATAGCGCTAAGCCTGCCCAACTCGCTCAACAAAATGCTTTTGCCCAGGCGCATGGTCGGGTGGAAAATAACTTCTTTGGTGCTAGCGTCAGATCAATTACCAGCTGGGCTTTTTTAAGACATGCACTTTCACCGCAGGGTTGGTTCGGTAGAAGATCGATTTATTTCAGCAAGGAAGGCATGCCTTTTTCTTTTGCTCAAACAGCTCATGATATTGATGGAGCAGGAACTTGGGTTTTACCTTCTAACGCTTCTCAGGCAGAAGCGGTACTTGGAAGTTTGAAAGGACCTTTGGCAAAAATATTTGGTGCAGAAGATGCCGTTGCCAGTCAACGTCTGATGCAATCGGGTTACATCATGGCAGGTAATGGCGTGGAGTCGACAGCCATGTCATTACTTTCTTGGCTCAATCGTCACGTGCCTGTTTTAGGTTCTTGGTTGGCCCGACCCCGAAAAGGTTTATATGGAAGTTTAGCGATGAATAGTTTGGCTAGAGTGATGAGGCCTGAGGATAGACTGGTCGTCGAAGTAGACAGAGATAGAAATCTTCTTTCAGTGAGAACTGTAAAACCGGATGGAGAAGGATTGGGTTATCGTTTGCCCCAAAATGAACCCGGATATTTGTCTCGCGATTCACTCTCTCTCGAACAAGTGATTTATTTGGGTCAGCCCGTAGAAGGAAGAAGAGAAGTTGTGATTCCTCTGGAATTTGATCCACGTATAGGTCAGCTGAGCAGTCAAAGTTCTGGAAGAATAGATTCCAGAATCACAGGCCAAATAGTTCATGCTGGTGAAGTTCAGCTCAGAACTGACTATATTTCTGTCTTTGAAAGAATATTTAAAATTTCTTTTGATCAGAGTTTGACCGGGCCTATCCAGTTTTCTTTAGCACGAGCTTTTGCTGAAATTGAGACGAATCAAGAATTGGGAATTGATCCTACCCGTGTCGAGGTCCGTGAGATTCATTTTAGCAAAACCTCATTGCCTCCCCAAGCTGATGCACATTATTTTGTTTCGATTCGACCTGCGCGAGTAGCTGAAGAAGTTAGGACAGAGGCTGGAAGTCAAACCACTAAACGGCTGGGAGATATGATGGAAGCTCATTTGACTTTGGAGGGCGAGAGTGAAGGACGGGAAGTTTCCGTGGCTTCTGCCAAAGTACGTTTGCGGGTGAGTGGAAATCAAAGTTATCAAGCAGAAAGATTTGAAGAAGCTTTTGTAGAAAAACTCCCTGAAGAGAATGCAAGGTCTGTAAGCTTTAGAAGTCTTTCCAGACAAGATCTTGCAGAAGCAGCCGCATGGAGTGATCCTAATCCAAGGCATCAAAGAGATATCTTGGTTCAAGCTGCGACAGGTCGTGGGGGCGTGGATTTGCCTGGCTTTTTGATTGCGGCTCAAAGCGAAGCCCTTTTAAGGACAAGTCCTGAGTTTGCAAATAATTTTGTAACCCCAAAGCCTACTCGACTAGAAGTACGCACTTTACGTAGTGTGGAACCAGGTCAATTATTTGAATTGAGGGTGTTGCAAGATCCACAATCCACTCAGCGTCATCGATTTCAATGGATTCATCCTAAAACAGGCAAAGTGCATGTAGATGGGTTGATAGAATAAATTATGTTCTACCACGGCAGTTCTGATTTCATGCTCGTTTAAAAGATAATTTTCATTCCTTGAAATCACCCCTTTTCACAGGCAAAATTAAGGACATGTCGGTTTATTCAAGGGGTGAAACGCCTTATATTAACACGATTTCAGCTGATCAGCAGCCTGCCTATCCTGGCAAAGCTGAGCTGGAATGGCGAATTCGCAGCCTCGTGCGCTGGAATGCCATGGCGATGGTGGTGCGTGCAAATCGCAAGCTTGAAGGCATTGGCGGACATATTTCTACTTTTGCCTCCGCAGCCACTCTTTACGAAGTCGCTTTTAATCATTTTTTTCGAGGGAAGAATCATCCGAGTGGAGGCGATCAGGTTTTTTTTCAGGGTCATGCTTCTCCGGGGATTTATGCGCGTGCTTTTTTGGAAGGTCGCATTTCGATCCAACAACTTGAAAATTTTCGAAGAGAACTCAAAAAAGGCGGCGGACTTTCTTCCTATCCTCATCCACGCTCAATGCCTGATTTTTGGGAATTTCCTACGGTATCGATGGGACTTGGGCCTCTCATGGGAATTTATCAGGCCAGGTTTAATAAATATTTAGAGAATAGAGGTCTTATCCCCACCCAGCCAGGAGGTGCGGAGGGGATACAAACATCTCGTGTGTGGGTTTTTACAGGCGATGGGGAAATGGATGAACCTGAATCCACAGGTGCTATCACTCTCGCGAGTCGAGAAAATCTGAACAATCTTATTTTTGTGGTGAATTGCAATTTGCAACGTTTGGACGGTCCTGTTCGGGGGAATGGAAAAATTATTCAGGAATTGGAAAAACTTTTTCGAGGAGCGGGTTGGAATGTGATCAAGCTCGTGTGGGGAAGTTTATGGGATCCGCTTTTGGCAGAAGATAAAGAAGGTGTTTTGATAAAGCGCATGACCGAAGTGCTAGATGGGCAATATCAAAAATATGCGGTTTCCTCCGGTGAATATATTCGAAAAGATTTTTTTGGAAAATATCCTCAACTTTTAGAGATGGTCAAAGATTTGACCGATGATGAATTGCGCAAATTGAATCGGGGAGGCCATGATCCTGAAAAAGTTTATGCGGCTTATCTTGCTGCAGTGAATTACACAGAGGGTCCTACCGTAATTCTTGCCAAAACCTTGAAAGGTTATGGTTTAGGCGAAGCCGGTGAAGGAAAAAATATTACTCATCAACAGAAAAAATTAAATGAGGATGAGCTTCGTGATTTTAGAACCCGTTTTGGAATTCCTATTTCAGATGATGATGTAGCCCATGCTCCTTTTTATAAGCCGGATGAATCAAGTCCGGAGATGCAATATTTAATGGAAAAACGGAAGTCTTTGGGAGGATTTGTTCCAAGTAGATACAAGATTCATCCTTCGACAGGCTCAGGACGAACGGAGGTAAAACCGTTCATGGTGAGCTTGTCGAAGCATCAAGATTTTTGGGCAGAATTTTACGAAGGGACTCACGGAAAAGCCGTTTCAACCACTATGGCTTTTGTCCGCATTCTTTCCAAATTGCTTCGAGATAAAAATATTGGAAAATATATTGTTCCCATTGTGCCTGACGAGGCACGTACTTTTGGAATGGAAGGTTTGTTTACTCAATGTGGAATTTATTCTCCGAAGGGGCAGCTCTACGAACCTGTTGATGCAGAAAGTTTGCTCTATTACAAAGAAAGTAAGGATGGGCAAATTCTTGAAGAGGGTATCAACGAGGCAGGGGCCATTTCTTCTTTTATCGCAGCAGGTACTTCAGAAGTAACGAATCAAGTTTCTTGTATTCCTTTTTACACATTTTATTCCATGTTTGGTTTGCAACGCATTGGAGATTTGGTGTGGGCCGCAAGTGATAGTCGATGTCGTGGATTTTTGATGGGGGCAACCGCAGGTCGCACCACTCTTGCGGGAGAGGGCTTGCAGCATCAGGATGGCCAAAGTCATTTGCTTGCTTATCCCGTGCCTAGCTTACGGGCTTACGATCCTGCTTTTGCTTATGAATTAGCCGTGATTATCAAAGATGGATTGCATCGAATGTATGAAAAAGGCGAAGAAGATTTTTATTATATTACTTTATACAACGAAAATTATCCTCAACATGAAATGCCCAAGGGAGTAGAAGAGGGAATTTTAAAAGGGATGTATCTATTTAGGGGAGGGGAAGAGGGAAGAGGGAAGAGGGAAGAGGCCTGCCCTGAGCAGAGTCGAAGGGTGAATTTATTTGGGAGTGGGCCGATTCTCATGGATGTGTTGAAAGCAGCTGAAATTTTGGAAAAGAAACATCAAGTTTCTTCCAATATTTGGAGTGTGACGAGTTACAAATCTCTTTATACAGAGGCTTGCGAGATAGAACGTTGGAATATGGAACATCCAGATGTTGGACCTAAAAAATCTTATCTAGAGTCTAGTCTTGAAAAAACTTCAGGTGTATATGTGTTAGCCTCAGATTACATGCGTGCTTTACCTGATAGTATTTCTCGCTGGTTTCCTAAAAAACCGATTTGTTTGGGAACAGATGGATGGGGAATGAGTGAAAGTCGTACGGATTTGAGGAAACATTTTAAAGTAGATGCAAACTCAATTGTAGATGCAGTTTTGTATGCGTTAAAGAAATAGGAAATGATATGAATTCTGAAATTCAATCGACACAACTGCTTGTGATTGGTGCAGGTCCTGGTGGTTATGCTGCTGCTTTTCATGCGGCCGACTTGGGTTTGCAGGTTACATTAGTCGATCTCGATCAAAATCCGGGTGGTGTTTGTTTGTATCGAGGTTGCATTCCTTCGAAAGCATTGCTTCATGTAGCAAAAATTTTAAGAGAAGCTAAAGAATCTTCTGAATTGGGAATAGAATTTTCTTCTCCAAAAATAAATTTGGCAAAACTAAAAAATTGGAAAGAATCCGTAGTAGGAAAGCTTACGGGTGGTTTAGGAGAACTTTCTAAACAAAGAAAAGTAAATTTTATTCAAGGTCGAGCCAGCTTTGATGATTCGAATCATTTGCTTATCCAAGCGAATGGAGATGGAAATCAGTTTAAATTGAAATTTGAGAAAGCCATTATTGCGACAGGGTCGCGTCCTTTTGTTCCTTCCGATTTGGATATTGAAAGTTCTCATTTGTGGACTTCAAATCAAGCGCTTCAACTTTCAGAAATTCCCAAAAAGATGTTGGTGATTGGAGGAGGTTATATTGGTTTGGAGTTAAGCACGGTTTACTCTGCTTTAGGTTCTGAAGTTCATGTGGTAGAAATGGCGCCTAGTCTGCTGCCTGGAGTAGATAAAGATTTAGTGCGAGTTCTTTCGAAACGATTAGGAACGATGCTATCTTCCATTCGTTTGAATACCAAAGTGGTGAAGCTTGAAGAAAAATCAGGAGGATTACTTGCAACGATTCAAAATGAATCGGGTGAGAAGAGTGAAGAAAGTTACGACAAAGTTTTGATTGCAGTGGGTAGAAAACCAAACTCCAGTGGGATTGGTTTGAACACCACAAGTGTAGAAGTAAATGAAAAAGGTTTTATTCAGGTAGATGAATATCGATGCACAAGCGTTCCTCATATTTTTGCAATTGGAGATGTGGCAGGAGATCCCATGCTCGCTCATAAAGCAACTCACGAAGGGCTTGTGGCTGCAGAAGTGATTGCTGGAAAGGAAAGAGTATTTGAGCCTCGTGCCATCCCTGCAGTGGTATTTACCGATCCAGAAATCGCCTGGTGTGGGCTTACCGAAGCTCAAGCAAAAGCAGAAGGAAGAGAAGTGATTGTGTCCAGATTTCCCTGGGCAGCATCAGGAAGGGCGCTAACCTTGAATCGTACAGAAGGAACAACGAAAATTCTTACAGATCCAGAGACAGATGCAATTTTGGGAGTAGGAATTGTGGGTTCAGGTGCTGGCGAGCTCATTGCAGAAGGAGTGCTGGCCTTGGAAATGGGAGCGACTGCTCAAGATCTTGCGATGAGCATTCATGCTCATCCCACTTTGAGTGAAACGATGATGGAATCTGCAGAAGGAATAAGCGGATCTCCCGTGCATATTTATAAGCCGAGAAAAAAATAAAAAAGCCCCGTCATGCGGGGCTTTTTTATTGATTGAATTTGAAATTATCTAGGTCGAATTCTTCCAGGTCCCACCCATTCATCCCAAGAGTTTGAATAACCATCATAGTGAATGTACCATCTCTTGGCACCCACTTGAACGACTTGGGCAGGCCACCACGAGCCTTTCCATTTTACCATGACAGCATCTCCTGCTTTGTAAGGGCCTGCTCCAATTGAAACTGAGTTTTGACCAGGAATTACCGAGGGAGATACTGCTCCGCCTGCAACTTTAATTCTTCCAGGTCCTACCCATTCATCCCAGGAGTTAGAATAACCATCGTAATGGATATAACATTTGCTAGCGCCTCCTTGAATGACAGTCGCTGGATACCAAGAACCTTTCCATAAAACTTGTGCTTTATCTCCAGCACTGCAAAGAGCATGTGCTTTTTCTGCGACAAAGCTAGCACTGATAAAAACGAATAAGGCAAAAGTTGAAAGTTTGAATATTTTTGAGATCATAAAATCCTCCTTTTTCGATAAAGAGATTTTAGCAAATAATGAAGCGATGAAAGCAAGTATTTATTTCAAAAGATAAGCTTTTGCTTCTGCTATTGCTTGAAGAGCTTCCTCTTCATCTGTTGAGGGCGCCTGGCAAGTACCTTCTTTGCAAACATAGACAGTGATTTTATTATCAATAGATTTCTTATTTTGTACAAGGGGAGGAAAATCTTTTTCCCCATCTGTCCATGCCAAGATTTTATTGGGGATAAATTTTTGATGGAATCTTTTTAAGAAAGATTCTGGAATTTCAGCAGAACTTAATACCAGTTGAGATGCATCATCCGTAAAATAATCATAAGCCATAAGAAGTTGAGGACAAGCGTGGGTATATTCTGCCATGATTTTTGAAAAGACTTTGAAAAGCGTTTGTGCCTTTTCTCTAAAATTTGTGTCACCAGTGTAATCGAAGAGTTTTAAAAGATTGAGAGCACTGACTGCATTACCGCTAGGAATAGCATTGTCACCCGCTTCTTTGCTGCGAACGAGCAATGAAGGGTCTTGGCCATCGTTGAAGAAGTAGCCACCTTTTTCTGAATCCCAAAAAAGTTTGTTCTGTTTTACTTGAAGATTAAAAGCGTGTTGCAAAAGTTGAGCATCAAATTCACATTCGTAAAGATCGATCAGTGCTTGGATTAAGAAAGCATAGTCATCTAGATATGCAGCATGTTTGACTTCCCCATCGCAAAAACGGGCAAAAAGCTTAGAATCTTTGTATAGGCCACTTGTGCTGAGAATGAAATCAGCAGCTTTTTTTGCCGCATCTAAATATTTTTTTTCTCCCAACACTTTGTATCCCATGCTCATCGCAGAAATCATGAGTGCATTCCAAGAGCTAAGGATTTTTTCATCACGGTGAGGACGGATTCTTTTTTCTCGAATTTTAAACAGTTTTTGATGAGCAGATTGAAGAAGTGGATTTTCTTTTGTTTTCCAGTCGAATCCATCTTGTAAAGATAAATTGTTGGTATGGTGTTCAAAGTTTCCGTTTACAGTGAGATTATAAACTTTATGGAATAATTCAAACTCTTCATGGCTTAAGCTTTTTTTAATTTCATCATAAGTCCACACATAAAATTTTCCCTCTTTGCCTTCAGAGTCTGCATCTTCGGCAGAATAAAAGCCACCCAGAGGATCTGTCATGTCTCTCAAAATATAATCCAAAATTTCCTTTGCGATCTTTGCATTATTTTCATTTTTCGTCACTTGATAAGCTTCTAGATAAACCTTTGCTAGTAGTGCATTGTCGTAGAGCATTTTTTCAAAGTGGGGAATAAGCCATTTTTCATCGGTCGAATAGCGTGCAAATCCTCCGCCGAGGTGATCATAAATTCCCCCTCGAGCCATTTTTTCAAGAGTATGAGTGACCATTTGTAGGGCAAGAGGCTCTTGGGTACGACGATGAATTCTCAAGAGAAGGGAAAGCTGCATCGGGTGAGGAAATTTGGGTGCATGACCAAAACCTCCCCAGTAACGATCAAAAGTAGCTTCACTATATCGATAGAATTCAGCAAAAACTTTTTCAGACAAATCACTTGGATTCAGTTCAGCATTTTTTTGCGCTTTTACATATTCAAGGATTTGTTCTCCTGAACCATAGATTTTGTCAGGTTGTTCTTTCCAGACCAAAGCGAGTTTTTCTAGAATGATGAGAAATTGTTCGCGTGGCCAGTAAGTGCCACCGTAAAAAGGTTTGAGATCATTTGTTAAAAACATAGAAAGTGGCCAGCCGCCGCGTTGGCCCATAGCATGAATGGCAGCCATATAAATTTCATCGACATCAGGTCTTTCTTCACGATCTATTTTAATAGGAATAAAATATTCATTGAGAACCGCGGCCACTTCTTTGTTTTCAAAGGACTCATGAGCCATCACGTGACACCAGTGGCAAGTCGAATAGCCAATGCTCAAAAAGATAGGTTTGTTTTCTTCACGAGCCGCCTTGAAGGCTTCTTCTCCCCAACTATACCAATGCACAGGATTATCTTTGTGCTGAAGAAGATAGGGGGATTTTTCATAAATAAGGCGATTATGTTTTTGAGTCATAAAGATCTATTGTAGCAAGGCTTAAGCAGATGAAAAGTAAATCTTGCGGGTTTATTTTAACGAATTTTTGAGCAGCTCGTCGACAACACTCGGATCAGCAAGAGTGGAAATATCCCCTAAGTCTTCGGTGTTGCCTTCAGCGATTTTTCTTAAAATGCGTCGCATAATTTTCCCAGATCGTGTTTTGGGAAGAGCAGGGCTAAGCTGGAGATAATCAGGTTTTGCAATGGGACCTATTTCTTTGGCGATGTGTTGGATTAATTCTTCAGGTAGGGGCACTGCATGCTGTGCCCTCACATCGGCATTTTTCTTTAAAGTGACAAAAGCATAAATGCCTTGTCCCTTGATGGAGTGGGGAAAACCCACAACCGCCGCTTCAGCTACAGCAGGGTGTTTTACGAAAGCGCTTTCAAGTTCTGCGGTACCAATGCGATGTCCGGAAACATTAAGCACATCGTCTACTCTTCCCAAAAACCAGATGTAACCATCTTCATCTTTTCGAGCACCGTCTCCGGCGAAATAAAGCCCTGGAAATTTGGAAAAATAAGTTTCTTTTACGCGTTCAGGTTGATTCCAAACACCTCGAATCATAGATGGCCAGGGTTTTTCGATGACGAAATAACCTCCTTCATTGGGTTTGCATTCCGAGCCATCATCTCGAATGACTTTGCATTTGATTCCGAAGAAAGGAGGGCCTGCAGAGCCTGGTTTCAGAGGCATTGCGCCCGGTAAGCAAGTGACCATAATTCCACCTGTTTCAGTTTGCCACCAAGTATCGACCACCGGACATTTTTCTTTTCCTACAATTTCATAATACCAAACCCATGCTTCAGGATTGATAGGTTCACCCACAGTTCCTAAAAGTTTTAAACTGGAAAGATTATGTTTGAGTACCCAATCATTTCCTTCACGCATCAAAGCACGTAATGCGGTGGGCGCTGTGTAGAAAATAGTCACTTTATATTTTTCTATAATTTCCCAAAAACGATCTGCTTGAGGATAATTGGGAACCCCTTCAAACATAAGTGAAGTGGCTCCATTTAAGAGAGGCCCATAAGTAAGATAGCTGTGACCGGTGATCCAGCCTACATCTGCTGTGCACCAAAAGATATCATTTTGTCCTTCGACAGGCTCAGGACGAACGGAATTATAAACCGTTCGTGGTGAGCTTGTCGAACCACAATAATTGAAAACATATTTAAAAGTAGTGGCCACATACACCATGTAACCCGCAGTGCTATGCATGACTCCTTTTGGTTTTCCTGTAGAACCGCTGGTGTAGAGAAGAAAAAGAGGATCTTCCGCATCCATTTTTTCAGCTTCACAAAAATCTTTTTGGAGAGGGACGACTTCATGCCACCAAAGATCCCGATCGGTTTTCATGTTAATTTCTTCACCACTTCGTTCGAGTACTAAACATTTCAAAACAGAATGTCCTGCTTTTTCACATTCCTCCAAAGCTTTATCTACAGCAGCTTTGAGAGGAACCGTTTTGCTGCCGCGATAGAGAGCGTCTTGGGTGATTACAAATTTGGCAGAACAATCTACAATTCTTTCTTTGAGAGATTCAGCCGAAAAGCCTCCAAAGATGACGTTATGAATCGCTCCGATACGAGCGCAGGCCAGCAGACTCATTGGCAGTTCAGGAACCATGCCCATATATATTGCAACGCGATCACCCTTTTTGACGCCCAGAGATTTTAAAGTATTGGCAAGACGACACACGTCGCTATGTAATTCTTGGTAGCTATAATTTTTATTTTCAAAAGGCTCATTGCCTACCCAAATCAGAGCAGTATGATTGGCTTTTTCTGGCAAATGTCTGTCGAGTGCATTGTAGCAGAGATTGGTTTTACTTCCTTGAAACCATTTACTATTCCATTCTTTGCCACCGATCTCTTTCCATTTTTGAAACCAAAAGAAGTGTTCTGCAATTTCTCCCCAAAATTTTTCAGGATCTTGAATAGAGGCTTGGTAAAGCTTTTCGTAATCTTTTTTATTTTTTAAATTAGAGTGAGTGTAATCAGGGTTTAGAGTTCTATTTTCTAAAAAAAGATTTTCGATGGAAGAAGACATGAAAACTCTCTTTCAAATAAAATTACACTAATGGTTCTATTTTAAGAACCTGGTCGATTAAATCTTTTAAAACGCCTGTTTCGAAAGGTAACTTCAGATTTCCTGCCTTAAAAAAATCTTTGAGAGGAAGGCTGCCACCTAGTTGGCAAAGATGCAGATAATTATCCAAAGCTTTCTTTTTATCTTGAGTGCTTTGTACCCAAATTTGCAGAGCACCCACTAAAGCAATAGCATAGTCGATGTAATAGAAAGGGTTGTGAAAAATATGGAGTTGACGAAGCCAACGGATTTCTTGCCAAAAGGGAACGTCACTAAAATCAAGGTCTGGAATATATTTTTTCTCTAATTCCTTCCAAACTTTTGCACGACCCTCAACTCCAACTGCAGAACCTTCGTAAACGCAGTGTTGAAATTCATCAACGACTGCAATGTAAGGAAGTAATAGCAGACTTTCAGCCAGATGATATTTTTTGAAACGTTCTGCCTCTTCTTTCTGAAAAAATAGATCGTAATAGGGGTAAGCCAAAAATTCCATACTCATTGAATGAACTTCACAGGCTTCTAGAGTGGGCCAGCGTAATTCGACCATGTCGATATGGCTACTTTCCCATGCCTGAAAGGAGTGACCGCTTTCATGCAGAATCGTAGTGATGTCTGAACCTTCTCCTACACTGTTTAGGAAGATATAAGGTACTCGATAATCTGGAAAGTCCGTACAAAAAGCACCGGGTGCTTTCCCAGGACGAGAGGGAACATCGATTAAATCATGAGCAATCGAATTTTGAAAATGTTTGCCTAACTTGGGATCGATGGAATGAAAGGCTTTTAAGGCAGCGGGGACTTGTTCATTAATTTCCACTTTGAGTTTGGATGCTCGCCATTCAGGAAAAAAATCATTATTCCAAATTGCGATAGAAGAAGATCCTAACATTTTAGCTTGGATTTGTCTGATTTTTTTCGTGACAGGTACTAATACATCAAAAATTTGTTTTCGAAAGGCCGCTACTTCTTTAGGACCATAATCAACACGTCGCATGTGTAGGTAAGCAAGAGGGATATAGTTGTCATGTCCGAGGCTTTTACCCATTTGTCCTCGAAGTTGAATGGAGTCTTCGTAAATTTCTTCAAGTGGGTCTCTGTTTTTCAAAAACCAAGCAGCATAATTTTGAATACTTTCTTTTCGAATCGAAGCTTTTTCATGAGAGGAAAATTTTTTATAATGAGGGAGTGGATATTTTTTCCCCTCCACTTCAAATTCACCGCTTCCTGTAAGCTTGGTATATTCTGAAATCTTTTGATTCACTTTTGCATCTAAGGCAACATTGGTGGGATGAAAAGAATCTTGCTGGATCTGTAATTGAAGAAAATATTGTGAGCCAAATTTTTTTTCGAGGCTTTTTCTATAGGGTGATTTTAATATTTTTTCTCGAAGGGGAGCATTGAGTTTTTTATAAGGGGGTTCAAGTTCTTGATGCAATCTTTCTTCTTCAGCAATGTTTTTTTCATCTTGAGTGTTTCGATAAAAATTTAAAGAGATTTGTGCTGCATGAGTGTCAATGTGGCATTTTACTTCATTCCAATAATAAACCGCATTTTCCCAATCTTCTTCGTTTTGGGCGCTATCAATCTTCTGATCAATAACTTTCAACCATTTTTCAATATTCTGTGGTTTGAGTTTTTCTTGATAGTCATGAAAAAAACGATTGGGGTGGCGTTTTAAATCAGTCATAAGAAACTCAGAAATTTTTGGATGAGTTATTTAAAAAAGGTAAAGCCGGACTATTTTGAAATTTTAATTTTTGAGCTTCAATGAAGCGAGTCAAGTGAACGATTTCTTCTGGGGGAGCTTTTTGGTTTTGCATGTCGTAATAGAGATAGATCAAGGCTTCATTCCGAATGAGTTTTTTCTCTTCTGCCGGTAGTTTTGTGTAATCTTCTACAAACTGGTCTGAGAGTTGAAGTGCTGCATTTTTTTGCTCAGTGGTCAAAGAAGCTGAAAGAGAGGCTTCGATGATTTTAGGACGAATCACTTGCTTGTAAGTCCACACTAAAGTGTGATCCGTCATTTTCCCAAAATCGATGGTAAAATAGAGAGCGAAAAGTATTCCGATAGGAATTAAAATGGCGAGTAAACAGCCTGTTAAGCATCCACAACAACCACAGCCTGACTTTTTAGCTGTAGCAGGATTTGGAGTAGGAGTTATAATTTGGGGATTTAGATTTTGCATAAAAATTCTCTTAAACTTTCTTTTGGCAGGAAAAGGTTAGTGTAAGAGCTTATTTAGGAACTTTTTCCCAATCTTTTAAAAATTTTTCAATTCCGATATCTGTCAGAGGATGCTGGGCAAGTTGTTTAATGACCGAATAAGGAATGGTGGCTACATCGGCACCGATGAGAGCGGAGTCGCGAACGTGAATAGGATTTCGAATTGAAGCAACGAGTACCTGGGTTTCAAAAGAATAATTGTCATAAATTTGGCGGATTTGGCTGATAAGTTCCATGCCCTCTTCTGAAATATCGTCCAGCCTTCCAACGAAAGGACTCACATAAGTTGCGCCTGCTTTTGCGCAGAGTAAAGCCTGATTAGGACTAAACACCAAAGTGACATTTGTTTTGATACCTTCTCGAGAACATTGTTTTACTGCTTTTATGCCCGTGAAAGTCATAGGAATTTTAACTACGATATTATCGTGCATCTTCGCAAAATGATGGGCTTCTTTCATCATGCCATCGAAATCAAGGCTGATGGTTTCAGCACTGATGGGTCCATCCACAATTTTGCAAATCTCTTGAATGGTTTCATCATAGTTTCTACCTGTTTTAGCAGCAAGAGTAGGGTTGGTAGTGACACCATCGATTAAACCCATCTCCCAACATTCACGGATTTCTTTTACATCTGCAGTATCAATAAAAAATTTCATCTGGATTTCCTTTTTTTCTTGTCCTCCCTCTTAGGTTAAGAGGGGGTTAGGGGGCCTTACGAAACCTTCATAAAGCTCCTAAACTCTTCTTACCCTAAGAGAAGGAGCTTAAGGAAGTATTTTTCTTATCAATTTCTATGATTTCTACATTCGATTGAGCAAAAATATTCCCCTTCGTAATAAACAGCATAAGATTTTGGATTAAAAGTAGCACAAGTAGGGCAACGTTTCATTTCTTCGATTACGAGGTCCTGAGCTTTGCTTGCCTGAGGGTGGGTATTAGGGTGGAATCGACGAGGTTTTTTTTTGGTATTTTTTCGTTGTGAATACAAACGGTAAAAATAATAAAGTAAAATCCCAACTAGAATAGTTTCAAACACAATTATACATCCTGAGAAAGGGGTTCGAGTGAATCTGCAGCATTACGGCTCAAGTAAAATCGATAGAGGGGGACCACTTTATTATTATCGGTGAGCTTTGCAAGCAAAGATTGCATGCTAGTTCCCTTAATAGGATGGATGAGTTCGGGCTCAATTTCAACGAGGGGTTCCAACACGAAACGTCTTTTGTGAGCTTCAGGGTGGGGAATTTTCAAAGTATCTGTTTTAATTAAATCATCATTGTAAAACAAAAGATCCAAATCAATCACTCGGGGGCTCCACTTTTCACGCAGGGTGGGTCTGCCCATCGTTTGTTCGACTTCCTGTAAGAATTGAAAAAGCTTGTAAGGATTTAAATAAGTTCGAATTTTAATAACAGAATTAGCGTACCAGGCTGCATTATCTGTGGAGTGAAGTTTTAAAGGTTCAGTTTCATAAAGCGAAGAAGCGCGAAGGACTTCACAGTCCGGGTGGCCCTGGATGAAAGTAATCGCATCCAGGCAATTTTTATCTTTCTGCCCTAAATTTGAGCCTATTCCAATATAAGCGATGTTCCATTTTAGATGACTCATGCTTTACAGCTCTCCTTAAGTAACATTACTGGACTATACAGCTTCGGTCAATATTGAGTTTGAAAGGAGATGACGCATGAGGACAATTGGAAAGAAGTCTTGTGTCAATTTTGAAAAACTTTAAGGCGGGTCTTTCAGTATAAAGTAGCTTCAAAGTATTTTAGTAGCGTCTTGAAGTTTTGAAAAATTGGGTCCAAGACTTCTTTGTTTTTAGAGTTTTAGTACGGCAGCTTCTGCAGATGTTCTCGATTTAACAAATACAAAAGAGGGAAGTTCTTCATCAAAAGTTTGGGGAGAAATGTTTTCAAGAATTAAAATTTGAATAGGAGCGAGGGTAGGGAAAGTGTTGTCGGATCGACCCACATCTTCTGGCAGTTCAGTGGAGTTTAAGCCTGTGAGTAAATTTTCATACTCCGATTTTGTTGGGCTGTAAAAACCAAAACTTTCTGAGGTGTTATCTTCTAAAGATTCATCGAAAACATCTGCTGCTGTAAGCAGAGCTTGATCGTATACAAGCATTCGGGAAGCGCTGAGTCCGCTTCTTTGTGCTGCAGCAGAATAGGCTGAAAAGCTTGGATCATCAGGGTCCACAGGAGAAAATTGGTAAATGCCATTTCGATTGGCTTGAATCACTAAACGATATCGTTCTGCTAAATTTGCAGAAACAAATTCATCTGAGTCGACTACAAACAAACTCGCTTCGTTTCTTTCTTCCATGAGTTTGATTCTATTTCTGACAACATTTAACAAGGCTTGAGCAGTGAAAGAAGTGCTTGAGCGTTCTACTCTGCCTTCTGAATCGAGTGTTATTTCTTGAGGGATGATCGAACGTGCTTCTCCCATTAATACTTGAATCATCTCTTGGGGAGGGATGACAATTTTAATTACCTTATTTTGTAAAACCCCATTGAGTTTATATTTTAATTGGGTGATGCCAGCAGTTTCCGGATTTATTCGAAAAGTAATCGAGCTAGCACTTGCATCTATAATATTTCCTGTCGCGACGCCTTCGGGTTCGAATACGAGATCGACAGAATCGCTAGCTTCAAGTCCATCGATTAAAAGTTCATCCCATCCTGTAAGGGTTCCTCCTAAGGCTAACTTCATTTTTGTGTCAAAATCAAATTGAAGAGGTGAAGCTGCAGGAATGGGATCGTTATTTGAGGAAGAATCCGTTCCTGTCATGCCTCCGCAGGCGGAAAGAAGGATGAGGATAATAAAGATGAAAGTTTTCTTAAAATTTTTTACCATTAAAAAAACTATTTCAACCCTAACACATCTTGCATGTCATAAAGCCCAGGTGTTTTTCCAATGAGCCATTCAGCAGCACGCAGTGCTCCTTGAGCAAAGGTATCGCGAGAAGTAGCACGATGGGTGATTTCAAGGCGTTCACCAATTCCAGCAAAGTAAACCGTATGGTCGCCAACTACGTCGCCTCCGCGTAAGGTTTGGATGCCAATTTCATTAGTTTTTCTTTCACCCATGATTCCATGGCGTGCATAGATGGCATCTTTGGCAAGATTGCGGCCACTCGCTTCCGCAAGTACTTCTGCTGTTGTCATTGCTGTACCGGAAGGAGCATCCTTTTTATGTCGATGATGCATTTCTAAAACTTCGATATCATAGTCAGAGCCTAGAGCTTTTGCGGCATCTGCAATCAGTTTCCACATCACATTTACACCCATGCTCATATTTGAAGAAAGCACGATGGGTATTTTTTGTGAGGCTTCTAAGATTTGGTTTCGTTCTGCTTCGCTTAATCCTGTTGTGCCAATTACCATGGGGGTTTTAAAATTTATGGCAGACTTTAAAAACTGAATAGTAGCCGCAGGGGTGGTAAAATCAATAATCACTTGAGCCTGTTGAATATAATCTTTAATTTCTGCGCGTACTAAAGCTCCTCGAAGAGTTTTAGAAATCAAGGCAGAGCTTTCGTGATCGATAGGAAGCAATTCGAGATCTTTTCTTTCTTGAATCAGCGAGGCAATCCGCGAACCCATTCGGCCTGATACGCCGCATACCAAAATTTTGCTCATAAAATTTCCTCCAGGAGATTATACAAGTTGGAGCTTGTGGAGCGCCTGCTTTAATTTTTCTAGGTTTTCTTTTTTTAATTTAACCAATGGAAGTCGTAGTTCATCACTGCATTGACCCATGAGGAATAAAGCTGCTTTGACAGGAGCTGGGTTTGTTTCAATAAACAAGATGTTATTAATTTCGAGCAATTGATAATGAATTTCTCGACAACGCTTGATGTTTCCTTTTACATTTTCTCTCCAAAGCTCTGAGCAAAGCTGAGGCAGAATATTTGCGGTCACCGAAATGGCACCTTGGGCTCCAAGGGCGTACAAAGGCCAGTTGAGAGCATCTTCTCCCGAAAGTAGTACAAAATCTTTTGGACAAGCAGCAATCACTTCGCTGGCTTGCACTAAGTTTCCACTCGCTTCTTTAAT
>CAYYEM010000001.1:101314-123947 GCA_964470915.1 uncultured Pseudomonadota bacterium
TCGGGGATTCCCGATGGTCATCCCCGCGCCCCTATTATTGTTTGCTTCGCCAAAAATGAATTTTGGCTTTGCTCACTCAAATTCCGTACCGGAAATATTAAATCTCAATTTCTCCTTCGAATACTTCCATTCCCGGTCCGTGCATTATATCGGGGATTCCCGATGGTCATCCCCGCGCCCCTATTATTGTTTGCTTCGCCAAAATTGAATTTTGGCTTTGCTCACTCAAACTCCGTACCGGAAATATTATATCTCAATTTCTCCTTCGAATACTTCTAATCCCGGTCCGGTCATGTAAACATGATTATCTTTTTCACTCCAGTTGATTTCTAAGTCACCCCCGGGTAGTTTTACATTGACCTTTCGATTCGTGTGGCCATTGAGCACAGCTGCAACGACTGTTGCGCAAGCACCCGTACCACAAGCCAAGGTTTCTCCAGCCCCTCGTTCCCATACACGAAGTTTTATAGAATTTTTATCGATGATTTGGGCAAATTCTACATTAATCCGTTTAGGAAATAGTGAGTAATTTTCAAACACAGGCCCAATTTTTTGTACGGGAAACTCATCCACATTTTCTACAAATTGAATGCAATGAGGATTTCCCATACTGACACAGGTAATAGAATAATGTTGTCCACTTAAATCCATACTTTTTCCGATAACCATGCCTTCTAAGTTTACCGGAATTTCAGATGCTTTCAGAATAGGTTCACCCATGTCTACTTCGACCAGTTGATTGAGGATACGAACTTTTTTGATACCACCCAAAGTTTCGATCCCGAATTCATTTTCTTTTATCAAGTTATGTTTTTTGGCGAAGAGAGCCAAACAGCGAATCCCATTGCCGCACATTTCGACTTCAGAACCATCATTGTTATAAATGATCATGCGCAAATCTGCGACTTCTGAAGGGCGTAGTACCAGGAGTTGATCGCATCCAATGCCAAAACGTCTGTCGCAAAGTTCTTTAGCTTTACTGGCAAGTTGAGGAAAATTTTGCTCAAAGGCATTGATCACAATGAAATCGTTGCCGTTGCCATGCATTTTTGTAAATTTGATTTTCATAATATTTTAACAGAAGCAGGTTTAGAACCCTTCCTTATTTCTTAAGAAAAGCTGGGATTTTTTCACCTCGGATCAAATCTTCCACTTTTTCTCTTTCCCTTATTACATGGAATTGATCATCGTTGACAAGTACCTCTGCTATACGAGGGCGACTGTTATAATTGGAAGACATAGCGAATCCGTAGGCTCCAGCAGAGAAAATGGCAAGCAAGTCTCCTGTTTTACTTTCAGGTAAGGGGCGATTCTGAGCAAAAAAATCACCGGATTCACAAATGGGGCCGACGATATCCGTTTTTCGTTTGCGTCCTTTTTTCTGGATGACGGGGCTGATGTCATGAAAACTTCCGTAAAAAGCAGGACGAATCAAATCATTCATCGCGGCATCAACTACCACAAACTCTTTGCTAGGACTTTTTTTATTATAAATCACCCGAGTGAGTAAAATGCCTGAATTTCCCATAATCACTCTTCCAGGTTCAAAAATGAGAGTCACATGCAGATCTTTAATTTCATCTAATATAGCTTTGGCATAACTAGAAGGCAGTGGAGGGCTTTCATCTTTATAACGAATACCGAGTCCGCCTCCCAAATCAAGATACTGTAGTGTAATCCCCATTTTTTTGATTTTAGAAATGAGGATTTTGAGTTTTTTTAAGGCATCTACGAAAGGGCGAATTTGTGTGAGTTGGCTTCCGATGTGGCAATCAAGGCCTAGAATTTTTATATTAGGTAATTCTTTTGCTTTCTCATAAATTTCGAGAGCTTTTCTTACATCGATACCAAACTTACTCTTTTTCATGCCTGTTGAAATATAAGGATGAGTTTTGGGATCAATGTTAGGGTTTACTCTCAGAGAAATGGGGGCTTTTTTGTTTAGAGTAGCAGCGACACGATCGATAGCATAGAGCTCTTGTTCGGATTCTACATTAAACATGAGAATTCCTGCCTTGAGAGCTTGGGCTATTTCAGAATCAGTTTTTCCCACTCCGGAGTAGACGATTTTTTGTGCTTCTACACCTGCTTGTAAAGCTCGATACAGTTCTCCGCCACTCACAATATCAACCCCACCCCCTTCATTCGCGATGGCTTTTAAAATGGCGATATTAGAATTACATTTCATAGAAAAGCAAAGCAGGTGAGGAACAGAAGCGAAAGCTTCGTTAAACACGGAAAAATGTCTTTTGAGAGTTGCGTAACTGTAAATATAGACAGGAGTTCCAACCTTGTTTGCGATTTCTTCAACGGGAATTTGTTCTGCGTGAAGTTTATTTTTTTTATATTGGAAAAAATGCATTCGTATTCCTTTTTTTTGTAAAAATCCCTCCCGACCTCCCTTTTATAAAGAGAGGGGAAGTATTTGCAAGCTAAACTCCCCCTTTGAAAAGGGGGATGGAGGGGGATTTAAAATAGAGAGGAGCTCCTATTCAATTTCTCGGTTTTTTTCTAGCAAGAATTTTTTCAGCTCTGCGAATTTGGACTTTTACCTGCGAGAGGGCTGTCCCCCCATAGCTTTTACGCCGATTGACGGAAGCCTCGATAGAAAGCCATTGATAGACATCTTTTTGAACTTTTGAACTGAATTTTTGCAGAGTTTCCAAGGGTAAATCTTCTAGATATTTATTGTTTTCTTGGCAATATCTTACGAGTTTGCCCGCAATATGATGAGATTCACGAAAGGGAACTCCTTTAGATGCAATATAATCTGCAAAGTCAGTGGCTAACAAAAAACCTTCCCGAGTTGCTTTAAGTAAGTTTTCTTCCTTGAAATTGGTTTCAGCCAGCATTTCCGCAAAAAGTTTAAGACAAGTTTGGGTGGTTTCTACGGAATCAAACAGAGGCTCCTTATCTTCTTGTAAATCTTTATTGTATGCTAAAGGCAAACTTTTCAGGAGAGTGAGTAAGCTCAAAAGATTGCCGTAACAGCGGCCTGTTTTGCCGCGAATCAATTCGGGAACATCTGGATTAATTTTTTGAGGCATCATTGAAGAGCCTGTGCAAAAATTTTCGGGTAATTTTACAAAGTCAAATTCAGCACTGCTCCATAAAATAAGTTCTTCACAAAAACGGGATAAATGCATCATGATGAGTGAACAAGCAGATAAAAATTCGACCACAAAATCACGATCGCTCACTGCATCGAGTGAATTATTTGCGATTCTTTCAAAGCCTAACTCTTTAGCTACATAAGCTCGATCAATCGGAAAAGTGGTACCTGCTAAAGCTCCTGCCCCGAGAGGTAAAGTCTGGACACGTTTCAGCAAGTCTTCCAAACGTTCTTTATCGCGTTCAGCCATTTCAAAATAAGCCATTAAATGATGAGCAAGTAAAATAGGTTGTGCTCTCTGTAGGTGAGTGTAGCCAGGTAAAATAGTTTGTTCATAGCGATTTGCTAGCAGGGTGAGCACTGATTGAAATTCAATTAAATTAGAAAACAAAACATGAATTTGATGTCGGCAGTAGAGTCTAACATCAGTCGCGACTTGATCGTTTCTGGAACGAGCAGTATGAATTTTTCCGCCCACAGCTCCAATTCTACGAATTAATTCCGATTCAATATTAAGATGCACATCTTCCTGCTCAAGTTTCCATTTAAACTTTCCACTTTGAATATCTTTAGCAATGCTTTCTAGGCCTTTTTCAATTTTTTTGGCTTCAGCATTACTGATGATTTTTTGCTTGGCCAGCATTTTGACATGGGCAAGGCTACCTGTGATGTCGTAAGGCCATAATTGCCAGTCAAAGGCGATCGAAGCGTTAAATTCATCGACTTCTTGTTTGGTTTTTTTTGAAAAGCGGCCACCCCAGAGTTTTGTGGTCATATGATTTTATTTCCCGTTTCCCTTCACCTTCTTCCCGAGAGGGGAGATAGGCAGGGAGAGGGGGATTTTTTGTGGTCATTAAGAATGTAAGAACTGTTAAAACTTGATTAAAGCTCCGATAACAAGCAGAGGAAACTTTTTCAAGGAATTAAAAACCTTCAGCAAAATTCTTGACACTTTTCCCAGAATGAGATCATAATAGTTAAAACTCGCCTTAGAAAAATAATCATGAAAATTAAAAAAGGAATGATGAACAACTGAATAACAAAAACCCTTTCCAACCCAAAAAGAGACTAAATCTTTTGAAAACCCTGATATCTAGAATGAAAAAACATACAATCCTATAAGAAAGGAGTCTCAGCAGGAACGCTGTGAATGTTTCTATTCTGCTGAAATCCCCATGAGTGAAGATATGAATAGACCTAATGAAAATGGACATCGTCAACGTCGCGGAGGAGGAGGCCATCGCCGTCACTCCGGACATCGTCGCCCCGATTACGAACCTATCGATCGAGGTCCCAGTGAAGAAGAGTTAGCCGCTGAAGCTTCCACAGAAGCTCCTACCGGCCCTGTGATGAACTTAAAAGATCTCAAAGATAAAAAAATCAACGATCTCATCCATATGGCCCGCGATTTAAATATCGAAGGGGCTGCAGGCATGAAGCGCCAAGAGTTGATTTTTGCTTTGCTGCAAAAACAAACAGAACGAAATGGGCAAATTTATGGAGAGGGTGTTTTAGAAACACTTCCAGATGGTTTCGGTTTCTTGAGAGCACCGGACTATAATTACTTGCCAGGTCCGGACGATATTTATGTTTCTCCTTCGCAAATTAGAAGATTTGGTTTGAGAACAGGAGATACGATATCAGGGCAGGTTCGCCCTCCTAAAGAAGGTGAAAGATATTTCGCTCTTTTAAAAGTTGAGCGAGTGAATTTTGAAGTTTCCGATGTGAATCGTGACAAAATTCTTTTCGATAACCTCACCCCTCTTTATTCTAATGAAAAATTAAATCTTGAGTATGAAACTAAAAATTACACTACTCGAGTGATTGATTTGTTGAGCCCTATTGGAAAAGGTCAACGCGCCTTGATTGTAGCTCCTCCACGTACTGGTAAAACCATCATGATGCAAAACGTGGCAAATGCTATTACGGCTAACAATCCTGATGTGGTGCTCATTGTATTGCTGATTGATGAACGTCCAGAAGAAGTGACGGATATGCAGCGTTCTGTAAAAGGTGAAGTGATTAGTTCTACTTTCGATGAGCCTGCTTCACGTCACGTTCAGGTTGCTGAAATGGTGCTTGAAAAAGCGAAACGCCTGGTTGAACAACGTAAAGACGTTGTGATTTTGCTCGATTCAATTACTCGTTTGGCGCGTGCTTATAATACAGTAGTGCCTCCTTCGGGAAAAATACTTTCTGGAGGTGTGGATTCCAATGCACTTCATAAGCCAAAACGATTTTTTGGTGCTGCTCGCAATATTGAAGAAGGTGGATCGCTTACTATTATTGCAACAGCTCTGATTGATACTGGAAGTCGAATGGATGAAGTTATCTTCGAAGAATTCAAAGGTACAGGTAACTGTGAAATTCATCTCGATCGCAAGTTGATGGAAAAAAGAATTTTCCCTTGTATCGATATCAATAAATCAGGAACCCGTCGTGAAGAATTGCTTTTGCCTGAAAATGTCCTCAATCGTATTTGGATTTTGCGTAAACTTTTAGCACCACTCAATGTGGTGGATGCTATGGAGTTCATGGTCGATAAAATGTCGCACGCCAAAACGAACGGTGATTTCCTCGATTCCATGAATAAATAATTTATAAAGGGAAAAACTTATTTTCTCTGGGTAAAGTCATCATCGGAGCTGATTTCAATTGAATGATAGCTTTGGGTAAAGCCTTGTATTTAGTGGGAACTACCCCAGGGTTTTGAGGGTCGTGATTATACGCATCATGACAGCTGTAGATAAATTCTCCTGTATAAAACATTCCATTAGAATCTCTATAACTGGCACTGAGCTTTGCTTCGTTGTTACCATACGAACAAGGATCTTTCGGTGGACCCAGCAAAAGACCTAGCTTGGCTTTAAAAACGCCACATTGATTAACAAAATAGGGATTATTAATATCTTCTTCAGATTCATATTTTCCTAAAACATAATTTATCTTCCAATTTTCTCCGGAATCTTTTGTCCAAGATTTTACAGTCGGAATGTTTTCAAAACCTTTTTCGCAGTTCGCATTCAGATTTGTGTTAGGCAATAGCACAATACCATCGACCATTAATCCAAGTTGAGGGGTTAAGGGTTGCGTCGGTTGAGCAGGAGGATTGAACTTAGCAATCGATATTGGAGAAATATCTGATTCTGATGCACTATCTTCGGATGGGCTCGAATCATCTTCTTGAGAAGTAGATGGATGATTAGATTCCGAAGAACTTGTCGCTGTATTTTCAATTCCCTGAGTCAGCGGTGAAGAAACTGGGCCTGCACCTGTGCAGGCAGAAATATTTAAAATTAGAAAAATGACTAAAATCAAAATGTGTTTGTTTTTTAACATCAAAATATTTTTTCTTTTATGGATTTGTGAGTATCTCCATATAATTTGGATTCATCATCAAAGCTAGGGGTTTAAGTTCAATGAATGCATCGGGAAAATTTGGAGCGTCGTTGCAAGTATAGATGTGTGAGTCTCCCGTATAGATCATCCCTGCATCATCTTTATAACTTGCAGTAAATTTTACTTTTTCATTTCCTCCACACTCATTAGGATTAGGACCTATCATAATATAAAGTCTGCCGGTAAAACCACCACAATGATCGACAGCGAAAGGAAGAATCTCGTCTTCCTCTGTTTCTTTTTTACCTAAAATGAATTTTAATTCCCAACTTGCATCCTCGGCTTTTATCCAAGATTTTACTGTGGGGATAGAGGTGGCGAAGGGCGCTGGATGTTTGTCATTTTTGCCACATTCAGGATCAGGAGTACCTCCAGGTAAAACGACGGTCCCATGAATTTCTAATAGATGAACATCAATGATTACAGGTTGCGTCGGTTGAGCAGGAGGATTGAACTTGGCAATCGATATTGGAGAGATATCTGCTTCTGATGAGCTATCTTCGGATGGGCTCGAATCATCTTCTTGAGAAGTAGATGGATGATTAGATTCCGAAGAACTTGTCGCTGTATTTTCAATTCCCTGAGTCAGCGGTGAAGAAACTGGGCCTGCACCTGTGCAGGCAGATAAATTCCAAAACAATAGAATGGCCAAGGTTAAAATATTTTTATTTCTTGAAAACAAGTGATCCTCTTTAGATTTACTTAAATTAGTTCATCAAAAAAAATGATTGGTCAGGTGCTAGCATCATTGGTTGTGAGACAGGCTCGAGAATAATTAAAATTAAAGGAGGATTTTCCCGATCTTTGCAGGAATAAACAGGGGATTCTCCTTGATAATATTTTCTATTAGAATCTCGATAGCTTCCTACAAGTTTAACTTGATCCTCATTGAGGCAAGCATGTTCTGAGGGTCCCCAGAAGCTAAAGTGAATTCCAAATTTTCCACATTGGTAAGCTGTTAGTGTTTCGGAATCATCCTGATTTGGATCTGGTTTACTCAATTCATAATCTAATTTCCATTCTTGCCCTGGACTTTTTTTCCAAACCTGCACTGTAGGAATATTTTTAAATAAAGTTTCGCAATCTGCATTTGTGTCGGATCCATTGATAAAGATACGTCCTTTGGCCCAAATAGAACCTTGGGGCACTAGGGGTTGGGTAGGTTGTGCGCTTGGGGCAGCAGAAGCTACTGTCGTGTTAGAACTTTGTTCAGTCGTTTGTGAGGATACCTCAGGGCTGGTGTTGGTTGAAATGGGAGACCCAGAGCCTCCACCGGTACAAGCTGAGAAGAGAAGCAATAAACAAAGAATCAGAATGCTATTTCTTAAATACACAGCCTTTATTATATTGCAAAATTTTAGATTAAACAATCTTGCCCCTTAATACCCCTTAACTTTAATATTATCGTCTAAAACTGGAAATAAGTTGTGGTAAAACATTCATTAACAAACTCTAACTATTTTTATCATCACAAGGGGCTTGCGTCGCCCCCTCCACCCAGCAAAGCTGGGCAGATCCTCCCCCTCAACGCCCCCGTGGGGCTGGTTTGATTATTTTTTTTAGCTTTTTTCAGTCAGCCTGTTCAATTTTTGGTACAAAGTTTGGCGTTGAATGCCTAATCGTCGGGCGGCTAGGGCTTTATTGCCATTACATTCTTTCAGAGCCTTCCTTACTTCTTCGGCGGACACTCTTTTTTTGGTGGAATCGATTTTGAGATTTTTGATTTTTTGATACAAGTTTAATCGTGAAATATCGAGCAGCTCAGCTGCTTTGGCCTTGTTTCCATCCGCTTCCTGAAGGGCGCGTTCGATCATTCGTTTTTCAAACAAACCAACCTGTCGGCTTAAATTTAAATCACGTTGCAGTTCTTCTTCAAATTCATAATTTTCTTTAACACCATCTGAGAGTAAGTCTTTACTGATAGTGCCTTTGCCCATGACTAAGCTTCGGTTGATTTCATTTTCAAGTTCACGAATATTTCCAGGCCAGGTGTAGAGCATGAGAGCTTTCATAGCTTCGGGTTCGATAGAAAGAAAATCAGCGGGGATATTCATTTTATTATTCTTCATGAAATATTCCACAAGTTTAGGAATATCTGATTTTCTCTCACGCAAGGCTGGAAGATTTAATCGTACTACATTGAGACGATAATAAAGATCTTTTCTGAATTTTCCTTTTTTAATTTCTTCCGCTAAATCTTTATTGCTGGCTGAAATGATTCGAACATTAATTTTGATCGACTGGTTTGATCCAACAGGTCTGATTTCTCTTTCTTGCAAGACTCTAAGCAACTTGGCTTGCATGGCCATGCTCATGTCGCCCACTTCATCAAGAAATACAGTACCCCCTTCTGCAAATTCGAATATTCCCTTTTTATCTTTTTCTGCACCTGTGAAAGCGCCTCTTACATGACCGAAAAGTTCTGATTCTAGCAAGGTATCAGAAAAACTGGCGCAGTTGGTGGAAACAAAAATCTTATCTTTGCGAGGTCCATTATAGTGGAGAGCCTTTGCAATCAGCTCTTTGCCAGTTCCTGATTCTCCATGAATATAAACCGTCACATCCGAATCAATAATTTTGTCGAGAGTTTTGAGGATGTCCGTCATAGGTTTTGATTCGCCAATGATTTCGAGATAACGACTTCTTCGTTCAGGATTCAGCTCACTGTTTTCGATTATTTTTTTAGTTTCAGCAAGTTCGCTTTCCTGAAGACTTATTTTTTCTTCCAAATTTTTGTTGAGCTTTAAAATGAGTTGTTGTTTTTCTTCGAGTTCTTTTTGTCGAGCACGATTTTCTTCAAGAAGTCGTGTGTGGAAAATAGCAAGAGCAGCCTGGTCTGCAAAAAGCCCTAAAATTTTTGCATGACTTTCCTGAAAAATTCCTGAACTAAATCGATTGTCTAAATAAATAATTCCTAGAATATTATTTCCTTCTTTCAGAGGCACGGCGAGAATCGATCTTAATTTCATATTGTGAACACTTTGTGCTTTTTTAAGTTTTTCATCACCTAAAGCATCTACAGTAAGGAGGGGTTCTTGTTTTTGCATCACCTCACGCAAAATGGTGGTAGAAATTTTTTCTTTCGCTTTCTTTAAACTTTCTTTGTCAAGATTTCTAGCTGCTACAATTTCGTAATGCTTGTCTTTGAGTAAAACAATAAAACCTCTCTCAGCTCCCGAAAGGCTAATAGCTTCATCAAGAATGAGATCGAGGAGGCGATCGAGTTGGGTTTGGCCCAGTATTTTTTTGGAAATGGAGAGAATGCTTTCGTAAGTTTCAAGAGAGGCAGAGGAAGTGGAGTTTGTTTTTGCCATATGCGATATCCTAAAATTATGCGATTGTGTTTAGAGTGTTAAAGTATTGCTGATAAAATGGGGCTAATTTTATTTAAAAAAAACCTTGTGTTTACAATGACTTAATAAAAGTTTATCACAATGTTTACATTTTATACAAATTTTTCGTCTTTTTCAAGTCAACATTCACCTAAACAAAAAGCCTAATGTTTCGAAGGTTTAGTTAATTTTTTGAAGCCTTACACAACTTGGCATTCAAATTGCTTTGTTCTGGTTCGTGGTTTTTAAAAAAGGAGAATCGATATGGCTTTAGTAATAGAAAGGAATCAGGAAGTTTCTCAGACTCATAATTTTGGGATCAATCAGGTTCGCTCAAGTTCGCAGGACCAACCTACTTTAGCTCCTAGTATGGGTAACGAGATTCAATATAAGGCAAATTTAGGATTACAGCATCTTGCTCGTCCTCCAAAAACTCCACCACAGGAAATGTCTTCATCTACTCGAGTCATAGATTCAGATCATGATAAGTTATTGCAAAAGATAAAAGCTTCAAGAGCTCCTCTGTCAGAAGCGTCTAAAAATAATTTGATCGCAGATATTAAGTGTCGCTTAAATGAGGCTGTTTCAAATAGTGATGATTTGCCTTTGGTGCAAAGAGCTTTAAATATTGTAATGATTGCACGTGATAATGGTGTATTTGAAGGAATGGATACTCAGGAAATTCGTGTAAAGCTAATCAGAATACAGGATAATTTTAGAATGCAAGGTTTGGATGCTAAGGTAGAACGAGTAAAAAGCTTAATAGCAAGTTTATCTTGATGCGTTATTAATTCTCTCTTCCTTACGATCTCTTAGGAAGCTTTTTTGAAACTCGGGCGGAATTTCGGATTTTAACAAATCCAGTTCCGCCCTTGATTTTTGAAAATATTCTTGAGCTTTTTGTTTTTCATTTTTCTTTTTATAAAGAATTCCCAATTCAAGATTTATTTCCCAGGAGAGATTGTTGAGAGAGAGTTTTTGGTTTAGTTTGAGGGCCTGTAAAAAATTTTCTTCTGATTGCTCTAGGCTGGCTTTGTTTTGATCACGATAAATTTTTCCCAATATCAAATGAGCTCGGCATTCCAATTCAGAATTGGAATTTTTTTGGCTTAATTCTAAAGCCTTCTGACTATCTAAAAGGGCTGCAAAAAAATTCTCATGCTCAATCTGTAAGTGAGCTCTATTAAGCAGACTTTGTATGAATAAAGCGTTTGAAGAGTTTTCTAAAAGTACAATGGCTTGGTTAAGATATTCTAGTTGCTGTTCGTGATTTTCTTTTTCACCTTCGAGAAGTGCCAAATAATTCAAGGCCGCAGCTTGTTGCTCAGGATAAGAAGAAAGAAGCGAAAGTTCGTACCACGCTAAGCTTTCTTTGTAAGCTTCTCGGGATTTTCCCAGATGATAAATGAGATTCACGCGATTGTGATAAAGAATGCAACTCAAGAGAGGATGTTTGCTCCTTTTTGAAAGTAGCAAGGCTGTTTGGTAATGAGATAAAGCTTTCTGATAATCTCCCTGATCATGAAAAAAAGTGGCCAGGTTCATCCAAAACACACCTTGCATATAAAAGTTTTTAGATTTTTTAGTTTCAAGAATAGCTTCTTTCATTTTTTGTTCTGCAAATGAAAGTTGACCTGTCCTTTTAAGAATTAAAGCCTCCAGGTTTAATGCTCTTGCGAGCCCTAAAGAGTTTCTTTGTTTTTGGTAAGCTGTGCGGGCTTTTTTAATCATTTCGGTCGCATCTATTATTTTACCTTCGAGCCAGGCAATGCGGGCCTGAATTTCATGAAAGAGACCTTTTTCTGTAGTGCTGATATTTTCAGGATTTGGTAAAATTTGTTTTGCTTGTTCAGCACTAGCCAGAGAAGCGAAGTTTCTAGCTGCGATTAACCTGCATTTGGCAGGGATTTTTTGCAGAGGGATTTGAGCCCAGGTTACTTTTCGTAATTCTTCCGCTTGTTGAAAGCATCCTTCTTGGTAAAGATGGTCTAGTTCTTTAGTAATTTTTTCCCAGGATAATTTTTGAGAAATTTTCTTTTTTATCCCTGAAATTTTTCTTAAGGTCAATCCTGTTTCATGGGCTTGAGAAATAATGCCAAGTTTTGGATTCTTTTGAATTTGTTCTAGAAGCTTTGCAGGATTTACCTGAAGAATTTTGGAAACAAGATCAAGTTTTTGTTCTTTTCCGGAAAGCTCAAGTAATTTGAGCAAGTGTTTGAGTTTGGATTTCCATTTTTCTTCGTAATTTTTGAGTGTTTTGGCAGGTGTTTCTAATTCACGAAGTTTCCAACCTGAGGAAGTGTATGAAAGTTTACCTTCATCCAAAAGTGCTTCCAGATAATTTTCGAGTAAATGAATGTTACCGCGAATAGATTGTGTGATTTGCTTGGATTGTAGCTTGTTTGCTTTAAAGTCTATTTCACTTTTTAAAAAATCATCTATTTGAGATGCTTTGAGAGGCGATAACTCAACGCTTAAATTAAAAGGAAAAGATATTTTGTGATCTGTAGCACATACAAATTTTGGAATGTTTTTTAAAATGGAAACAGAGAAGTCAGAGTCCAAAGGCAAATCCAAAAGCAATATAAAAGAAGAAGTAGGGTTTTGTTTTAAAAATATTTTTAGGTTTTCAATCTTGTTAAAATAAAGGGCTTGTTTTCCTTCTACTTGTAACTTTTGTTTGATTTCAATGAGGGCTCTGCTTTTCCCAGTGCCCTTTTTGCCATGGAGTAGAATTTTAGCTGACTCTGTTTGGAGAAGATTTTGGATTCTTTCTATTTCTTTCTTCCAAAACAAAAAAGGAGAAGATTCTAAAATACCTATAGATTCAGAATTACTCTGTAAGGAGAAAGTTTCTCCTAAACTTTCATTGAGAGCCTGTAATAATTCTGTAACATTTAAAAATCTTTTCTGTGGATCTGCTTCGAGAAGTTTTTCAATCACTTCTTTGAAAGATTCCGGGATTGCTGAAAATTGAAAAGGGGCAATGACTGGCTTTTCATAAAGTTGTTTTTGTAGAATTTGTAGAGGATCTTCAGCTTTAAAAGGTGAATGAGCAGTTAATAATTCACTGCATAGGACTCCAAAAGCGTAAAGATCACTGGCTGGGCTGGGGGCTTTGCCCAGAGCTATTTCAGGAGCAGCATAAGGGGGGGTTCCAAAAAAACTTTCACCACTCGATTTGCTTTTCAGATTCTGTGCCAAACCAAAATCAATTAATTTTAAAGTAAGTTTTTGGCTTTGAGTAGGCGTGTAAACCAGTATGTTTTCAGGTTTTAAATCCAAATGCAAAATGCCTTTTGAGTGCAGAAAAAAAAGTGCTCTGAGAAGTTGTATTAAAAGTTCAAATTGAGTGTTGAGATTTTTATCTTTGCAAAACTCCAGAATGTTTTTTCCCTCGATCCATTCAGAAGTAAAATAATAACCGTTTTCTAAAATACCAAAATCAAATGCTTGAGCCAGATGTGGATGATGGAGTTGACTGAGATATTGAAATTCATTTTTGAGAACTTCAATTGGAATTGAAGAGCGAGTGGTACTTGTTTTCAGTGCCAATTTCTTTTCAAGGAGAGGATCGTAAACCCGAAACACTTCGCCGCCACTCGCGTCACCAATCTTCTTGTCTATTTGGTAGCGTTTTTTCCAAGAGGAAAATAGTTTTTGTTTTTTGGGCATGAGTTTAAGAATAAATTATGTTTTTAATGACAAAGTAGCAGTTTTTTCATTTAAATTCATTTTTTTCTATTTCTCTTCAATGTCAGAATTTTTTATATAGCATACAAAACTGTCGGAATCTATTCCTGTAGATCAAGTATATGAAATAATTGATTATTTAGGTTCGATATTTTGAACCATTACATTTCTGACACTTATCAGGTTTCGTTTTATCAATTTTGGCAGACCATATAAGTTCAATATTTTCAATAAGATAAACGCTTTTTCAAGCTGCTTCTCTTTTTGGCCTGATCCTTGCTGTATATAAGTGCGGGATTTTTGAAAAAGGAGGAGTGTGATGCCTATTGAGAATATTTCTGAGCGTAAAGCTGAAAATAGATTTTTGGAAAATGAAGAGGAGTTGGATGCTTTTGATTTGGAGACGGATCTTTCAGAAGATTCTGATGGAGAAATTTATGGAAGTTCTTCTTATCAAAAACATTCTTCAAAGGAATTTGCATCTTCCTTGGGTTCTCTCGATGCTGCAGGGGCTGTCAAAAAACTGGAGCTTTTAAAAAAAGATCCCAGTCTTCATCTTTCTGTCGAAGATAAAAAGAAAATTTCGATTTTAATCAATCAACTCAAAAAAATTACCGGTAAGATTCCTGCTAGCCTATTGAATGAGCTAAAAGCATTTGAAGCAAAGATTTTTGGAAATATGAGTTTGGAAACAGAAGAATTTCCAGAAGAATCAGATTCTGATGCTGCCTATTTGAAAGCAGATTTGGATAAAACAAAAAAAATGATTGAGGACAATTCCAATCTTACAAAAGAGGAAAAAGAAGCTTTTTTGAAAAATATTGAGAAATGGTCTCACTCCCTCGACTTGGGTCGTTTGGATCTTGGTCTCATTCAGGAACAATTGGATGCCATGAGGGAAGAGTTGAATCAGGTTGAGGCTTTTCCAAAAAATCTTCGTGAAATGTCAAAGCAGACCGGTAAAGAGCCATCAGAATTGCAAGCCCTGCTGAAAAAGCATAATTTGGATTCTGAAAATCTTCCCAATCCTCCGGATGAAAAAGTGGCGGCTTTGCTGAATGATCCAGAGTTTTCTGAGAAACTCGACTCTCTTAAATCCGATGTTTCGACAGCCCAGACTGCTTTGTCTGATGAAATCAAGAAGCAAACAGAGGCAGCCAAACATCTGAATGATGAAGCTAAAAAGGATAAAAATAAGGCTCGTAGTAGTGATGTGTCGTCTTATGAATTTCTTTATAAAGCTCATTTCCATAAAGATGAAAAAAGTAAGGCTCTCATTGCAGCCCAGTTACAATTAGCCACTGAAACGGCCTCTTGTTTGTCAGCTTTGTATGGAAAAACTGTCACAGCTGAAACCAGTCCTGAAAAAGTGGGAGTTTTAAGTTTTGAAGGTGGCGCTTCAATCAATGTGCTGGTTTGTGGAGCAGGGGTTGAAGCAAGTGCTTCAGGGGTTCTGCAATTTAGTAACAAAGCCAGTATTGATTGGCCAAAGGTAGAAGTAGTGCCTTTTGCAGTCGATAATTTCAGGGATGGTAAAACTGAAATCCCTGAATGGATGACTAAGTCTAATTATCCTTTGGATGTTTATGATCAATACAACCCAGACCAAGACGCCAAAGATGATTGGTGGAAATGGCTGTTAGTGCCGATTGCTGGCCCCTTGGCTTTCTCTGATAACTTTGACGATGAGCTTCATAAGTCTGATGCCTTGTCAACGGGTGGAGAACTTAAAGATATTAATTAAAGGAGGAGTGAGAAATGAAAGCAAAATTTATATCATCCATTAAAATGTTAAGTTTGAGCACTTTGCTTGTATCTGTGCTGAGTTTAACCGCTTGTGATTATTCAACCACTAACCTTTCAAGACAGACTGTTCCTGTAGAGGAAACGAGTGAAAGTCCTAACACAAATAATGCAACAAATAATACAAATGAGGTTCCTGGTGTAACAGAAGAAGATAAAGCTAGGAAAGAATCTAACACGTCAGAAGATCCTCCCCAAGCCGTAAACGATTCTACTTCAGTGTTAATGACTCATACTCCTACAGAAGAAGAGGTCTTAGAGCTTTTAAAATAATTAAACTTATTATTTGTAAAAAAACATATTGATTCTGATCTCGAAGAATTTTAAAAAATAAACTTTCCATCTTCTGAGATCTCGCTATAATTTAATTAATGCGATTGCTCTTTTTAGGTGGAGTTCGAACAGTAACAGGTTCCATGCACGTTCTTGAAACAGGAAACGAGCGTGTGTTGCTGGAGTGCGGGCTGTATCAGGGCCGCCACAAAGAATCCTTCGAGAAAAATTCCAACTTGCCTTTCCCCTTTGATGTGAAGTCGATTGATGCCATGTTGCTTTCCCATGCTCATATCGATCATTGTGGGAATATTCCTTCCCTTGCCAAAAAAGGTTATCAGGGAAATATTTTTGCGACTCCAGCGACCCGTGATTTGTGTTCTGTCATGCTCATGGATGCGGCTTATATTCAGCAGCAGGACGCGGATTATATTAATCGTCATGAGCTTTATGATCCAGAAATGGGCCCTGTGTTACCCATTTACGATGAGCAAGATGTGCTGAAGTCTTTGAGTCAGTATGTTTCTGTAGATTATCATCGTCATTTTCCAGTCACCCCTCATATTAAAGCAGGTTTTTATGATGCTGGGCATGTCTTAGGCTCGGCGATTGTTACGATGGATGTTAAAAAGAAAACAGGCGAGAAAGTGCGTATAGCTTTTTCAGGAGATTTAGGCAGAAAAAACATGCCTTTAATGAGCAATCCCGAGATTCCTGAAAGTATTGATTATTTAATGATTGAAAGTACTTATGGAGATCGATTGCATGATCCCATCGATACCATGAAAAAAGAATTAGCAAGAGTCGTGAATGAAACTTACTCACGAAAAGGAAAATTAATTATTCCTTCTTTTGCTCTCGAGCGTACTCAGCTACTGGTTTTTACTCTTCATCAATTAACGCGTGAAAAACTTATTCCTGAAATTCCTATATATGTAGATAGTCCACTTTCGATTTCGATTACCGATGTGTTTAAATTACATCCAGATGCGATGGATCAAAAAACACGGAATTTTATTCAAAGCAATGGCGATCCTTTTGGTTTTAAAAACTTGGTTTACTTAACAGATACTGAGTCGAGTCGTGCTTTGAATTATAAAACGGAGCCCATGATTATCATTTCAGCTTCGGGCATGTGTGAAGGTGGGCGCATCGTTCATCATTTGCGCAATAATATTGAAAATCCGAATAATACAGTTTTGATTATTGGCTATCAGGCCCAGCACACCTTGGGTCGCCGTTTGGTGGAGAAAAGAAGAAAGGTTAAGATATTTGGTGTGGAGCGCGAGTTGAATGCGCGAGTCGAAGTAATCAATTCTTTCTCAGCCCATGCAGATAAAACAGAGCTCCTTGAATTTGTCGAAGCGTGCGGCAAGCGTTTGAAGGGAATTTTTATTGTGCACGGTGACGAAGAACAGTCTTTAGCTTTGCAGAGCCACATCCAAAAAATGGGTTTTCAAAATGTGATTGTCCCCACCCAGAAACAATTTGTAGAGTTGGATACTTAAAGAATTTGTCCGCTGAATAAATTACTTACCACATTCATAATCGTGACAGCGCCTCCGCCAGGAGCTGCATAGTAGGTGTTAGTAGCGTTTCCACTAGAATCAGTTTGAAGAGAAATTCCATATGCGTTTTGACCATTGAGAGAAGAAATTCTTCCTGCAGTATAGCTTGAAAGATCTGCAGCCACATCGATATATCCCATATCTCCTGTTGATTGGGTAAAAAAACCACCAATTAATCCAGAGGCTAAAGGCCCTGCAGTTACAATTGTTGCTGCACCAGAAAGTACATCTGTGCTGGCGAGACTGCTTCCCAAGGCTGGAGGAGTGATAGTGCTACCAATTTGAGTACTTGCTGAAGGGGTAGTTACATTTAAGTTATAAACCAACACTTCATTGGCTTGAGGTTGAATCACAAAAAGGGCCGTGCCACTCGAGTTAGTGGCAGAAGCAACAGAGCTTGTAGTAGCACCAACATCTAAAGTTTGTGCGGCTAGGCTCAGGTCGCTTGTATCGATGAAGCTGATACTATTTGTATCAAGCGAAGAAACAATGAGTTGATTGGTGCTGGAGTTCCAATGCATTTTCCCAGGGCTAGTTTGTACTGCCAAAGGAGAGCCTGTGACTTCAACGCCTGTGTTAGCATCAAAGGCATGAACCATAGAAGTAGTGCTATCGGATACATATACAACTCCCAGCGTAGAGTTGACCGCCAAGCCTAAGAGTTCATCACTGGTGCCAGTTCCGACTGTAATGGGAGAAATAGAAGCCGCAGCAATGCCTGTGCTTGGATTATAATCTAATACGACAATTGTATTGCTGGGAGAATCTCCCGTGCCTACTAAAAAGATTCGAGTAATACCTGAGCCCAGGTTGTAAGTTGCGATGTCTTGTGGAAGCGTAGGAATTTGAATGGTGCTTCCATTATTTATAATAGGTGCTCCCCCAATGACTGAATTTGTGGAGAGGGTAATGAGTGTGAGAACGTTGTTTTGAGAATCAGCAATCGCAATAATGTTGTTGGTGTTGTTGACTGAAATTACACGGGGTGCAATCAGAATGTTAGATACAGTGTTGTTTTTTGAACAACTTGCTAAGGTGAGAATTAAAAGAAAAATAAAACAAATTTTAGAAAAAAATTTTGAATTCATTAAAGAACTTTCATCACTCTTCCCCTCTGTTTTTGCAGAGGACCTCCTGTTCATTTGAGAGGAGGGACAGGGAAGAAGCTTTATCTACGGAAAAGTTGCGACCACCCCAAGTGTGTTTCCATTGATGATCGAAACGTTATTTGAGTTTAAGTTCATCACATAAATATAGGGGACTCCACCAAAATGCCCCACACTGATACCAAAAGGATTCAAACCTTGTGCTATGCCCGCTGGTAAAGATTCGTCCAGTTCAATTTGAGCAATCTGAGTGAGCGAATTAGTGTCAATCACAGATACTTGATTGTTATCGCTCAGCGTTACGTAAACTTTTTCATTTAAAGTATCTACCGCTACTTCATTAGGATTAGTGTTTAAAGAAATTTCAGACACAACGAGAGAAGAGATAGGTATTTCAATAGGAGTGCCTGTACTATTAACAGGCAAACTTTGTTCGGAGAGAATTTTTAAAGCAGGACTAATACCATCAACGACATAAATATAATTGCTATCACTCGCGATACCACGAGTAGAAATTGTATTTGCTAAATCATAATCAACGGCTGCACTGCCTCCTGAGGTGACAGTGAGTGTTGGGTCTGGAAGAGGAATTTGACTTGTATTTAAAATCAACATGCGATCGGTGCGATTGGTGACAAACAAATATTGTCCTGATGGAGAGAGCGCCAATTCTCGAGTTCCCGAGGTGTTAAGAGTGACACCTAAGTTGTTTTGAACATTAAAACTTACTTGAGTTCTTTGATTTAAGTTCGAAAAGAGAATACGATCTACAGAGCCTGTGCAGGCAATGTATAAATTTGTTCCATCAGATGTAATACCGAAGGGATTACCATCGGTAGCATATTGGGTGATACTTAAATAACTGGAAGAGCTTTCATTTACATTCACTTGTAGAATTTGATCGATATTATCTTCTATGTTCGCACTCAATCGATTGGTGATGTACAAGAGTTGGTTAGTGTTATCGAGATAAGCTTGCCCTGAGAAATTTAAGATAGAAATTACATTCAGCACTTGAGGTGCTGTGGGGTTGGTCAGATCTAAGACCATCAGAGAGGCATCGCCATAATTAACAGCATTATTGGAGTTGATGAGATAGCCACGATTTCGTGTTTCATCGATGGTCATGAAAATAGGTTGGGCTAAAACAGGGCTCGTAGTGCTTAGAGGAATGTTCGGGAAAATACCAGGTCCTGCACAAGCGGACAAAAATAGCAGGAAGAAAAAAATATAAATTCTTTTATACATAGATAAATGAAGCAACATACGAACGTTTTTTAAACCGTCGATGAGCCTTTAACTCCCTGATCTTTCAAAGCGGCTTGTGCAGCTGCCAGTCTAGCAATCGGCACTCTAAAAGGAGAACAACTTACATATTCCAAACCATTTTGATGACAAAATTCTACTGAAGGTGGATTTCCACCATGTTCTCCACAAATTCCCGTTTTTAATTTGGGCTTTGTTTTTCTTCCCAGTTCAGTTGCCATTTTAATTAAGCGTCCAACTCCTTCTTGATCTAAAACAACGAAAGGATCGTCTGCATAAATTTTTCTTTCAACATAAACCGGTAAAAATTTTCCAGCATCATCACGTGACAAACCATAAGTGGTTTGAGTGAGATCGTTGGTGCCAAATGAAAAGAAATCGGCAAATTCTGCGACGCGGTCGGCTGTGAGTGCAGCACGTGGAAGTTCAATCATGGTGCCTACGAGATATTGTAACTGTACGCCTTTTTCTTTCATCACGTCTTCACAAACTTTTTCAGTTTCAGCCCGTAAAATTCCAAGTTCTCTGGCATCCGATACCAGCGGGATCATGATTTCAGGAATGATTTTGAAATTTTCTTCTTTGGCGAGTTCACAAGCAGCTTCCATAATCGCTCGGACCTGCATTTTATAAATTTCTGGGTAAGTGATCCCAAGTCTGCAACCTCGATGACCTAACATCGGGTTAAATTCTTTCAGGCTATCAAGCTTGTTTTTAAGCTTTTCAATGCCGACTCCCATGCTTTTGGAAAGACCCAAAATTTCCTCTTCAGTGTGAGGTAAAAACTCATGGAGTGGGGGATCCAGTAAGCGTATCGTGACTGGCAAGTCTTTCATTTCACGGAAAATACCTTTGAAGTCACTTTTTTGCATGGGTAATATTTTTTTGAGGGCTTTTTCACGACCTTCACGATCTTCAGATAAAATCATTTCACGAACGGCTTCGATGCGTTCTGAGTCAAAGAACATATGCTCTGTGCGGCAAAGTCCGATTCCTTCAGCACCAAACTGACGAGCTACTTTAGCATCATTAGGAGTATCGGCATTGGTTCGTACTCGAAGTTTGCGCGCTTTATCTACCCAGCCCATTAAAGTTGCAAAATCTCCTGAAAGAGCAGGTGTGATTGTGGGAACTTGTCCTAAAATAATTTCACCACTTGAACCATCCAATGTAATCCAGTCGCTTTCCTTTACAACTTTGCCAGAAATAGTGAATTGGTTTTTGTCGTAATCAATATGGAGAGCCGCACAACCAGTGACACAGCATTTTCCCATTCCACGTGCGACCACTGCAGCATGGGAGGTCATGCCTCCTCGAGCGGTGAGAATTCCCTGAGCGACATTCATTCCATGAATATCTTCAGGAGAAGTTTCAACACGGACTAGAATTACTTTCTCACCTTTTTTGGATAATTTATCGGCATCTTCAGCAGAAAAAACTACACGACCCGTCGCTGCACCTGGTGAAGCAGGGAGACCTTTTCCTAAAACTTCTTTTTTAGCCTTTGGATCAAGGGTGGGATGCAAAAGTTGATCGAGTTGAGCTGGATCAATACGCAAAATCGCTTCGGGTTCACTAATCAGTTTTTCACTGACCATATCGACAGCAACTTTGACCGCAGCTTTCGCCGTACGTTTAGCATTACGAGTTTGCAACATCCAAACTTTGCCACGTTCGATGGTGAACTCAATATCTTGCATATCTCGATAATGTTTTTCGAGTTTTTGATAAATGTCGACAAGGGTTTTATAACAAGTGGGCAATACTTCTTCCATGGATGGCAAAGTGCCGCCTCCACGTTTTTTTCCTTCGAGATTGATCGGTTGAGGAGTGCGAATTCCCGCTACTACATCTTCTCCTTGGGCATTTACTAAAAATTCGCCAAAGAAAAGTTTTTCACCCGTAGAAGGATCACGAGTAAAGGCAACCCCTGTAGCGCAATCGTTACCCATGTTGCCAAATACCATCGATTGAACGCTCACCGCAGTTCCCCATTCTTGAGGAATGCTATTGATGCGACGGTATTCAATCGCTCGCTTATTCATCCAGGATTTAAAAACAGCTCCAATGGCTCCATGAAGTTGTTCCCAAGGATCATTGGGAAAAGGTTTTCCCAATTCTTGTTCAACGAGTTGTTTGAATTGTCCGACGAGTTCTTTCCAATCGTTTGCACTGAGTTCTGTATCGAGATGGGCTTTTTTCTCATGTTTGCGGGCTTCGAGTAGGTGTTCAAACTTGATGCGTGGAACTCCTAATACGACATCCGAATACATTTGGATAAAACGGCGATAACTATCATAAGCAAATCGTTCGTCTCCAGAATCTTTAATAATACCTTGAATCGTTTGATCGGTGAGACCTAAGTTTAAAATAGTATCCATCATGCCTGGCATGCTGGCACGTGCCCCAGATCGAACAGAAACAAGTAAAGGATTTTGAGCATCTCCAAAACGTCGGCCCATTAATTCTTCTACTTTTTTCAAATTTTCTTTGATTTGGTTTTCGAGTTCAGGAGGGTAAGTATTTTTGTTTTGATAGTAATAGGTGCAAACTTCGGTCGTGATGGTGAAGCCGGGAGGAACAGGAATTCCCAATAAGTTCATTTCTGCCAGGTTAGCACCTTTGCCACCGAGCAGATCTTTCATATTGGCTTTACCTTCGGCGATTCCCGCTCCGAAAAAATAAACGTATTTTTTTGTCATAGAGTCGTCCTCCCTTCACCTCCCTGGTTTGAGAGGTGAGGGTTCTTCATTATAAATTCAAGCGATCCTGTAAATAGTTTTTTACTTGGCTCATTGCAATGCGTTCTTGTTTCATGCTGTCGCGTTCGCGAAGCGTTACGCATTGATCGTTTTCAGATTCAAAATCGTAAGTAATGCAATAAGGGGTGCCAATTTCGTCATGACGACGATAGCGCTTTCCAATACTGCCAGCTTCATCAAAATCAGTTTTAAAATAATTTCGCAATTCTAATTCCAGTTTTTTGGCTGGTTCCGCCAATTTTTTGGATAAAGGAAAAATGGCGGCCTTGTAGGGAGCAATGTGAGGGGCAAATTTCATGACAAGGCGATCCTCTTCTCC
>CAYYEM010000001.1:124047-133322 GCA_964470915.1 uncultured Pseudomonadota bacterium
ACCTTTTCTTCAGTATAAGCATCTGCAAAAACAGTTAAGAAAGTACGATCGACACCCAAAGAAGTTTCTATTACAGCGGGGACATATTTTTCTTTTTTCTCGTCATCGAAATAACTCATGTCTTTGCCAGAAACCTTAATATGTTGGCTTAAATCATAATTAGATCGATTGGCAATACCTTCAAGTTCGGACCAGCCAAAAGGAAATTCGTATTCCACGTCCGTACAGCCTTTAGCATAATGAGCAAGTTCATCTTTGGCGTGTTCGCGCAAGCGAAGTTTGTCTTTTTTAATACCCAAGTCTAAAAACCATTGTTTGCGAGCTTCCACCCAATGTTGATACCACTCTTCGCCCACTTTTTCATCTGGATGAATGAAGAATTCCATTTCCATCTGCTCAAATTCTCGTGAACGGAAAATGAAGTTACGAGGAGTGATTTCATTTCGAAAACTTTTTCCGATTTGCGCAATTCCAAAAGGAATTTTTTGACGTGATACCGTTTGAATATTTTTAAAATTCGTGAAGATAGACTGGCAAGTTTCAGGTCTTAGATAAGCCACTGCAGAATCATCTTTTACAGCACCCACATAAGTTTGAAACATAAGGTTGAATTGCCTGATTTCCGTGAGTTCTCCTTCTCCTTTTTTGTCGACCGCACATTGTTTAACAGTAAGAGAAGGTTTTTTATTACAGGGAATGGCTTCAATTTGATCAGCTCGAAAGCGTCCTTTGCAAACTTTGCAATCAACCATGGGATCTGAAAAATTGGCTAAATGTCCAGAAGCTTCCCAAGTTTTGGGATGACATATAATAGAGGTATCGACTCCCACGACATCGTCTCGAAGTTGAACAATTTTTTTCCACCAGAATTGTTTAATGTTATTTCGAAGTTCTACTCCCAAAGGGCCATAATCCCAAAAGCCGTTAATTCCCCCGTATATTTCGCTGGATTGGAAGACAAAACCTCTTCGTTTGGCTAAGCTGACTAATTTTTCCATGAATGAATCCTTCAACAGGCTCAGGATGAACGGGGTACTTTAAAGACTTTATGACACAACCGTTCGTGGTGAGCTTGTCGAACCCTAGACAACATTTAGAAGTTGCCCTGCTAACATTGAGGAAAAGGAAGGGTCAAGACAAAAGCCTGGTTTTTCCTCGGAATTATAAAAGATTTTTTTTGCTTTAAGCAAAAAGCCTCATTATACTGGGTGCCATTTCTTCTAAAATTTTGGGTGGAGGGTTTTTATATTATGAGTCAAGGTCGTTCTTTTTCTGTTTTTCAAAAAGTCCTGCTTTTTTTTGGCATTCTAGCCTTGTCGTGCAGTGTTGCATGTTCCTCTAAATCCAAAAAAAAAGGTCCTGGGGCCAACGATAAAATTTATCCTGTTTCCATTCAAAAAGTTGCCAAAGAAGAAGTGCCTGACATTATAGAAGTGAAAGGCAATTTTATTCCTTATGATAAATTAGATGTAAAAGCTGAAACGGAAGGAAAAGTCATTTCCTCCCCAGTGAGTGAAGGGCAAATGGTGAACTTGGGAGATCCTTTGGTCAGTATTAATCCCGAAGCATTGCAGCTTTTGCTTGAAAAGGAAAAGTTAGAACTCAAGGAACAAGAAGCTAAAATTGAGGCGGGTCTTTCAACAAAAAATACGGCGCTCAGAGACGCTGCCAAAAAACCTTTGGGAGGACGCCCGGGAGAAAATCCTGAAAATCCGGATCAAAATCCTGACAATAATCCTGAAAACCCAGCCCCTTCTCCTGATCAAGTGGGAGATGAACCCCCGAGTGCTGCGAATGTTCCAGACGCAAGTGCTCCTCCTGAGAATGGAGATGCTGTACATCGTGCTAATGAAGTGACTCTCGATCGTATCAAGGCAGAAATCGCGCTTACTGAAAAGAAAATTGAGTCAGCCAATATTATGGCCGGCATCTCCGGAATGATTTCAAAGAAAAATATTACTGAAGGCAGTTCTGTGACCTTCGGTGAAGTTTTGTTTCAAATTGTGAGAATTGATCCAATTTTGCTTTCTGTTTTTGTCGATAAAAAAGTCGTCGGAAATATTCAAAAAGGCGAGAAAATGGATGTTAAAATTGATGAAATGCCGGATGTTACATTGAGTGGGGAAGTAACTTATATTGCAGCGGAGGCAGATGCTCAAAGTAAAAATTATGAAATCCGAATTTCAGTGCCTAATACCCAGCTTAAAATAAGGGCTGGTATGCAAGGTTTAGCTATTATGCCTCAAAGTGGGATTCGTAAAGCACTTTTGATTCCTGAAGGAGCTACGTTAACTCAAAATGGAAAAGTTTATGTGTATGTGTTGAATGGCCAATTAGCAGATCGAAAAGAAGTAGAGTTAGGGGCTAAAACAGAAGGTAAAGTAGAAGTAAAAAGTGGTTTAAAAGAAGGGGAAGAAATAGTGGTGAAAGGAAACGCTACTTTTAAAGATGAACAAGAATTTGTCAGAGTGGAGTAGTCGACTTTAGTAGGAAATAAGTGGAGTGCTTTCTTCGGTGGGGGTGAGCTCATCGAAGATCAGAGATTCCTGAGGAACTAGAAAAACACGGCCAATCACTCTACCGCTAAAAGGATTGGTAGGAACTTGAAGTTTGTCGTCACGACTTCTCATCCCATTGATATAAAGTTTAAAATTTCGAATTTTTTCAAAAAATTTCATTGTACGTCTTCTTCCTTTTTTGGGATATCCTCAAAAAAGATATTACTCAAATCTCTTCGACAGCTCAATAGGAGAGTTGTGTGAAATTTAAACTTTACTCATAGAGGGAATAGATATGTTTAAAACTATTTTAGTCTGCTTGGATGGTTCACCTCAGGATAAAATTGTGACGGATGCTGCTTTATGGTTTGCGGAACATCTTAAAGCAAATCTGCATGGTTTACATGTATTGGATTTGATTGCCTTAGAAGGGCCTCTTCTTTACGATATTTCAGGGGCTTTGGCTTTGATTCCCCAGATGAATTTTATGGAGGAGAATCGTAAAATTCTTCAGGAAAGGGGTAAAAGTATTTTAGAGTTGTTTAAGCTGAAGTGTGAAGAAACTAAAATTCCCTGCCAAACTTATTTGGAAGAAGGGATTATTCATCAAGTGATTACAGATAAAGCTCAAACCCATGATTTAACTCTTTTGGGGAGGCGGGGTTTAAATTATAAATTAGATAAAGATCTTCTAGGTTCTACGGCTGATCGGGTGGTGAGAAAAACAAAATCACCTCTTTTTGTTCTTACCCATGACTTTCAACCACTCCGTTCTCCTTTATTAGCTTACGATGGCACCGAAGCTTCACGTGAAGCCATGATTTCTTCGGTTCGATTAATTTCTGAGCTGAAACTTCCCCTGACAGTATTGAATGTGAATGCAAGTGCCGAAGAAGGTAAAGAGATTTTGAAAGAGGCAAAATCCTATCTTGATGCTTATTCTTTGGTGGTAAAATATGAATGTGTACAAGGAACGCCTCGACACGAAGTTCCTGATTATGCGAAACGTCATGGGCATGATTTAATTATTTTGGGAGCTCATGGACATATGGGAATTGTAGAGCTTTTATTGGGTTCAACGACGGAATATGTGTTGTGGCAGGGAGCTGCGCATGTTTTTATTGATCGTTAGACAATTATTGATATTAGCTTTTGTTTGTTTTTTTCCATTGCAGGTCAAGTCTGCGGTTTTGTGGAAACCTCTTTTGCCGGGTTTGCAACAAACGACTTGGTCAGGAAAAGACTCGATGGGAAATTCTTTTGCTCTCGAAGTTTTTAAAATAGATCCCAAACAATACAAACTCCAGCTGATACAAGCGACGGATTATAATCAGTCTAAAATTTCTGCCAAAGAAATGCTGAATAAAATGGGAGGTCTATTGGCAGTCAATGCAGGTTTTTTTGACTCTCAATATAAATCGATGGGTTTACTGGTGAAGGATGGAAATGTGGTAAATCCACTGCGACCCGTTTCTTGGTGGGGTATTTTTTCATATGATAAATATTCGGGTGCTCGAGTGGATAAGCCGAATGATTTTCAGCCCAAATCCAGTACTGAAATTGCGATTCAGGTAGGACCTCGTTTGGTTGATGATGGTCAAGTCATGCCACTCAAGAAAAATGATTCTCAAAAAACCTTCATTGGGATTACTGCAGATAATCAACTGATTCTGGGAGTGACAGATATGTGCGCGGTAGATGCGGCAGACCTTGCGTATACTCTTCTCAAAGAATTTCAGGTCAAAGAAGCCCTCAATTTTGATGGAGGTGGCTCTACTCAACTCTATGCCAAAATCGGGGCTTATGAAAAAGAAGTGTTTGGAGTGACTTCAGTGGCGAATGGAGTCGTGCTGGTGCCGAGAAGATAAAAATCCCCCATATCCTGTGCTGCGTCATAAAAAACCTACTAGCGATAGTATTTTCTATCTTTACTCTAGATAAAAAATTATGTTACTTACTAACTATAATTTACTCAGAGAGCGAGAGTAAACATTCCTTCATTTTCAAAGGGTTAGGATAATTGAAGCTTAAAAAATTAGAAATTCAAGGGTTCAAGTCTTTTGCAGACCGAACCGTCGTCGATTTTCAACAAGGTGTGACGGGCATCGTTGGACCTAATGGTTGTGGGAAGTCGAATATTGTCGATGCGATTCGCTGGGTGATGGGCGAAATGAGCGCCAAACATTTGCGTGGCCGCGAAATGCAAGATGTGATTTTTTCGGGTTCGGAAGCTCGTGCCTCGGCAGCCATGGCGGAAGTAAATCTCATTCTTTCCAATGAAGATGGAAGAGGTCCTAACACTTATTCCCAGTTTTCAGAAATTTCAATTACACGTCGCTTATATCGATCAGGAGAGAGCGAGTATCTGATTAATAAAGCAGTGTGTCGTTTGCGCGATATTTATGATGTTTTTTTGGGAACGGGAGTAGGAACCAAAGCTTATTCTATTGTAGAACAGGGCCAAATTGGTCAGGTGATTCTTTCAAAACCTGAAGAACGCCGTCGCATTATTGAAGAAGCCGCTGGGATTTCAAAGTTCAAGGCCCGTAAAGAAGCAGCACTTCGTAAAATGGAGGCGACGCAAGGAAACTTAACTCGCCTTGAAGATGTTTTGGGTGAGCTTTCTCGACAAATTAATTCTCTCGATCGTCAAGCAAAGAAGGCAGAAAAATATCGAGAACTTCGTGAAGAGGCTCGCAGGATTGAGCTTTTGTTATCGTCACATGACTATTTGCGCTTGAATCAAAATTTTAACGAAGGTGAGAAAAAAATCTCAGAATTGGGTGAACAGGAAACTTCTTGCGCTGTGAGTTTGTCTCAACTCGATACTGAACTTGAAACTATTAAATTGGTTCTCACTGAGGAAGAACAAGAATTGTCTGATGTTCAGGAAAAACTCTACGAAAAAAATAATGCGATTAGTCTGCACCAGCAAGCTGTTCAGTTTAAGAGCAAAGAAATTCAGCGCTTGTTGGAGCAAGAAACTAATTCTTTAAATGAAATTGAAGAAATTAAAGAGCGGCTTCATGTGATTGATGTTGATTTGGATAGCATGAATCAAGAGCAGGTGAAAATCGACCTGTTAGTCGCTCAATCAGAAGAAGATCTTTTCGCTCATCAACAAAAAGTGAATCAAGAAGAAGAAAAACAGCGTGATGCTGAGCGAGAAGCGGAAGTTCTTCAGCAAGAATTAATGCAGTTGTTGCAGTCAATTTCAGAATCAAATTTAAAACAAGAGCTATTGAGTCGGCAAAAAGTAGATTTAAAAGGAAGAATTGGAAAAAATCAGGGTGAAATTGAAGAGATTGATAAACAACTTTCACATTTAGTGAGTCGTCGACGTGAATTTGAAGGCTCGCTCAATGATTTTAATCAATTTAAATTGGATATCTCTCTTCAATCTGATCAAGTGCATCATGCTTTGTTACGCGAAAAAGAAGAGCATGAAAAAATGAAGAGTGAGTGGTCCCGCTTGAAAGAAGATTTGTCATTCAAAAAGTCTCGTCTGCATTCTTTGGAAGAAATCCAAAAAAGTTTTGAAGGATATCATGAAGGCGTCCGCAAAGTCATGCTGAGAAAAAGTTCTCAAGCGGAGTTTCATGATGTTTATGGCACGGTCGCGGATGTGATTGAAACTGAACCACGCTACCAGTCAGCCGTAGGCGCCGCTTTAGGTGAGAAATTACAATATGTGGTGGTGAAAAGCCAGGAAGCTGGCTTGCAAGCGGTAGAATATTTAAAGACAGAATCTGCAGGGCGTTCTTCTTTTGTTCCTGTGGGTTTGAGAGATTATGATTCTGGTTCAGAAGAAGCTTTTCCAGCTGCAGGTAGCTCAGGAGTGATGGGGCCTTTGAAAGATTTTGTGCAGCTCAGGGAAGAATATAGGCCAGTGGGAGATTATCTATTTAGAGATGTATGGTTGGTTGAATCTCTTGGGCGTGCATTGCAAATTTGGAATAGTAATGGGCATAAAAAAACTTTGGTGACTCTCGATGGAGAAGTGGTGGATCCTTATGGAGTGGTGTCGGGAGGAAGTCTTGAAGATAAAAGTGCTACCCTACTTGAGAAGAAAAGAGAAATTCGGGAATTAATAGATCAAGTGAAAACACTTGAAGGAAAGCTTCGCTGGCAAGATGAAGAAGTTAAAAAGTGTGAAGCCCGTTTGCAAACTTTGAATGCTTCACTCGAGAATTTAAAGAAAGATTCTCATGGTGAAGAGCTTAAAATATTGAATTATGAAAAAGATTTAAGCCACTTGAAGGCAGAGTCTGATCGTTTGCTCTCCCGTCGCGATGCTTTATCGATAGAGATTGCGGCCTGGATGGGAGAGGAGCAAGAAATGGAACGCGAATCCAATGACTGGTTACTAAAATCAGGCGCTTGGCAAATCGAGAAGCAAGAAAAAGAAGAACGATTGTCTCAATTAAAACAAGATCTTTCCAGTAATCAAATTCAATTGGATATCATCAAAGAAGAGCTTACCAAACGTAAAATGAGTTTTGAAACCATTCATGAAAAAAAATCGCTGATTGAACGTGAAGTAAAGCGTTTGCTTGATTTGAAAAGTGCATCAGCGATACGTCATGAAGAGTGTTTGCGCTTGATTACAATAGGTAATCAAGAAAGTGGACAATTACGCAAAGATATTGCGGCTTCTGAAGAAGCTTTGCGCAATCTCATCGTGGAAGTCGATGCTTTGCAATCACGGAGTGTCGCTCTGAAAGAAACTTTTGAGATTCATCAATCTCAAGTGAGAGAAAAAGAACTTTCTGTTCGTGAATTTCGAAAAAAGCATGATGAACTTAAAACCGAATTGAATACTTGGGTTGTAAAAATGACCGAAGTTCGCGGGCGTTTGCAGGTATTACGAGAACAAATTTTTGAACGTTATCATACTGAAATTTCGATGATTGCCACGGAGTATCAAGATCAAATTGTTGAAAATCGTCCGGAGCAAGAAACCAGACTGGCAGAATTAAAAGATAAACTTTCCAAGCTTGGTGAAGTGAATGTGGGCGCCATTCACGAGTATGAGGAATTGAAGAAGCGTCATGATTTCTTGAATGCCCAGTCTGAAGATTTAAAAACTTCTTTAGAGTCTTTGAATCGCGTGATTCAGAAAATTAATCGTGCCACCCGCAAGCGGTTTCAGGAAACCTTTGTGGCGGTGGATCAAAAATTTCAAGAATTGTTTCCCAAACTTTTCCAGGGTGGACGCGCAAAGCTTGTACTCACGGATGAAGAAAATATTCTGGAAACAGGTTTGGAAATTATCGCTCAACCTCCGGGTAAAAAGCTTCAGTCGATTAGTCTTCTCTCGGGGGGTGAAAGAGCCCTGACTGCAGTTTGTTTAATTTTTTCAATTTTTCTCATCAAGCCTTCACCCTTCTGTATTCTTGACGAAGTGGATGCTCCTCTTGATGATGCCAATATCGATCGTTTTAATGATTTGGTTCGCTCGATGGTCGATCGATCTCAATTTATTCTGATTACCCACTCCAAACGTACGATGGAACTTGCCGACGTGCTTTACGGCATCACGATGCAAGAGCCCGGTGTATCCAAAACGGTGAGTGTGAAGTTGAATTAAAAACTACTTTGAAGGACTAATCTTAAATCTTCCAAAATCAATGCCGATATCAAAGCCTTTGCCTGTGCCACTGAGGGCAAGAGAAACAGGGCCTTTAGTAAGTGCTTGTGCTGTGCCAGAGGAAACAACCCCTCCATGCGCTTCGGAAGTGGCGTAGGAACCAAAAACATCCTTCATGTTTTTAACCCCAGAAAAAGTGCCAGAGCCATTTGTGATTTTTGATTTTCCAAAAGTGGCCCCACCGCCCCAAACACTGATTTTAACAGCTCTAGATTGACCATTATCGCAAGTGACTCTGCCTGCTCCTTTGGCTCTCTTGACAATAGCGGACCAACCAGAAAGTGAAAATTTCATTTTGCAATGAATGTCAGGCATGTTGCCTTCGTATTTTCCCTTATCTTCCGCAAAACTATTTAATCCGATAAAACTGATAGTTAAAATTGTAAGTAAAAATATTTTTTTCATATTCGATTCCCTTCTTCCTTTTGCCTATTATCTTGACCCCTCACTTCTCACCTCTTACTCCTCACTTTTTTCACCGTATACCCCATAATCAATACGGCCATCACCATAATCACAGAAGTGAGGCTGATGTCTATCCATCCTTGAAATGCTTTTGCTCCTCCATTTTTATAAGTGAGAGGATAAAAAATGTCTGTGATGCTTTGCCAACCCGCAATTAAAGTGGTGCTTGCCACAAAAATCAGAGGTGTGATTGTGACCCAAATATGCTTTTTCTTTCCAATACGAATTAGCCAAACTGTTCCTACACAGAGCGCAACGGCAGCGAGAAGTTGATTCGAAATTCCAAACATGGGCCAAATAGTGGAGATGCTTCCAGTAAAAATGAAGTAAGACCATGCGCCAACGATCAGCACTGATGAAATGAGTGTGCCGGGCAGCCAATCTGGTTCCCCAAATTTTGGGTGAAATTTTCCACCAAACTCTTGAATTAGAAAACGGCCAATACGTGTGCCGGTATCGATAGTTGTAAGTATAAACAAAGCTTCAAACATGATGGCAAAGTGATACCAATAACTCATGAGATGTCCCATGCCTGGGATCGATGAAAAAATTTGCGCCATACCTACAGCGAGAGAAACCGCACCGCCAGGTCGTCCCGCCACTTCTTCTCCAACTTCACGCGAAAGCTCTGCAAGATTTACTGTGCTTAAACCCAGTTGTTG
>CAYYEM010000001.1:133422-139868 GCA_964470915.1 uncultured Pseudomonadota bacterium
ATGATGAGAGCAATCGCCAAAAAAGCAATGGTGCCGATTTTCATGTAAGAAGAAAGATAATCACGAGGGCAGAGTAGCATCCAAACGGGCAGAACACTGGCAATAAATCCGTAAATGGCAATCGAAAGAGTGATTCCATTTTTAGAAAGTGCAAAGTATGGAGCCAATGAACTATCCGGAATATATTTCCCAAAGATGACGGCCGCGATGAGCAGGGTGACGCCAATAGCCGAAGCTTCCTTGATTTTCCCTTTTCTAAATTTATACATGTAAAGGCCCATGAAAAGAGCGATGGGAATCGTGCAGCCGATGGTGAAAGTTCCCCAAGAACTTTCTGCAAGAGCGTTCACCACGGCAAGTCCCAAGCCTGATAGGGCAATTACGATAATAAACAGAATGGCCAGTGAAGCGATGATGCCAGGAAAAGTACCCAATTCTTCTTGCGCCATTTGCGCGAGAGATCTTCCCTTGTGTCGAATCGAAGCGGTGAGAATGATGAAGTCATGAACGGCACCACCAATGACCACACCAATGACCAACCAAAGGAGTCCGGGTAAAAAACCAAATTGAGCGGCAAGCACGGGGCCGATGAGAGGCCCTGCACCTGTGATAGCAGCGAAGTGGTGTCCGAAGAGAATCCATTTGTTCGTCGGATAATAATTTTGACCATCATAATAAGTGTGAGCGGGTGTCTCGCGAGCATTATCGAGTACTAAAACTTTCGTGGCGATGAAAGCGGAATAGTAGCGATAAGCAATCGCAAAAATACAGAGAGTTCCAATAATGATGGGAAGTGCGTGCATATATTTTTTAAATTGAGTGGAGCAATAAATTTTATATTTATGGAATGTTTGAGTTTATGTTAGTTTTAAATTGAAAATCAATACTTAAGAGTGGGAGGAATGATGAGACGTTTTTTGTCCCTGTGTTTTTGTGTTTGCGTACTTTCTATTTGTCAGAATGTTTTTTCGGCCACCACACTTTATGTCTCCTCTTCAGGTGCTGGAACAGCCTGTAGCTCCGATAGCCCTTGCACCCTGAATCAGGCGCTTTCTGCCGCATCTTCAAATGGAGATGATAATACGATCAATCTCGCCGCGGGAACTTATTCTTCCTCGAGTGCATTCACCTATACTGCAAGCAACCATTCGCTCACTCTCTCGGGAGCCGGAGCGGATTCTACTTTTGTGACTGCGACAGCAGATAATGCAATGAATTTTACCTTTAGCGGAACTGTAACAGTCAGTGGAATCACCGTTCAAGACAGTTCCGGTTCAGGTCTCCGTTTTTCGAACGATGCAAGCGGTTCATCCTTTAACGTCTCCATCTCCAACTGCAGCTTCTTAAATAACCATGATTCGGGGGTTTGGATTGAAAATCCCGATGCCGATTTGGATGGAGCCATTACGATTCATCAGAGTACTTTTGATGGTAATTCCACTGGTACAAGGGGAGGGGGATTGCACATCGAGACTGGAGCTACCATTCCGGTAGAGGTGACAAATAACCTCTTCAATCAAAACCACGCTGATGGAAATGGCGGAGGAGTTTGGATTCATAATTTAGGAGCCGACAGTCCGACGACTTTTCAGGGAAACACGCTGCAATATAATAATTCCCTGGATACCGGTGGAGGTGCTTATTTTCAAAACCAAGGTGGTACAGAATCTCCTATTGTTATTGGAGGAGCCACGGCAGCCTTGGGGAATACTTTCTCATTTAATAATGCCACCAATACCGGAGCAGTCTCAGCGCATAGCGAAGGCGGCGGCGGAATGACATTTCAAAACAACATCGTTACAGGAAACACCGGATTCACGGAAGGGGGAGCCATCAACCTTATCATCTATTTGGGGGATATTGTTTTTTCGAATAACACCATCCAAAATAACCCCAATCTCCTCGGAGGTGCTTTTCAAGTACAAACCGTCAATACAGGGCAGCCCACTACCTTTACCATGAATGCGAATCTTATTTCGGGGAATAGCGGTACCGATTTTGGCGGAGGTTCGTTGGCTTTTGCTTATTTAAGCTCGCCTGCCGTTATCACCAATAATGTTTTTGTCGATAATTTTGGCGTGAGCTCCAGCTCATCTGTCGGCGCTTTTGGCATTGGTTCTTCTACGGATCAAGCTATAAACATCACCAATAATACTTTTGCAAATAATATCAGTAATTCTTTTGCGGGCGGGCTCTTTCTGAGTCCGACAAATGCAGCGATCGTCTTTAATGTATACAATAATCTTTTTTGGGAGAATGAAAGTGCCTATCCTCAAGAAGCAGATCTGTTTGTTTATTCCCCTATTTGGACCGGAATGAACCTCTATAATAATGATCTTACTACTGTGTGTGTAGATGGCACTCCGGCAACTTGCAATAGCGGAAGCGACTTCTCGGGCTTGGCCAACACAAACGCTTCTGCGAATCTCTATAACACTGACCCTCTCTTTGTGGGAACGGGGGATCTCGTGAACTATTATTCGCTTCAATCAACTTCTCCGGTGATTCAACAGGGAGACTCAGATGCGCCGAATCTTCCTTCTTATGATTATACGGGGTTAGTTCTCATAGACACTCCCCCCGATTTGGGAGCTTTACAGTTTGCCATTTACGGATTGAGCATCACCATCACATCTGATGCTTCTTCTGTAGGAGTAGGAGATGATTTGTCTTGGACGGTGACTCTTACCAATGCCAGCAATGCTTTCACTGGAGATCTTACAGCCGAAATCATGGGAGAGAACCAAACGATTATTTCAGTTTCATGCAGTGACACAGATCCCCTTGCATGTAGTTTGTCAAGTCTCGAGCCCGGAGCTTCCGTAACTTTTCAAGTGACAACTCAAGCTGCAGAGGTTGGCACGCTTACCCTTTCTGTGAGTGTTTCCAATGGAGGTAGTACGATTTCTACGACAAGCTCTGGTAGCGCAATAGCGACCGGTATTGCAGGAGGATGTGGGCTCAATGAATTTGCTCCTTTCCATCTTTCAAATCTGTGGATTTATGGAGGAATGCTGCTGTTGTGGCTCACGAAAAGGAAGATTCGTTAAATATTCCTTCTGCTGTATGTGCTTCTTACTGCCCCAAATAAGCTTTCTTGATTGGGTTTGCTATGCATGGGAGATCGGTTGAAAGGGTTTTTTTTAACCCTTTCTTGATATTCTTTTGACACATCTAATACATTCCAGACATTCCTTTAAATCAATCTTGTTAAGATTTGTTAAAACAAGTTCATTGGCAAAGTAATTGCTAAATAAATATTGAATAGCATCTTTGGTCCGCATCAAAGACGATCTTAATGATTCATCCTGGGGCACCATTGTGAAAGGTTTTTTATGATGCAAAATGTGAAGAGCTCTCTTTGCTTTTTTTTGTTTTTCTTTTTTGTCTTTAGTTTCTTGTTTTGCCTCGCACCTAAAAAGTTATTTGCTGCAGACTTCACTGTGACAAGCTTTCATGATCCTGCCGATGCCACTTGCCCTTCGGATAATTGTTCTTTGAGAGCTGCTATTCGAGCGAGTACAAACAATGGACAAGACAATGTTATCCATCTTTCGGCAGGGGAATATTTGATTGAAATTCAGCCTAGAACACTTAGGCCAGGTGCTAATTATGAATTTAGTTTAGATGAAAACTTTGGAGATTTTGATATAGCTTTATCTCGTCATTCCCTCGTCATTGTTGGTGAGGGATTTGATCAGACTATAATTAATGCAAATGGAATTGATCGAGTTTTTGAAATTTTTTCGGGGAACGTTTCTTTATCAGGTGTGACGATTCAAGGGGGCTTTCCAACTAACGCCTTTCCAATTCCAACTAACCCTAGAGAAGCCAGTCAAGACTTGGCAGGTGTTAATGCTGATAAGGGGGGAGGTATTTATGTTCATGAAGGAGCTATTCTGAACTTTAGTAACAGTGTTTTAATGAATAACAAAACTTTCGGTTGTGGGGCAGGCATTGCAAATGAAGGTTCTGTAGTCATCACAAAGAGCGCCATTGGCTACAATTATACCCTGGGTCTTTTGTTAGATATTGTAGGTACTGATTATGTTCCCGGATATTCATATGAAGAGCAATATCACGAACGTTTTACTCCTTTTATTCAGGATCCTGACGGTTGCGCCGGATTAGGTTGTCATTTCTCTTTAAGTTCACAAGGAGGTGGGCTTTGTAATCAGGGAAGCAGAGCTCAAGCTAACCTGACTCATGTGAGTATTAACAATAATTCTGCAAAACGTTATGGGGCCGGCATCATCAATAATTTGGGCGCACAGCTTTATTTAAATAATGTGACGGTGAGTGGAAACCGCGTAGAAAAAGCACAAATTTTTGAAGATCGAGAGGATTACAGTGTGGGCCAGGGCGGCGGTCTTTTCAACGCCAATGGGGCTCGGGCTCATCTCATGAATGTGACATTGGCAAATAATTTTGCTGATATCAGTGGTGGAGGGATCAGTAATGGAGTCCCCGGTATTTCGGGCTCGAGTAATGCAGTCGATGGTGGCATGCTGTACATTCAAAACTCCATTCTCTCTCACAACACTTTCGGTGCTTCAGCCACTGCATCTAATTGTTTTGGGGCTATCAGCTCTAGTGGAAATAATATTTCGGACGATGGAACTTGTTCGACATTTATCAACCCAAGAAATCACGATCATCCTCAAGGAGTTAATCCCTTACTTGAACCGCTTGCCAACAATGGAGGCCTTTTACACACTCATGCTCTTCGCTCTGGAAGTCCTGCCATCGATGGAGTGACTTTTTCAGATGCATCCACTCAAGTTTGTCCTGCTACGGATGCTAGAGGCGTAAATCGCCCTCAAGGAGAACGCTGTGATATTGGGGCTTATGAAGCGGAGACGTCACCGGGGGCGATCTCATTTTTCCCCAGAAGTCAAGATTTTGGTGTGAGGAGACCTTCCGGTGCTTCTAGCGAAAGAACTGTTACTGTAAGAAACATGGGAGCCGCGCCTGTTCGAATCAATACCTTGTCTACCAGTGATCCTGGTCAATTCACTATTATTTCAAGCGTATACAATTCTGGAAGCGGTTCTGTCATAGAAAGAACGGATAATACAGCTTGTAATGGGCAATGGTTAAAATATTACCACAGTACATGCTCTATTACCATTCGCTTCAATCCAAGCCGCTTTGATTTGATTCCTATTAATGGAACTTTAGATATCAATGGAAATCTAAGTGTTACCGGAGAAGGAGTTTTATTTCCCGCTTATCACTTAACAGGTCGTGGACTGGGAGACCCAAGTGCTTTGAGGCCCTTGCATGAATCTTTTTCTCCTGTCATTTTTGAGGGATCTGCAGCTTTATCTTCCGATGTTTCCGAGCTTCGTTTTGAAAGAGGAGATGTTTCATCCCTGCCTCAATGCTTGATTTTTACGAACTCCGGGCTTGAATCTTTAACGATAGGTGCAAATGCTGTTTCGATAGAAGGGGCCGGAGCGGCTGCGTTCACAGGAAGTGGAGATTGTGGAGGCTTAGAAGCTTGTAGTAGAGAGGGAGAATATCAACTGAATCCACATGCCCAATGTTCTGTGAACGTTAAAATTCGCGATTTGCCAATAGCTTACACTTCTCGTAGACCAGAACCATTGCAAGCCAATCTTAGATTCACCGGTCGTGGCGCCAGTGCGATAGTGGCTAAAAATGTAGCACTGCATTTAACTCTCCGTACAGCGGATGCCATTTTTAGGAGTGGAATTACTGATTCGAACATCGATTTTGGTAGTGTAGCTGCCACCAGAAGCACAATAAGAACGATTCGTATTGAAAATAATGGAAACGGCTCCTTTCATGTAAGTCGAATTCAAATTTCAGGCTCATCTGCTTGGTCTGTACAGCATAATTGCACTCATGTTAATTATCCATCAGGTTCTGGTGCTTCATCAAACAATTTCTGTGATGTATTTGTGGAGTTTAGGCCAAATGTTGTTGGTGATTTCAATGCAACCTTAAATATCGAAAGCAATTCGTGGAATCCACTACCGCCCATTTCTTTGAGAGGAAGAGGACTTGAAAGGCCTTTAGGAACCACGACTGGAACAGGGTCAGCAGTACCTGGATCTTCAGCTACTTCGACTACAAGTGATAGACGTGGTAGCGATGTTCCCGATGAGTTCGGAGGCTCAGGCAGGCCTTCTGATTCCCAGTCGACTGGGAATTCCGATTCTGTAAGCGAAGTCTCGAGTAAGTCTTCCAGTTGTTCTTTATCTCATTCAAATAAAGTGAATTTAGGAGATTTTTTCAACTTCACGATATTGGGTGTTGTGTTTTTTTTCCTGACATTGCGTCGAAAAATAACAGCTTAGAATTTACTGCCCCAAATAAGCTTTTTTGATTTCAGGATTATTCAAAAGTTCTTTTGAGTTTCCGGAGAGAGTTATTTTTCCAGTTTCCAGCACATAAGCGCGTTGAGCTGTTTCAAGAGC
>CAYYEM010000001.1:139968-157361 GCA_964470915.1 uncultured Pseudomonadota bacterium
GATCCAATGAGCGTGACAATTTCACCGGGATTTATTTCAAGTGAAATGCCTTTCAAAGCGTGGATGGCACCATAATGAACATGAAGATTTTTAATTTCGAGTAACATTTTCTTTCTATTCTTTAACCTTAAGCCTCTTGAGGATCAATCGATAAAAACAACTGAATATTTTTGATCATAATAATCATTTTGAGATTTTTTACATTGTTAATTGAAGTCTAAAAAAGCTCATTTCGATGTCAGCCATTTCTTACAAATATAATAATAGTAAAACACTCTGAATTTAGGTAAAATCTACTTAGGTACAAAATTACTTCTTTTGAGGTTTTCAATGAAAAAGGCCTTTTGCCAATATCTAATTGTCGTCATTTTTTTCATAGCTCCCATGATGATGGGAGCGACTTCTGATTTAGGAGGGGCAGGCTGTTTAGGACAAGTAAACGGAGATAATGAAGATAATAACAACGATCAAGAATATAACATTGGAGGAACTTTGAGTGGTTTAAATGATGGAGAAAGTATTGTTTTGTTTAATAATGATAATGATGCAGACGATGCTTTAGAATTAAGTGAAAATGGGGGCTTTGTTTTTACTAATAAGTTAATAGCTGGTGAAAGTTATAGTATAACAGTTTTTCAAGCTCCTGAGGGTCAAACTTGTACGGTATTAAATGGCGAAGGCCTTGTGAGTGGAGATGTTTCTAATATATCGGTGACCTGTACGTCAGAGGAAACCTATACAGTAACAGTGGTTGTGCAAACAATGGAAACTATAGCCGCGGAAGGTGCACCATTAACTCTAAGTTTGGAAGGAGAAGGGGTTCTTTATTTTGCAGCTGCTGGAATTCAAACTTTTTCAAATGCTTTTCCAAATGGAACTTACACTCTTGATATTGTTTCTTCTCCGACGAACCCTTCTCAAACCTGCAATGTGACAAGTGGTGGTTCAGATATCGTAATCAATGGAGCTGATGTAACGGTAGAAATGATCTGTTCGATTAATAGCTATTCTTTAGGTATCACAGTAACCGGTTTTAATGGCCCGGGTATGTTAGATATTTCGAGTTCAGTCGGTGGAAGCCTAGATCCAATCACAATGAGTGGCATTTATACTTTTCCAGATTCTTTAGTGGATCAAACTGATTATACAATCACTTTTATGGGCGCTTCACCTCCAGAGCAGTTATGTCATTTTAATCCGCCTGGAGATGTTTCTTGTAATCAAGCTGAAAGTATTTGTGATGGAACGATCGATGGTTCAAATGTTAATTTAGATTTTGTTTGCGAAGATGTTTATACTTTGAGCGGAAGTGTCACTGGTTTAGATCCTTTAGAGGAATATCAATTAACATTTACTAAGTCTGGTTCATCACCGAGCGTGGATGATCTTACGTCAACTTATATATATTCTGATTTAGTAACAAATACTAGTTTTACCATAGAAATTACAGGTTCTCCTTTTGGAAAAGCTTGTACGTTTGATAATCCAGCCCCCAGTGGAATTACTTGTGATGTTAACTTCACTTCCTGCTTAGGTACTATTCATGGAGCGAGTATTACGGATTTGAATTTGACCTGCTTATGAGCGATTTCAATGTGTAGAGTAATGTGATAAATAAAGTTTAGATGTTATTTTTTTGAACTCCTAAATAAGCTTCAATGACTTTTGGATTGTTTTTAATTTGTTCAGGGTTTCCTTCCGCCAGCATGTGACCGTAGTTTAATACGATGATTCGAGGACATAAATTCATCACAACATTCATATCATGCTCGATCAGAATGATAGCTAAGTTAAAATCTTTCTGAATTTGTCTAATAAGAGAAATTAATTCCTTTTTTTCAGTAGGGTTCATGCCCGCAGCAGGCTCATCTAAAAGTAAGAGTCGAGGGGAAGTTGCCAGAGCTCTTACAATTTCAAGCCGACGTTGATCGCCATAGGGAAGATTTTTAGCGAGTTCTAGCCTCTGATCAAGTAAGCCAAATATTTCAAGTAAATCAAAAGCTTTTTTGGTCAGTTCCTTTTCTTCCTGATGCATGCTGGGAACATGAAGAGAGGAAGCAAGAAAGGAAGCTTTAATCTGATTATGATAAGCAAGAATGACGTTGTCTGCAACACTCAGGTTTTGAAAGAGACGTATGTTTTGAAATGTGCGAGCAATACCGCGTTGATTGATTTCGTATAATTTTTTTCCTTGAATCGGTTTTTCCTTAAAAAGAATCGAACCTTCACTGGGTTTGTAGACGCCCGTCAAAATATTGAAAAGAGTGGTTTTGCCAGCGCCATTGGGTCCAATGATTCCTAAAAGTTCCGCTTCATGTAAGGCGGCATTAAAAGCAGTGAGTGCTTTGATGCCACCAAAAGAGACGGAGCAATTTTTGATTTCTAAAAGAGTCATTGGTTTTTTGTAGGGGCAATTCATGAATTGCCCCTACTTTCTAATAAATTTCCATTCCCAGTTTCCCAAAATTCCTTGGGGTCGCCAAATCATCATGACAATTAAAAGCAAAGAATAAATGACCATTCTCCATTCACTGGCAGATCTCAAGAGTTCGGGTAAAATAGTGAGAATGGTTGCAGCTAGTATGGTGCCCGTGAGGGAGCCCATGCCTCCTAAGACAATCATGACAATAAACTCGACCGATTTTAAGAAAGTGAAGGAGTTTGGATTTAAATAAGTATTCAGATGAGCGAAGAGTCCGCCCCCAATGCCAGCAAAAAAAGCACCGATTGTAAAAGAGATGATTTTATATTTTGAAATATTAATTCCTACTGATTCAGCAGCAATTTCATCTTCACGAATCGCAAGAAGTGATTTGCCTTTAGGAGAAGAAATAAGATTTGAAATGGTAAAAAGGGTGACCAGTACGAAAAAATAAATCCAAAAGAAGTTGGCGTCTTGAGGAATGTCCCCCATGCCACGGGCTCCACCCAGGACATCCATATTTAAAATGATCACTCTGACGATTTCACCGAAACCTAGAGTGGCAATCGCCAAATAATCTCCTCGTAAACGAAGTGTGGGAAAGCCAACAAGAATTCCTCCCAGGGCAGCCATGAGTCCGCCTGCAAGAAGTGCTATTAAGAAGATCAGAGTTTCTGGAAAGGGAGAAGGTAAAAGGTAAAAGAGTTTTACAAGAAAAGGCTGAGCTAGCACCGTAACAGCAGCAGAGGTGTAAGCGCCAATCGCCATGAAGCCTGCGTGTCCCAAAGAAAATTGCCCTGTTTGTCCGCTGATTAAATTCAAACTCAAAGCCATCACCATGTTGATGCCGATCAAGCAAGCAATTTGTGTAACATAGGCATTGATTTGATTGTTGAATAAATAATTCGCTCCAAGAAGGACGAGAATGGCAGCGAAAATTTTGAAGAGTTTGGTCATGGTTAAACTTTTTCAGTGACTGCTTTGCCCAAAAGCCCCGCAGGTTTAACGAGTAAAATAATAATTAATAAAATAAAGGCTAGAGCATCACGGTAAGTAGAAGAAATATAACCCACTACCATGGTTTCAGCGACACCCATCAGAATACCACCAATCAAGGCTCCTGGAATATTTCCAATCCCTCCCAAAACAGCAGCTACAAAGGCTTTGAGCCCTGGCATAATTCCCATCAGTGGATCAATTTTTGGATTGGAAAGTCCAACGAGCACTCCGGCAGCACCTGCCAAAGAAGAGCCTAAAATAAAAGTAACGCTAATAATAACGCCTACATTAATGCCTACAAACTGACTCGCGGTATGAGAAAATGAAACCGCTCGCATGGCTTTGCCAACCTGGGTGTTCATTACAATGTAACGTAAGAGAGCCATCAGAGCGAGGCTTACAGAAAAAATAATCAGTTGAATGTTGTTGATCACTACACCATGAAATTTTATAACTTCTTTAGTTTGGATGAGTTCAGGAAAAAACTTGGGGTCAGCACCGAATAATAGTTGTCCACCATATTCTAATAAAAGAGACACTCCAATAGCGGTGATGAGAGCAGAGAGCTTGGGCGCATTTCGTAAAGGTTTGTAGGCCAATTTTTCGATTACAAAACCCAGCAGACCACAAATAATCATCGCAGCTAGAAGTACAGTCACGAAACCAAGGCTAGAAGCAGAATGGGTGACAAACTTGGCGACATAATAACCCATCATCGCGCCGATCATATAAACATCGCCATGAGCAAAATTGATGAGGCGTAAAACCCCGTAGACCATCGTGTAGCCCAAAGCAATGAGAGCGTAAATAGAGCCCCAGGCAAGTCCGTTGATGAGTTGTTGGAGAAATTCAGTCAGGTTTATCCTTCGACAGGCTCAGGATGAACGGTTTGTTGGGCTAAACCGTTCGTGGTGAGCTTGTCGAACCATAATTATGGATTAATTTTTTCTTTAAATTTTATTTTTCCATTTTCAATTGTAAGGACTACAATGCTTTTTTCAGCATTTCTGTTTTTATCCATCGTGATGGAGCCTGAAACGCCTGGAAAATTTTTGGTTTGAGCAATCATATCACGAATTTTACTGGGCTCCGCGGAGTTAGCAAGCTTAATGGCGTTAAATAAAATGTTAGCAGCATCATAACCTAATACAGCCATGGCATCCGGGACGATTCCATATTTCTTTTTAAATTTTTCAATAAAGCTTTGGATGACTGGATTGGGATCATCTTCTGCATAATGATTGGTAAAGTAAGAGCCATCGACCGCAGATCCACCAATTTCAATGGTTTTAGGAGAGTCCCAGCCATCACCACCCAGAAGAGGAACCTTTAGACCTAATTCGCGAGCTTGACGAGCAATCAAACCCACTTCGGTATAATACCCTGGTACGTAAATTCCATCTGGATTCTTAGCTTTGATTGCGGTGAGTTGTGCACGAAACTCAATGTCGCCTTCTGAATAAGATTCTACCGAAACGATGTTCCCACCTAATTCTTTAAATGTCTTTTCAAAAAAGTCTGCAAGACCCACGGAATAATCATTTTTGATATCTTTGAGAATGGCTACATTGCGAAGTTTTAGGTTGTTGTAAGCAAACTTGGCCATCGAAGAACCTTGAAAAGTATCGACGAAACAAGCTCGGAAGATGTAATCGCCCACCTCGGTAACTTTAGGGTTTGTAGAAGCGGGAGAAATCATCGGTACTTTTGCTCTTTGTGCTTCGGGAGCCGCTGCCAAACTACGAGAAGAGGCAACTTCTCCGAGTAAGGCAATAACTTGGTTTTGTTTTAAAAGTTTGATAACAGCCGTTTTGGCTTCTTCAGGTTTGCTTTGATCGTCTTCGGTGATGATTTTGACTTGTTTGCCCAGTAATCCACCTTGAGCATTGATTTCATCGGTGGCGAGCATGATTCCCTTATGAGTGGATTGACCAAAAGTAGCAGTGCCTCCCGTGAGAGAGCCGTATTCACCGATGGGGATGACATTCTTGTTATTTTTGCAAGCAGCAAGAGCCAGCAACAGGAGAGGAAGAATTAAAAATTTATTTCGAAATTGCATGAGTAAATCCTTTTTGTGGTTCGAGAGCCTCACCACGAACGGTCTCAGTAGATTCGTTCGCCCTGAGCCTGTCGAAGGGTAAATTAAGATCAGTAGACTATGCCGACTTCAAGCTATTGCATCAAGAAAAAAACTTGGTAAGGGCACTGGCGCCCCTAGCAAAATTTCGGCTGCTGCTGAGTAAGACAATGAATCGCTCCCATGCCATAAATTAAATCATTGCAAACAATGGGGATGATTTTCCGATGCGGGAAAAGCTTTTGGAGAGTTTCAAGGGCAATTTTATCATGATTATCTTGGTAAACAGGAACTAATACTACCTTGTTCGCAATATAAAAGTTGGCATAAGAAGCAGGGAGTCTTCCTTCACCATCATCTCGATCGAGTCGTCTTGGCATGGGCAAAGTATAAATCTTAAAAGCTTTGCCATCTTGATCTTTCATCGAAGAGAGTTTTTTGAAATTTTCCTGCAAAGCTTTGTGATTTACATCCGAAGGATCTTCTTCGATAGCAGTCACAATCGTATCTTCAGAAACAAAACGGGTAATATCATCGATATGACCGTCGGTGTCATCGCCTTCAATGCCATCACCCAGCCAAAGAATATTTTTGGCTCCCAAGTATTTATGTAGATATTCTTCAATTTCTTTTTGATAAAGGTGAGGATTACGATTTCTATTCAAGAGGCACTGGGTAGTAGTAAGTAGTGTTCCTTTTCCATTGACGTCGATGGATCCACCTTCGAGAACAATGCCAGGTTCAATAATGGGAATTTTTAAGGAAGGCGCTATTTTTTGTGGGGCAGGGTCGTCTTTTTTAAGAGTTTCGTATTTGTTTCCCCAGGCATTAAAGATGAAATCGAGCATTGCTGGGCCTTTGGGGCTCTCTACAAAGATAGGGCCATAATCTCGAATCCAAGAATCTACAGTGGGAATGTGGTGAAAAAATAAATTTTCCCAGTGAATATCTTTTTCCTTCAAAAACTTGCGGGCAGACTCTTCACTTTCTTGATCATCAACCAATAAGTTTACTTTTTCATGGGGTGTGAGTGCTTCGATCATGCAAGCAAAGGCTTCTCGAGCTTGCTCTACACGGTTAGGCCATGTGATAGGATCTTTGGGCCAAGTGAGCCAAGTGGCTTCGTGCTCTGCCCACTCGGGGGGCATATGATAGGAAGAAGATGAACTCATATTTGATAGGAATCTGGTCTGCGGCAAGTGAGAAAAGGCCAATCCTTTCTCACTTTTTCAATTTCTGAAAAATCACATTCGCAAATCAAAATTTCCTCTGTATCATGCGATGCTTTTGTGAGGACTCTTCCTAAAGGATCTGCCACAAAAGATCCTCCCCAGAAACTGAGATGATCTTCGGTGCCCGTGCGATTGGTTGCAGCAACAAAGACTGTATTCGCAATGGCGTGGGCCCTCTGAATCGTGAACCAAGCATCATATTCTGTGGGGCCAATTTCTTCACTGCGTTGAGCCCGAGGCCAACCGATGGCTGTTGGATAAAAGATGATGTCAGCACCTTGCAAGGCAAGGGTGCGCGCCCCTTCAGGATACCATTGATCCCAACAAACTTGAACACCAAGGGTAGCAAATTTTGTTTTGAAAACTGGATAACCTAAATTTCCGGGTTTAAAGTAATAAAGTTCTGAATAATGATTGGGAAGATCATCCGGAATATGAATTTTGCGATACTTTCCTAAAAATTTTCCATCTGAATCTAAAACGCATGCCGTGTTATAATAATCGTTGGTATCTTTCTCAAAAAGCGAAGCAACAATCACTACACCCAATTCTTTGGCAATTCTGGAAAGAGCCTCCGAGCTAGGTCCGGGAACTGCTTCTGCCAATTCAAAATATTTATCATTATTTTCCTGACAAAAATAGCGCGAAGGAAAAAGTTCTTGGGTGGAAATAATTTGAGCGCCTTTTTTTGCAGCTTCACGAATTTTTTGCAGGGTTTTTTCTAGATTGATTGAAGGCTTTTCATCGCACTTCATCTGAATAAGCCCTATAGTTACTTTCTTAGACATAGAGCTTCTTTATTCATTTGCCCGCATATTCTCAAGGATTACTTTTTCAACCTGAGGGATTAAATTTCCCCAATCAGTGTTTGCTTTTTTGAAAATAGTGATAGAGTTTTCAAAAAAATGGATGTTTTCAATTTGACTCAGGGTTTGAAGGGCTTGCGTTAAAGGAGCTCGATGAGAATTGATGGGTCGGTTTAAATTAAATTTAACCGCATTTGGATTCGATGTGGGTTCTGGATGCACTAAAATTTGATTCATTGAATTACCTCAAATCAGCTTTGTAATTACCCTATTTTGCGGTAAAACACTTCCAATTGTAAACTATAAAGGAGTTTTTATGCTTGCAAAAGCAGTTTCAGAATCTGCAGCAGAATTTCAACATTTGGTTCTTCCGCCCGACATTAATGCGATGGGGACTATTTTTGGGGGGCGTATCATGGAATGGATTGATAAAGCGGCAGCGATAGTCGCCATGAGGCATTGCCGTTGTGTGGCGGTAACCGCTAGTATGGATGCTTTAAGTTTTTATTCTCCTGTGAACTTAGGGGATATTGTTATTTTGAAGGCTTCTGTGAATTATGTGCACAAAACTTCAATGGAAATTGGTATTCGAGTAGAAGCTGAAGAGCCCAAAACGGGTTTACGTCGACATACTTCGAGTGCTTACCTTACTTTTGTAGCCTTGGATGATCAGAGAAAACCCGTCGCAGTCCCAGAACTTGTTTTGAATACTTGTGAAGCCAAGCGTCGTTTTGAAGAAGGTGAAAAAAGACGTGAGGCAAGATTGCAGCTTAAAAAGTTATTGATGAAGAAATCTTAAATGAATTCTTTCAGTGAATTCATAATGTCGATAATTTTTTGAAAGCGGACTGGCTTTTGTAAGTAACGTTTTACTCCTTTTTGTAAGCATAAAATTTTGTCTTCTTCATTAGGAGAAGTGGTGAGTACCACAATCGGAATTTTAGACCATTGGGAATGTTTGGATAAAATTTGCAGGACTTCACGCCCATCCATTTTGGGCATATTTAAATCAAGAAGAATCAGTGATGGGGCTTGCTCATGATGATTGAGCCATTGAATTAACTCTTCACCATGAAACACACGCTTTAGCGTTAAGTCGAGTGTACTTTCTTCAAATGCTTTTTGAGTGATTAAAAAATGATCGTCATCATCTTCTGCCATTAAGATCATTTTTTTATGGAGTGAAAGATTTGGCTTCATGATATTTCCGTCTGCTGAAGGGGAAGAGTAATGATGAACTTGGATCCATTTTGATTTTGGCTTTGAGCTTCAATTTTTCCGTGATGTCTTTCGACGATTTTTTTGCAGATGGCAAGCCCTATCCCACTGCCTTCAAATGATTTTCTGGGGTGAAGCCGTTGGAAAGGTTGAAAAATTTTTGCCACGTATTCTTCTTCAAAACCAATCCCATTATCTTCTATCGTGATTTCTGCCATCTGATTGGGGAGCATTTTACTAAAAATCTTAATTTGTGGTGCAGTATTTTCTTTTTTAAATTTCAGGGCGTTTGACAATAGATTGAGAAACAGCTGAGTGATTTGAACTTTATCTGAATAAAGAATTGGCAGCTTTTCAGTTATCAATTTAGCGTGTGTTTCCGTCACTCGGAGCTCAAGATCATGCCAAGCGTCTTGGACTACTGCATTTAAATCTACTTCTTCAAAGGGTTTTTTTCGGATATTAATTTTTGCATAATTCAGCAAGTCACGAATCAATTGATTCATTCTTATGGCAGCACTGTAGATGCGTTCAATCAGAGGAGTGACTTGAGGGTCAAGGGTGGCAGCATGTTTTTGACGAATATTGTCTAAGAATGCAGTGATAATATAGAGTGGTTCTTGAAGATCATGAGAAGCGATGTAAGCAAACTCTTCAAGAGCTTTGTTAGATCTTTGTAGCTCTGCTGTTTTTTTCTGCAAGGCGCTTTCTGTGTTACGTAATTGCGAAATAAGAAGAGCAATAGAAATCATATTGGCAGCAGAAGTGGCAAAGTCTTGTTCTTCTTCTTTCCATTTTCTTTTTGTATCCACCTGCTCATGACATAACACTCCTACCATTTGTCCCCCAAACCTGACTGGAATATCCATCATTGAATAGATATTTTGAGGAATGAGATAGTCCTTTTCAAATTCGTGGGTGCGCGGATCTTTTCTAGCATCTTCGCAGGCTAAAAGAAGATTTTCTTCCATTGCTTTAAAATATTGAGGGTATTCATTTGCTTTGAGGCAAGCGCCAGAAGTGTGTTTGTGATCTGATTGGGTAAATAAGTCTTCGCAAATAATTTCGGTTCTTTCCGAGTTGAAAGACCAAAAACTTACTCGTTCTACATTGAGTACTTGGGCACTCACTTCGATAATTTTCTGCAAGGAAGACTTGAAATTTGAGAAGTCCATTTTCGAAAGTGCTAACAGGGAGTTTTGAAATCTCACTAAAAGATTAGATTTGTCTTTTAGGATTTTTTCCGTTTCTTTTTGTTCGCTAATGTCTGTTGCAGTTCCTGTGGCGCCAATAGGTTTGCCTGTAGCATCTTTCAGAACGATGGCATTGAAACTTAAATGAATGCGACGTCCATCTTTACGAATATGGACGGTTTCGTATTTAAAATGAGGGACACCTGCTTTGACTTTGGCAAAAGCTAGTAAGTCTTTTTCAATTTGTTCAGGGGGTTCAAAAAGGGTGAATGATTTGCCCAACATTTCTTCAGGCTCATAACCGTAGATTTGTTGAGTGGCTTTTCGATTTAAAAAAGTCCAACATCCGGAAATATCTACAGACCAAATGAGGTCATTGCAAATCTCTACCAAATCTCGATAGTTGATTGAGTTTTGTTCATTATTTTCAAGAAGAGAGGGCGGAGCTTGTTTGGTGGAATCCATAAAACCTCTATCACTTATTTTTATCAAATTTAAGTATTCAAACACAAGAGACTTTAAAGCATTGTTTTCATCTTTAATGACATCAGTAGAGGATTGATAAGATCCGTATATTAGATTAGAAACAAAAGTATTGTCGAAAAAAAGTAAAATGCATAAGATTAACTAAAGAATAAGAGGTAAAAGAGGGAGATTGTTGTGCTTTTAAGTAAAAAGAAAAAGATTTTGCTCATCGATGATGACCAAGATATTTTAGATCTGGTGACCGAACGCTTACGACAGAATAATTTTGAATGTTATACTGCTCAGCTTCCTTCTGAAGGTTTGGAAAAAGCTTTGGAGTTTAAGCCAGATCTTGTTTTATTGGATTTGATGCTTCCCAAGATGAGCGGTTTTGGTTTTATGAGAGAATTTAAAATGCGGAGTGAGTTGGCGAATATTCCCGTAGTAGTTCTTACAGCGCTCGCTGATGAAGATATTGCAGAAGAAGCAATGAATTTAGGAGCTGCAGGATATTTGACGAAAGCCTGTAGCGCGAAAGAACTACTGTCAGTCGTGCAGGAATATTCAAGTTCGGCTTATTCTTCTGAATAGATGAATAAATTATGAGAAAACTGAATATTGTTTTGCTTTTATTGCTTGTTTTGGTGGGGGGAGTCATTGGGTATGCGGCTTCCCCCGCAGTATTTTCTGGAACTTTTGCTCCACAAAAAATAGTTCGTTTTAAGGAGTTTGAAAACTCCAGTCGTGCGACCGTTCCAAATTTCTTAAAAGTGGTGACCTATAATATTGGTTATGCTTCAGGAAATAAAAATAACCTTCCGGTTTCTTTAACTGAGGCTGAAGTAAAATCTAATCTTGAACGAATCGCCCATGAAATCAAAGCTCTCAACCCAGATGTTGTGTGTTTACAAGAAGTAGATTTTGCTTCCGATCGGACCCACGGTATCAATCAATTTGAGTATTTAGCAAAAGCCATTGGAATGCCCTATGGATCCTACGCCATTACTTGGAATAAGCGCTATTTGCCTTGGCCTTACTGGCCTCCTAAAGTGCATTATGGAAAAATGTTGTCAGGGCAAGCGGTATTGAGTCGTTATCCAATTGATCACCAAATGGTATTAGAGTTTTCAAAACCTGCTGAGAATGCTTTTTGGTATAACTGGTTTTATTTAGATCGCGTCGCTCAAAAAGTGACCATTCGAGTTGCCTATCAAAGTGTAAATATTTGGAATGTGCATCTTGAAGCTTTTCATCCAAAAACACGAGAAAATCAGGCAGTTTTATTAGCTGAATGGATTGCTTTAGAACCGAATCCATACAAATTGGTTTTGGGAGATTTTAATAGTATTTCAAAAGTAAAATCCAATTTGAGTGAGCAAGAGAAAAAGGAAATCGAAGATAAGGGAGAGGCTTTGCAAAAATTTCAAAATCTTACCAAATTAAAAAATGCGGAAGCCAATGTAGAATTTTTTAGTATGCCCAGCTGGAGTCCTTACAAAAAAATAGATCATATTTTTTATAATCCTGATGTTTGGGTCGAGTTAGCAACAGGGAATATAGAAAATATAACCGCGAGTGATCACTTGCCTGTTTGGTCGATTTTAAAAATGCAAAAATAGAAATAAAAGCTGTTTGACACTTGTAAAGTCTCTTTAGTATGGTCCGCGCATCCTTATGAGATTATTTCCAAAAAACGAAGATTTTTTTGAGTTTTTTCAAAAAAGTGCCTCCAATATTTTAGATGCAGCCAAATGTTTGGAGGCGAGTCTTTTAAAAGGACCTTTAGATGATAATGCTTTAAGTCAACTAGAAGAGTTTGAGCATAGGGGTGATCGCATTACCCACGATACCATGGAACGATTGAACCGAACCTTTATTACTCCCTTTGATCGTGAAGATATCCATCAATTAGTCAGTAGTTTAGATGACATTCTAGATTTTGTTTATGCTGCAGCTTCTTCATTGAGCTTATATAAAATTAATCCCATTCCAGAATCGATGCAAAAGATCAGTACTTTGCTTGTAAGTATTACGACCGAAGTCATGAATGCAGTGGGCCGCCTTTCCAACTTAAAACGACCCGAGATGATCTTAGCCATTTGTATTGAGATTAATCGACTTGAGAATGAAGTCGATAATGCTCATCGTAAAGCACTTGCTCATTTATTTGAAAATGAAAAAGATCCTATCACCATTATTAAGAACAAAGAAATTCTAGAAGATCTCGAAACTGCTACCGACAAATGTGAAGACGTTGCCAACGTTATCGAAGGAATTGTTCTAAAAAATGCCTAGCGAAGCCCTTGGAATTATTATTTTTGTAATTATTGTGGCCTTAGCCTTTGATTTCATCAATGGCTTTCACGATGCTGCCAATTCAGTGGCTACGGTTGTTTCTACACGAGTCTTATCTCCGCGTATGGCCGTGCTTTGGGCCGCCTTTTTTAACTTTGCTGCCTTGTTTGTGTTTGACGTTCATGTCGCTACGACGATTGGAAAAGGCATTGTAGATCCCAAAATCATGACTGTTTGGGTTATTTTTTCAGGTTTGATGGGCGCGATTATTTGGGACTTGGTTACCTGGTGGTGGGGTTTGCCTACTTCGAGCTCTCATGCTCTTATTGGCGGTTTTGTGGGTGCGGCGGTTGCTAAAGCAGGTTTTGGTTCGATTATTTCGTCAGGTTTACAAAAGGTAGTGATCTTTATTTTTGTTTCACCGCTGGTGGGGATGCTACTTGGCTTTTTAATGATGAATTTGATCAATTTTTTATTTTATAATTCTTCTCCTTCCAAAGTAGATCGTTATTTTCGCCGCCTTCAGTTGGTGTCCGCAGGTTTGTATAGTTTAGGACATGGTGGGAATGATGCTCAAAAAACAATGGGAATTATCACCATTCTTCTTTTTTCATCAGGGTATTTAGGTGAAAAATTTTATGTTCCTGTTTGGGTGATTGTGATTTGTCATACCGCCATAGCGCTCGGAACCATGTTTGGAGGTTGGAGAATTGTGAAAACCATGGGTATGAAAATTACCAAACTTCAACCTGTGGGAGGTTTTGCTGCAGAAACAGCTGCTGCTTGTACTTTATTTGGTGCGACAGCTGCAGGTATTCCGATTAGTACGACGCATACGATTACGGGAGCTATCATGGGAGTAGGGGCGGTAAAGCGTCTGTCCGCAGTGAGATGGGGGATTGCTAGTCGAATTATTTGGGCATGGGTGATAACGATTCCTGCCTCTGCTATTATTGCAGCAGGGTTTTACTTGCTCACTCAAATTTTTTAGATATATGCTTTTTTCATCATGACGTTCGATCCAATTTATCTATATATTAGTGGGGTTGCTTTATTATTTTTAATTCTTCTATTTTCTTTTTTTAGAAGAAGGAAGATAGCGAAAGATCTTTCCCCACTCACCGCGGGCCTTAAAAAATCCCACGATAGTCTTACTTCTCGATTAAACGAAGCTATAGGTCGGCGTAAGAAAATGGACGCCGATCTTTTTTCATGCCTGGAAGAAATTCTTTTATCTTCAGATGTGGGTGTTAAAACCACACAAAAATTACTTCAGAATCTTTCCGAAGCCATTACTCATTCGGGTAAGCAAGATATCCGCTTATTAAAACATTTTTTAAAGCAAGAATTGATCAAGATTCTCGAAACGGGAGAACAAAGAAGCCATGCGGTTCAAAATCCGTGTGTTATGATGGTTGTAGGGATTAATGGTGTAGGAAAGACGACAACTTTAGGAAAATTAGCTAAAAAAATTCGAGCTAAAGGCGAAAAAGTTTTATTGGCTGCAGCAGATACTTATCGAGCTGCCGCTGTCGCCCAATTAAAAGTTTGGGCAGAGCGAACAGGGGCTCACACTCTTTCGCAGCAAGAAGGTGCCGATCCAGCCGCTGTTGCTTATGATGCCGTAAAGGCAGCCACAGCACGAGGCATAGATGTGGTATTGATTGATACGGCAGGTCGTTTGCATACTAAAGTCAATTTGATGGAAGAAATGAAAAAGATTAAACGCGTGATTCAAAAAGCACGAGAAGATGCTCCTCACGAAATTTATTTAGTGGTGGATGCGACAACAGGTCAAAATGCTTTAGCTCAAGCGCGTGAATTTCACGAAGCCTTAAGCCTCACGGGAATTATTCTTACCAAGCTGGATGGAACTGCAAAGGGTGGAATTGTGGTGGGGATTCAAGATGAACTTAAAATTCCTATCCGCTATATTGGTGTAGGGGAGCGAGCGGATGACCTGCGTGAATTTGATGCCAAGGAGTTTGTAGAGGCTTTGTTAAATTAAAACATCTCCAGGCCCCCTAATTTTAAAGGGAAAGATGGGTGGGTTTCTTATTCGCCTTTTTATCCCGATTGTAATATCATTATTATAAGTGGATTCTCAGATATCTTTCATAGCCTTCCTAGGCGCCATTGCCATTTTTCTATATGGTATCCGTATTAGTCGGATTGGACTCCAACTTTGGGGAGGGGATCGTCTTCGAGGCATGATTACGACCCTGACTGAAAACCGTCTCATGGGATTAGGAGTGGGGATTTTTGTGACGGTCATTCTTCAGTCTTCCTCAGCAACTGTGAATATGCTGGTTTCTTTCGCAGGAGCTGGCTTGATGAGTTTATCTCAAGCGATGGGGGTATTATTAGGGGCTGATATTGGGACTACTTTTGTCGTCATTTTACTTTCTGTCCGGCAATTTTCACAATACGCCTTATTGATACTAGTGCTTGGAGTCATGATTGAGATGGGAAGTAAAACCAAGCGAACTCGCTATATTAGTATGGTGTTAACAGGATTTGGTTTTATTTTTTTCGGCCTGCATTTAATGGTCGACCAAGCCGCTTTGCTAAAAAATTCTAGCCTTTTTTTAGAGATTATTGAGTTTTTAGCGATCAATCCTTTGTACAGCCTAGTGTTAGCTGCTATTTTTACTCCCTTTTTATCGAGTGCGGGAACCATAGGGTTAACGATTGCTTTTGCTTTTTCAGGTACTCTTACTTTTGAGCAATCGCTTCCTTATGTATTGGGAGCTAATTTAGGAACTTGTTTTACTTCGCTTGCATCTTCTTTTTCTGGTTCGAGTACGGGCAAACAGGTTGCAGTTGCCCATCTCTTATTTAAATTGATTGGGGTGATGATATTTTTCCCCATGATTCATACTTTTGCAGAATTGATTAATCGTTTAGCAGATTTTTTTCCTGGTTTTTCTTCTAGTGTTCCCGGACGCATTGCCTTGGCTCATATAAGTTTTAATTTTGTGCTTTCCATTCTATTTCTTCCTTTTATTAAGCAGGGAGTTTGGATTGTCCAGAGACTGGTTCCTCCGAGCCGAGACGAACTCAATAATAAATTCTCACCTCGTTATCTCGATTCCCAGAGCTTGAGCACGCCTTCTTTGGCTTTTGCAAATGTGAAACGGGAATTACTTCGAGTGGCGGATTGGGTATATGAAATGTTTCGAGATTGCATTCGTTGTTACGAAAGATCAGATCCTGACTGGGTAGATGAAATTGAATCAAAAGATGAAAGTGTTGATTTGCTCGATCGTGAAATAAAATTATTTTTAGCAAAGTTATCTCAAGAAAGTTTGACTGCTGAACAGGCAAAGCTCTCAATGGATTTGCTTTCTACAACGGGTGTATTGGAAGAAATTGGTGATATTGTTGTTCAAAACGTGCTGGATATGGCGGGTAAAAAAATTCATCGGGGCCGAGAATTTTCTGATGAAGGTTGGAATGAAATTTGTAATTACCATGCAAAAATTCTACAAACTTTTGCTTGGGCCATTTCTGCACTTACTACAGATAACCAGGAGCTAGCTCATAAAGTAATACGCAATGTGGACCATTTAAGTTACGAACACGAAGAATTGCGTAATAAACATTTATCCCGCTTACAATCAGGTTTAAAAGAAACTTTTGAGACTTCTTCCATTCATCTTGATACTTTGTCGGCTTTTTCTAGGGTTGCAATTTTGTTATCAGACTTGGTAAAGCCACTTTTAGATAAAAAACCCTGATTAGAATTATGCTCATCGATAGCCACGCCCATCTTAATTTTAAAGAATACAAGCCAGAGGAAATTGCTCAAGTTCTCGACCGTGCTCGTGAACAAGGCGTTGATACCATTATCAACATTGGGGGAGGAGAAGCTTACGACGGAAATGTAAAAGCAATCGAGATTGCGAATCAATTTCCTCACATTTATGCGACGGTGGGCATTCATCCCCATGATGCCAAAATTGTGACGGATTCCATGGTGGAAGATTTGCGTAAACTCAGTGAAGACCCGAAAGTAGTGGCCATTGGTGAAGTAGGGCTTGATTTCTTTTATAACAATTCCGATCCCAAAATTCAGGAAGAAGCTTTTCGAAAAATGATTCGACTAGCTCGTGAAGTGCGTCTGCCGCTTTCGATTCATGTGCGTGATGCTTACGATCGTCTTTATGAAATCATGAAAGAAGAAAATGCTTTTGAATGTGGGGGCGTGATTCACTGTTTTTCGGGGAACTGGGATTTTGCGCAAAAGATGATCGATCAAAAATTTTATCTTTCATTTTCCGGAATTATTACTTTCAAAAAATCAGAAGAACTCCGCGAAGTCGTTCGGAAAACTCCCACCGAATTTATTCTCGTTGAAACAGATTCTCCTTATTTGGCGCCTGAACCTTTTCGCGGAAAAAAGAATGAGCCTGCTCATGTGAGAAGAGTCGCTGAAAAAATTGCGGAGATTAAAGGACTTACTCTTGAAGATGTCGCTCGCGTCACGACTCTTAATACACGTCGTCTCTTTCGTTTAGGGGGAGTAGAACAGGAAGTAAAAATTGCGTATCGGATACGCAATTCGCTTTATCTCAACATTACCAATGTTTGCACCTTGGCCTGCGTATTTTGTCCGAAGTTCAGCACTTTTGAAGTAAAAGGTTATTATCTGCGTTTACCTAAAGCGCCCGGCTTTGATGAAGT
>CAYYEM010000001.1:157461-166344 GCA_964470915.1 uncultured Pseudomonadota bacterium
TTGAAGTAAAAGGTTATTATCTGCGTTTACCTAAAGCGCCCGGCTTTGATGAAGTGGTGGCTGCAATGGGAGATTTTTCAGATGTAGATGAGGTGGTTTTTTGTGGTTTTGGCGAATCCACTCAACGTTTAGATTTGTTAAAACAACTGGCCGCCTTTGCGCATTCCAAAGGCAAAAAAGTAAGACTCGATACCGATGGTTTAGGAAATCTCATTCATGGCCGTGATATTTTGCCTGAACTGAAAGGCTTGATCGATGCAACCTCTGTTTCTCTCAATGCACCCGATGCTGAAACTTACGCAAAAATTTGTCCATCGCGCTTTAAAGAAAAAGCTTATCCCTATGTAAAAGAATTTATCAAAGAGGCAAAAAAATATATTCCGGATGTAACCGCTTCAGTGGTGGGAGTTCCAGGTTTAGATATTGAAAAATGCAAAAAAATTGTGGAAGACGAATTGGGAGTGAGGTTTCGCCTGAGGGAATATAATCAGGTTGGGTAAAAATGTAGGGGCAGTTCATGAACTGCCCCTACAAGTACATTTACTTTCCAAACGCTAGCATCAGCAAAATAACCAAATTCGCAACTGGTACTAACATCAGAATGCCTTGCCAAGCAGGTCTTCCCCTTTTTTCACAAATCGCCATGAACACGAGGACCATCGCGATAATGTTAACGATGGGAAGCAAAAATAAAATGATCCACCATAATGGTTTCCCTGCCAACTGAATCATAAAGATAATATTGGCGATAGGAATGATGGACATTAAAAAAGCCTGACCAAAAGGTCGGCCCAGTTTTTCTCCGATCTTTGCCAAACAAAAGGCAAAGAACACATACATTGCTAAATAAACAATCAGTATGCCGATTCCTAATCCAGCACCTAAGGCCGGATCCATCTGCAACTGTTGCATTTGTTCTGGTGTCATAATCCCTCCCTCTATTAGATCGGGGATTCCTCATGGTGATCCCCGTGCCCCTGTTTTCAAATTCAGATGGGAATCAGTCCAATCTGAATTTGGCCAGAGTGATTTTTATTATAACTTTTTATAACATGTTTTATCAACTTGTGCACTTTTTAAAAAAGCATTATCAGGAGAGAATATGACGCATTACACCATTCTGATTATTGAAGATGAAAAGGATTTGGCGCAACTTGTTGCGTACAATCTTGAGCAGGCAGCTTTTAAAGTGAAGATTGAAGGCAATGGCAGCGACGGTTTTGATCGGGCGCTTCGAGAAATTCCGGATTTAATTCTTTTGGATTTAATGATTCCTAAGATGAGTGGTCTTGAAGTGTGTCGCATGCTTCGATCCAATGCTAAAACCAAATCAATTCCTATTATCATGTTGACAGCCAAGGGAGAAGAAATTGACCGTGTTGTGGGATTTGAAATGGGAGCTGATGACTATATTGTAAAACCTTTTAGTCCCCGAGAATTGGTGCTGAGGGTTAAAGCGATATTGAAACGGAGTAAACCAGAATTGGAAGATACACAAAAAGAACCTGTCATTCAGTTTGAAGGGATCAAGTTAGATCCTACGCAACATCGAGTTTGGGTAAAGCAAAATGAAATTATTTTGACAGCCACAGAATTTAAACTTTTAGAATATATTCTTCGTAGTAATGGCCGTATACTGACCCGAGATATTTTGCTGGATAAAGTTTGGGGTTATGATGTCGCTGTGACGACTCGTACCATTGATACTCATGTAAAACGTTTACGTGAAAAACTGGGAAAAGCAGGGGATACTATCGAAACAGTGCGTGGTGTAGGTTATCGATTGAAAAGTTGATGGGCATGGTTCGATAGGCTTCAGCCAGAGGACTGATCCGTCCTTTGGCGGACGCCATGAACGGTTTTATGAAAAAGAAACTGTTCGCCATGAGCTTGTCGAAGGGTGTAATTATTTTGCGTTCAAAAATTTTCTGGAAATTTTATTTTGCCTTTCTTTTTCTTCTCTTTGTATCACTTTTTTCAAGTTATCTTTATCTTCGTTCACATCTTTTAGAAAGTAATGTTCATGAAACTTCTCAAGCTTTAGATCAAATGATCAATTTGATCATGAAAAGTTTGGAAGAGCAAAAAAATCAATATTGGAATTCAGATAATTTACAAGTCCAAGTAAACCATTTGGCGCAGGGTGCTGATTATCGAATTACGGTGATCGATCGTCGCGGGAAAGTGTTGGCAGATTCAGAAGTGAGCGCAGCAAAACTTGTAGAAATGGAAAATCATGCGAATCGTCCTGAGGTAAAAGAAGCTTTAGAAAAAGGGTGGGGGCAATCTCAAAGGTATTCTACAAGTCTACAGAAAGATATGCTTTACGTGGCTAGACCTTTTCAAGAAGGGGTGATTCGTGTGGCGATGCCTCTTACTTCTTTGGTGCAATCTTTAAATCAGCTTAAATCTATTTTATTTTATGGTTTATTTTGGGGAGGTTTGTTTTCCGCTTTGCTGAGTGTGTGGGTAGCCCGGCGCTTTTCAAAACCTCTGCGTGCCTTGAGATTTGCGGCTGAGCAGATGACACAAGGAAATTTCGAACGACGTGTTAAGGTGAAGGGAAAGGATGAATTAGCGGATTTATCAAAAAGTTTTAATGAGCTTTCAAGTATTTTGGGAGATTTGGTTCAGAAACTTTCTGAGGAAAAAAAACAATTAAGAACGACTCTTGATAGCATGGTAGAAGGCGTGATTGTACTCAATGCTGCTGGCAAAATTATTCTTTCCAATCCAGCTTTTAGAAGCATGTTTGAATTTAATTATCCTCCTGAAAATTATACCCCTATTGAATTGTTTAGAAATTCTGATCTTCAGGCCATCGTGGATAGTGTGATTCATGGTAAAGAATGTAAAAATTATGAGATCGAAATACAGCGTGAAGGCAGTCAATATTTTATGGTGCAGGGTGCACCTTTTCTTTCGGATCAAGGTGTTGAAGGAAGTGTGCTTGTTTTTTATGATATTACCTCGTTACGTCGTTTAGAAAAAGTGAGAAAAGATTTTGTCGCGAATGTATCCCATGAGCTTAAAACCCCTCTTACTGCCATTAAAGGTTATGCGGAAACTCTTTTGTCAGGTGCTCTTCAAGACAAAGAAAATGCTCCCAAATTTTTAAAAATTATTGATCAAAATGCTGATCGACTGAATAGAATTGTTTCAGATTTACTGGATTTATCGAAAATTGAATCAACGCAACACAAGATTTTTTTAGAAAAAACTGAATTAATAAGTTTTTTTGAAGAAATTAAAATGACTTTTGAAAAAAGCTTATCTGAAAAACAAATTTCTTTTAGTGTAGAGCTGGGAAAAGTTAAATATGCTTTAGTAGATCCAGGCGCATTTAGACAAATTCTGAATAATTTAATCGATAATGCCATTAAATATTCTGAACGAGGTGGGAAAGTTCAGGTGTGTGTTAAAGAAGACGATAGAAACCTTCTTTTTGAAGTTCATGACAGTGGTTCAGGAATTCCTCCAGAACATCTTTCAAGAATTTTCGAAAGATTTTATCGTGTCGATCCTTCCCGCTCTCGAGCACAAGGTGGAACAGGATTAGGGCTTTCGATTGTAAAACATCTTGTGCAACTTCATGGTGGTGAAATTTGGGCTGAGAGTGAAATGGGAAAAGGCTCCACTTTTTCATTTACGATTCCTCAAACAGGAATTGTTTGATAAAAGTTCATACAATTGTCACATTGCAGTGATCAAGTCGTCAAATGTTCCAACTATGTGTTTACCACTAGTATTTTTTTATTTATAATTATCAAATTAAAATCAAGAGGAGGATTTTTATGAAGAAAGTTATGATGTTGACAGCTCTCGTTGCCTTATCACTAGGTTTGTTATCAAAGGTAGATGCTCGAGATTGTACGAAAGATTATCTTTATGATCGCCAGCAAAGCCTAGTTAAATATCACTTTAAGGGACCTGATGGAAAAAATACGGAGCAGACCTTTGGTTCTTGGAAAGATGTTCCAGATACTTTAAAAAAAATGTGTTGGGAATGTTGGGTAGATAGTTTGGGTTGGTATCAATGTAAAGAGATGGAGCCTAAAAATGCTCCTGAAAAAGAACCAGCTCCTTTATCAGCGCCTAAGAATTCAGCAACGACTCAGCCTGCTAAAAAGTAGTAATATAATTTGAGAATATTCTAAAGCCCTCTACCTAAAAGTAGAGGGCTTTTTTGTTCCTGATTCTTTTCCTCACCTTCACAAAGCTGTCACACAGCTTTTCTATTTCCTCACGCATGAACGAAATAATATCAAACAAGAAAGTAAAGGAGATTCTATGAAAAGAATTATAGCGAGCTTATGTACAATTTCGTTTGTAGTAGGATTTACTACACCGAGTTTTGCTTCAAGCCAGAAAAGAAAACGTCATAAAGCTGTTCCAAGCAGTTCTTTGCAACAACAAGTGAATGATTTGAAAGCAAATCAAAAAGCTTTAGAAGCAAAAGTGGCAGATCAGGGTGAATATATCGAAAAATCGAAAGGGAACTGGTCGAATAAATTTGAGGCGGGTTGGAAAAAAGGCCTTTATTTTCAAACGGCTGATGGAAAATATTCCACGAAGTTTAGAATACAGATTCAACCTCAATATTCTTACACTACTTTTAGTCAAACAAAGGAAAATAAAAACGATCAAAGCACTTTTAAGATTCGTAGAGCAAAACTTTCTTGGGAAGGGAACCTCTTTAGCAAGAATCTAGATTATAAACTTTTGTTAGAAGTAGCTACTTCTAATTGGCAGGATGTTTTGGAAGATGCTTATATTAACTATAAATTTTGGGATGCTTTCCGCATTCAGTTTGGCCAGGAAAAAGTTCAATACAATCGTCAGCAAGTGAATGCAACAGGTCGTTTGCAGTTTCCAGATACATCTCTAGCTTCTGATGAGTTTCGTTTTCAATCTATTGATTCAACCAGCACGACAACCTGTACTTTGCCAGGAGGAGGAACGGTTACAGGCTCTGGCATTACTTGCGGAGGGGGTGCGACGGCTAGTACTACCACTACGAATACAGCTCGTGGTTTTAAGTATGATGAAGGAATTATTTTTTGGGGACAACCCTTTTCAGGAAAACTTGAATATTATTTGGGTATCATGAATGGAACTGGAGCCAATCGACTGGATCTAAATAATCGTCCTTTGATTACAGGTCGTGCTGTTTACAATATTTTGGGTAACTATGGTTATTCAGAATCTGATGTGGAATATTCAGAACATCCTTCTCTTTTTATCGGTGCTTCTGGAGGAAATAAAAAACAGGAAGTGACGAATGCTAGCGTGACTCAGTTTGGTGGAGAAACCGGTTTTAAGTATAAGGGTGCTTCACTCCAAGGGGAATTTTATCTAAGAAAAACAAATCCGGTTGCTGCTGCCAATACGACTGATAAAGGTTATTATGTGCAAGCAGGTTATTTTGTACTTCCTAAACATCTTGAGCTAGCAGGCCGAGCTTCGCAAACTTTCATAGCAGGCCCTAATAATAACAAAGGAGAATATACTGCAGCTGTAAACTATTATTTTTTGGGTCACGATCTGAAAATCTTTGCAAATTACTCTTATTTGCCGACTCAAACAGCTAGAGGAACTGCAAAAGATCAGCGCGGTATGGTACAAATGCAAGCTTGGTTTTAAGAAGGTGATTTTCTTTTCCAAGTCCTTCCTTTTGTTCGAAACGATCAAGAGGAAGGATTTTTTTTCCTAAAGAAAACTTTCCTGTCACACAACTGTCACAAAATAATTCTATAAAATAGAAAAAATTAGGAGAAATTATGAAAAAGAATACGATTAAAATACTTTTAGTGTTGACTTTGGTGCTAGGATTTTCTTTTTCTGCCAAAGCGGATATTATTAAAATCAATGGGGCAGGCGCGACCTTTCCTTATCCCCTCTACTCAAAGTGGTTTAGTGATTATAATAAAACAAATCCTAATATTCAGATCAATTATCAATCCATTGGAAGTGGGGGAGGTATTCAACAATTGAAGGCCGGTACCGTCGACTTTGGTGCTTCAGATGCTCCTCTGAATAGCGATGAAGAAAAAGCAATGCCGGGTCCTGTTGTGCAAATTCCTGCTACGGCTGGATCTGTAGTCATTGTTTATAATATTCCTGGAATTGGAAAAGGTTTGAAACTGACATCAGAGGTGGTGGGTGATTTATTTTTAGGAAAAATTAAAAGCTGGAATGATCCTAAAATTGTTTCTCAAAACCCTGGTGTGAATTTGCCTAATCTTCCTGTAGCGGTGGTTCATCGTTCAGATGGAAGTGGTACCACACATATTTTTACGGATTATCTTGCTAAAGCTCATGCTGATTTTTATTTTAAAGTGGGTCGAGGTAAATCAGTCAACTGGCCTACGGGCTTGGGTGGAAAAGGAAATGAAGGTGTTGCAGGACAGGTCAAACAAATTCCAGGTGCAGTAGGTTATGTGGAATATGCTTACGCTGTGAATAATAAAATTCCCTATGCCGCAATTCGTAATAAAGCAGGAAAGTTTGTGGAACCTTCCCCTGCAGCTACAACCGCTGCCATTGCAGCGTTTTCTAAAGAGCTCACAAAAGATGTAAAAGCTTCTGTAACGGATGCTCCTGGTGAAGCTTCTTATCCCATTGCAGGTGTGAGTTACTTAATGACTTTGAAAAAAGCGACAGATCCAGTGAAAGGAAAGGCTTTTGTAGATTTCTTGAAATGGTCTATGGGAACAGGTCAAAGTCAGGCGGCTTCTTTGCAATACTCAGCACTTCCTGCAGAAGTAGTGAAGATCAATGAAGGAAAAATTGCATCGATTATTCTTCAATAATTTACTATGCAAATGACTGATCTGTCAGAAGAAAATTTGATAGCTGTTGATTCTTCCTTAAACCAGCGATCTGGTGCTAATCTAGATCGTTGGTTTAAATTTTTTTTATGGGGAATAGCATCGCTGGTTTTACTGATCATGCTCGCTATCTTTTGGGAGTTGATTCGTTCTTCTGCACTTTCAATCAAGACATTTGGGATCAAATTTTTATTTGAATCAGTTTGGGATCCTGTTGCTGAAAAATTTGGTGCTTTGCCTTTTATTTTTGGCACTCTCGCATCTTCTTTGATCGCGATGCTTATTGCGGTACCTGTTTCATTGGGAGTTGCGCTTTATGTGACTCAATGGGCTCCAGGTTGGCTTAAAAATCCTATTTCTTTTTTGGTAGAATTATTAGCGGCAATCCCCAGTGTGATTTATGGTTTATGGGGAATTTTTGTAATGGTTCCCTTTATCCGAACTGAAATTTTCCCACTCATTTATAAATTTTTGGGTTTTATTCCTCTCTTTGAAGGCCCTGCTTATGGCCCCAGCTTACTGGCGGGAGGTTTGATTTTATCGATTATGATTTTACCGACGATTACGTCTATTTCTAAAGAAATTTTTTCGACAATTCCCGTAGAATATAAAGAAGCAGTTTTTGCTTTAGGGGGGACTCGTTGGGAGGCTATTCGTTGGGTGGTTTTAAAAATTTCAAAATCTGGTGTGATGGGAGCTTGTGTGCTTGCTTTAGGACGAGCCTTGGGTGAAACCATGGCGGTAACCATGGTGATTGGGAATCGTCCTGAAATTCCCTCTTCTATTTTTGCACCCGCCTATAGCTTGGCTTCGGTGATCGCGAATGAATTTTCGGAGGCAACTTCTCCTTTATATCTTTCATCTCTGGCAAAAATGGGCCTCATTTTATTACTACTTACTTTCATTGTGAACGGTTTTGCGCGCTTATTAGTGAGAAAGAAAATTTAAAATGTCTTTTACAGAAATCCCCCATTTTAATTATCGTTGGAGAAAAACAAAAAATGTATTTTTTTCTACTTTATGCGCGGGTTCCTGTCTTTTGGCTGTGAGTGTGTTACTTCTGCTTTTAAGTTATGTAGTGTTTCGAGGTTTCGGGGCCATCAATCTAGATTTTTTTACTCAGATGCCAAGTCCTGTAGGTGAACCTGGAGGTGGGGTTGCCAATTCTTTAGTAGGAAGTCTAATTCTTATTTCTATCGCATCTTTGATGGGGATTCCCATTGGCGTTTTTACCGGACTTTTTTTGGCAGAATATGGAAACAATTCTTATGCACGAGTCATTCGTTTTTTAACGGATGTGCTCAATGGACTTCCTTCTATTGTGATGGGACTTTTTGCCTATGCTTTACTTGTAATTCCCATGAAAAGTTTTTCGGGACTTGCTGGTGGAGTTGCTTTGTGTGTGCTGATGATTCCGGTGATTGTGAGAACGACGGAAGAAGTAGTGAAGCTTGTACCAAATTCTTTGAGAGAAGCAGCTCTAGCTTTGGGAGTGAGGCGTTGGCGAATGATTGTGAGCGTTGTGTTGGCAACAGCAAAACCTGGTATTGTCACTGCTATTATTTTGTCAATTGCGCGCATTGCAGGAGAAACAGCCCCTTTACTTTTTACTTCATTTGGAAACCAATTTTGGCAAACTAATATTTTTGAACCGGTAGCAGCGCTTCCTCTGCAAATATTTACTTATGCCATTAGCCCTTTTGAAGATTGGCAGGCTAAAGCTTGGGCAGGTGCTTTAGTTCTAGTTGGATTTTGTTTGTTGATTAATGTTTCTGCTCGTTTGATTCTTCATTCTCGATTTAAAAAAGTAGGTAAACGATGAAACAAAACATTGCTCTAGAAGTCAAAAATCTTAGTGCTTGGTTTGGAAAAAAACAGGTTCTGTTTGATGTAACACTTGATTTTCCCTTGAGAAGAGCAACAGCGATTATTGGTCCCTCAGGTTGTGGTAAATCAACGCTCGTTCGTTCTCTTAATCGTATGCATGAAGTCAATCCTGATGCAAAAATTTCTGGCGAAGTGATTTTAGATGGAGAAAATATTTATAACTCTA
>CAYYEM010000002.1:0-8691 GCA_964470915.1 uncultured Pseudomonadota bacterium
AGTTTTGTCTGGATTCTCTCAATGGCTTCTTTTACTTTTTCACGAAATCCAAAAGCTGAGAGTCTGAAATAACCTTCACCGGAAGGGCCAAAGCCCGCACCTGGTGTTCCGACCACGTGACATTCATTTAAAAGTTTATCGAAGAAATTCCATGAGTCCAGATCTCCTGGAGTTTTAAGCCAGATGTAGGGAGCATTCACGCCTCCATAAACCTCAATTCCTATTTTGCTTAGTCCTTCTCGAATCAGCTTTGCGTTTTCGAGATAGTATGAAATTTGTTCGCGAATTTGTTTTTTACCTTCAGGGCTATAGCAGGCTGCTGCAGCTTTTTGGACGGGGTAAGACACACCATTAAATTTTGTCGTGTGGCGACGATTCCAGAGAGGGTTCGCAGCTACTTTGTTTCCCTGACTATCACGGCACTGAAGTTTTTCAGGCACAACTGTGTAAGCGCAACGGGTTCCAGTGAAGCCAGCAGTTTTTGAAAAACTACGGAACTCAATCGCAACTTCTTCTGCTCCTGGAATTTCATAGATAGAATGAGGAATTGTTGGATCTGTAATAAAAGCTTCGTAAGCCGCATCAAATAAAATCACAGCTTCGTTTTTTCGGGCCCATGCCACCCATTTTTCTAATTCAGCTTTTGAAAGAGTAGCTCCCGTAGGATTATTGGGTGAACATAAATAAACAATGTCACACTTTTCAGAGGGGAGCGGTGGGCAAAAATTATTTTCTGCTGTAGTGGGTAGATACACCATGCCCTCATAGTGCCCTGAACTTGTGATATTTCCACTGCGTCCTGCCATGACGTTGGTATCGACATAAGCAGGGTAAACGGGATCTGTAACCGCTATTTTATTTTGAGTTGAAAAAATTTCCTGAATATTTCCTGTGTCGCATTTAGAACCATCCGAAACAAACACTTCTGAATTTTTTAAATGGATGCCACGAGATTTGAAGTCATGTTCAAGAATGGCTTGAATCAAAAAATCATAGCCCTGCTCGGGTCCATAACCTCGAAAACCTTCTTTGGAGCCCATTTCATCCACTGCTTTTTTCATGCTTTCAACCACAGTAGGCACCAGAGGAAGTACAACGTCACCAATGCCCAAGCGGATAATCTGCGCTGTTGAATTTTGTTCTTGAAAAGCTTTTACTCGCCGTCCAATTTCAGGAAAAAGGTAGCCGGCTTTGAGTTTGAGATAGTTTTCATTAATGAGCGTCATGCTTTTCTCCGATAAGCTTGATAGATTCTATTTTAGTGAAATAGTCGTAGGGTCCCTGACGAAATTGTACCTTTTCAGGTCCAGTCGGCTCTTTCATGGCAGCTTGAGTTTGGATATAGCCTTTGACTTCAACTATTTTTCCTTCAAGCTCCCGCATGTTTTGTCCTTTGGGAATTATATTGTCTTCAAATACTACTCCTTGCACCATGTAACCGCCTTTGGTGAGGAATAATTTTCCTTGAAAGGTTTTAAGTTCTTCTTTGGAAATGAGTAAAGTGGGTGAAAGAAGAAAAAGAGTAAGTATTAAATAAGAAAGGGTTCTTTTTAGCATGCCCTTTTTTTGTCATGCTTTTTCAGAAAGCGGAAGCGCTTTTTTTTGCTCTAAATAGGGATGATAGTGATTCCTTAGGAAGTCTTCTTTGTAATCTTTGAAAGATGAAACTCCTCCCAAAAAATAGTAAAAACGAATAAAAATCCAGGCTAAATCCAATTGATAGGGCAAAAAGCCAGAACGGGCTCCATGGGGATATAAATGGTGGTTATTATGCCATTCTCCCGCTACATAACCTGGCCAAATTTGATTGATAGATAAATCATCTTTGTTAAAATCAATTCCTTCCTGACGTTTATCTTTTCCTCCCCCATGCCCATCATAATTAAAAGTTCGAATTCCAATAGCCCAGACTATTGCTAATCCAAAAATAGCTGTAGCTAATGCATGCCCTCCGATTAAAAAGAAAATTACGTACCAAAAAAGCCAATTGAGTGAATAGTGGAATAGAGTAAAACCTGGATGACACACAGAACCCCATTTTAAGTATTGTTCGTAAGAATTCAGATAAATTCCGGTGTGGTTTAGTAGTTTTGTAAGTTGATGATAGCTTTTAGATGAAAGATTTTTGGCGATGGGTTGATGATTGGCATCAGCTAAAAAACAATAAAGCCAACCGCCATGGACATTGTAAGGGTCTCCCGCGCGTTCTGGAATTTGATGATGCACATGATGAGAAACTACATAGATTTCTTCAGGAACTAATTTGATCACCAGATTTCTACAAATAAATTTTGAAAAGGCATTGGTAAATTTGTAAGCGCGATGAGTGGAGAAGCGATGATAATAAATGGTTCCATAAGTTCCAAGAATCACCATACTGTAAACAATGCCTATGAAAAAAAGCGGCCAGGTAAAAAAATAAATGAAAAAAATTAAAAAAGGTAAGGCTAGCACAAAAGTTCCAAACCAACTAAAAAAAGGTAGCCAGTTTTTTTTAGATTTAAGTATGTTAATTCTATAAAAAAATTCTTTAAAAATTTCTTTTCGGCTAGGTTTATAAAAGACCCCGTTTCTTTCAAAACCATAACGAGGGGGATCTAGGACTTCTGCAAGTAAAGACATTCCTTTTGCTATAAGAGATGGGTAGAATAATCAAGCAGCGATTCATTAAGAAAAGAATCTTACAAGCACTTGAGACAGCCAAATAACATCCTCCACTCCTGCTATTTCACGGATGGAATGCATGGCAAAAGTAGGTATTCCAATGTCTACCGTTTTGATGCCCAAATTTGCGGCTGTCAAAGGACCAATCGTTGATCCGCAGGCCATATCAGATCGAATCACAAATTTTTGGTAAGGAATTTTTTCTTTTTCACAAAGTGCAGCAAAGAAAGCAGCTGTTTCTGAATTTGTAGCATAACGTTGATTAGAATTTATTTTAATGACGGGTCCTGCATTCAAAAGTGGTCCATGTTGCTCATCGTGTTTGTCTGAATAATTGGGATGGATTCCATGAGCATTGTCGCAAGAAATCAGAATTGATTGATACATCGCTCGAGCAAAATCTTCTGCATGTGGATTAATACGTTGGAGAATATATTTCAAGAAAGGTCCTTCAGCTCCACTTGTAGAAACGGAACCTACTTCTTCGTGATCGTTACAAACAAGTAAGCACGATTCATTTCCTTTGGATGCTATCAGCGCTTCAAGCCCCACCCAACAACTTAAAAGATTATCTAATCGAGCACTTGTAAGAAATTGTTCTTCAAGGCCTAAAAGAACAGGGCTTTGTGTGTCGTAAAAAGAAAGCTCATGGGAAAGAATTTTTTTGCGATCTTTTACAAGCTTTTGATTTTTAATTTCATTTAAAAGAAGATTTTCAAGGGAAAGATCTTTTTCATCACTTTGAAGTAAAATGGGTGGAAGCTCTTTTTGAGCATTCACAGAAAAACTTTCGTTTACGTTGCGATTGAGATGGATGGCTAGACTTGGGATGCTTGCTATTGGTCGCTTGAAATCAAGAAGTAGAGATTCATTTTTTTCTTTGCTGTTGAGATAACTTATGCGCCCAGCCAATGAAAGATCGCGATCAAACCAAGTGTGAAGAATGGCAGCTCCATAGACTTCAACTCCGGCTTGAAGATAATTTTTAAATTTCTTGCTTGGGTTGGGTTTGAGTTTTAGGCAAGGGCTATCTGTGTGAGTACCCAACATTTTCCATCCTGTTTTTTCAGGATATTCTTTTCCCATTTTAAAAGCGATCAAGGAGCTATCGTTACGGGTGATGTAGTATTTTTCCTTCGGACGAACATCCCACATTTCTCCTTCTGCTAATTTTTGAAAACCGGCTTCTTCAAGACGAGCGGTCATTTCGCGCACAGCATGAAAGGGAGTAGGTGAATTTTTGAGAAAATTAAAAAGTGAAATAAAATCGTTTTTATTTTTCATAAGTTTTTATTTTAACATTAGTTGTTCTTTTTTTCCCAGGTTAAAAAATCATCCAAATCAGATTTGATCAACGCCAATACATTTGTAAGAACAAAGACATCATCCAAAAAACCCAAAGGAAGAAAGTCGGGTATAAAATCAAAGGGATCGATAAAATAAAGTAAGGCAACGATTGCCGCAATGATGCTTTTCCATGGAATAGTTTTATATTCTCTCTGCACCCAGGCCTTTATAAGGCGAATGAGAGTTTTGATACCTATCCAAAGTTCTGGGATATTGACACGATGTTGATGAGCTTTTTTGAGAGCTTGATCTGCCAAACGATGCAATAACACCGCATCTTTTGCTGTTTCTTTAGCTTTAGAGCGGATTTTTTTAAGCTTAGATGAAGGCATAAGTCATAAGTATAGCGAAGTTGTAAAAGAGACGGAAGTTACAATTCATACTATTCGTTGAATAATTTAAAAATGAAAGGGCTGCTGATGAGCATGCCTGTTATATAGATAATCCATATTACTATAATCAGGACTGAGCTGACTTTTTCCCTGTTTTGAATCAGGTTTTGTAGGAAAGCAGGTTTATTAGGTAGACTGCCAAATACTAGAGGGAGAAGAGCAAAAAAAGCCCGGATCATGAGAGGGCTGACAGAAAATGAGAAAACTAGAAAAAGTAAAAAGAAAATTCCTTTCATGAAAAATGATAAATTTTGATATAGCGGACTTCCTGGTTTTACCATGGGCTCAAAAAAGCTTCCCACGATACTTAATAAAATCATGATTCCAAAGGAAAGCCCTGAAAGGATTGCAAAAGTTTTTGTACTTGGAAGTTTTTTATTCATTTGTCTATTCTAACAAAAATTAACTGTAAGATTAAATAAAATTTCGAGGATTTTTTATGAAAATAATCATTGTGTTCTTAGTGGCTTGGTTCAACCTTTTTTCTTTTTCAGCTTTTGCAGGAATGGAGATGCCTTTGAAGTTGTCTATTCAAGCTGCTCCTTCGGAAGCCAGTTATTATGAGGCGAAAGGAGAGAGTTATTTGGTTTATGAAGTTTATCTCGAAAACTTCGAACATCTGCCTCTTCATTTACAATCATTGGAGGTTCAAGAAAATTGGCCTTCTGGAAAAATGACGAATCGAAAATTTAATTCTGAGCAATTGAAAAAAATGTACTCAGGGATTGCTGGCCCACTCACAAAAGCTCAAGATCCTATCCTTCAACCTGGACAAGCTGCAGTCCTTTATGTGTTACTAAGTTATCCAAAGAAATTAGGGCTTCCTAAAAGTGTCACGAATAAAATTACGGGAAGTCGATTAGGTGTGGGTGAAAAAACTTATACGATTTTAAGTTCCCCTCTTTTGGTATCTCCAAAATCTGCTACGATTATCACTTCTCCTTTGAAAGGCGAAAACTGGTTTACCCCGAATGGACCTTCTAATGTTTCTATTCATCGACGTGTGATGATTCCGATGGATGGAAAAGTAGAGATTCCCGAACGTTTTGCAGTCGATTGGATTAAGGTTGATGAAACAGGACTCAGTTATAAAGGGGATCCGAAGAAAAACGAAAGCTACTATGCTTATCGTCAGCCTATTTCTGCGGTGTCTGATGGAAGAGTGGTAGCAATCAAGGATGGGATTTTGGAAAACACACCTACTGCAAAAGAGATGGCAGTCACCATTACACTCGATACGATTGGTGGAAACTATGTGATTCAAGAAGTGAGCTCTGGGGTTTATGCTTTCTATGCTCATTTGATTCCAGGTTCGTTGAAAGTGAAGGTAGGCGATACGCTAAAGGCTGGTGATGCAATTGGTTTGCTGGGCAATAGCGGTAATTCTACTGAACCTCATTTGCATTTTCAGTTAATCAATCAAGCGAATCCTTTGCATGGAGAAGGTTTGCCTTTTGTTCTGAAAAATTTCATCCGTAAAGATTTTGATATGAAACTCGATGATAATCAGGACTTCACTTATTTTAAAATGAAGGGCAAACATCCAGTTCAAAATGAAAGCTTCATCGATTTTGATTTGGGGGATTTGTAGGATTTATTTTTCAAGAAACTGCAAACTTCAGTAATTCGACAAAATTTCCTTTGTCTGCTATTTGTAAAGCTTGAATATATTTCTGCCTAAAATTTCCCTTTTGAGCTAATTTTTTTCCACCCCAAGTGAGTGGAGGAAGTTTTCCTTCACGAATAATCATATCGGCGACTAAACGTGCATGTCGACCATTGCCATTTGGAAAGGCATGAATCACAACTAATCGATGATGGTATCGGACAGCCATTTCTAAAGGGGAGTAAATATTATTTTCCTTCCAATACTTGAAATTATCTCCTGCTTTCTTCATTTCCTCCGGAATTCGAGTCCAATCGATACCAAGATTTTTATTCGATTGCCGGTATCTTCCTGCCCATTTCCATGTGAAACCAAACATTGCTTGATGAATTTTTTTCAAGATTTCAGGATTTGAGAGTTCCCAGCGGCGGCGTGTTCCGGATAAATATTTTTTGTAGGCTTGAAGGATATTATTTTCTTCGAACTGATTGAGTTCTTCCCTCAATCGAATGTGGCCAGGAATTAATCCTACCCGTTCATCTGGATCAATTAAAGTTTGACCTACTTCTTGTTCAAAAAAATCCTGCATTAAAAATCTTCCCACAAATGTTTATCAGGATGACGGATGAATTCTTCGGCGAGTTCCTTGATTTGTCTTTCTTGAAACTCTGCATTGCTTCCTTGTGCTTCGAGATTCATGTGAAGTGCAGTTCTGCTCACAATCGCTTTTGCTTTTTCCCAAGCGCGTTGCACAATAATTTCTTCCAGAGATTTTCGGGGGATAAGGCCCAGTTGTATATCGCAGTTCAAAACTTCGGCGACTTTCTTAAGAGTAGAAAGCGTGATGGTGCCTTCCCTTTCGGAGTTCTCAATGGAGGCCATGCTTTGCTTGGTGATGTTGAGCTTTTGAGCCAATTGAGTTTGGGTAATACCCAAACTTTTACGCAAGGTGCGAATCCAGCCTTCTGTAGGCATTTTTTGCGCGAGCTTTCCTTGTTTTGAAAATTGGCTATCTAGCTGTTTTCTCAATAAGTTATTTGTTTCTGCTTTTATCATATGGTTAATTATAAGCTTATAAACTGATTATTTCAATGTGAAAGTAAGTTTATAAACTTATAATAATATAGTGTTAATCAGCTTAAAAACTGATTAATGCTTATATGGAATGATTAAAGAAGTTAAGTTCCCAAAGGGGAGTAGGAAGAGTAGAATGAAAAACCATGGGTGTTTCTATGCGACACTTGTTTAAACGGAAAATTCTGTGGGGCACTTTTCTCCTTTTCATTTTTCTCCTGCCGCTTTCCGGTCATGGTCAAAATTATTCCAATCCTTTGGTGATGTTCAACACCCAAAGCTACAAATATCACAAACCAAGTTGCCCTTGGGCACAGCGTTGCACGCGCAATTGCATTTTGATTCCGAAGTCCGATGCGATTCAAAGAGGTGGTGTGGCTTGTAAGGTGTGTGGAGGGTGAGATGTATATTAATATAGGAGGTATCGTTATGAGTATGACAATAGATTTAGCTATAAAATGTTTTTTAGAAAATCGAGATTTATTTGGTAATCCACAATCGCAACCAGAAAAATATAATCTGTACAATGGTCTTGCAAATTTAGCTCAAGGTATTTCGGATATGGAAACTGAAATGAAACGACTTCAACAGAAGATTCAACTTCTTACTTCTTATAGAAAAGGCTGATTTGTTTATCATTGAGGTGAATTTAAATCTGCTGTTAGTTTAGCTAATGCTTCATGTTGAGAGAGAACGTTAATGATAATTTGAAATATTTGTTTAATTTGCTCTAGTTCTTTTTCAACAAGCTGGAAGAATTTGGTATCTGGGTGATCTGCATCATTACCAAAGCTTTTTATTACATCTACTGCCTCTAGTAATTTTGTTTCATTTAATTTTAATTTCTTATTTAGGAATTTTATTTTAGGTCCCACCATTTTTATTTTTGAATATTCTTCTTGAAAACCTTTTTTGTCAGCAAGTAAATCTAGAAAACCTTCAAGTGCTAACCTATACATGGCACCTGCTCCTCTAATAGATTTTGCGCATTCACATTTCCAACCTTCTCTTAAAGAAGAATATATAGGTTCCAACTCTTGTAGTGTAAATATACTCAAAAGTTTATTTGAAACTTCGTTTATAATTGGGCTATCTGAACTGAAGGGATAAATTTCTGCTGTAGCAAACCATATATCTTGTTCTGGTCGAGAATAAATTTCTCCAGTTTGTTTTTTTCCAACTTTATTTAACTTAGATTTTAGTATGAGCATTATTGGTTTATTACATGCTTCGTTTATGCATTTAAGAAAGTGATAACTTGTCATTTCTGTAGCAGAAATGTTTCTGTAGCCCGATGGTATAGTTTTATCCTCAGGAAGTGAACTTACTCGTATAAAAGGAGACAATTGCTTGTGATGTGGACATAGAATCAAAACCTGGCGATCTCGAACACTATCGTGATGGCCTTTGGTGTGACCTAGAATTTGTTCTAAACTAAGAGATTTGGAATGAGTCATGTATTTTGTTTCCCTTCAATAGAAAATAAACCACTGCCAACAAATCATACACCATCGGAATCCCGATATCATTGAGATATAAAAACACACCACTATTGTAAGGAGCGAGGTCGCCTTTGGCGATTTGGACGAAGTGTCCGTAAGCGGCGCC
>CAYYEM010000002.1:8791-42489 GCA_964470915.1 uncultured Pseudomonadota bacterium
TCCACATCTTGCATCGCAGAAATTTGTTCTTTCATGTTAAGTAAAAAATCTTCCCAGTATCTTCTCTCTCGGTAGTAAGGAAAAGCACGTTGAAAAATTTCTTCGTCGTAACGTTCACCCACCCAGGCCGCGTAACGAATCATGCGCAGGGTTCGCAGTGCTTCGCTCATCTGTAATTCTGAAAAATCAAATTTTCGAAATGATTCGTAGCCCTTGAAAAAGGCTTCTTTTTGTTCGCGTTTTTCTTCGTTACTGCCATGAAATAGCATCCAGACATCTTGCACGGCAGGCGCGTGTACCATGTCATCAAAATCAAGCAGAAAAGGTCCATCTTTATTCCAGAGCACATTGCTGAGATGGCAATCGCCATGAAGTAAAATAGTTTTGAAAGGATGTTTGAAAAATATCTCACTTTGTCGAATAGCCTGAATGAGTGTGTTTTCAAGAGCTTGCTTTAAATCTGTGGGTAAAAAAGTTTGGCTCAAAATAAATTCGAGAGAATTGTGTCCGTAAGTTTGAGGCGTTAATTGAATTCGATGAGGGGCTAAAAAATTTTCTCCCACATTGTGAAGTCGCGCGAGACTTCTTCCCAACCATTCACGATTTTCAAGAGACATTTCCGGATTTTCTCGACCGCGAAATTTTGGATAGAGAGCATAATAGAAATTTTCGATTTTTCCTAAGCTATCACATGGAGAGTTTGGCTGATCTAAAAAATAGGGGGCGACAACCGGAATTTCTAATTCATCTAAGGCATCGATGAATCGATGTTCTTCAGCAATAGCTTCTACGGTCCAACGTCCTGGTCGATAAAATTTGGCAACAAGAGGTTCTTCGGCTTCAAGCTGAATTTCATAAACCCGGTTTTCATAACTATTGAGAGGATAGAAAATTCCAGTAGGATTAAAGCCTTGTTCGCTTATGGCATCCAAAATGAGTTTGGGAGTAAGGGTTTCAAAAGGTAGGGATGATTTTTGAGCTTCTGGTTTCACAGTGATTGATTAACAAAAAAAACCCTCGCATTGCGAGGGTTATTGTCTAAATCATGGAAAGTGAGTTTATTTAATGTTGGGTGAAGCTCCAGGGCCGCCTGCGGGGCCAGGAGGATTTTCCCAGTTAGTTCCAGGTCCACCTGCAGGTCCTGGAGGATTATTGTCGCAATCATGGTTTTTACAATAATGATGATGGCGATGTCGATATCGGTGATGTCGGTTTGGAGAAGCTCCGACGCCCCCTTTAAGACCTGGGGGATTTTCCCAGTTGGTGCCGGGCCCACCTGCGGGTCCGGGAGGGTTGTTGTCTAGGTCAATCGCTTTGAGGTTTGAGCTCAGCAAGCCTATGCTCAGAAAGGCAGTACTTAGGAATATAATTTTTAATTTTTGTTTCATAATTCCTCCTTGATGAGGATTGATTTTGAAGAAGCTTTATAAAAGTGACAAGCAAAATATATACCTGCTTATCTTCGAATCGTGCGGGGAGTAGTAATCGAAAAGCCAGGACTGGTGAGTGAGCCTGTGCAATCACCCACCCACATGCCGGCAGGCTCATCCCAATGACAAGGCTCAGTGGGCGGCCAGGAATCTTTGATTTTCCATTCATATACACTTTGATTCAGCGGGAACACAGAAGGATTCACTCCTGCAGGATATTGAGTTTGACGGGTATTGTAAGCTGGATTGCCGATATTTTTCTGTTGAGCCAAAACAGGATTGATCATTCCGTAAGAAATTAACAGGATAAAGAAAATAAACTTCATTGAGTAATTTTCGCCTTTTTTCTTAGGCAGAGCAATAGTCTCTTTGTTAGACTGGCTCTTCTATGAAAAAGGGTTTTTTGCGTAAATTGCTTCGAATTTTAAGTTTGGTTTTTTTTATTTATGGGATTGTTTGTGTTTATTTTTATTTTCAACAAGATCGCTTTCTGTTTTTCCCCCATCCTCCGATTCAGGCCGATCAAAAAAACCAGATTCTTTTAGCGTTTCCTCGATCTGAATACAAAATTCAAACTCTTGATCAAAAAACACTCCAAGGTTGGTTTGTAGAAAATGGGCCTGAGAAATCACCTTTGTTGATTTATTATGGCGGCAATGCCGAGGATGTTTCGATGCAAGTTCAAGATTTGCCTCCCTTGCAAAATATGCATTTTCTTTTCATGAACTATCGCGGTTACGGAGAGAGCGAAGGGAAACCTAGTCAGAAAGATTTTTTTCGAGATGCTTTGCAAATTTATGATGAAGTTTCACAACGGCCTGAAGTAGATTCAGAAAATATTTTTTTGATGGGCAGAAGTTTGGGCTCAGGAGTGGCGATGTATGTGGCGAGCGAAAGAGCTGCAAAAGGAATTATTTTAGTCACGCCCTTCGATAGTATTCAAAAAGTAGCAGAATATTATTATCCTTTTTTGCCCCTTTCATTAATTCTCAAACATCCTTTTGATAGCGTTACATTAGCGCAGCATATGCAAATACCCATGCTGGCTATTTTAGCGGAGAAAGATGAAGTGATTCCGCTCGAGCGTGCCTTTGAACTTGTCAGGCAATATGCAGGTCCTAAAACACTTTTTTTGATTCCCACTGCGGGTCATAATGATGTGCAAGAGTACCCACAATATTGGAAAGAAATTCAGAATTTTATTACAGCTTATCTCAACTAAGTAAGGCTTGAAGTGCAATGTGGACAACGACTTGCTTTGAGAGGAATGTTTGAAGCACAAAAAGAGCATTCTTTTGTAGTAGGGTCGCTTGTTTTTTCACGTTTCAGTTTATTAATTCCTTTCACCAAAAGAAAAACGGCAAAAGCTACAATCGTAAAACTTACAATTTGGTTGATGAAAAGCCCATAGTTTAGGGTGCTTGCACCCGCTGCTTTTGCTTCTATCAAAGAAGCATAAGGTGCAGCAGCCTTTGCTCCGGCTTTGAGAGTAATGAATAAATTTGAGAAATCAATTTTCCCAAGCATTATTCCGAGAGGAGGCATGATGATATCATCTACCAATGATTTAACAATGCCACCAAAGGCTGCTCCGATAATAATACCGACAGCCATGTCAACCACATTGCCTTTTATGGCAAATTCTTTAAATTCTTTGAACATGGTTTTCTTCTGAGTTTAAATTATTTGGTAATGACTACTAGTTTTTGTCCAGATTCTACTGTGTCGCCTGCTTTTACAGCAATTTCTTCTACTTTTCCATCGATCAGAGATGGAAGCTCGTTCTGCATTTTCATGGCTTCCACTACAATCACGGCTTGCCCTTTTCTCACCGTATCGCCTTTGGAAACTTTCACATCCACCACTTTGCCTGGCATTGGAGCAGTAATAGTACCTCCAGAAGCAGCACCGCCATGTTCGCTTTGTGAAAAGATGCGCTTTCGTGGATCAAAAATTTCGAGATGATAGGGTACATGGCCAATATTCATGTCGCAAAGATCGTTGTTAAAGCTCACTTCTGCTTCGAGGATTTTGGCATCATCCACTAGAAAAGAATAAATAGGATTTTTGCTCAATAAAGCTTGATATCGATGGCTTTTATCTTCCAACTGGATGACATAATCTTGTCCGTCTTTTTTTATTTCAACGGGGATTTCTTTTTCATCGATTAGAATTGTGTATTGTCTAGACATAATAATTAACCATCTTTATGGTTCGACAGGCTCACCACGAACGGTTTGGCTAGAGAGAAAACCCCGTTCACCCTGAGCTTGTCGAAGGGCTACTTACGCATTCCTTCCATTCTGCCTGCGAGTCTCCAACTCGATGCATCTTGTACAGTTCCAGCCGTAGTCGCAGGTTTTCTTTTTTCATCTTCCAAATATTTTGCAAGTGCTGCTGCCATGAGGGCGTGGGTCATTTCTTCGTGATCAATTTTCAAAATATTTTCCAAATGTTTTGAAACAAAGTGGGTGTCGTAGTGACCTTTTACAAAATCTTCCACTTCTAGAGCTTTTCTGTGAAAATAAAGATTTGTTTTGGGCCCACTGACTCGGTATTCCGTGAGGGCTCGTTTGGTGCGCTCAATGGCTTCGTTGCGATCTCGTCCCCAACAAATGAGTTTTGAAAGTACGGGGTCATATTCCAGTGGAATTTGAAAACCTTGATAAATGCCGTTATCTAGACGAACTCCAGGTCCATGAGGATATTGTTGATCCACTACTAAACCCGGAGAGGGCATGAAATTGCGAAAGGGATCTTCTGCATAAACACGGCATTCGATCGCATGTCCATTTTGTTTAATATCTTCTTGTTTGTAGGGAATGGCTTCCCCTTGAGCGACAAGAATTTGCAGCTTCACTAAATCGATTCCAGTCACCATTTCAGTGACCGGATGTTCAACTTGCAAACGAGTGTTCATTTCTAGGAAGTAATAATTTTGATATTTATCGACCAAGCATTCGATGGTACCCGCATTGTAGTAGTTCACCGATTTGCAAAGTTTTACGGCCATGTCACAGACGGCTTTGCGAGTTTCAGGGCTAATGAAAGGCGAAGGAGATTCTTCAATCACTTTTTGATGGCGTCGTTGCACTGAACATTCGCGCTCAAAGAAATGCATCACATTGCCATGGAGATCACCAAAAATTTGCACTTCGATGTGATGAGGACCTTCCACATATTTTTCGATGTAGATGGCGCCATCTTTGAAAGATTTAATCGCTTCGCTCTGGGCCATTTCAAAAGCACTTTTGAGTTCTTCTTCTTTTTGAACGGCACGCATTCCTTTGCCACCGCCCCCTGCAGCGGCTTTAAGTAAAACAGGAAAGCCAATTTCTTTAGCCACTTTCATGGCTTCATTTACATCCGATAGAGGGCGTTCAATGCCGGGGACAATGGGCACGCCCGCTTTTTGCGCAATTTTTCGGGCTTCAATTTTAGAACCCATGGCTCGTATGAGTTTGGGATCGGGGCCGATGAAAATGAGCCCAGCCTTGGCAATCGCTTCTGCAAAAGGAGCATTTTCTGACAAGAAACCGTAACCTGGATGAATGGCATCTGCTCCAGATTTTTTAGCCACTTCAATAATTTTTTCAGTATTCAAATAACTTTCTGCAGGATTGTTTGGGCCAAGGTGATAAGCTTCGTCAGCACGCCGCACATGCAGAGCAGCTCGATCAGCATCTGAGTAAACCGCGACCGTTTTAATTTCCATTTCACGGCAAGCTCGAATCACCCGAACTGCAATTTCACCACGGTTAGCAATCAGTACTTTTTTGATTTTTTTTGATTTCATAAACTACAAAGGAATATTCCCATGTTTTTTGGGTGGATTTTTATCCACTTTATTTTTCAACATTTCCAAAGCTTGAACGATTTTAACTCGAGTTTCTTTGGGTTCAATCACTTCATCAATAAAACCTAACTCTGCTGCTTTGTAAGGATTGGCAAAGGTTTCTCGATAGTTTTGGACCAGTTTACTGCGTTCAGCATTTGGATCTTTGGCCGCATCGATATCCTTTTTGAAAATAATATTGACCGCACCATCCGAGCCCATCACTGCGATTTCTGAAATGGGATAAGCATAGTTAATGTCACCCCGAATGTGCTTGGAGCTCATCACGTCGTAAGCGCCCCCGTAAGATTTTCGGGTGATAATCGTGATTTTAGGAACGGTGGCTTCGGCAAAAGCATAAAGAAGTTTTGCGCCGTGAAGAATAATGCCGCCAAATTCTTGATCGAGTCCAGGAAGAAAACCAGGAACGTCTACAAAAGTAACAATTGGAATATTGAAAGCATCACAGAATCTTACAAAGCGCGCTGCTTTAAGCGACGCTTTGATATCCAGGCAACCTGCTAATACATTCGGTTGATTGGCTACGATACCTACTGTACGACCATTATAGCGACCAAAACCCACCAGCATGTTTTTGGCGTAGTCAGGACCAATTTCGAAGAAATAGCCATCATCCAAAGTGTTTTTGATAAGGGCCTTCATGTCATAAGGCTTGTTAGGATTTTCAGGAATGAAATTGTCGAGTTCTTCATTTAAACGGTTAGGATCGTCTTTGGGGATTTGAATCGGCGGATCTTCGCGATTGTTAGAAGGTAAAAAATTCATGAGCTCACGAATCATTAAAAGAGCGGATTTGTCGTCCGGCGCTTTCAAAAGTGAAACTCCAGATTTGGAGTTGTGAGCAGCGGCTCCACCCAATTCTTCTTTAGTGACTACTTCATGCGTCACCGCTTTGATGACATCCGGGCCAGTGATGAACATTTGCGAAGTATTTTCCACCATCAAAATAAAATCGGTAATTGCAGGAGAGTAAACAGCGCCACCGGCACAAGGTCCCATAATGGCAGAAATTTGAGGAATGACACCTGAACTCATCACATTGCGAAGAAAAATATCTCCGTAACCTGCTAGAGATTGAACTCCTTCTTGTATGCGAGCACCCCCCGAGTCGTTCAAGCCAATCACGGGCGCCCCTGTTTTCATGGCAAGATCCATGATTTTGCAAACTTTTCTAGCAAAAGCTTCGCCGAGAGAGCCACCGAAGCTAGTGAAGTCTTGGGCAAATACATAAACGAGTCGGCCATCAATATTGCCGTAACCTGTGACGACTCCATCCCCTAAAATCTTTTTTTCTTCCATTCCAAAATCAGAACAGCGGTGGGTGACGAATTTATCAAGCTCTACAAAGGTGCCGGGATCGAGCAAAAAATCGATTCGTTCACGGGCGGTGAGTTTGCCAGCTTTGTGTTGAGCTTCGATGCGAGCTTGGCCCCCGAGCAGGTCGGCTTCAGCATTCTTTTTCTTAAGTAAATCGTTCATTTTCTGATTCGTGGACATAAAAGAGAAAACCTATTCTCCCCTCCTTAAGATAAGGAGGGGATTAAGGGGAGGTCTGAACATTTTGGACCTCACCCCAACCCTCTCCTTATCAAGGAGAGGGGGATAAATTAATATAGAGGAGTTCACTTACTTTTTTGGGTGGGGCAGGGTCAAGGAAATTTGTGTTTAGGAAGCTTATAAAAAAAGCCTCCTGAAAAATCAGGAGGCTTTGAAAGGAGCATAAAATTTGAGCGAGGTTATAAAGGTTGCTGAGTGGGTATGACTTCTAAGCGGGCATTATGTGTGGCTGTTGCGCCAGAATTGTCTAGGCTTATAGCCACACTATTATCATGAAGTGCTTGTGCTTCGGTCGCTGTGATTCTGTGCGGAGGCTGATAAATTCCTGCGGCTTGAAAAGCAGCTTCAAAAGGGCGAATCGCGGTTTCTGCAAAGCTTTGAAGTCCACGTTCTAAGAGAGTGTTATGATTCGGAATATGTCTTTCGCCTCCTCGATGGCGAAGTCCCGGCAAAAGGCTTGCTAGATCTTGAATGATTCCAGTGCCACCATCGACAATATTAGCAGCGACTTCTCTGCCTAAAGCGCGTCCCGCGGCCTCTCCTAAATGTCTGCCGGGCACAGAAGCTACTCCGCCAAATAAAGATCCAAGTCCCATTCCAATCCCAGCGCCGATTCTGCCGCCTGTGTTTCTTCCTAAGTTTACAACGTCATTTCCAGAATTTCTCAAAACATTGTCGAGTACATGTCCTTCCCCGTGAGTAAAATGATCTCTCACTTGTGCAGCAGTTCGTTGAATGCGTTGGGAAGCACGTTCTGCTAAGCGGGCGGCTCCTGAGGTGACTTGTAGAGGTGCTTGATTGATTGAGCTGACAACAGAGGCAATACGGTCGAATAATCCCATGATAATCTCCTTAAATATAGGTATGGTTTATTCGTATGCCCCGAATCCTGGAGATATAAGCAAGAGCAATGCCAAATCTAAGACTTGTTAAGATCTGATTAATTAAGAATTTTTTGAAAAGCTTGAAAAACAGGTGAGGAAAAAAGACCTCAATTAGTGCCCATTGCCGTGAGGATGATGGGGGGCGACCCCACATTTCACAGCAGCCTTAGCAACCGCTTTAGCCACTGCATCGTGTACGATATGATCGAGCGGATCTGGAATCAATTCCATCTCGGGTGTATGATGCACAATCGCGAGAGCTGCAGCGATATACATTTCAGAAGTAATTTTAGTGGCTTTACTTTCTAAGGTCCCTTTCCAAATTCCAGGATAACCTAAGAGGTTGTTTACGCGAGTTCCATCGCTGGCAAAAGCGGCCCCAGCTTTAAGAGCATCCGCAATAGAGATTTCAGGAAAGGGGTTACTCAAAGCTAAAATGACTTGGCCTTTTTGTACCCATTCAGGCTTGATGAGCCCTGGCATGCCAGTCGTTGCAACCACTACCTGGCATTTTTTCATTAAATCTTGAAGTTCCATGGGTTCACCGCCACCTTCTTTTAGGCGGACATAGCATTCAGGATTGATATCGTAGCCATAAACCCCATGTTCGCTATATTCTGTGATCAACTTTGCGATGGCGAGACCTGCTGCCCCTAAACCAATTTGTCCAACCTTGGCAGTTTTTAAATCAATGTTCGACATATTACAGGCATTGATCAAAGCAGCTAAAGCAACTGTGGCGGTTCCATGTTGATCGTCGTGCATGACGGGAATTTTCAAACGCGCACACAATTCATCTTCCAAACGAAAACAATCAGGAGTTCGGATGTCTTCCAGATGAATCGCCGCAAAAGTGGGAGAAATGGTTTGAACTGTTTCGATAATACGATCCACATCGAGGCTATCTACCAAAATGGGAATCATGTGTAGACCCGAGAATTGATTAAAGAGAGCGCATTTCCCTTCCATCACAGGCATTGAAGCGACAGGGCCGATATTTCCCAAGCCTAATACTCGGCTTCCATTGGTAATGAGTCCAATCGTTTTGGAAATAGTGGTATAAAGAGCAGCTTGTTTTGGATCTTCTTTGATTAAACGACAAACGCTCGCGACTCCTGGAGTATAAACTTTTCGAAGGTCTTCAATCGAATGAACAGGGTGAGCAGATTTTACCAATAGCTTTCCGCCTCGATGAATTTCTAATACTTCATCTATAACAGCTTCGAGTTCTACTTCTTTGAGCTGGCGTACTGCTTCTACGATTCTTTTGAGATGTTCTTCATCATCTAAAAGAATGGAAATATCTCGGATATTTTGAAATTCACCCATGGCGACGGTGGAGATATTTCCAATGTCTCCGCCATTAGCTGCAATGGTGCTAATCAGTTTGGCTAATACGCCGATGATTTTTTGATTTTTACAACGAAGGGTACGGATAATCTTTTGTTTATAGCTCATAAGGTAGACACAATCTTCAATGAATCGATTTTTCAGTCAAGGAGAAAACTTTTTTAAGTTTGACAAGGGTGATGAAAAGAGAAAAGTAAAAAGAAAAAAGGAGTATTCGATGTCTTTTAAAAAAGTGGATCATGTGGCAATTGCGGTTCCTAATCTCGAGGATGCGATTGCTTTATATAAAAGTTTATTAGGAAAAGACCCTGAACATATTGAGGAAGTAGCTGAGCAAAAAGTGCGTGCTGCTTTTTTCGGAGTCGGGGAAAGTAATTTGGAATTATTATTTCCAACCGCAGCGGATAGTCCGATTGCAAACTTTTTACAGAAAAATCCTCGGGGTGGCCTTCACCATATTTGCTTGGAAGTGAAAGATATCGATGCCCATCTGGCGAAGTTAAAAGCGCAAGGCGTGAAACTCATCGATGAAACGCCCCGCATTGGTGCGCATAATAAAAGAATCGCCTTTGTGCATCCAAAGTCAACGGGTGGGGTGTTGATCGAACTCTCCGAGCCTCAGGATCATTAGTTTTGAACTTTCCCTTTGACAATTCCCCCTGTTTTTAGCTTTAACCTCTTCTCCTTATAAAATTATTAAATTGGAGTCATATTTATGAGTAAAAAACATCCCAACGAAGCCTTATTTGCGGGCGAGAAGCCTTTTCCCATTATTCCTACTTGTGAGCATTTTGCAGGATCAGAAAAACTCATTACCAAAGCCATGGAACTGCAAAATACCAAGGGGGGCGTGTTTGACATCACGATGGATTGTGAAGATGGCGCCGCCACTGGAAAAGAAGTGGAACATGCTGAAATGGTTGTAGCGATGGCGAAAGGTCCTCTGAATAAGCATAAGATGGCAGGAACCCGCATTCACGACTATACTCATCCTCACTGGAAAAAAGATGTAGATATTTTGGTGGGCGGAGCAGGAAATGAATTGGCTTACATCACGATTCCCAAACCCACCGCGGCCAGCCAAGTGAAAGAAATGATTTCTTACATTCAAGAAGTTGCAAAGAAAAATAATGTGAAGAAAGAAATTCCCATTCATGTGCTCATTGAAACTCATGGCGCTTTAAAAGATGTTTTCCAAATCGCAGAACTTCCTTGGATGCAAGTGCTAGATTTTGGTTTGATGGATTTCGTGTCAGGTCATCATGGTGCAATTCCGGATTCTTGTATGAGATCTCCAGGTCAGTTTGAACATGCCTTGATTTTCCGTGCGAAAGCTACTTTGTGTGCTGCCGCCTTGGCGAATGGAATTATTCCTGCCCACAACGTGACGCTTGATTTGAAAGATTTTGAAAAAACCAAAGCTGACGCAACTCGCGCTCGCAACGAATTTGGATTTTTAAGAATGTGGTCGATTTATCCCACCCAAATTGATGCGATTGTCCAGGCAATGTTGCCCGATTATTCTCAAATTCAAACAGGATGCGATATTCTGCTTGCGGCTCAGGAAGCAAATTGGGGTCCCATTCAACATGCGGGCGAACTTCATGATCGTGCGACCTACCGATACTATTGGGAATTGGTTCAGATTGCGAAAGTTTCAGGACAAAAACTTCCCGAAGCAGCTGAAAAAGCATTTTTTGGATAATGAAAAAAAAAGAGGAGGTATTTCTTTTGAACCTCTATCGAACCCACGAAGTATTAAATCAAGTTGAAGCTTTGAAGGATTACAATTTGTATTCCTCCGATTCTGTTTTGCAAGAAGCCGTAAAGCGTGAGGGCGCAGCTTGGGCAGAAAAACAATTATTAGATTTTGGTGCAAAGTTAGGTTCGGCAGAAGTGATCGATTGGGGTTTTAAAGCCAATGAATATATTCCTGTTTTAAAAACTCATGACCGCTTGGGAAATCGCTTGGATGAGGTGGAATATCATCCTGCTTACCATCATCTCATGTCTTTATCGGTGAGTCAGGGTTTGCATTCTTCCCCTTGGAGTGAAGCCAAGGGTGGAGCGCAGGCCGCCCGTGCTGCTGCTTATTTGATGAATGGGCAAAACGAGGCAGGGCACGGATGTCCGATTACCATGACCTATGCGGTAGTGCCGGTGTTGAAGCGATATCCGGAAGTCGGAGAAAAATGGTTAAAGAAAATTTTTACTCGAACTTATGATCCTTCTTTTCAGCCCCTTGAAAAAAAGCAGGGAGCCACTTTAGGAATGGCCATGACCGAAAAGCAGGGCGGCTCCGATGTGCGGGCGAATACTACTCGGGCTGAGAAAATTTCAGTGAAAGAAAATGAATTTGTGCTTACGGGCCACAAGTGGTTTTGTTCCGCTCCCATGAGCGATGCTTTTTTGGTGCTGGCCCAGTTGCCTGAAGGCCTCACTTGCTTTCTGGTTCCGCGATTTAGACCCGACGGATCTAAAAATAATTTTTACATTCAACGTCTTAAAAATAAATTAGGAAATCGGTCGAACGCATCGAGCGAAATTGAATTTTTAAATACTTGGGCTCAGCAAGTGGGAGAAGCCGGTCGTGGAGTTCCTACCATTATTGAAATGGTGAATCATACACGCTTTGATTGTGTGTTGGGTTCTTCAGCCTTGATGCGGCGAGCACTTACAGAAGCCATTCATTACGCAACCCATCGTCAGGCTTTCGGGAAAAAACTAATTGATCAAACTCTGATGCAAAATGTGCTTTCTGATTTGGCGATCGAGTCTGAGGCTGCAACAGTTTTGGCAATGCGTTTAGCGCGGGCTTTTGATTCGGATGCTGAAGAAGAAAAATCTTTCCGACGTTTAGCGACGGCGATTTCAAAATACTGGGTTTGTAAGCGAGCGCCTTTCTTTACTTATGAAGCGATGGAATCTTTAGGGGGGCCAGGTTATGTAGAGGAGTCGATTCTCCCTCGTTTGTATCGTGAAGCACCGGTGAATTCAATTTGGGAAGGGAGTGGCAACGTAAATTGTTTGGATGTTTTTCGTGCAATTCAAAAAGAGCCACTTTCTTTGGAAATGCTTCAAAAAGAAATTGCGGAAGTCGAACATCCCACTTTGAATGCATTTACTCAAAATTTGATGAAAGATTTTTTAAAAACCAATGAACAGGAAAATCAGGCAAGACATTTAGTTGAAAGAATGACTCTTGCTCTTCAAGCTTCTTTACTTTTACGCTACAGCCCTGATTTTATTTCGGATGCTTTCATCCAATCTCGTTTGGAGGGAAAGGGGGGCTATGCTTTTGGAACTCTTCCTGCCCAATCTAATTTTAAGTCGATTCTTCAAAGGGCTTGGTCGGTTTAGACCCTTAAATCGGGATTCCTAATTTTGCCGCAACCTTTCTTGTGTTGGCTCGAAAGTGAATATATCCTTTATTCGAGGCTAGAAAATGAATTGTCGGGGGCTGGCACAATCTGATATTTCAGTCGATCCATTGGTTCAGAATTTATTTGAACCAATGTGTCGCAATTTAACAGCATCTCAGGGTCGAGGTCTTGCTTTAAAAAATGCTCAGATTGATAAGCCCCAACAGACCCTTTTTTATACCTCTCCTTTTTTAGAATTAAAAACGAAAGCTCCTGATGGGAAGATAGATTTTTTTGATATTGTTTCCACTTTTGTGGATACCTACGAGAAGGGGAATCCTTATGAACGCCATTTGCTGGGGAGAGCTGTCAATCCAGGAATCCCCTGGATTTTTAAGGATCCAAAAAAATTGAAAATTGTAAAAGAAGAAATTCGGATTGCAAAACAAAATTTGGTATCGCAAGGTTTGGTGTCTCATACATTTTCTTTCAATGAAAGTTTAGCTAAGCGATTAGCGGAATTGATTGTTTCTCGAAATGGATTTGGAGTGCAGCTACCGCCTATCCCTCAAAGCCAAGAAGACACGAGAGCTTGTGCTCGCGAGCTTTCTGTTGATGAAGTTTTAAGTGAGAAATGTGCGGATTGTTCTGAGTTTCAGCTTTTATATTATGAGATAGCAAGGTTGGCAGGTCTACAGCCTCTGTTTGTTGAGTTTGATCAAGATACTCAAAAATGTTCATTTCCTCAGCCCCATGTGGGAATTGCCTTAAGGCTCAACCGTGCGGATCCTCAGAAACTTACATTAGTAGATCTGACCAAAGGGGCCCAAGATGGCTTTGATATAAAGTATAGCGCTTGGCATGAACTTCCCAAACGTATTGTGATTGCCACTTATTATCTTTCGAGGGCTCTTAGGCCCCCTGAAAAGATGAATGATGCGCAATTGAGAAATTATCAATTCCAGGAATTGAAAAAAGGTCTTGCTTATGCGCCTGATTACGCACCTCTTCAGCTACAAATGGGAAATTACTATTTGGCACAAAATGAATATGACAAGGCTCTGCGTAGATATGAGTTAGCTTTATTTTATCGACCCCATTACGAGGATGCCAAACGCAATATCGCTGTGCTTAATATCAGGCGAGCAATAACAGAGCGCCCTCAATAATTTTATTACTTAAAATTATTCTACAATCCAAACTTGCACATCCATGATGTTTCTAGTTTCAGGTCCTATTTTTCTCTCCAAAACTTCCAGGGTGTTTGTGCTGATTCTTGCATCTCTCAAGGCAATACGTCGGCATCCTGAATGTTCTAAAAATACTCGGTCTAAGGGACTGAGTGGGCTATCTAAGAGATAGCGCGTCATTTGGCCGTTGGATCTTTTGTTGATTGCACCTGCTTTTTGGAAGTTAGTGCTGAACACTGTTAAACTTCCTTGAGTTTCATTTGCAGGGGGGCTGTTGTTTGTTGAAACGTGAGTAGGTGTTTGAGCATTTGCAACCGGAGGAGAATAACGAGTTAAGTCTTCCGATTGAGGATTTAAAATGCTTCTGGCATGATCTGCAGAACTATGATGCACATACACTGTGCGTGGGCTACCTTGCACAGTAGAGGTGATCGGAACATAGCCTGTGCGAGTTAAGTAAGCGATGTTTTCAGTATTTTCTGTGACAGCGAATTGCACGCGAGCACCTAAAGCATTGGTATAAGATTCAATTCTCAGTGCTTTAGGATGAGGTAAAGAAGCATCTTGAGTGGGGCGGACGCTTTCTTTTGCATTTACAACATTATTTGTGGGTTCCATAAATACTCCTTTTTTTATTCAAAACTTCGCTTATTAACTAAGCAACTAGCGTGCCAGTAATAGACTTTTAAGGAGTAAGTGAAATTCCATATTAATTTTAGTGACTTATGCTGCTATTTAAAAATTTTATTTGCGATGCCAAAGGGTAGGTATGTAATTAATGTACCTTTTTATAGAATAAAAATCACATATTTGATGAGTTTATTCTACATATTTTACAATTTTTACTCATTTTGAGCTCTGCTAGACTGGGCTCGAAAAGCAGGTGCTGAAAGGTAGATCTAAAGATTATTTTTGAAATTTTGCCTGAAAACGACCTGATTTTTTTTTGACGGAAATTTTATTTTGGAATGCTTTAGTTAAATTTGCGGAGTTCAGTATTTTTTCCTTTTTTCCTGAAGCCAGCACTTGCCCATTTTTTAAGATAAGGAGTTGCTTAAAACTCGGACTAATTTCTTCCACATGATGAGTGACTAAAATTAAAGTAGGAAAGTTTTTTTGTTGGATGAGTTGATCCAGGAATTTTAAAAAATTTTCTTTTGCAACCAAATCCATGCCAGCACAAGGTTCATCCAAGATTAAAATCTGATAATCAGCCATCAAGGCGCGACCAATTAAAATTCTTTGGCGTTCTCCTTGTGAGAGTTGGATCCAAGTTCTTTTTTCTAGATGTTGGGCTTTCATTTGCTTTAAAATTTTTTTGGCTTTCTGGATGTCTTTTGTCGAAATTTTTCCCCAATAATTTATCATGGCTTCTTTGCCACTTATGACAAGATTCAGAGCTGTTTCATCGGCTTGTATCATGGAGTGTATCACCGTGCTGACAATCCCTACTTTTTTGCGTAAAGCGCGCCAATCGCTTTGACCATAAGTATGATCAAGCACTGTCATTTCGCCAGAGCTAGGGGTGATGTATCCGGTGAGAGCTCCCAAAAGAGTACTTTTCCCCGAACCATTCGGACCCAAGACAACCCAATGTTCTCCCCTGTTTATTTTCCAGGAAATATTTTTGAGAATGGGGATTTCTCTCCAAACACAGAGTTTTTTAAGTTCAAGAATGGGTAAAATTTTTTTCACGGAGCCTTTCTTAGCATAAACATCTTCATATTGACAGGCCTTCTGAGATCCAGTTAAAAGCCCTGCTACTATAAAGACTAAATAGTCTTTTGAATCTTTCGGACTTAGCGCTCGGAAAAGTTCCGAGCTTGATAGGGTGAGCATACATAGCTTCCCTTTAAAACCCCATTGTATAAGGTGCTTTCATGAATACAAGAAAATCACTTGAAGCGGCTCAAAGCTTGTTAAAACATGTCGGTAAACATCTGGCTCAAAGAGCTTCTGATGGAAAGGATATTTCCACTGCCAAGCTCGATACTTTCCAGAATGTTGCTTACGACTTGGCTTGGATTGCCTCAGAAGTCTATGCCGCCGAGGAATTGATTGCTTATGCCGAACGTAATACGGGAGAAGTAGAAAAAGCACTTGCGGAACTTTTTACTGCGGAAATGGTCAGTAATTTTTCCCAAAAAGTGAGTTATCGTTTTCATGAATTTGGAGTGGATCAAAATATTCTCCTCGAAACTATCTGGAAACCTGAACTTACAAAAGATGTAGAAACTGCTCTCAGCTCAGAGAATTATTCCCGTGTTGCGAAACTCGTTCATGATAAAGGAGCAGGAACTTACGGCTTAGATGAAAATCATTCGATGTTCCGGGAAACCTTCAAAAAATTTGCTGAAGATGTGGTGATGCCTTTAGCTGAAAAAGTACATCGTCATGACGATTTAATTCCTTCAGTGATTATCGATGGTTTGAAAGAAATGGGCTGCTTTGGTTTGTCGATTCCGCAAAAATTTGGCGGATTTCAAGATGACGCGAAGCCAGATAACACTGGCATGTGTGTAGTGACTGAAGAGCTATCACGGGGTGGCTTGGGGATTGCGGGTTCTTTGATTACGCGCCCTGAAATTTTATCGAAAGCCATTTTAAAAGGTGGAACCGAAGAACAAAAAGCCAAATGGCTTCCTTTGCTCGCCACCGGTGAACGCATGGCAGCAGTGGCGGTTACCGAACCCGATTTTGGTTCAGATGTGGCCGGCATGAAAGTGACTGCAAAAGCTCAAGAACATAATGGTAAAAAAGGTTATGTGATTAACGGTGTGAAAACCTGGTGTACCTTTGCAGGCTATGCCGACACCTTGATGGTATTGTGCCGAACGAATCCTGATATGAGTTTGAAGCATAAAGGAATGTCGATTCTCATCGCTGAAAAGCCAAGTTTCGATGGCCATGAATTTAAATACGATCAACCTGAAGGCGGGCACATCGAAGGAAAAGCGATTCCTACCATTGGTTATCGTGGCATGCATTCTTATGAAGTGGCTTTTGAAAATTACTGGGTGCCTGAAGAAAATTTGGTGGGTGGAGAAGCGGGCCTTGGAAAAGGTTTCTATCTTCAGATGGAAGGTTTCGCCGGTGGACGCTTGCAAACTGCCGCGCGTGCGATTGGCGTGATGCAAGCAGCTCTTGAAGCCGCGATTCGTTATTCCAACGAAAGAAAAGTTTTTGCCAAGCCAATTTTTGAATACGGCATGACTCAATTTAAAATCGCCCGCATGGCTGCTCTTGTTCAGGCCTGCCGCCAGGCCACTTTCCACGCTTGCAAACTCATGGATGATCACAAAGGTGCGATGGAAGCTTCTTTGGTAAAATTCTATGCTTCTAAAGTGAGTGAATGGGTTGCCCGTGAAGCCCTCCAAATTCATGGCGGTTATGGTTACGCCGAAGAATACGCGGTAAGCCGCTATTATGTAGACTCTCGTGTATTTTCAATTTTTGAAGGTGCTGAAGAAGTACTTGCGCTCAGAGTGATAGCCCCGGCTTTACTCAAACAGTATCTTTAGTTTGCTGCAACAATCGATTTCACCTGAATCAAATAAGGCGTGTGATGATGTCCTGTGATTTGCGGCATGAGAGTGCCTTCTACCCTTACGTTTTCTTTTAATAATTTTTTGTTTTTATAAGTAGTCGGATCGACGATGAGTTGAAACGAAGAGAGAGCCTTTTCATTGGCAATGCAGACTGGTTTTTTAAGTTTCAGTATCCAATAAGTTTCAGGCTTATCACCTTTTTGAATATTTTCATAATTGGGAGGGCCAGGAAAAGTAGTTCGATGAATAGTTCCTACCCAGTTAACCTCCGCATTTTCTTTAAGGCAGACTTCATCCGCCGCAAATAAAGGGTGATGAAAGTAGAGAATGGATATCAGGATGAATAAGAATAGTGCAGTCGCTCTTTTAGATTCAAAAACATTCATTTTTATCTCACTTGACCCCTCTCGAAAATCTTTTTATGGAGGATATCTTACTCAAGAATGATTTTGAAAGGATATATTATGTCACAAAAAATTCCCTATCCAAAATTTGTTGAAAAAGCTTCGACTCAAGCAGCAAATTTAAATCAAATCAAAAAATTGGAATATGGTCGAGTGCTCGAAGATCTCGATGAAGGCGAAGTATTTTGTCATCCTCGTGGCATTACCATTACCAAAGCCTTTGCGATCGATTTTGCGACGACTTTCATGGAAAGCAACCCACTTTATTTGAATGAAGTGTATGCGAAGGCTCACGGATTTAAAGATCTTGTCGTGTCTCCGTTGATGGTGATGAACATTGCTTTGTCACTCGGAGTTCAAAATGATTCTGAAAAAGCCGTTGCGAACTTAGGATATTATAATGTGTGTTTTGTGAAACCCGTTTATCCTGGTGACACTTTACGAGCCATGACGAAAGTGCTCAAGCGTGAAATGAAGGAAGGCGGCAAGCCAGGCATTGCAACTATTCGAACCATCGCATTAAACCAAAATGAAGAATTGGTTTTGCAATATGATCGTAAAATTATGGTCGCACCTGCAGGAAAGAAAACCGATGCTTCTACAATTGCAGGTCAACCTTTTCCTGAGATGGCTGAACCCACAATGGAAATTCCTGCTTTTGCGAAAACATTCCCAAAAAATCTGACGGGAGTTCGCACTTACTTCGAAGATTTTAACGTAGGAGATATCTTGGTACACGCGAATGGTCGTACCATCACCGATGAGCACTATGCCTGGACTTATAAAGTGATGAATACGCATCCTCTTCATTATGATCGTTTGTATTCCACTGCACGTACAGGGGCTATGAGCGGTGAGCCGATTGTGTATGGTGGCCTTGTGTTTGCTTGGTTGGCAGGTTTGGCTTCGAGAGATACTACTGAAAATGCACTGTTAGATTTTGGTTACACAGAAGGATATCATACTCAGCCCGCGGTGAGTGGAGATACCGTAACAGCAATCTCTCGTGTGTTAGCTACAGAAGAGGGTCCTGCGGGCACAAATGCTGGTATTGTAACTTTCCAACTCATCGGAATGAAAAATATTCGTGCGCCTCAAGCCCTCGAAAAATTCGGTGCAGATCTTTTTATTAAAGAAAACGACAAGAAAAAACTCGGCAAAGAAAAAATCCCCGAAAAGATTTTTGAGATTGAGAGACGGGTGTTGATTAAAAAGAAATAACTATAAGTTTTTTCCTAGAATCATTTTTATTAAACTAGAAAAGCTTCCTTTGCGAGGCCTTCGGAACGAGACAAACTCGACATGTTGATCAGGTTTTTGAGGATTCAGTTGAATGCCCCACAAAGCGAGAGTTTGCTGGGGTAACATTGAATAGCGCAAGTCCGAAATTAAATCAGGGTGTTCAGGGGCTTGGTATAAATAATTATCAGAAAACCAGGCGAAACGTTCGATATCTTTTGCGAGAGTAGAAGATTGTGGAAGTTTTTCAATCTCACTTTTCCAGTCATATTTTTGTACCGAACTTCCAGGATATACTTTGCTTTCCATGAATGGGCCTACCCTCAAAGCATCTACATAATAATTTCCTTTCGATTCATAAATTAACCTCCATAAAAATAGATTCAGAATGGTTGGTTTTACCTCCAAACGTTGAATGGTTTGCCCGCGTGATTTAATTAATTCTATAGCGAAAGTTTCTGCACGATTCTGTTGATAAACACCGAAGATTAAATAAGCACAGGAGAGAATCATTCCCACTCTTGCCCAAGACACTTTTTTTAAGAAAGCAGCCATAAGTACGAAGATGAAAAGTGGAAGAGTATAAAGAGGATCAACAATGCCAATGTTATTCCAAGCAACACGAGCATTAGAAAATGGCCACAAAAGTTGTGTTCCATAGCTTGTGCAGGCATCAAGTAAGCCGTGAGTGAGATAAGCCAGGAATGAAAAGAGATAGAGCCTCGAAAATGAAATTTTCTTTTTTAGAAATATCCAAAAAACCAAACTACAAAATAGTGCACCTAAAGGAACAAAAAAAAGAGAATGTGTAAAATGTCGGTGATATTCTAGAAAAAGAAGTGGGTCTTTCTTGGATTGAATGAGGACATCGAGGTCGGCAGCCATCCCGGAGACTGCCCCTACCGTTGCTGCAATTCGAATTTCAGCTTTACGTGCAAAACTTGTAGAAAACGCAGCGCCTAATACTGCTTGACTGAGTGGATCCATGTAAATTTATCCTTCGTAACTTGTTTGGGGAAAACTATTCAAACTTAAATTATTTTAAGCAAGTTTAAATCTTTTTTATAAAATTAGCTTGGTAAAATGTATTCATCTCATTCAAAATATTGGTTTAAAATTGAAGGGGACACAATGCTATGCCAAAAAAAAATTATGTGAGATTCTTTTTTTTCTTTTCCCTTTTTCTCCTTAATAGCCAAACTCTCCAGGCGGCTACTTTTAACGTAAGTTCAGCAGCAGATCTTCAAACAGCTCTCACGACGGCCGCCGGTAATGGAGAAAATGATATTATTAACGTTGCAGCGGGTACTTACAATACTAGCGATAATGGGGGACAAGTCTTTGAATATCTTTCAAGTGAAGGTTTTGGAATAAGTTTGGTAGGAGAAAATTCTGCAACGACTATTTTAGATGGTGGAGGTGTTGATCAGGTTTTGAGTATTGTGAGTACTAGTGTTGAGATCATGACGATTTCAGTCTCTGGTCTGACATTGCAAAATGGTTTAGCTCCTTCAGCTGTTTCAGGGGGTGGTGTATTTATAAGCCTCGCTTTTACAGGTGGAAGTACGGTTAATTTGTCTGATCTTATTATACAGAATAATTCTACAACAGATAGTTCAGGAGGCGGCGCTTATGTTTCCATTATTGGAGATGTTAATCTTTCTCATTTAACGATTACGGGTAACAATGCTTTAGGTGGTGGCTTTAGTGGGGCAGGCGCTTCTTTTATTACCGCTATTGGAGATGTGATAGGATCGAATATTACGGCTTCTCAAAACTCTGGAGATTCTTTGGCTTATGGTGGAGGGGGTTGTTATTTTGAAAGTGCAATAGGTAACGTAACTTTGAGTGATTCTACTTTTTCTCAGAATAGTATTGGGACTGCGGGTGATGGCGGTGGTTTTTATATTTATTCTTTGGATGGTGACACCTCCCTAACAAGTGTAACAGCTAATTCAAATTCTATAGATGATACTATGGGGGTGGGAGGTCTGGTTTTTGCTTCAGGTAATATTACAGTAAGTGATTATACTGCTAATCAAAATCAGGGGCTAGGAGGAGAAACTGGTGGAGGAGCTTATTTTGAATCGACCAATGGAGGTGCGGTGTCAGTGACAAATGCAAGTGTGTCAAATAATCAAAGTGGAGTAGGTGCGGGACTTTATTTGCGTTCACTGATTGGATCGGGTTCTGTCACTGTGAGTGGATCTACTTTTTTAAATAACACTTCAAGCTCATCAAGTGGAGCCGTGCATGTCACTTCTGTCAGCTCATATACTTTTCAGGAAAATACTGTGCAGGGGAATACTGCCATATTGCATGCAGGCGGTGTCTTTTTAGATGGGCCGGGCACAGTAGTAAGAAATTATTTTAGTGGTAACAACTCTGCGGATGATGGTGGCGCATTTTTTTTGCAACTGGAAGGATCTGAAGTAGGGAATTTTTTAAATAATATTGTTGTAAGTAATGTAGCTACAGATCAAGGGGGAGGGATTTACTCCAATGTGCCTGCTGCTACCACTTGGAATGTTGTTAATAATACTATCTACTCTAACTCTTCTGATGTGGGAGGCGGTATTTCTCTCGCTGCCACCACAAGCACTGTAAATATCTACAACAATATTATTTATGGCAATACAGCTGCAACTCCCACCTCAGGGGATGATATTTATGCTGTATTCAGTTTGAGTCCCACCATGAATTTGTTTAATAATGATTTTACTGAAGTTTGCTTTTTGGGTTCAGGTTGTGATCCTGTGGCAGAATTAGGATCTAACCAAGGTAATAATGTAGACGTAGACCCTTTGTTTACTAATTCTTCAGGTAATGATTTTACTTTAACTTCCGCTTCTACTCTTATTGATGAGGGTGTTAATACTGCCCCTGCTTTACCCACGACTGATTATGCAGGTAATGCTCGTGATTTTGGCTTAGCTCCAGATATGGGTGCTTACGAAGCTATTCCCTCTTCGAGTTCCAGTGCTACCTCAATTAGTTTTAATGAAGATGGATCTCAAACAATTACAATCTCCAATAACGGCAATTATCCATTGAATGTCACAGCTCTTACTTTGTCCGATAGCACTTATTTTAGCCTTGATACTTCAGGAGGAGAGTCACCTTGTGGAGAACTACCTTTTAGTATTGCAGGAGGCGATAGTTGTACTCTTTTGATTGAGTTTATAGCCGATGTAGGAAGTACTTCCAGTGAAACGGTTACTTCCACTCTTACTATTACAACAGACGATCCAGCAAATTCTACAATTACAGTGACTCTTACGGGGATTACTTCAGCGGGTGGCGGTGGTGATAATGGTGGTGGGAATAATGGTGGTGGCTCCAATTCTGATATGCAAGGATCGGGTGGTTGTACGCTTAGCCTGGGAAACACAAATTCTTATGCTTTTGAGTATCTGATTATTTTTTTATCAGCTATTTTTTACTTAAGAAAAAATAAAAATATTGCTCCCATTACAAGCGCAGTCAGGAATACTCCCAAAAAAAACAAAATAGTTGATTGAGCAGAGCTCGTTGCAATTTTTTCATGCAAAGGATTTGTATAAGGAGATGATTCTGAAGTAAACACATCGATGGTTTGAGGCTTTTCTATATTTATTTCTGTTTTTGTGATGCTGGTGGTATTGGGTGTTTTTGAATGAAAAACATTTTTGAGTACGGCAATAAAATCTGCCTTCCCTTCAAAATAATCAGGAATTCCATTTTGATCTTGATCATCCAGAATTTTTGTTAATTTTTCAAAAGTTTGTTTGGCTTCAGGAGGGAGTTCTTCGATAGAATTATATTCTTTACCTTGGAAACGGATTTTTTGATTCATGATTTTTCTCCTAGAAATTTCATGCTTTAATGATGTTGAAATTGTTTAAGATTGCATGAACTTTTGATCAACTTCTTGATTTGACAGATTTTTTATAGCTTATCCAGGGTCATTTTCCCAAGAAACATTTTACTAGAGTAGTCGATAATATCCCTAAGGGGCCACGGGTAGGTATTATGTGGCCCCTCACTTTTAGTCATAATATTTTTTTTCGTAGACAAGAAGAAGTGTCTATTCCTTTATTGCCTACGCCCGTCAATAATCCAATTAATACAGCTGAAACATTTTCAAGCCGTAGGGTAGTTTTTCAATATTCTGCTTCGGATCATGGCGTGGGCATTTCATTTTTTAATAGAGATTTATATTATCGCAGATCTTTTTATCATTTCAATTCTCCTTCTGTTTTCAGGACTACAAGAGGGAGTTGTAGTCCCGTAGAAAATTTTGATTTTAATGAAGGAGTGATCCGAAATGCAGCGCCTACAGCACCTCGCCACAATCCTTTTCATATAAATTTACCGGATCAAACAGGTTGGTTTGAAATGAGATCTGATCTTTGTGGGCATGAAAGAGGAGCCATCGTTTATCGTCCTGCTCTTACCGTGGCAGAATCAAAACCTCTCGTGATATGGTTGCATGGTACGGGTGGAAGTTCTGGAAGTGTGAGCCATGCCCTTTTTGATGAGAATGAAGCCCGTGTTGTTTTTGGAGATCAGGCGGTTGTTTTAATTTTAGAAGCTAGAAGTTTTATGCCGGAAGATTGGGAGCATCATGGTATCAGTCATGATCATTTTTGGAATACGACCGATGATCACGGGGATAGTAATCAGGATATTTTATATGTAGAAGCATTGATTCATGCAGCTATTCAGCAATACGCTGTTGATCCACAGCGCGTTTTTTTGATGGGACATTCCAATGGCGGCTTTGCTGCGATTCATCAGGGGATGGCGCTGCGTGAACAAATTCGTGGTATTGCTGTGAGCTCTGCAGGTTGGGTGCGTTATCCTTATAAACATCATGTTGTAAGTGCCTCAAATTATTGTCACGACATTCTTTTACAAGGCGCCAGTGTTTATATGCATCCTAGAAATCAATTTCATTGGATAGATCATTTTCCCTATTTTGACTATTCTCCGATTTACGATGCGCCTCGTCCTGTAAGTGATTTTCCACAAGATCATCGTCCTGCCGTTTATCAGCGGTTAAATCGATTAGATCCAGAAGTTCCCGCCTTTTATGGTTGTGATGCGGATAGAAGAATGCGTGAGCGAGGTTACACTGAATTGTCTACCCATGTGATTGATTGGATCAATCCTGATAATCCTAGAGATGGCTATCATTTTGTAGATAGTCAGTTTATGCGTGAAGCTTGGGACTACCTGAGTAGTTTGCCACCACGCCCAATAACAGCTAATCGCTAATATTATTACACCCTTGACCCATCCAATAAAACTTCATAAACACTGGATTCTATGTCTATTAAACGTGATGATCCATGGTTGATGAGGACCTATTCCGGGCATAGCTCGGCAAAGGCTTCTAACGAACTTTATAAAACCAACCTTTCCAAAGGCCAAACGGGTCTTTCGGTGGCTTTTGATCTGCCGACTCAAACGGGCTACGATTCAGACCATATTTTAGCTCGCGGTGAAGTGGGAAAAGTTGGCGTGCCCATTTCTCACATTGGAGATATGAAAACTCTTTTTCAGGATATTCCTCTGGAGAAGATGAATACTTCGATGACGATTAATGCTACAGCTGCTTGGTTGTTGGCTTTGTATATTGCGACCGCGGAAGCACAAGGTGCGAATCAAAAACTGCTTCAAGGCACCACTCAAAACGATATCATTAAAGAATATCTTTCCAGAGGAACTTATGTGTTTCCTCCAGAACATTCACTACGATTGATTGTCGACATGATTTCTTACACGGTGAATGAAGTCCCAAAATGGAATCCGATTAATATCTGTAGTTATCATCTTCAAGAAGCTGGAGCTACTCCTGTTCAAGAGATTGCTTACTCCATTTGCAATGCGATGGCCGTCCTCGATGCAGTGAAGGCTTCTGGAAAAGTTCCAGAAGAAACTTTTCCAAAGGTGGTGGGACGTATTTCATTTTTTGTGAATGCGGGTGTGCGTTTCGTAGAAGAAATGTGCAAGATGAGGGCTTTTGTAAAACTCTGGGATGAGCTTACAAAAACTCGTTATGGTGTGGAAGATCCCAAATACAGAATTTTCAGATACGGAGTTCAGGTCAATTCATTGGGACTGACTGAACGACAGCCTGAAAATAATATTGCTCGGATTATTTATGAAATGTTGGCGGTGACTCTTTCTAAAGATGCACGTGCCCGTGCGATTCAACTGCCAGCTTGGAATGAAGCCTTGGGTTTGCCGCGTCCCTGGGATCAACAGCTTTCCTTACGCATGCAACAGATTTTAGCTTTTGAAACCGATCTTTTAGAATGTGGAGATATTTTTAATGGTTCTCATGTGATTGAATCAAAAGTGAATGAATTGGTAGAAGCTGCCAAAAAAGAGATCGATAAAATTCAACAAATGGGTGGGGCTATCAAGGCGATTGAAACCATGAAGCAGGCTCTAGTTGCTTCTCATGCAGAACGTGTGCGTCGTATTGAAGCAGGAGATTTGAAAGTTGTGGGAGTAAACTGTTTTAAAGAAGCAGCTCCTTCTCCTTTAATGTCAGGTGAAGACGAAGGTATTTTGAAAGTAGATCCAAAATCTGAAAAGGATCAAATCTCAAGTCTTCAAGCTTTTAAAGCAAAACGGAATGAAGCTGCTGCCAAGCAAGCACTTGAAAACTTGAAGCAGGTTGCTAAAGGGAATGAAAACATTATGCCAGCTTCGATTGTCTGTGCACATGCAGGTGTAACAACAGGTGAATGGGCTTTTGCACTGCGTGAAGTGTTTGGCGAGTTTCGCGCACCTACCGGAGTTTCGGGCGTGAAGATGGCAAGCACGACAGAAGAAATTGAAAAGGTACGTGCGAAGGTAAAAGATTTTGAGTCTAAAAAAGGTGAAAAGCTTCGAATCTTGGTTGGAAAACCAGGGCTCGATGGTCATAGCAATGGTGCTGAACAAATTGCGGTGCGTGCTCGTGATGTGGGGATGGAGGTGATTTATCAAGGGATTCGTTTAACTCCTCAGCAAATTGCAGAGTCTGCCTTGCAAGAAGGCGTGCATTTGGTAGGCTTATCAATTTTGTCAGGCTCTCACATGGAACTCATTCCCGAAGTCATCCGACTCATGAAAGAAAAAGGCCTCGAAAAAGTTCCGGTGGTGGTCGGAGGAATTATCCCCGATTCCGATGCCAAGCTTCTCATGCAAAAAGGAGTGGCACGGGTTTATACCCCCAAAGATTTTGAATTGAATCGCATCATGAGTGATATGGTGGATTTGTTGTTTTGAGCAGAAGGTAATAAAAAGCAGCTTAACTTCTATTTATTATCTTATATGGAAATATAGTTGCTGATTGTTATAATTCTGCTATCATACAGTCATGACTCTTTTTAAAAGAATTTTAGACCTCAGTTCTGAGGTTCAGAAAAGAAGTCTGTTTCTTTTTGGTCCCAGACAGACAGGAAAAACAGAGCTCTTAAAAAAACTCTTTCCTGCTTCTCCCTCTTATAATTTGCTGTTGGCCGACACTTTTTATCAGTTAAGTAGCAGGCCCCACAGCATGAGGGAAGAGCTCCTTGCAAAAAAGAAATCTGCAAATACACCTGTTATTATAGATGAAATTCAAAAGTTGCCGCTTTTGCTAGATGAAGTTCAGTATCTCATTCAAGAACATCATTTTAAATTCGTGTTGACGGGAAGCAGTGCAAGAAAATTGAAAAGGGGAGGAGCTAATCTGCTGGGGGGGAGGGCCTGGGTCAAAAACCTTTTTCCTCTCGTATCGGCTGAAGTGCCTCACTACGATCTTTTGCGCATTTTGAATTTTGGAGCTTTACCTTCTGTCTATTTGTCTGAGGATCCCCTGCAAGATCTGGAAGCCTATGTAGGAACTTATTTGCAGCAGGAAATTATGGCAGAGGGTTTGGTAAGAAAAGTTGAGCCTTTTACAAAGTTTTTACAGGTGGCCGCTTTATACAGCGGTGATTTAATCAATTTTGCCAATGTGGCAAATGATTCGGGTGTGAATCAGAAAACAGTTTCCGAATATTTTGAAATATTAAATGACACCCTGGTGGGTTTTACCCATGAGCCCTATACCAAAACCAAAAAAAGAAAAGCTATTGCTACTGCCAAATTTTATTTTTTTGATGTGGGCGTGAGTAATTTACTTTCAGGGAGAACACAAATCCAGGCCAGAACAGAATTGTTTGGAAAAGTTTTGGAGCATTTTATTTTTACTGAAATCAAAGCGTATCTTTCTTATCGAAATGATAAGCGTCCACTTACTTATTGGAGATCCCAGTCAGATTATGAGGTCGATTTCATGATTGGAGATTCCATTGCCATCGAAGTGAAGGGTAGTGAGGCTGTTTCAGAAAAACATGCGAAGGGTCTGAAGGCTTTGTCCGAAGAAATCAGGTTGAAGAAAAAAATAATTGTTTCGATGGATAAAAAGCCAAGAATGATAGGCGATGTGTTTGTGTTACCCGTCCATAATTTTTTGGAGCATTTGTGGGGGGATGAGTTTGTGTAATTTATGAAGCTTTCTTTTAACATCTCTTAACTCCTCTTTCATTTCTAAAAAATAATGCCGCTTTTTCTGCAACTTTGCCCGTATTTACCTGCGAAAAATCTAGAGTTCACCCAGGCACACACGTACAATGATAGATTGGTGTGTCATGGTATATTCAAACAGTCACAATTATAGAGCTTCTTATATTCTGCTGTTTTTGTGCTTTGTCTTGTTGAGCGCCTGTAGTGATTCAGGTGTTTTTCCTTTTAAAAAAACCGCTTTTCACAACAATGTTCCTGTTCAAAATTTGGCTCCCAAAGAAAAACCAAATCAGGATCAGCCTGTTTCTGCGCCTGTATTGGGGCAGGGAGCGGAGGAAGTGCCTGTAACTCCGCCAGGGACAAGCTCTGCAGCAGCTCCTGCGAGTTCCTCTCCTGCGATGCCTTCATCCACTCCTCCTTCGACAGCCACGGGGCCTACTTGTACTCCTTCACGTTTACCTTCTTATACGAGTCTTGCAGAGGAAGACGCTTGGACTCCCACTTTTATTCCGGCCGAAGACGAACTGGTATATTTTTCTTTCAATAACTCGAACCCCGCTCAAGCCGATGTGTTGCGTGGCGGAGGAAGTCCTCGTGTGGAAAGAAATTTACAGGGCAATGCCACGGAAGGTAGACCGAATCCAGACGGATATCCCAGTGGGGCGATTCGTACCGGGAACATGGAGTCAGCGTTTTATGTGCCGAGTCGTGGAAATATTTTGGGTGAACAGGGAAATATTTCTTTTTGGGCCAAACCCCTTGACTGGAATTCTTTGACGATCTATGGGTCTGGAATCGCCGATGCAAAATCAAGAAGCTTTTTTTCTGTTTTAGAAAGAAATAACACGCCTCAAAACAATCGGTATTTAAGTCTCTACAAATTTTTTAACTCGCCTCTTTATTGGTTTTACAGTTTCAAATTACCCAATGGTATTTGGCAGCCTTTTATTGCTTCTCCCTGTGGGGATTTCAGCTGGCGTCAAGGAGAATGGACTTTCGTTTCTGCGAATTGGAGTGGAGCTTTCATGAAAGTTTATTTGAATGGAAATTCTTGTGGCGAAGTCCGTTTGCCTACTACGGAGCCTCTCCGAACCGAATATTTGGAAGCAGAAATGAGAGTGGGAGGCAATCAGGTGGCTTCCAGTGCCAATGATACTTTGCTGGATGATTTTAGAATTTTTCGTAGGCCTCTCAAATCCAAAGAAATAGTTCTCTTACGTGATCGAGGCAATGCTGCGATTGTTTCAAGAGGAGAGGATCCGGATCAATTGCATCGCATCAGTCCTGAAATAGTGTTGAATGTGGCTTATGATCAAAGCACTCATGCAGTGAAAGGCGATATCAGTTTATTGAATATTCCAAAACCCAGTGCAGAGAGGTCTTATCTGACCCGCCTGGAGATTCGTCCTCAAGGGGCCCGTCTTGATTCGGAACCTTTACTTTGCATGGAAGAGAGGGTGTCGAATACTTCTCCACAACTTACTTTGCCCGCTTCAAGTTTGGGAGTAGGAAATTATCAGGCAAACATCACTGTTTTGAATGCGGCGGATCGAGTCCCGCTCACACAAAAGACGGCCCATTTTAGTCGTTCGGCTGAATTGAATGCTCCCTGGGTGAATTTTGCCCAGAACTATGAAAACCAAAATATGGCGCCCTACACTTCCCCTCGTTTGGAGGGAGGAGAAGTGCAAATTTGGGGAAGACGTTATCAAATGTCCGGGCAAAAAATTCTTCCCACTCAGATTTATTCTCAAACTCAGCGACTTTTTCTGGCAAGTCCAAAAATTAATTTCCAACTTGAAGGACAAGCGCCACAAGATTTAATGAACGTGATGAACGTTACGGCAGCTCCGGTGATTTCTGCTCGTTCTATGATTTGGAATGCCAATCAGCATTTGTCGATGAGCCGACCTGTGGATGTTTCTACCCAAACGGAGATTCAAGAAGATGGCCTCATTAGCCTGACGGTGCATGTGAGAGGATCAGGTGCGGTGCTCAATCAGTTTGAGCTTGAACTGTCACTGGATCCGCAAACAGTGCGACTGATGCATGCAGATATCGATGCTAGAAATACTAATGGTAAAATTACCCGTCGTATTTTCGCACCGATTACCCAACCCTTGTTTTGGCTGGGTAACGAACAGGTGGGGATTCAGTGGTTGACGAATCAGTTGACCGATTGGAATTTAAGTAATTCCAATGAAGCTTTTGAAATTTTGCCCAGCACTTCTCCTTCAAGCCCTGTGACATTTAAAGTTCATATGGTGAATCAAAGAATGGAAGTGCCTGCTGGTGGCTTGAAATATGAATTTGCCCTGCAAGCCACTCCCGTTAAAGCGATGCTTTCTGGATGGAGACGTTGGGATCTGATGGTAAATGGAGGTTTTTTAAGTCCTCCGATTGCATCTTGGAATCCCTTTGATCCCATTTGGAATTCAACTGCAGAGATTCCAGAGGGAGTTTTTTGCGGTTTTAAAGCGACGGATCCTGCAAGAACCCGACAACACTTTGAAGATACCCGGCGTTACTTTTCCTCTTTCCTTTATTGGGACATGGCAGGCATGTGGAAGGGAGATCCTATCCTGAGAGATTATGCTTTAGATTTTGGGGTTCATTATGATTCCCAAAGCCATGAATGTGTGCAAAATGCAGACTTGTGGTCGAGACCTCTCGCTCGAAGTTACGCTATTTATCAATTGCTCGACAATTTAAGACAGATCCCTCTTTTGAATGAAGTGAGCCCTGGTTTTTATTTGGATGTGGCTCAGCCTGCCTGGCAGGTAAAGGGTGGCAACAAGCCATTTGTGGAATGGGATTGGAAAAGCAAAAGAGAATTGCAACGCTCTTTCTATGGAGCACTTAAAGAACAATATCCCCATAAAATTGTGATGAACCATCAGTCTTCTGCGAATTTGATGGCCCAATTAGCTTATTCAGATGTCTTGGTGACTGGTGAAAAGGTGGATCAAAATATTCTCCGTAGAGACAGAGCCTATTATAATATTTATGATCTAGATAGTTTTCGGGCTGAATTTGCTCCCCAAAAATATGGCATTCCGATTTTCTATTTACCTCAAATTTACAGATCTTTGGAAGATAGCCCGGCTAATTTGCGTTGGTTGAATAACGATCCTGAAAGTTTGAAAGCTTCCGAACATATTTTGGGCCTGGTGTTTTTGCATGATCTCATGAATTACAGTGCTTATGTTCAGGTAGATCCCGCTCGCTGGATTACGCAGATCAAAAACAGTTTTGGATGGGATGATGCCGTGGAGTTTATCGGCTATTGGGATGTGGCCTCGCGAAATTTGATCAGCATGCCGGCAGCGCCCCAGGATGTGGTGGTTTCTGTGTTCCGACGTAATGCAGACCATAAGCTGCTTTTAATGTTCTTCAACAATACCAATGTACAAGTCACGGTGAATCCCACTTTAAACCTCAATGAATTATTGCCTGGGACTGCGCGATTCCGCGTTTCAGATCCTTACCTCGCCTTGAAATCACCGCATGAAGGTTGGAGAAGCCAAGTAAGCCCACAGCTCCTCGCAAATCAATCCCCTCCTTTGGATGCTGCGGGGCGCTTATCCAATCTTCTGATCCCCGGGCGTAATTTTAGGATTTTGAATATTCAGGGGGAATGATGAATCTATCACTTTTCAAATTTGCTTCTCCTTCTTGACGAAATTTTACGCCTCGAATATAGAAGATTCTTCCATTCAAGATAGGAGAAATCTATGTCTAAAGAACTTTACGAATTGGGTGAAATTCCCCCCTTGGGAGAAGTTCCCAAGAAAATGATCGCGCAAGTGATTCGACCTTCTCGTTTCGGCGAGCCTACCACAGCCTTTCAACAAGAAGTGATTGATGTGCCTGAAATTGGCGACGATGAAACCTTGGTGTACGTGATGGCTGCCGGTGTAAACTACAACAACGTGTGGGCAGCCCTTGGGATTCCTGTGAATGTGATCGGGGCTCGAAATAAAGCCGGTGAAAAGGAAGAATTTCATATCGGCGGTTCTGATGCTTCTGGCGTTGTCTGGAAAGTCGGCAAAAATGTGAAGAATGTAAAAGTGGGTGATGAAGTCGTGATTCATTGTGGAATGTGGGATATTCATGATCCAGCCATTAAAAATGGTGTGGATCCCATGTATATTCCTTCCTTCAGAATTTGGGGTTATGAAAGTAATTGGGGAAGCTTTGCTCAATACACCAAAGTTCAAGCACATCAGTGTTTGCCTAAACCTAAACATTTAAGCTGGGAAGAGTCTGCCGCTTATATGTTGGTCGCTGCAACCGCTTATCGCATGCTGACTCGTTGGCAAGAACATGAAGTGAGAAAAGATGATGTGGTTTTGGTGTGGGGGGGAGCTGGTGGACTTGGTTCGATGGCGATTCAGATTTGTAAAGCTTTTGGTGCAAAAGCGATTGCCGTTGTTTCAGGCGATGATAAAGTGGAATATTGCAAAAAATTGGGTGCAGTCGGTTGCATCGATCGCCGTAAATTTAGTCATTGGGGCATATTGCCACATTGGAAAGATAATGATCGCTATAATACCTGGTTAAAAGGTGCTCGTGATTTTGGAAAAGCCATTTGGGATGTGTTGGGTGAAAAGAAAAGCCCTCGAATTGTTTTCGAACATCCAGGTGAAGACACAGTGCCTACTTCCATTTTTGTTTGTGATACAGGTGGAATGGTTGTGATTTGTGCAGGAACCACTGGATATAATGCTACGGTTGATTTGCGCTATCTGTGGATGCGACAAAAACGTCTTCAGGGTTCGCATTTTGCAAACGATGATCAAGCCATCGGCGTGAATAACTTGGTGCTCGAAGGCAAAGTGGATCCTTGCCTCTCTCGAGTCTGGGAATTCAGCGAAACACCCGCAGCTCATCAACTGATGCGAGAAAACAAGCATCCGCACGGAAACATGTCGATTTTGGTGAATGCCAAGAAAAAAGGCCTGAAAAATTTGGCTGAATCGAAATAGAAGACATTGGATGACAAAAATAGAAAGGGCTTCTTACTTTTTGTAAGAAGCCCTTATTTTTTGAGTGAATAAATATTGTAAGTTCCCAGTGCCATCGCAATATCTTTTTTGGCTTCTTCTTTGGCACGAAATACGTGGCATTCCATCACGGCATGAGATCTTCCCTGATATTTTATCTTGGCATCCGCGAAAATTGTTTCACCCAGTTTTACCGGAGAAATATAATTGATTTTAAATTCAATAGTTGAACAGCGATCGCCTTTTTTGAGAGCCTTGAAAAGAGCAGCACCCATTGAGAAGTCTACAAAAGTAGAAATAACCCCTCCGTGTGTAGCCCCGGAGGGGCTGATATGTTTTTCTTCGATTACGAGTGAGGTCCTTGCATGGCCTGTGGTGATTTCATCCACACGATAGCCAACAAGCATCCCAAAGTTATCTGGATGCGAGAAAACACCATTATAAGAATCGAAAAGATTTTTACTCATTTACCCTGCTTTGTTGGGGTCCAGTGTTTTTAAGAAATTAGCAAGATCATCTGCATGTTCTTCTTCCATGGCAAGAATTCCTTCGAGCATTCGGCGGGTGGTCGGATCGTCATTTCCTATGTAACGAATCATTTCACCGTAAGAATCAATAGCGACGCGTTCTGCGACAAGATCTTCTTTGATCATATCTATTAAAGAAGATCCTTCTACATACTCAGAATGACTGCGTGTGAGGAGACCTTCAGGATTAAAATTGGGCTCTCCATCAAGCTGGGTAATTCTGTCTGCGATTAAATCGGCATGCCCCTGCTCTTCATTAGCGTGTTGTAGAAATTCAGCAGCAACGGGTTCAGCATGAATACCTTGAGCCATGTAGAAATGTCTTTTGTAACGTAAGACACAAACAATTTCTGTGGCTAGTGCTTCGTTGAGAAGTTTGATCACAGTTTTGCGATCCCCTTTATATCCTTCTGTAACGGCACCATTTTCCATATGTTTCCGCGCACGCTTGCGAAGTTCTTTGATGTCGGTGAGAAATGTTTTAGTCATGAAAATCTCCTTTAATTATTTTAAAATTTCTAAAAGTTGAGCTGTATGGGTTTTTGGATCCACTTTACGTAATATTTTTTTAATTTTTCCTTCTTTATCTATCACAATGGTATCACGTGAAGGATACTGATCCCCCGTTACTTCATAAGCTAATGCAATTTTTTTGTCAGAGTCTACTAATAAGGGGAAGTTTAAGTGAAATTTTTCCTTAAAGGCTTGATGACTTTTGGCATCATCAAAACTCACACCCAAAATTTGTGTGTCCGCAGTTTGGAACTGATTCAAATTATCACGAAAACTACAAGCTTCAATGGTGCAGCCTGGGGT
>CAYYEM010000002.1:42589-44951 GCA_964470915.1 uncultured Pseudomonadota bacterium
TGAATGTTTGTAAAGTATTGGATGGAAAAATTTCCAAAAATGATTTTGATGAAGATTTGGGGCTGTTATGTCGTTTGGTGATTAGCAGGGCCATGGCGAGTCACCGAGCGAAAGAAGCATGTCGCAATGACGACTCTGCTAATCCAGATTGGGAAAACAATCTTTCTCAATCGATGCTCTTGAGTGCTTATAACGAGGATTTGCATAAGCCTTTATTAAAAAAATATAATGTGGGTTCTCTGAGTTCAGTCGATGGTTACAATAATAGTACCATTCATGGTTCCTATATTTATGATCGTCAGACTGCCGAGCAGGCAGGCATGCGTCGCTCAATTTCAATGGCGACTTATTTTTGTATTACAGCTAATCCCAAGCACTATACGCCCTATTTTACAGTTTTGAAGATAAATAAAAAAATAGCGGAGCAAAGCTACGTTTCAAATCCATCCGAAATGGAAGAAATTTTTTATCAATTTCCAAAATTAAGTCCACCTCCTCAAGCGTATAAATTTTTAGATTTCAATCAAGATGGTAAGAAAGATTTAATTGTTTTACGAGAGGATTTTACGAGGGGTTATACCATTGCTTCATGCCGATATCAGCAAGACCAGGAAACTTGTGTATTGGGGATTGCAAAAGATTATGTGAAGCCAGATGCGATGTTTGTGGAACCAAAACTTGTTTTAGATTCTGACAAACAAGTCACGATTCAGTTTTTTAAAGATGATCAAAAAGTTGCAGAAGCCAGTTATGAAATATCAGGTGAAGAAGTGAAGTTGACTAAAAAAAATGGATTTAAATAAAAAGTTTTTATTCTTTAGTCGAGGCTTCAGCGTGAGGCATGCTTAAAATAGCAATGAATATTCCATAATATACAATTGGTGTTAATAAAGACCAGTTTATCTTTAGATGCATAATGGGTTGAGCTACTTGAATAATTACCATTCCTATACAGGCATATTTTAATACTCTTCTGGCCCATTCGCGTAACATGAGTAGCCCAAAGCCTGAAATAAACAGAACAATATTTATTCCGGTGGCTAGGCCTAGTGGATATTGCAATCGTGTTTGAATAAGACCAATGAGAGTTTCTAATACAGGTTTGCCCGCATAGATCATAAAAAACAATCCTAGAGCTCTTAAGAGATAAGCCATGATGTGAGTTCCTTTCGCTTCAATTTCCCATTCGTTGATTTTGGAAGACTATTTACAAACTCAATTTTTTTTGGACATTTATATTTTGCCAGTTTTTGTGCTGCTTGAGAAAGTATTTTTTCCTTTATTGCGTTATTTGAAGAAACTGCTACTTTTAAAACAATAAAAGCACATACAATAGTTTTTCCGTTTTCTTCTTTCCCGATGACCGCAGATTCGAAAATATCATCCATTTCATTGAGAGCGTTTTCTACTTCTAGGGGGGAAATGCGATAGCCACCGGCGGTGATGACATCATCACGACGTCCCAAGAAGAAAAAATTTCCTGCTTCATCTTGTTGGGCAAGATCTCCACTGAGGAAATAATCATTGATAAATCCCCCTGTATCCCCTTTTTTCAAAGGGGGAATTAACATTTCTAGATCACCCCCCTTTGTAAAAGGGGGGCTGGGGGGATTTTTATACCCCAGCATTAATCCCGGACAAGTCTGGTGACTTGCTAAAATTCCAGGTTGATTCGGAGCCAATTCATTTCCTTCTTCATCGAGAATTGAAATTTTCTGATTGGGTAAGGCTTTGCCACAAGAGTTTTCTTTAATAGCTTCCCCCACTTGTTGAACAAGATAAACACTGTGTTCGGTCATTCCCAATCCTTCGTAGATTTCAAGACCGGTGTGTTCTTTAAATTTTCTACGAATCTCTTCACTCAATTTCTCACCGGCAGAATTGCAGATGCGTACACCTGCGAATTTGTTTTCTTTTAAATCTTTTTCCCAATAATCTACCAATCTCCGATAAATTCCTGGCACACTCATGAAAGTAGTCACTCCAAGATGTTTAATTAAATGACAAATTTTTTCTGCACTCAAAGGTCCATCATAAATCACAGTAGGAAGACCATGTCGCCAAATGTCCAGCATTCCTGCTGTGAGCGCGTAGCTCCAATTCAGTGAGCTGGTATTGAAAATAACATCGTTGAATCTTAAATCCTGCCAAAGTTTTGCTCTTGAATCGTGAGCAGGAATGCTTCGATGTGCATGGATTACCGCTTTAGGTTTTCCTTCAGTACCGCTGGTGTATAGCCAAAAAGCAGGATCATCCGCCAATGTGGGTTCTGTAATAAACTGTGGAGCAGAATTTTTGAGAAGGTCTTTCCAGGAATAAGTTTTTTTTTCTTTGCAAAGTAATAATTCATCTTTTGTTACCA
>CAYYEM010000002.1:45051-55250 GCA_964470915.1 uncultured Pseudomonadota bacterium
CGGAAGAATCAAATATTTTATAAGTTATAAGCACCAAAGGTGCGTTGAGGGGGATGGTGATACGTGAGCCCCTTTAATGAAAAAGCCTCCTGGCAAAAAAAGCACAGGAGGCTTAGATCGGGGGAGGTGAGAGAATCTATCTTTGTTGTTGAATTCCTTCGTAGTGAAAGCCTTTCCCCACACTTTTAAGATCTTCTTCTCGTTGAGGACTGTTAAAGGCTTTTTCCATTTCAGTTTTGGCTTTATCAGCAGTGCCTACCTGTCTTTCAAGTACAGGAGAAGGTGCAGCAGAGTTCGCTTCAGAAACTTTAGAGCGATAAGTTTGCATCACCTGATAAGCGCCTGTTTCATCACCTTTTGCCATACGATCAGCACTTTCTTTCAGAGCTCTACCGTAATTATTTTTTGTCCAGGTGTCTTCGTAGACCTTTTTGTTAATCGATTCACCGATTTCATATTTTCGAGAAATAGGAATGCAGGCCACATGAATATCTGAATTCATCACAGGAGCTTGATAAAATTTTCCATTCACAAAAAAGGAGAGATCCATGTTTCCTAGTGGTCGTGAAGGATATACGTATGAGCTCGGTAGAGCGAAACTTAAATAAAGAGTTTTTTTCTGTTTTAGATAAATGTGACCGGGTTGGATGGTGTAATGATTGCCATGACGTTGAATAGGGTAACCCGAAGCATCCGTTAAAGTAATATCAGGGGGAAGATCTAAATTGAGGCTTACATTCGAAGCATAAATTTCACTGGCTCCTCTAAATTCTTGGGCGAGGATATTGTGCATTCCATTTGGATTTTGCAGATAATAGTAGTTGCCTTGTCCCCGATCTGCCAGATTTGAAAGTAAATATTCATTAAAGTCCAAACCTACTCCAATAGTAGATAGTGCAAATACAAGTGGGCTATGAGTCCATTCATCTTGATTTGAATTGTTCAGTATGTTGCTTAAAGCATTTGGATCAGTGATGCCGCGATTCGCGAGTCCATCTGAAATTAAAATAATTCTTTCAGAACGATAGGGAGTTTTGTTTTCTCGTATCATCTGCATCGCGCTCAGAAGTCCGCTTGAAATATTGGTATTTCCTCGAGGTTGAATCGAGAGTATTTTTTGACGAAGATAAGCTTTGTCTTGAGGGGAGACATAATTCAGATAGTGATTTGTTTCGGCATTATCATCGAAAGAAACCAGCCCAAATCGATCTTGTGGAGAGAGTTGTTGAATTAAAGTTTGCAAGGCTTGATGGACATATTCCATTTTTTTGGCGGCAGCCATGCTACCACTGCGATCGAGCACGACCACGAAATCGGTGGGTTTTCGTTCGGATTCAGAGATGTTTTTAATATTTTCTGGAGCTTTAATATCTACTTGAAGGTAAACAAGTCCATCGGAGCCTTGCAAAATTTTAGTTTGAGAAAGAGAAGCTTTCACCTTGATTTGAGGGGTTTCCTTTGAGACGCTTCCAGGACCTTCTTTTTGAGATTTGGCTCCTGCAGAACACGCAGGAAGCAGCATTTGACCTATTAAAAGGGAGAGCATAAATATTTTTTGGATTTTGGCTTTCATAAAATTCCTTTCATATTTTGAGTGTGGGATCATCCCGTCTCAGGATTCAGAATGCAGGAAAGAGAGAAATAAAATGAGGCCTTAGATTGTAAAAAGATTAGGAAAGCTTTTTACAAATGTTTTACAGAAGTTTTGCTATTGTTTGTTATAATGCTTTGAAGAGGGTTTTTATGGAAATATCAAAAAATAGAATTCTGATAGTTGAAGATGAGGAAAAAATTCGTCAGGGCTTGGTCGATATATTTGTTTATCATGGTTATGAAGTGAAAGCGGTTGATGATGGTTTGGAAGCTTTAAAAGAAGCACTGAGTGGAAACTACCACTTGGTTGTTTTGGACGTGATGTTGCCGGGTAAGAATGGATTTGAAGTGTGTAATGAGATTCGACAAAAGGATCGTTCCCAGCCCATTGTGATGTTGACTGCGAAGGGGGACGAAGAAGATATTGTGCAGGGTTTAAAGTTGGGGGCGGATGATTATGTGACCAAGCCTTTTTCCGTACGAGAGCTTTTAGCACGCTGTGAGAGTGTTCTACGTAGAAGTCCCAAGCTGTCACTTGAAAAACAGAAGATGGCGTGGGGTTCCTTCTGGATTGATCCAGTGAATCTTGTGTTGGAAACTTCAGATGGCAATGTTGAGCTAACTCGTCGAGAAGTTGATTTGCTTCGTTATTTTTTACAACATTCCCAGCGACCTATTTCCAGACAAGAGTTATTGAAAGAAGTGTGGGGCTATCAAAATCCGCAAATGGATACCAGAACGGTGGATATTCATATTACAAAACTTCGAAAGAAAATTGAAAAGGACCCTGAAAAACCAAGTTTGATTTTAACGGTGAGAGGTGAGGGGTATAGGTTAGGTTTTTCATGAAAAAACTTCGTTTACAATTTTTGTTGTTTTTTGTCCTGCTTCAATCTGGAATTTTATTTTTGCTTTTCAATTCCTATCGTCAAATGAATATTGAGGAAAAAAGTTTATGGGAAGCTGAAAGTGTGAAAATTTATAATCAAATGCAGGCGCAGGTGAGTGATTTATTGAATCTTGAAGATGCTCGGCCTTTTCTTGAATATCGTTTTTTCCAAAGTAAGCAATCTGCTGTAGGTAAAAAACTTCCATCTCCTCTTTCAGATTTGTCAGATATGAGCCGACCCAAGGGTTGGTTGGGATATTTTCAGATGGATCCAGATGGCAGTTTTAGTACTCCTTATTTGCCTACACTTAAAGATGAAGCGAAATCCTTACCAGATTATTCTCAACGCTTGAATAAGCAAGAGCAGATTGAAAAAAGTACTGCACTATTTAGAAAAGAATTAAAGGGTGCTTTTGCAAATCGTTCTGTTTCGGAACTTCCTCTGAAACAAGTTTCAAAACCTCGAGTTCTTCCTGCTTTAGAACATGCTAAAGATGAAGATCTTAGCCGTAAATCACTTCCAAATATTTATCCAAACCCAATTATGGATAGGCAAGAGTCAGAGGGGCAAAAAATGAAAGCTGCGTCGGGTGCTCCATCAGGAGCCCCCGCTGACAAAGCGCCTCAGCTTTCTCGTAGGAAAGAAGCCGTAGAAGAAAGTGCGGTTCAGGCTTTCGCGCAATCACCTGCCTCCTCAGTCGTGAGTCCATTGATGGAAGAAGCAAAACAGAAAGGAGATGTCTCTAGCAGCAAAATAATTCGAAAAAGCATCCCTCAAGTTAAACAAATTACTAGAAAAGTACCGAGTGAATCTGTTCAATCAGCGGTTGTGTGGTTAGATCCATTTCAGGCGAAGGTTTCAGAAAATAATCTGATTTTTTTCAGAAGAGTTTGGTTGGATCAAAAAATGTATTTGCAGGGTTTTGTGCTTCAAACCCAGACTTTCTTTGATGGGCTCATGAGAAATAGTTTTGAAAATTCAGATCTGCCAAAATTTTCGTGGGTGAAATGGACTTTTGAAAATGCATTGCTTGCCCAATATGCTCAGCCTGTATCTCGCCCTAGCATCCAAAAGGTGCTTTTTGAAAGAGATATGGCTTATCCCTTGAATGGAATTGAATGGGAAATCATGGGAGAGGCCTGGCCTAAGATTTCAACTCGTCTGTATATGAATATTTTATTCGGAGGGATTTTCTTTTTTGCTAGTTTTGGACTTTACTGGATTTATCGTTCTTCTGCGGCGCAGGTGATACTTTCGCAAAAGAGACAGGACTTTGTAGCTGCAGTAACCCATGAACTCAAGACACCACTCACTTCTATTAGAATGTATAGTGAAATGTTGGGAGATAATTGGGTAAGTGATGAAAGTAAGAAAAAAGAATATTATAAAAATATTCAGCAAGAAAGTGAGCGCTTATCGCGTTTAATAGAAAATGTTTTACAGATGGCTCGGCTGGAAAAGCAGAGTTATCGTTTGAATCCTTTAAAGCAAAATCCTTCAGCAGATTTTCAAAATTGGGCAATTCAATTCGCAGAACTTGCTTCTAAAGAGGGTTTTCAATTTCATCTTCAATTGGAAGCAAATTTGCCAGAGATTAAGTATGATCCTGAAGCTTTAAAAGAAGTCCTGCTCATCTTGCTTGAAAACAGTGTGAAGTTTTCACGTCAGGCTTCCAGTAAAAATTTGGAATTAAATATCAAAGTTCGAGCGTCTAATTTGGAAGTGATTTGGAGAGATTATGGCCCTGGGGTTCCATCCAAAGAAAGCTCTCAAATTTTCGAAAAATTTTATCGAGTAGAAAATGAACTGACTCGCAAAACCAAGGGTACCGGCATTGGGCTTGCGATTGCAAAAATGATGGTCGAAGAAATGGGCGCAAAAATAGAAGCCAGAAATGGGAATCCTACTGGGCTTGAGCTTGTGATTCGCTTTCCGGTTTAGGGTTTTGAAATTTCACATATTCTAAAATTTCTTTTTCGGTGTTGTATTGAGCTAAGCTTGCCTCATTTTCGTAGATGAATAAAAAAGTGTAACATCCTAGATTCTTTTTTCTGATTTGGAAAAGATTTGTTTTTGCAGAACTGTTCTGAAGAGAATGAATTTTATCTGTCGTTACAATCGCATCCGCATTAAATTCCCCTTTTAAAAAAGGGTACACTTTCAATTTACTAGAATCCAGATTGGCAATGGGGCCTTCCAGGAGAGTTTGTTTGCAGATTTGAGCTTCATCATTCTCATCTTTTACCGCATCAAACCTCACAAAAATTTTAAAATCTTCCTGTTTGTTTTTGATTAAAAAATTTTTTCCCCAATTTGGCCATGCTGTTTTTGCATCTAAAGAAAACCCTACAGGCACAAAAACCTGCGCTTGAGTGGCCTTATCAATATAGTAATTTCCTTCTTTAGATTTTTGGTTGAAGGTCAAAGTAGATTTTGCAGGAGCTTTTGCGGAACTTTGAGGCTCCCTTTTTTCTGAGCAGGCTGAAAGGATGATAAATAGTATGAAAAGGAAAAAACCGAATGAGATTTTATGGGTCATGCTTGTTGTTATCAATTCTTAGCTTGTGTTTTCAAGCTTGAATTCAGAGAGAAAAAGTAGCGGAAGAAAAGTTGTTTTTGTGAAAAAAAGTAAGGTTTTGTGAAGCTCTGAGCATTTTTGTAGATAGGCACCGAAATTACTCCGAAACTTTAAGAGGCCATCACTCCGATAATGTAAATCAACGGGGCCCCATTTTATAATGGAAAGTGAGAGTGCTATGTCAGGCCCACATCGTCTTCAACGTAATATTCCTTTTAGCGATGCCTACCCTTCAGTTTCAGAAAATAGAAATTCAAGTCTAAGACAAAATCAACGTAGAACTACAAACAGCACTAGCAGCGAAGTGGAAGCTACCCAAAGTCGTGGCCGTTTGAACCGTTTGGGAGAAGGCCGTGATATTTCCTCGAGAAGTATTGAAGACGATTTTCTTTTTGAAACATTAGATGATTTTGAAGGTGAAGAACTTGCCCCAGAAAATGAAAATAACTTGGCCGAACAACGAAACTTGCTGAAAAATTGGGATAACACCATCCGTGCTATGGCGAGTCAGCTTGAAAAACAAGCGCTGCATGCGATTGTTCAGAAAATAAAGGCCGCCTTGCAGATTAAAGATTCTGACAAAGCGGCTGCTTTATTTGAAGATCTGCGTAGTGAAGCGGGGGCCTTCGATATTTATCTGGAGTCGGACGAGATTTCTGCAGAGGTTCTAGGTAGCGCAGAAGAACGCAAACTTTTTAGGGAAGATCTGAAAAAATTCCAGGATAATTTTAGAAAGGTTATTTCTGAAGACAAAATTTTGGCTGAATCCGCTAAAAATACTTTGCTGCAGGATCTCGACTCGGCAAGTAACAGTATCGATCAAATGAAAAACCTTGAAAATGCAAAAAACCGCATGGGCAAGGCCGAAGAAAGTTTAAAAGCAAAAATTGAAGAAGCCCGAACAGGCGAGAAAAAATCTTTGAAAGGAGAAAAACTGGCCAATGTGGATCAAGCCCTTCAGGCCATGGATAGAGTGTTGAATCTCGAATCTGACAATGCACCAAGTCGACGTCTTGGCCCGGGCTTGAGCGATTCAAAGCTTTGGGGACATGAGAAAGCGGCTGTATTGGCAGGAAAGCTGAAGTCATATTTTTCGCAAATGAAGCAAAGCATTCAAGAAGGGAGTGCGACTCCTAGTGATAGCGACTTGAGAACTTATATTAATTCCATTAATAAAGACGAAGTCAACAACATCGTACAATATGTTACTGGAGCTATTTATGAAGCGGTGGGTAAGGATGAGAGCAAATGGCAACAAGTGATGGCCAGCTCTTTTTCACCAGCCTTGCTCGGCCTGATGGCGGATCGTAGTGGTGAAGAGGTGGGGCGTTTGCATAGTCAGGAATATTTTGGTCTCCAAGGAGCTATGGTATATTGGACACCCAGCGAAACCATCAATCGTCTCAATGCCTTGGCCACAAACGAAAGCCTAAAAAAATATTTCAATCCATTGGAAAGGTCTGAAACAACCGAATAGTCTTGGTTTTTATACCACTATCCTCTCCCGATAAAGCCCAAACACATCCCGCATCGTATCACTAATTTCACCTAAGGTTGTGTAACAGCGAACTGCATTGAGAATGTGAGGCATGAGATTATCCGTGCCTTTAGCTGCCGCGGCCAGTTTTTCACGAGCTGCCTTTACGGCATTGTTATCGCGTTTTGCACGGAGTTTTTTGAGGCGTTCGCATTGCATGACTTCGATTTGCGGGTCTACTTTTAAAAGATCTTTGACGGGCGCTTCTTTTTTCTGAAATTTATTGACTCCAACGATGATAATTTTTTGTTCTTCAATCGCTTTTTGATATTGGTAAGCGGCTTCCTGAATTTCACGTTGTTGAAATCCACCTTCGATGGCTTTGACAGCGCCGCCCATTTGGTCGATTTTTTCGATATATTCCAAAGCAAGCTTTTCAATTTTATCAGTGAGTGCTTCCACGACGTAAGAACCTGCGAAAGGATCGACGGTATCAGTCACTCCGGTTTCATAAGCGATGAGTTGTTGGGTGCGAAGTGCAAGTGTGGCGGAGGCTTCAGTGGGTAATGCCAAGGCTTCGTCGCGTCCATTTGTGTGTAAGCTTTGAGTACCGCCGAACACAGCTGAGAGCGCTTGGTAGGCTACTCGTATGCCGTTGTTATCGATTTGTTGAGCGGTGAGAGTAGATCCACCGGTTTGCGTATGAAAGCGCAACATGCAGCTACGATCAGAGGCTTTAAATCTTTCTTTCATGAGTTTGGCCCAAAGTCGACGCGCAGCGCGAAATTTTGCCACTTCTTCCAAAAAATTATTATGCGAATTGAAAAAGAAAGAAAGTCGTGAGGCAAACTCATCTACCTTCAAACCTTTCTCCACTGCGGCTTTTACGTAGGCAAGTCCATTGGCTAAAGTGAAGGCGACTTCTTGAACGGCCGTCGAGCCCGCTTCGCGAATGTGATAACCTGAAATTGAAATGGTATTCCATTTAGGAACCTGGTCTTTGCAAAAGGCAAACATGTCGGTGATGATGCGCATCGAGGCATCGGGTGGATAAATGTAAGTGCCACGGGCGATGTATTCTTTGAGTAAATCATTTTGCACGGTGCCAGAAATTTTATCGAAGGCAACGCCTTGTTTTTCTGCAACACCCATGTAGAGGGCAAGTAGGATGGAAGCAGTCGAATTAATCGTCATTGAGGTCGAAACTTTATCAAGAGGGATTTGATTGAAGAGAATTTCCATGTCTTCAAGCGAATCGATGGCAACCCCTGACTTTCCGACCTCACCTCGAGAACGATTCGAATCGGAATCGTAACCCATTTGTGTAGGTAAATCGAAAGCGACGGATAAGCCCGTGCCCCCATTTTCAATTAAATAGCGATAACGCTTGTTGGATTCTTCTGCGGTCGCAAATCCAGCGTACATGCGCATCGTCCAGTAACGGCCACGATACATCGTGGGTTGCACTCCGCGAGTGAAAGGAAACTGACCTGGAAAATTCAACTCTTCAAGATAATCAGGATCAGGATTTTCAGGAAGATAGAGGCGTTCCATCTCAATGCCCGAAGAATTCTCGAACTTTGTTTTCATTTCCGGATCTTTGGAAAGATTTTTTGCCAGTGTGGTTTCTTCCCATTTTTTGAAAGCATCTTTAATTTTAGGGTCGGTCATAGAATCTCCTCTTATCCCTCTATTCAATAAAACACCCCAATTCAACGAGTTTTTTGTTTTTAAAATGCTCTAAAGAGAGTATTTGTAATGAGTGCTTTGAGGGTTTCAGCACGAACGGTATTACGTTCGCCCTGAGCTTGTCGAAGGGGCAAAGGAGACTTTATGTCACTACAAGTGGGTCGAGCGAGTTGGATTACTTTCAAAACTTTTCCTTATATTATGTTGCGTTTACTGGTTTATGTTCTTTTTGCCCTCGGTTTTGTCATTTACTTTTGGATGGTATTTGAAATTGGCCAATTGATGGTGAAGCTTCATGAATATGCTCGGATCGCGGTGTGGATGATTGCACTTCTTTTGTCTTTTCCTATTACAAGATTTGTTCGGGAATATGTGCTGTATGTCATTAAGGCAGGACACGTTGCCGTAATTACTGAATTGGTCACAAAAGGAAGTTTGCCTGAGGGAGTCGGACAAATTCAGTGGGGGAAAGATCAGGTGATGAGTACTTTTAAGGAAGTTTCGGTTTTATTTGTAATAGATCGACTAGTCTTGGGCGTCATTCGAAGTATTAATAATATGATGCGTGGAATCGGAAATTTCTTTTCAATGATTCCAGGCATGCAGGGGCTCATTCGTTTTGCAAATCTCATTCTTTATTTTGGACTCACCTATATTGATGAAGCCATTATGGCCCGTAACTTTTGCATGAAAAATGAAAATGCCTGGGAGTCTTCCAAGAATGGATTGATTTTATATGCGCAAAGCTGGAAAGAAATTTTACAAGCAGCCATCTTGCTTAGTTTTGCTGCTATGTTGAGTTACGGCATTTTATTCGTAATTTTTTTGGTTCCTTTATGGACTTTAGGGCTTTCTTATCCTTCGCTGAAAATTCTTTTGGTGATAGCTGCTTTTCTTTTGGCGGGTGCTGTAAAACTAGCTTTGTTTGATCCTTGGGCACTTACAAACATGATTCTCGTTTATCTGACGGTGACCGAAGGAAAAACTCCAGATCCCTCTTGGGAAAACAAGCTGGAATCGGTTTCAGGAAAGTTTAAAAAGATTCAGCAAAAAGCCTTGTCGGTTTCTTGAGAGTATTTTTCGTATAATTTTTCCCATTCGATTTCATGTTTTTTAAATACGGGATCGTGAAGCGCTTGTAGATCAAAGGCTTCAAAGTCTAATTTCATTTTGTTTTGTTCTTCATCACTTAAGGTGTCATCACTCATGGGAAAGAGACATTTATTTTCTTTTTCGATATGCTCTTCTAAAAATTGCACATATTGAAAAATCAGATTTTCTAAAGTTTTATCAAAGTTGTGAACCTCAGGATGAGTCTTGGATTCTTGAAACGTAGCGAGCCGCGAGGAATCAACCCAACCGGTGCCACTGGCGTGGTGAGGGGGCGACGCGAGCCCCTGTAATTGATGAGATGGGTCTTTTTGATTTTTTTCAAATTCTAATTTCATTGCTTTCAAGAGCTTTCGTCCGAGCACGTGTTCTACGAGTATTGGCATGTTTCCATCGGCTGTAATTGGCGCAGGATTTTCCCCTATTATTTTTTCTACTTCGTGAATTTGTATCTCAAGCGGAGTATTCATCATCTGAAGTTGTTTATAGAAAGTGCAGTAAGCTCCGCCTTTGAGAGGAAAGCCTTTTTTCATAAGAGCGGGAATCAAAATATCTTCTTCTTTGGCATGATGCAGTTGATCTGCATAGAGCGCAAAAAAAGCCATGAGCTCATTCCAATCCTGTGTTGGAATATTTTGCCCTTTTTTTAAAATAAGAAAAAAATTCTTTAAAACTTTGAGCATTGCTTGGATTTTTTCATGCTCATTTATCAAATAAATAGAAGCGGCTTTCATAAGTGCAAAGCTAATAAATATAATGTTTTCCCGCCATGACTTAGATCATGTTTGTTGGCAGGCTGTTGATAAACCCAAATTGATCCTTCGACAGGCTCAGGATGAACGGTTATTCTCAACTATATTTG
>CAYYEM010000002.1:55350-56763 GCA_964470915.1 uncultured Pseudomonadota bacterium
TGGCAAGTCATGCATAAGGCTTTTCCAAAAAATAAATCTTTTCCGCGTTTTTCAGACTCATTCAAAGCATTAGTATTACCTGCTACGAATTGATCATATTTTGAATTTCCGGAAAGAATTGTTCTTTCAAAAGAGGCGATTGCTTGAGCGATGCGATCTTTGGTCGGTGGGCCACCAAAAGCTTTTTGAAATAAATCAATATAACCAGGTATTTTGCTAATGCGATCTACCACCACATCATGATTTGGATTTCCCATTTCGATGGGGTTTGTTTGAGGGCCTAAAGCCTGCTCTTCAAGAGTTTTGGCACGACCATCCCAAAATTGTAGAGCCATAAAAGTAGAATTGATGACGGTCGGAGAATTGCGAGTTCCCTTTTGTCCCTTGATGCCGGTGGACACAGGCTCCGCATCGCTCCAACCTTTTTGAGGGTCATGGCAAGTGGCGCAAGAAACAGTTCCATCCGCTGACAGACGTTTGTCGAAGTAAAGCATGTGACCCAGTAAAACTTTTTCTTGAGTGAGAGGATTATCTGCGGGAATTTTGAGGTCTTCAGGTAAACCCAGCGGTACTTTTACAAAAGGTGCATCTTTAGCGGGCTTGCCTTGTGCTGTTGCTGCAGCGGCGGTGGTGTTTTCTAAATTTGAAGATTTGTTTTTGGAGCAAGCTAGAGCCAATAAGCACAGAATTAAGATAGAGCTTAATCTTTTCATAAAAAATTCTCCAAAAAAAAATGGGTATAAGTATTACTTATACCCATTTTAGCAAAAATGAATAGTTTTCTTTAGAAGATTGGAGTGTAACCGCTTCGAAGAAGATTTTGTTCTGCTTGATTGATGATTCTTCCAGTTCCACCTAAGTCCATCATGGTTTCTCCACTTAAGTGATGGCGAGTTCCAATGTTTCTTGCTTGTTGAAACAGCACTCGTGCCTGACTGTATTGTTGATAGGCTCTATGGTCTTGACCTAGTCTTCTATCAATGTTTCCAACTCCTACTAATTCTCTGGCACGCGCCAAAAGAGCTTGAGCTCGTTGTTCAGGATTACGGGGAGCGTAGCTATTCCTTAGGTGGCTTGCGCTTCTACTGGTAGTTGATCTGGGGTTTTCTTGAGCAGAATAACGCACTTCTCTTGTGGTATGAGCGTTGGCTCCTTGAGGACGGTAATTTAAACCAATGCGGGGTTGCATGTTCAGCCCTGGACGCGCATGCGGACTTCTTCCTGCAGTAGCTGTTCCATGACCATGAATAGGACGATGGCCTGAAGTAGCACGATGCAGTGCTGTGCTAGGATTTTGGGCTACAAATTGAGGGGCATGGTTAGCTCGCTGTCTTAAGGGTGCATCTCTGAGTCCTGCTTGAGCCCGACGCAACATGGCATCATGGTTGATTAAGCCGCTATTTGCATTCTGAT
>CAYYEM010000002.1:56863-62799 GCA_964470915.1 uncultured Pseudomonadota bacterium
TGTAAGGAGTGTGCCCCCAACACGCGAACTATTACGCGTTGAATTTCGTGTGCTCTCACTAATAAACCAAAGAGGGTGCCAAGATTAAAAACAATAGAATGTTTTTCTAAGTATATGAAAATATTATTATTTTACTTTTTTTGGAATAAGTACTTGCTTGCTAATGAGCCTAGAATATGAGGTGTAGCTTCGTCACCCTGCAGAGAAGGCGAGGAGCTTAGTCCCCGTCTGTTGACTCATTTTTGTTAAAATGACATAGGGCTTGTGAAAGTTTGTTAAAGAAATTATAAGGTCGGAAAGTTTTTTCTTAATATTTTATGGAGATATCTCATGGCAGTTCCCGCACATCAGGCTTTTGCACTGGCAGGATATTTGTTTAAACAAAAACTGTTTGGACGAAAAAAATACCCGCTCAACCTTATGCTCGAACCTTTGTTTCGTTGTAATCTTGCTTGCCCAGGTTGCGGAAAAATTCAATTTCCAGATGATATTTTGAAAAAACATTTGAGTGTAGAACAAGCTTTAGCGGCGGCTGAAGAATGTGGTGCACCGATGGTAACCATTCCTGGTGGAGAACCTCTCATCCATCCACAAATTGAAAAAATTGTGGAAGGTTTACTGTCTCAAAAACGTTACGTCATTTTGTGTACCAATGCTTTGTTACTTGAAAGAAGTTTACATAAGTTCAAACCCAACAAACGCCTGACTTTTAGTGTTCACATGGATGGTTACGGCGAACATCATGATCATTGCGTGGATCGTGAAGGTACTTACGAAATTGCTGTGAAGGCGATTAAAGCAGCCGTGGATGCGGGTCATCGAGTCATCACAAATACCACGGTATTCGAAGGTGCAACGATCGAAAATCTAGCAAAGCTTTATGATCACATGACCGAATTGGGTGTAGAAGGTTTTAGTATTTCTCCAGGTTATTCTTATGAGAAAGCGCCTGATCAAGATCACTTCCTTTCTAAAAAACGTACCAATGCATTCTTCAAAGAGCTGCTCGATTACAAACGTAAAAATAAAAAGAAATGGAATTTTAATAATAGTCCTTTCTTCATGGAATTTTTGGAAGGCAAAAGAGATTACGAATGTACGCCCTGGGGAATGCCCGCTTACAATATTTTTGGCTGGCAAAAACCTTGCTATTTGCTGACTAACGAGGGCTACGCAAAGACTTTCAAAGAATACATGGAAGCAACTGAGTTTGAAAAATTCGGAACCAAATCTGGTAATCCTAAATGCGGCAATTGCATGACCCACTGTGGCTATGAGCCGACTGCGGTAAACGACGGCTTATCCAGCATTCCCAAGATGATTCAGATGTCAAAAGCGGTATAATTTACGTCTTTTTTTTCGTTTTACGTAAATTATGTACATCCTCAAGACCTTTTGTACCAGATTCTTAAGATTTCAGTGCTTGTATTGGTTTCCTTCTCCCTTTGGGGAGAAGGGTAGGATGAGGGGGGGGAGTGCACTTGCTTATATCCTCCCCCTCACCCCAATCCTTCGACAAGCTCAGGACAGGCTCCTCTCCCCAAAAGGGAGAGGGTGAGTCAGCAAAAAGTACAAAAGGTCTTTGGACTGTAGATTTTACGTAAATTAAGCCACAACTATTTTATCTTCTTTCCGACATAAAGGGCCGTAAGAGTCAATAACACGCCAGAAGGGGGCATGTGATGGTGAGTTCATTTTTAGGACGTCGTGTTGCTATGCAAAGCAACATGGGAGTTCCTCTATTAAATTCCACTCAATTAGGCATGGATCAAATGATCAGAGGCTTTGCTGAAGGTGCTTCAGACTGGAAAGCTTTGCTTTCTTTAACCTTGGGAGCTTCTGCATTTCGACTCAGCAAGTTTGCTACAATGAGTGTTGTTTCTTCTCCTTATTTAGGGACGGTCTTGGGTTTTCTAGCAGAAGTAAGCACTATTAGAAGTTCAGAAGCATTGTTACATGGAAAAAACATCGAAGAAGCTTTTGAGGCAAAAGCTTTTGCATCCAGTGCTTTATACTTGGGAGTGTTAAAGTCGAGTGGAAGTCTGGTAAAAAATCAGAATTTAATTTTTACACATGCGCTACAGAGTGGAGCAATGTTGGGTGCGGCTGAGTTAGGAGCCAAGCTGAAACTCACAGATTCGGAATCAGGTTCTTTTGCTCAAAAATGGATAAAAGCTGAAATGATAAACATCCAAATGTTAGCTGGTGCTTCGTTGGCTTATGGTGCTTTGCCTGGATTAACGATGCGAGAAAAAGCTTTGGATGTTTTAATTCAAACGCCTGTTGTTGTGAAAAAAAATTCAGGAACGATGTTAGGAACAAACAATGCTTTGCCTGTGATGTCGAGTCAGCGCGAGATTTTTACTGAACAAAAAGTTCACATTCCTGGAGGAACATATGTGAGAGGGTCTCGCGTAGAAGGTAGTTATGCGAGGGAAACCCCTCATTTTGTAAAAGTTTCTCCTTTTAGGATTTCAGCTACAGCTGTCTCTAACGCTCAATTGATGGAATATTGGGATATATATCATTCAAGACCCTTTGCCATTATTGGAAGAGATGAAGCTGGTATTTGGAGAGTGGTAGAACGTGGCAAGAAAAAAGCGCTTCAAGATTGGATGCAGGAGCATTCATCAGCAGTACCCTTAGAAGGTTTGAGACAGGGAAACTATGTGTTTGATCGAGGTACTTTTTATTTAAGTCGTGTAGTTCCTGAAAGGCCTGAGCATGCAAAAAGCGAACGAGTTTCTGCAAACCCGGCTGGAGGAATTCATTGGGCAAAAGCCGTATCAATCGCCGATGCTCTAGGAGGGCGTTTGCCTACGGAGGCTGAATGGGAATTAGCAGCCAGAGGACGAATCGTTGATGTGACAGCCCAGATGCGAGAAGAGGGAGTAGCTTTGGAAAAATTTGCAGATTTTGCCAAGGGCCCTCTTATTCAAGGAAAATATTTTGAGGGTCACGGAGGACGTTATGAAAATTTTGTTCCTGTAGATCCCGTCACTTTGCAAATAATAGGTACGCAGATATTTACAAATCCTAAGGATCCAAAGCTGGCAGAGCTGTTAAAATCAGGTCAATCGATCGGAGCATGGCGTGTGTTTCCTACTGAGACTGGAGTTTTTGAAGGAGATGTCATTTGGAGCTCAGTGCACCATCCAAAAAAACATCTTCGTCCTGTCAGTGAAGGACGCTTGGGCCCTTCTGGTTTATTGGATATGGGAGGAAATTTAAGGGAATGGACTAATGATGCTTATGCTCATTATCCTTCAGCAGCCGAGAACTTATTTCCAAACCCCACGGGGCCGAAGAACGGTCCCATGAGAGTTTATCGAGGCGGTAGCTTTGACGACTCCTTTCCAGCGAAATTACGTGCGGCATCGAGAGGTTTTGACCTAGGAGGTGTGGAAGATCCTCTAGTGGGTTTGCGTGCGGTGTTTCCCGTAGAATAAATTAGTACTCAAGATTAATTTTTTGCCTTGGTATTTTTTGACTCATCGAGAGTCAAATTTTTGACTAATTTTAACTCTTTTAACATTGGTTTTTTTTCTAAGTATTTGAAAATACCTAAGTAATTTTTTGCTTTTTTTGGTCCATAGCTTGCACTTTATTATTTCGAGGTTTGATGAAGATGCAAGCTTGTAGAAAACCATTTAAATCCGGCGTTTTTTTTCTCTTTTTTTTCATTTTTTTTCCTGTTTTGGCACTTAGTGCTGAGGTGAGGGATTGCGAAGAAGAGGGAAAAGAATTTGCCTGTGAACAAGCCCTAGTTCGATTTTCTAAAAGTGCCAGCCCTGAATATATTCAACAAGTGTTTTCCAAACTTGATGCAACGCCGCTGCAATACTTTAATCAAAGTCGTATTTATTATGTGAAATTTAATCGTTCAACAGACACTCTCGATCAGGTGGTGGATTTGCGAGATGAAAACAAAGTATTAATGGCGGTTCCTAATGCAAAAGTGACAGCGGATTCTTTACCGAACGATCCTTATTTTTCTTATCTTTGGGGTCTTCGAAATACCGGACAATTTAGCAGCAATGGAACAGGAGCAGATATTGGTATTGATGATGTGTGGGATCACATTACAGATTCTTCCTCAATTGTCGTGGCAGTGATCGATACAGGAGTTGATTACACGCATCCGGATTTGGCTAATAATATGTGGGTGAACACGGGAGAAATACCAAATAACTCAATCGATGATGATGACAATGGTTATGTGGATGATGTGTATGGGTATGATTTTTTTAATGACGATGGAGATCCTTTTGATGACCATTATCATGGTACCCATGTGGCAGGCACCATTGGTGCGGTGGGAAATAATAGTATCGGTGTAGTGGGGGTGGCTCAAACAGCTAGCATCATGGCCGTAAAATTTTTGGGTAGTGATGGTTGGGGATATTATTCAGGTGCGGTTTCCGCAATTGAATATGCCGTAGCGAATGGAGCTAAAGTGTTAAACAATAGTTGGGGGGGCGGATCTTATGATTATGCTTTAGCAAATGCGGTGGCTGCCAGTAACACCGCTGGCACTATTTTCGTAGCAGCAGCAGGGAACAGTGGAGAGAACACCGATTATTATCCTAATTATCCTTCCTGCATTAGTTCGAGCAATGTAATTTCAGTCGCAGCGACCACTTACGATGATGAATTAGCTTATTTTTCAAATTACGGAGCTTATACAGTTGATTTGGGTGCTCCTGGTTATTACATCATGAGTACTTTGCCGACTGATTACTATGAAGGCAGTGATGATTACGGATATCTGTCTGGCACTTCTATGGCGACCCCTCATGTGGCAGGGGCTGCAGCATTACTTTGGGCTGCTTATCCAAATTTAAGTCATCTACAAATTATTAATCTGCTTTATCAGGGTGTGACTGAAAAAAGTTATTTGAATGGGGTATCGGTGACAGGTGGAATGTTAAATTTAGCGAACTCCCTTATATTGGGAGATCCTGCTCTTAACAATGCTCCTGTTGCCAATGCAGGTTCGACTCAATATGCCAAGGTGACTCAAACTGTTACTTTAGAAGGTAGCGCGATTGATGAAGATGGAAACAGCATGACTTATTCTTGGTCGTTTGTGCCTCCTTCGGGGAGTTCAGCGAGTTTGAGTGCCAGCACTTCTCTCAATCCGTATTTTACAGCGGATGTAGAAGGTACTTACTATGCTTCTCTTTATGCCAGTGATTGGCTGAGTACCAGTGTCGCCTCAACTGTGAGCATTGTGATCACCAATGATCGGGTGCCTCCGAATGTTGTGATTCGAGCAACAAAAAGTTCTGAGAGTGGAGATTCTATTGATTCAGGATCACAAGTAGTTTTGGGAGATCGAGTAGTTTTGAATGGAAATGAATCTACAGACAATAGTGTGAGTGCCTCAGAAAGTTCTGCGCTCGAATATGAATGGGAGTTTATTTCAAGGCCCTCGGGGAGCAGCTCAAGTATTACAGATGCTGATCAAGTGATTGCCTATTTTGTGCCAGATCTTGCAGGAGTTTACACAATTCGATTAACCGTGAATGATGGGCAGAATGAAAATAGTGGAGAAGTTTCTTTTATGGCAGGAGATAGTTCAAGTATCGGAGCCAACGGAGGCAGTGACGGAGGGTCGGGTGGGTGCAGCATTCAGACAGGTTCCACGATGAGTTTTTCCTCATGGCTTTGGATGAGTGGTTTATTGCTTATTTTACTCTTCATAAAAAAACTTGCTTGTAAGCGTGATTTTTCATTATAGCTCGTTCATGAGCACTCCCAACCGTTTAGAAAGCCATTGGAAAGAATTAAAACCCATGATTCTCAAGAAGTGGGATCGTCTTACTGAATCAGATTTGGATTATATTGATGCAGAGTTTGATCGTTTGGTGGATCTGGTGAAGCAGCGCTACGATGGCCCTGTAAAAACTATTTCTGAAGAGATTATTCGTTAT
>CAYYEM010000002.1:62899-94623 GCA_964470915.1 uncultured Pseudomonadota bacterium
TACTTTTCTTAAAAGCTCGGGTCCGCCTTTTTGGACTGTCTGGTCGATGACATTTTCGAGCGTCGTATTTTCAGGAATTTCTAAGCTTATAAAATCTGCCAGTTTTCCCTTTTCAAGAGAGCCAATTTCCTTTTGTAAACCCAGATTGTGGGCTCCTCCTAGCGTTGCCATCATGAGTATATGCTGAGGATTGATATGCTCAGATTCATTTGCATGCAGTTCCTTTATTTTTCTCATTTCATCCCAAATGGAAAGAGTTGAGTTGCAAGCCATACTATCACTGCCAATTCCAGTAGGAATTTTATGAGCGATGATTTTAGCTAAGGGCGCTTGTCCTAAGCGCAGAGTGCTGTCAGCTTTAGGTGTATAAATAATAGAGGAGCCTGAATTAGCAATGAGGGCCAAGTCAGTAGGACCCATGTGAACGCATCCTACTAAAGCGGGTTTGATTTGCAGAAAGTCAATGCCATGCAGATATTGGATCGGAGTTTTTTGATGAGGTGGAGGTAATTTGTCGCCCCAGCCGATATAAGGAAAAAGAAGGTTCGCGATATCGCCTTTGGAGTCATAAAAAAATTCCATTTCCGCAAAGCTTTGACTGCAGTGGATTTGCAGAGGAATTTGTAAAGTCTTGAGATGTTGATAAAAAATTTTCAGTAAATTTTTTGATAAAGTGTAAGGCGCAAAAGGAGCGAGGCCGACTTTAATTTTAGGATGATCCGCATTCATGATTTCGTCGACGTAAGCAAGGGCCGACTCAAAGCGATCTTGAGTAATTTTTTGATTGATGTTCATTACTTCAGCATAGGTGACGATTCTTAAATTTGAGTTTTCATAACTTGGAAAGGCCCCATCAAAGGAAGTAAGATCCCCTACACAAGTAATGCCCATTTGTCGGAGACTTCTAAGTCCTTCCTCGAGTGCGCTTCTTTTGTCTTCAGGTTTTAAACTGTCTTGATATTTTGAGGTGGCAATGAGCCATCTTACAAAATTTGCTTCTCCCGATGGATCTGCGTAATCTAAGGAATGGTAAGCTTCTGCACGAGAAAGCTCTAAGTGAGTATGAGCATTAACCAAGCCAGGTAATAAAATAGATTCATCCAGATCTTCAATTTCTGCTTCAGGATATTTTGATTTGAGGGTTTCCGCATTTCCTACAGCATGAATGCGATCTTTATGAACAAGTATGGCTCCATTCTGAATAGGTTCAGAAGAGATGGGAAGAATGTATTTTGCGAGATAGAGTTTCATGATTATTGTACGGATGCGTTATCAATTAATCTTGTTTTGCCGATTTTAACTGCCACTAAGTATCGTGCAGGACAGTCGATGATTTCAAGTGATTTAAGAGATTTTTTATCGACAATTTCAAGGTAATCGATTTGGCAAGGAAAGCTTAGGAAAAGCTTTTTGACTTCAGAAATAATTTTTTTGACGTCTTTTTCTCCCGATTTATAGAGTTTCTGTACGAGTTGAATCGATTGATAGAGAGTGAGAGCCTGTTTTTTTTCTTCTTCATTTAAATACACATTTCGGGAAGAGAGAGCTAGTCCTTCAGAAGAACGTGACGTAGGAGCTCCAATAATTTCAATAGCTAAATTTAAATCTTCTACCATTTTTCGAATCACAGCGAGTTGCTGATAATCTTTTTCACCAAATACAGCCACATCCGCTTGCGTGATATTGAAAAGTTTTAAAACGACAGTGGCTACGCCATCGAAATGACCAGGACGATGCGCGCCACATAAGCCTTTTGTTATTTCTCCTAGGCTTACGGTTGTTTGAAAACCTTCAGGATACATATCTTGAGCGCTGGGTAAAAAAAGAAAATCTGTTTTTACGCTTTCTAGTTTCTGAATGTCGCCCTTTTCATCTCGCGGATACTTTGAAAAATCTTCGTTGGGTCCGAATTGAGTTGGGTTTACAAAAATGCTGGCTCCCACAATCTCACAATGCTTTTTTGCAATCTCTATCAACGAAAGATGACCTTCATGGAGATAGCCCATGGTGGGAACGAAGCCAATGCGTTTGCCTTGAGCTTTCAATTCAAGAGCATATTTTTGCATGTCTTGGGAGGAGTGAATCTTTTTCAAAAACTTTCCTTTTCACTGGGAAAACTTTTAGCTTTTACATCATGAATATATTGTTTTACGGCGTGAGTTACAACTTCATGCAAATTGGCATAGCGGCGAACAAACTTGGGTTTGAACTCTTGGTAGAGTCCGAGTAGATCGTAGATAACCAATACTTGGCCATCACACCCATTTCCGGAACCAATTCCAATCGTAGGAATTTTTAAACTTTTAGAAATTTTGGTAGCGAGTTTTGCAGGAATTCCCTCAAGAACAATTGCATAAGCTCCTGCCTTCTCAAGAGCTTTGGCATCCTTCATGATTCTTTTTTCACCTTTTGCGTCGCGTCCTTGAATTTTGTATCCGCCCATCAAATGAACATGCATGGGCTTAAGGCCAATATGGCCCATCACTGGGATTCCTGCATGGTTTAATCGTTTCACGAGTGGAGCGATTTCTTCTCCCCCCTCCAATTTGATGGCTTCACACTTTCCATTTTTCATCACTTTGCCACAATTTTTAACAGCTTCATCCAGAGAGCTATTGTAACTCATGAAAGGCATGTCGCAGACAAGATGTGCGTGTTGAAGAGCACGGGAAACAGCACGAGAATGATAGATCATTTCATCAAGGGTAACCGCCAGTGTATCTTTTTTGCCTTGGATCACCATGCCTAAGGAATCTCCTACCAGCACGATGTCGATTCCTGCTTGATCGATAATTTTTGCAAAAGAGGCATCATAAGCCGTTAACATACTCAGCTTTTGGCCTTCCTTTTTCTTTTTTTGGAGTTCTGGGATACTTAATTTTTTCATTTTGAACTAATCGAAACGTAATGTTTATCGAGTTTATTTTTCTTCATATGCACAATTTCTTTTAAAATACCTCGGTAATCTTCAGGATTTTCTACGAAATCCATTTCTGAACAATTGACGACGAGTAAGGGAGTATCTGTGTAAGTAAAAAAGAAACGATTGTAAGCTTGAGCAAGCTCTTCAAGATATTCTGTATTAATATTTTTCTCGTGAGATATTTTTCTTTTTTTGATTCTATCTTTCAACACATCTTTTGAGGCTTGCATGAAAATAACCAGATCGGGTTTTAAAATACGGGCATCCAGCAAATTGTAGAGAGAATCATAGAGACCCATTTCATCTTCTGAGAGATTGAGAGAAGCAAAGATTTTGTCTTTTGCAAAAATATAATCAGAAACAACTCCCTGTTGAAACAAATCTTGTTGCACCATTTCTTTTTGTTGTTGGTAGCGAGACAGAAGAAAGAAAACTTGGGTTTGAAAGGCGTATTTGTTGCGGTCTTTGTAAAACTCAGGAAGAAAAGGGTTGTTTTCGGCATCTTCTAAAACAAGACGATGATTAAACTCTTCTGCCAGCAGCCGTGCGAGTGAGGTTTTACCTACTCCAATCGGGCCTTCAATGGCAATGTATTGCAAATTATTCATTAGAGATTTCCTTATCATACGAGCTTTGCGCTCGTAAAGGAGGGAGTTAAGGCTTGGGTGACTCTCGCAAATTCTTCAAGAGAGAGTGTCTCTGCCCTCCGGTTTGGGCTAATTTGAAGGGAGAGGAGGATTTTTTCAAGTTCTTCTTTGGGGATTTTAATCTTGTTTCCAAGGCTGTTCAGCAAGGTTTTGCGTCGGGTTTGAAAGGCGCTTTGGATAATTTTTTGAAATAAGTTTAAATCCACATCAAAACGAGTTTGTTTTAAGGGGATAATTTCTAATACAGCGGAATCAATTTTGGGTCGGGGGCTGAAGGCGGAAGGGGGAATAGGAAGGATGATTTTACAGTCTGCTAACATTTGGCAAAACAGACTCAGTGAGCCATAAGCTTTTGTGTTTGGTTTTGCACAAATTCTTTGGGCCACTTCTTTTTGAAACATTAAATAGAAACGGGAAAAATATTTTCTGTTAAATAGTAATTTCTCCAAAATCGGAACCGAAACATTATAGGGTAAATTTCCAGCTACAAAAACAGGTTGAGGTTTTTTAATAAGAATTTTTTCAAGATTACAAAATAGAAAATCTTCGAATAAAATTTCCACTTTCCCAAGAGGTTTGACTACTTCTTCAAGCAGCGTTTTAAACTGAATATCTTTTTCTACAAGAATGAGTTCTTCTACATGAGGAGCGAGCAGTTGGCTGAGGGAGGCAGGTCCAGGACCGATTTCAAGAATCGTAGCAGGTTTGTACTCTAAAATTTTTTGTGACAATGTATTGAGGATAGGACCATGCACTAAAAAGTTTTGGCCAAAAGATTTTTTAGCAAGAATAGGGTATTTTTTTTTGAGTTCGGAAGGATGGATAAAGTCACTCATTCCATTAAATCTACTTTCTCATAAGGGATTGCATTTAAGGAAATATCTGATTGAATCCCCATTTTTAAATATTCAAGTCCCACCCAAGCGATCATGGCGGCGTTGTCGGTGCAGAATTTGGGTGAGGGAATCAGAAGTTCTGCTTTTTTTTCTAAGGCTAGTTTGCTTAAACGATTACGAATTTCAGAATTACAAGCAACGCCTCCAGCAATTACCCATTGTGTGCAATTAAATTCTTCAAAAGCTTTTGCCATCAATCTTTCTATCATTGCAGCGACGGTATTTTGAAAGGAAGCAATTAAGTCTAATGCCTCCTGACAGTTTTCAATGTTTTGTTCTTTGATTTTATCTTGGAGTTTTTTGTCTCTTATGTAATCGATCACGGCTGTTTTGAGACCTGAAAAACTTGTAAAATATTTGCCACGTTTTACCTTAGGAAGAGTGAATGCAATGGCTTGTGGATTTCCAAGTTTAGCGAGCTTGTCTAAAAGTGGTCCGCCCGGATAGCCCAGACCCAATATTTTAGCGACTTTATCGTATGCTTCTCCTGCGGCATCATCGACTGTCATGCCGAGTAATTTTCTTTTGCCAACGCCCTCTACCCAATAAAGATTAGTATGTCCTCCAGAGATCACTAGTCCTAAAAAAGGGAATTTTACATTCTTTGCTTCTAAAAAAGCACTCATGAGATGACCTTCTAAGTGATTAACTCCAACCAGAGGAATATTTTGAGCAAGAGCAAAGCCTTTTGCAAAATTTAACCCCACCAGTAGAGAACCTACTAGGCCTGGTGTGTAGGTCACAGCGACTGCATCTAATTTTCTTTTTTCTTCGGGTAATTGTTCCAGTGTGTTTTTTACAAGCAGTGAAATGCTATTGAGATGTTCGCGAGAAGCAATCTCTGGAACAATGCCACCAAATTGAGAATGAATTTTTTCTTGGGAAGCTGTGCGATTTGCTAAAATTTGATTGGGTTCTTCCAAGATACAACAGGCAAGATCGTCGCAAGAAGATTCAATGGCTAAAACTCTCATGAGACACCTTAAAAACTTCCTGTAACAGGAACTTGTGAAGGGGGAGCTGGGCTAGGGTAAGTACTTACTCCGGGAGTTTGCGAGGGAGGCGCTGGTTGAGTAGGAGTATTCGAAAAGCGAGGATCTACAGGCGCTGCTGGAGGAGGTGCAGAGGTCGGAGACATTGTGTTGCTGGGACTTGCAGGAGCTATGTTGCCTGCAAGCATTCGATTGATTTCTTTAATTTTAGCTGAAGCTTTGGCTGCTTCTGATGTGCCGGGGTAATCTGAAATGACTTTTTCTAAAAACGGTTTTGCTTCTGGGTACATTTTAAGATTAAAAAATGAGATGCCTTGTTTTAATAAGGCATTTTTTGTTTTAGTAGAACGAGGATATTTTTGGATGAGCACCTGATATTCTGCGATTGCTTTTTTATAATCTCCTAAACCGTAATAAGATTCACCAACCCAATATTGAGCATTATCTGCAAGGGGACTTTTGGGATAGCGTTGAAGAAAACCTTGAAAACCAGGAAGTGCTTTGTTCCAATCTTCGCTATTCACATAATCCAATAGTTTTTGAAATTCCTGGGTTTGTCCCATGTCTGCCCCCCCTATTTTATCGGGGATACCAGAGCTGACATTTTTATCTTTAATATCTTTTAATAAATTGGTGAGAATGTTGAGCTTATCTTCCATAGCAGATAAGCGTTGATCGTATTCCTTCAAAGAACGATTTTGTTCTTCAAAAAAATGACCTCCGCTTTCAGTCACACCCTTCATCGAAGCAAATTCTTGTTGGATACTGGTGAGCACATTCATGGCTTCTGCCAATTTTTGATTAGAATTTTGCACACTTGTTTTCAACCAAGCGACATCTTGGCGAAGTTGATCCATCGATTGGGCCTGAAGAGAAAAAGGCGCCCAAAGAATAAAAAGCGATAAAAACCATACTTTCATTTTCATATTACCTCCAAAATAAAAAACCACAGAACGCAGATTTGCATTCTGTGGTTCTAAGTTCAAGAGCGAAATATTAAAAAAACCCTTAGGTTTTTATCTTCTGACGGCAAAATCATCTCGACGATTTTGAGCCCATGCTTGCTCATTTTGAGCTGGGTTTACAGGTCTTTCTTCACCATAACTTACGGTAGAAATGCGATTAGCATCCACGCCAAGATTGCTGAGGTAGTCTTTACCTGCTTTGGCACGTCTTTCACCTAAAGCCATGTTGTATTCATTTGTGCCTCGATCATCACAATTGCCTTCAACGATAATATTCACATTAGGATTAGCTTTTAACCAAGAAGCATTCGCTTGCATTAAAGGAGCATCTTCTGATCGAATATTGTATTTATCGAAATCAAAATGAATGGTTTTAAGAGCATTGTTGTAATCTACATTGACGCCCGAAGAATTGGGGCCTCTTTTAGAACAGGCGCTACTTGAAATAGCAACGACAAAAATGGCTGATGCTAAAACGATATTTTTTAAACTTAACATAAATACTCCTCCATGTTTTTTACTATCCCCGGATTTTTTTGACCCATTTTGTGCTCTTAGGCATTGAAGTCAAGGGATATTTTGAGAAAATCAGGAACAGGAGAATATAAATGAAAAAAGAAAAATCAAAAGTGAGAGTGGCTTTGATCCAATTACCTTGTCTAGATGGACAGGTAGAAAAGAATTTCCAAAATTTGTTGAAGTTATTTAAAAAAATTAAAAAGCCCGTCGATTTAATTGTCCTTCCTGAAATGTGGCCTTCAGGTTTTCGAGTTTTGGGAGGCGCCGAATTATTAAAGAAAACAGAAGCTGTACTTCGAAATTTAGAGGAGATAGCCCGGAAGAAAAAATGTTTTATTGTTGGATCACATTTAAGTCGGGCTAAAAAAGGTTATTACAATACTGCGAGTGTGATGAGCCCGCAGGGCAAAATGGTCGGTCAATATCATAAAGTTCATTTATTTCAATTAGGAGGCGAAAATAAGAAGTTTATTTCAGGCAAAGAAGTTTCAGTGGTGAAAACTAGAATAGGAAAATTAGGTCTTTCTATTTGTTATGATATTCGTTTTCCTGAATTTATTCGCAAAGAGGTGCTGTTAGGGGCTCAGGTTTTAGTCATTCCTTCAGGGTGGCCCACCGCCCGGATTGAACATTATCGGGCTTTGCTTAAAGTGCGAGCGATTGAAAATTTATGTTTTGTTCTGAGTTCCAATCGTGTTGGAAAAAATGCAGATGGAGTGGAGTATGGTGGACATAGTGTGGCCTTGGATCCCTGGGGAAAAGTTTTAGGAGAAATGGGTTATAAAGCGGGTGTTTTGGAAGTAGAAATTGATTTAAAACAAGTACAAGAAATAAGAAAAAAATTTCCTGTATTTGCTGCCAGAAGAGAAGAAGTTTATTAAAGTAAGTATTCCCCAATTTTCGCCAAACCCGCCAAATCATGTACATCCGAATCAAGATAGGGGATAAGGGTAATCGATTCTTTTTTCTTAAGACGGGCTTCCAGCAGTTCTAAATGGCTTTGATCTTGATCGACCAAGCATTCATATTTATCAAGCATATTAACCAGGAGATCAATTTGCTGATTGTTTAAATCTGCTTTGGATAGTTTTTTACGGATTTCTTCGGAATTAGATTTTAGCTTTGTTTCAGGATATACCCTGTTGACGATAAAGCCCGAGAAAGGAAGTTTGTATTCTTTAATCTTTTGATGAAAAAAGAGGGCCTCGGGAACCACCATGCCTTGCGGAGCTGTAACAAGAAGGAAGGCAGTTTTCGGATGATGAAGAAGTTCATTTACTTCTTGAGCCCTTTCCTTAAAACCCTCCAGTAGGCCTGCCGTAGAAATAAGCATCGCAGATAAATCCTGCATAAACTCAAAACCCATCACATGATCAAAAGTTTTGAAAATGGTGCGTGTGGTTTTTTCAATAAATTTCAGGGAAGTTCGCCCTAGAAAAAGTGAAGGTTTTAGAAACCATTTTAAAATACTATCACTCACTGCTTGAGTCATTTTTTGAGGGGCATCTAAAAAGTCGAGAGCATGTTGAGTGGGCGGAGTATCGAGGATTAAGAGGTCAAACTTTTCTTTTTGGTAGAGCTCATAGACTTTCTCCATCGCCATATATTCTTGTGAGCCCGCAATCATTCCTGAGAGATGTTGATAAAGACTATTGTTGAAAATGGACTGTTTGGATTCTTCGCTAGGAGCGTATTTTTCGATAATTTTGTCAAAGGTACGTTTGGTGTCGAGCATAAGGGCAAACATTTTACCCTTGGGTTTGAGTTGAGCTTTTTCAAACTCAGCAGAGGGAATTTCTTTTTCTTCATTTCCTAAACTTTTAAGACCTAGAGAATTGGCAAGTCTGCGTGCGGGATCAATGGTAAGTACGGCCACATTTTTTCCCATCAAGCTGGCTTTGAGCGCTAAAGCGGCTGCGGTAGTCGTTTTTCCAACTCCTCCAGAACCACAACAAATAATGAGCCGCTTTTTTTCAAGGAGAATTTCGATATTCATGCTTTGTTCTCCTTGTTTGTCTTTTCGATTTTATCAAAAGCTTTCAATAAATGTTGAGAGAGTTCTTCAATCGCAGAACGGTCAAATTGTGAATGAAATACAAAGGGGAGCGAAAGAATTTCTCGATTTTCAAGATTGAGGCGCAATTTGTTGAGGTAAAAATTTTGTAAACTCACTCTTTTTTGGAAAAGATGTAGAACTTTTAAAATAGCCTGCAAGTCAGTATCTGTAGAATCTTTTTGAATTTTGTTTTTAATGTCGAGTGCTTCTTCTTCTGAAAACAAATGAGGAAAAAGAGCATTAACAATGACCGGGCCTGTAGCAATTTTTACTTCTGTTTTTGCTTTTTGAAGCATTTCTAAACTTTCGTTTACTGGCATTTCTTCAGAAAGGGTGGTGATGAGTAGAAGTGTCTTTTTTTTATCTTGGATAAGCTCCATGATTTGAGAAGCTTTTGTTTTCAGAGGACCAATGCGTACGGCTTTGGTAACTACCTGGGGGACATCTAAGAATGCCAAGCCATGTCCTGTGGCAGGAGCATCCACAATGACCAAATCGTATTTAGATTTTTCTCCAGTGGCGTTTTTGGTTTTTTCAGTGAGGGTCCATATTTTCCCAATTTCAAGTAATTCATTCAAACCTGGAGTAGCATCCAGAAAATTTCTGACAAATTTGTGCTCAAAGACTAATTTGTAGAGCCTTTTGCTGTGAATTTGCTCGATGATGTATTCTTCAAAAGCCGAATGCGGATCGATATTAATCGCAGAGAGATTTTCGGCAATGGGAGTTTCCTGGTAACCAATTTTTTTGATTCCAAAAAGTGAAGCAATGCGTTCAGCTGCATTGATTTCAGCAATCAGGGTCTTTTTTCCCTGTTGAGCTGCAATTAAGGCTAGGGCTGTTGCAATACTGGTTTTCCCCACCCCTCCTTTACCGGAGACAACAAGTAACTTTTTGTTAAGTATTTCTTGGAGAGTCATGCTTACTGCCTAAGACCCTTTCCTTTTCTTTATATTTTTTGACGATTCCACCGTAAAAAAACAAGCCAGAGCCTGCCTGATTTTTCTTGAGTAGAGTAAGATATATACCCAGTCTAAAGTCATATTCATAGGAGACCTCAGACAATATAAGGTTCAAATACTATATTTGGGAGATATGTGAAGAGTTATTTCCCGTCGTAATGACGTAACTTTCTCTCAAGTTGAGCTACTTTTTTGCGAAAAGCTCGAATTTCAGATTTCAAGAAAGCTGCATTGGTGAGTTTGCCGACTGTTTTAAAGGTATCTTCCAATTTCCTGGAAACTTCATCCACTCCTTGGTGAGATTTGGTGAAAAAATCTTTGACGAAGCTGGAGCCGTCACCGATTTCATCTTTAATTTTATCAATTACTTTTTCAGCTTCGTCTCTTACATTCGAGATAGAAACATTTTGCAGAGATTTTTGTACGAAGTGAGCAATGTGTTCACCTCCACTGGAAATAATATCTTTCAAAGCGTTCAGAGGAAGTAAGTTCTTTTTCTTTTTTCCCTCTTCTAGAATAATTTGGGTGAGGGTGACCGAGGTAAGATCTTCATGGTTTTTATTGTCGATCACTTCGACGTCTTCGCCTGCTTTGATAAATTTTGCTATATCATCTAAAGTGACATAGCAGCTATTTTGAGTGTCGTAGAGTTTGCGATTTTGATAGCGTTTGATGACTCGGGGTTTTTTATCCTTATCCATCTTTTTCCTATCCTTTTTTTGATGCGGAATGTTTTCGTTTTGTAGGCAAGCGTGAAACTTTTAAATTATTTGCAATAGATGACTTGGGTGCTTCGTCTTCTTCAGGATCTGAAACATGTCGAATCACTTCATTTAACAAGCTTTCCCCTCTTTTGAAGGCTTCACGAAAGGGAGAGTGTTGATCAATGAGGTTTGCATCGAGAGCAATAGTAGTAGCAGTAGAGGCCATGGTTTGAGCAGCCAATAAAAATTCTTTGGCAGCTTTTTTAAGATGGACTTTACTATCTTCGAGTCCTCTTAATGCCTGAGCTAAAATCAACAAGGTAGTAGAGTGTTGATGACTCATGTGTTAGTTAGCTAACTTAATTTGGGAGGTTCGTTGGAAGAATCTTTTTTTTCTCCCTCTTCATCTCCCTTAATTCCTTTTTTGAAATTGCGAATACCCTTGCCGAGACCTGAACCGATATCAGGTAACTTTCCCACACCAAAAATAATCAGTACGATTACTAGAATAATTGCTAATTCGCCAGCTCCGAGGCCACCGATGCCGAGTAGAGGGTGCGTCATAAAAAGTCTCCAAGGTATTTATGACGCAGAATTAGCATGGGCTCAGAAGCTTTGTCTATATTAAAATAGTTTAAGAGTCGCTATGTTTTCCAGTCAGTTCATTGGTTTGACGGCGTTTGGGGTCTATACAGTAGAAATACAACAGAATACAGGCGACAGAAGTAATGGGTAACAAGAGAACATTGAATAGAATAAGGACGACCTGATGCGGAAAGAGCCAAAGCAAAATCATAAAGCTAGGCCAAATATAAGCGATAGGCACCAGAGCTTTTTGAAATTGTAATTGGATGCCAGGTCCGGGAGCATTTTTGGGGTAAAAGGGATATAAAACGAGGGCTTGTGCGTAAAGAACTTGAATCCAGAATAGACATAGAAGGGCTTTTTTTACCTGGTCAAGTGCTTGCCAATGACCTTGCCAAAGGTAAAGAATACTGAGTAAAGCTCCTAACCAGTAGAAACTTTTCATCACAGGACTATTTCGATTAAAGAAAAATTGAAGCATGAGAGTGATGTAGCACTCCAGAAACTTTATGCAAGAGCCCTTGAAATATTTTTTATCGCTTCAGGATGTAAAACATCCTTTTTGTCTTTATTCAGGCAAGGGGGGGCGTTTTTCTTATGTAGGCGTAAATCCTTTAAAAATTATAAAAATATATCCTCATTTTCTAGATATTTGTGGCCAAAAGATTCCTTTGAAACAGGGCGAAAATCCCTTTGATCTTTTATCAGAGGAGATGAAAGTTTTACAAAAATCTCCTGGGGAATATTTTCGTTCCGGTTGGGTGGGTTTTTGGGCTTATGAGATGGCTTCTTTTGCGGATGCCAATTTACCCAAGCGAGATTTACCTGAAGATTTTTTGCTGGGATGGTGGGGGTATTATGAGGGGGTGCAGGTTTGGGAGAATGAAGAAATGAAATCATCTTCTGTAGGGGCACCCCTTGGAGCGCCCAAGGTGAGTTCATCCAGGATGGGGGGTGCAGCAAGCAGCGCCCCTGCCCTATGTCGAGAATCCTATTTTTCCTCTCTCTCTAAAATCCTTTCCTATATTGAAGCTGGTGATTGTTATCAGGTAAATTTTTCACAGCAGTTTGAATTGCCTCTTCCAGATCAATTTTCTCCAAAAGCAACTTTTGTAGATTTAGCCGTAAGACATCCTGCTCCATTTTCAGCTTATCTAGATTGTGGAGAGAAAAAAATTATTTCCTTGTCTCCCGAAGAATTTATTTTCTTAAAAGGTGATACTCTGCGTACTTCACCTATTAAGGGCACTCGAAAAAGGAGCCTGAATGTGGATGAAGATGCAAAGCTAAAAAAAGATTTGGAAAATTCTGAAAAAGAAAAAGCAGAATTACTCATGATTGTAGATTTGGAACGCAATGATTTAGGAAAAATTTGTGAGCCAGCGAGTATTCAGGTAAAGCCTTTAAGACAAATAGTGACTTACGATTATGTGTATCATGCTGAAGCAGTGGTAGAAGGTAAAATTAAAGCCAATGTCAGTCCATTAATGGCTACGCGGGCAATGTTTCCTGGAGGCTCAATTACAGGGGCTCCCAAAAAAAGAGCGATGGAGATTATTCAAGAATTAGAGCTTGAACCGCGTGGTATATATACAGGTGCCATTGGTTTTTATGATGTGTCAGGTTTAACAAATTTAAATATTGCTATTCGAAGTTTTGAAATTGAAAAAGGTAAAATTAGGTTTGGCATGGGAGGAGGAATTGTGGCAGACAGTGATCCATTGCAAGAGTATGAAGAGCTGTTTGTGAAGGCAAAGGTATTTGATGAACTTCATTATTTATCAAAATGAAAAATTTTTAGATGAGGCTCGTGCTCATGTGAGCGTTGCGGATCGCGGTTTTTTGGTGGGCGAAGGCTTATTTGAAACACTGCGTGCATATAATAATCATGTAGTCTTTGTAAAAGAGCATTTATTGCGTTTAGCAGAAGGGGCAGAACAGTTGGGAATTGAGCTGCCCGTTTCCCTCGAAAGACTTCGTTTTCTTGTTTATCAAACCTTGCATTTGAATAAATTGCAGGATGCTGTGGTGCGTGTATATCTCACTTCAGAAGGTAGCGGTATTGGCGATTTAGATTCTCCTCCCAAAAAAATTAACCTGCTTATTTCATGCAAGCCTTACACAGTGCCTCCCGCGAAGTGTTATGAACAGGGGGTAGATGTTTGTTGGGTAAAAAATGTAGTCGCAGAACAAGGCTTAATGTCTCAGTTAAAGTCGACTAGTTATTTGAGTCGCTTGTTGGCTCGTCGTGAAGCACAAAAGAAAAACTGTTTTGAAGGAATTATGCTGAATCCCTATGGCCACGTAGCTGAAGGTTCTGGGAGTAATGTTTTTATGGTATCAGGCTCAGTGATTTATACCCCTCCAGCAGAAGAAGGTTTGCTTCAAGGAGTGACCCGTCAACAAGTAATCCATTTGGCTGAAAAAGAAGGTTTTGAAATAGAAGAAAAAGTGATTTTACCGGAAGATTTGTTAAAGGCAGACGAAGTTTTTTTAACGAGTACTTTGAAAGAAATTATGCCGGTTAAAAAAGTAGCTGATATCAAAATGAAATCTTCTCCTGGCCCTATCACCCAAAAACTTTTGGATACTTATCGAGATACAGTGCAGTGGCATGTAGAAAGCGCTGAGGAACCCTCTTAGCTTTGTATTTTTTTTCTTACCACTTGTCTTGCAAGATGGACAGATTCCACCAAATGATGATTTAGTGCTAAATATCCTAAAATAGCAGAAGCCAGTGTGCAGCCGGTGCCATGGGTGTTGTGAGATTTTAGTCTACTGCCTTCAAAGAAATAGTCCATTTCTGAATTCATAAAAATATCGCAGGGTTTTCCAGAAAGATGTCCACCTTTCATTAAAATATTTTTGGCGCCTGTTTGTAAAAAAAACTTCCCCGCTCGTTGCATATCTTTTAGGTTTTTTATTTTGATACCGCTTAAAATTTCAGCCTCAGGAATATTGGGAGTGAGTAGATCGACCCAAGGGAAAAGTCTGGGTAGCATTTGAATGCCTTGTCGGTCGAGGAGCCAAGCGCCTGTACTGGAGCGGAGCACAGGATCTAAAATTAAAAAAGCAGGTTTTACTTTCTTGAGCCAGTTGAGAAGAGGTGGAATGAGAGTATGATGGCCGATCATTCCAATTTTGATAAAAGGATTTTTTTTCTTAATACTGATAGCTTGCAGTTGATCTGAGAAATTCTTTACCCGAACTGTTTCATAGGAAAAAAACTTTGTTTCATTTTGAGCAGTGACAGCTGTGATTAAAGAAGAGACTTTCGCGTTTAATTGTTCAAGAGTGTGTAAATCTGCCTGAATTCCAGCAGCGCCTGAAGGGTCCGAACCTCCAATGACTATGATGTGAGCTTCCATATTCTTTACTTATCGCAGGAAGGGGGGAGCATGTGCTAGAATTTTTTTTCTGTGAATAAAATAAAATTCAAGGGCAGTGAGTACAGTGTGGATACCATCTTTTTCTTTTGCCACACAAGCTAGCGTTTCTGACATAAAAGCTTCCACGTTTGTTTCGCTGCTTCTTGCATGTTCCATAAAAACTAATACTCTATAATAGATTTTTACGATCTGACTTTCAGCTCTTACAGGCGGAGGCGGAGTCACTTGTCGTTCCATGTTATCAAAATAAGAACTGGGTTCGAATAATTCAGGCATATCTGCCTTGTTGAATACCAGAGAAAAAGTATTCATCAGGGTCTGTAGATCGAAAGGTAACTTCAACATTCCTCGGAATTTTGAATGATGGGTAATCAAGGTGCGTGCCATCCCTCTCAAAATTTGACTTTCCAATTCTTCTGGCTTTGCTGTCATCTCTTCACCTGCAGCCCCTATTGAAAGTTGTTCATATCGTCTGAAAACAGGAGCTAGGTCTGTCAGTACATCCAAATGATCTTTCACATTTCTATCCAAACCATTTTCAAGCATTACCTCACGCGATAGGTTCGCCCCCAACAAATCGTATTCAGGAAGTTGTCGATAAAGAGTTTCAAAAAAACTCGGAAAATTATCTTCAATTTCTTGTAATGTTTTTCTACGGGAAGCTCTGTAAGCAGCTGTAAAGCGTGTAAAAAACTGGTAAATAACCCAGGAATGAGGCGCTCCTGCTAAGAGAAGATTTCCTGCACGATTCGCAAGTTTTAATGCTTCTGTACGAAATGAGTGTTCAAAGTTGAGACCAATCGACATCAAACGTTTCATATCGGGTCCAGCGATGCTGAATAAAAGTAATGCAAAACGATAAGTGGGAGTGTAGGGACGAGCACTTAAAATTTTTCCTCTTAATTCTGTTCTTCCATTGAGGGTGATGGGGGTTTCAGCGGGAACCCTTTCGAGAGCGGCGTAAGCATCTGTGGTTAAGGCAGTATTTCGAATAATTCCATAGCGCTTGACATGATCCATGAGAATGGGTGTGGAATCAGGATCATGTTCAGCAAGAATAACTTTGATACGATCACTTTTTGAATCCATTTCAGATAAATTAAATCCGAGAATTTCGGGAAATTCTTCGGGAATATTCAATGCTAAATGAATACTTTCGTTAGGATCCAACAGTGGATTTCCTAAAGCGCTTGGTAAATCCCCACGCAAACTGGCTCGATGTTTCAAATAAAGTTCCGCGGCTTTTTGATGGATGGAGCTGAGCCAGCGATTCATGTCTGCCCCGTCTAACTCCTGATCGGAGGCAGCTTCCCATAAACGATTGGACAAAGTCTCTCCAAGTTCAGGATGTCGAGCAATTCTCGCAAGGATTGCAGTGAAACAAGCATTTCTTCTGTTAAAGAAACGTTGAAAATCTTTATTGTTTATAGGGCTTTCCATTTGAGCGAGAGGATCTTCACGGATTTCCGGACAACGCACTGCCCATTTCATGGGATCTGCTTGAAGAACGGAGCGGATTGCTTTTGAATCTTCTGTACGGGCGTGAGTTAAGGCATGAGCTGCATAAAAGGTCAGTGTTTCAGTAGGAGCTCCCAAACGTGCCCAGGCGGAGATATGTCGGGCAACCGTGTAAAAGCGGGTTTCTGAGCCTTTGTTTGCAAAAAGTTCAGATCCTAAGCGAAGTACTCTTCTGAAATTTTCAGGAGCTTCATTCCAAAAGTGAAGTGCCGTATTCCATTCGCTCTCTTCATCACTTCTGAAAGGAGCAGCTGCCACTCCATCAAGAAATTCTAACTCCGGATAAATCGTTGCCAGTCTTTGGTGAGGGGATTGATTTGGAGAATGGCTTGTTTGGGTAGATCGGAATGGTTTTCGGGGAGAATGAAGAGCCCAAGCAGCTAAAGTTTCAAGAGGATTTTGTTCTGCGTCCAGATTTTGAGCTATTAAATAGTTGAGATCCTCATTTCCCCATTCTCGAGTGAGAATGAACTCCATGAATCTTGCACGAAGAGTTTCGCAATCCAAATTTCTCCAAACATTGGTTTCAACTTGGAGTCGAAGTCGGTCGAGTGATGAAATTTGTCGATAAGCTTCTAATAAAGGCGTAACGATGTCTGGCAAATCACTTTTGTGTGCTACTTCTATCATTGTTTCTGCTTCGGCCATATCTTGAAGAGCAGTTTTTGTAGCAGGTTCTAGAAAAGGCAATTCCCTCAATTGTTTTCCTAGAGACTGAAGATGAAAGAGAAGCCGGGCATCGGGATCTCCTCGCCATAAAGCAGAAGCCTCTGAAAGCTCTGTTATTGATTCATCTTCGACTCCTGCCAGTTCAGGAAATTCAGCTAAGAGTTTTCCGTCGAGGGCTCTTGAAAGAACTTGCGCAGGATCAGCCAATTGAGGATTTGCCATTTCAATTTCGAAATTTTCTTCAGGAGGGGGAGTTTTACGCGCTTGTCTTTCTTCGATCACTCTTTCCCAATGGGCTGCCCAGTCCATTGCAGGGGCTTGCGTTTTTTCTTCTGTCGGCAAAGCTACTAGAGCCTCTCCTTCAGTGCTCTTTTGAATTTGTATTGCATGAAAGGGATTAAAAGTATGATTTGAACTTTCTTGTAAAGGATTTACAAACCATTGCCGGATGAATCGATCTGTTTCATTGTGTGTTCCCAAGTGCACCATTTCATATTTTCGATTTCGGAGAGTAAATAAAAGTCGATAATGGTCATTAATTCTGATTTGGTGCAAAGGTTGAGAAACCCCTTTTAAACTTTTTTTATCCATTCCTTTAGTGATGCTTCCGTTCGCAATCAGTTCGATGGCTCTTAAAGTGCGTGATCTTATACTCTCGGGAGCAGCGTTCCAACCTGCCTGAAAATTGGAGTGGTATGTAATATTTCGAAGTTTTCTGCTAGGCTCGGATCCATTACCATCTAAAGTTTCCGAGTGCATTTGCAATGCATCTTGGTGTTGGATTTGTGGAGAAAGAGTTGAATGATAAAGGGGGAGTCGATCGAAATTTCTTTCGAGGCTTGAAATTCGATGTCCGCTTAAATGAGCTGAGAGATGCGTGCCGATTCCCAATTGTAGATTCTTGATTTCAGCATGGAGCATTTGATCGAGGAAATTTCCTTCGGGTGCGGGAGTCCATCCCAAGAAGGCCGTGGCTTGATGTCCTGCTATCATTGAAAAATCTTGAACCAGATGTCGCCCGATCAGGTGATGAGTGCGCAGAAGATGTCCCACACTTTTCATCATAGCAAAATCGACAAAAGAGTTTCGCCATTCTTCTGAGAAGCTGTGAGGAGTGAGGGGTGAGGAGTGAGGAGATAAATTTTGCAAAAATCTGGAAGTTCCTTCAAAAGCGGTGACTTCGCAAACCAGCCCAAACAAAGGGGATGCAAAACGCACAATATTCGGAGCAGTATTTAAAAAAGCAATTTTACCTAAACGATAGGCAAGGCCTCCTATCGTCATTGCTACCAAAGAAGAGATATTCGTTGTTTCACTCAAGAAAGTTTGGGCGAGCGAATCCATTTGCAACTGAGCGGCGCTGAATTGAGGATGAGAGAAGGATGGATTTCCTAATCGGGTGAATAAATGGTTCAAATTACTTCTCAAGCTTTATTCACCGGGGTGCCCGAGCGGTGATCTTAAAATGCCAGGTACTTTTGCAAGTACTTGATAAGTCTAGATGAGTTTAGCAATTCATCGGTAAGCGCTTAAAAAAGTTGCGTTTTAGCTAGCGGAAAAAAGAGCTGAAAGTTTGACTACTTTGAGTGATGTCTTGTGCCTGGGAAAGGGCTGTGATCATTGCAATAGAGCTGACTCCAGTATCAATGACGGACTGAATGTTTTCTAGGCTAATTCCCCCAATAGCTACCACTGGAATTTTTACATTTCGAACGACTTCTTTTAGCTTTTCTAAACCTTGTATGGGGTGCCCGGGTCCTTTTGTTTTCGTGGGGAAAATGGCTCCCAGAGCGACATAGTTAGCACCTTCTTTTTGAGCATTGAGAGCTTCTTCAAGAGAATGGGAGGAATAGCCAATGATTTTATCAGGACCCACAATTTGTCGAGTGACGGCGATGGGTAAATCATCTTCTCCAATATGAACTCCATCGACAGGCAGTGCTGCAGCCAGTTCAACATAATCGTTGAGAATGAAAATAAAATCATATTGTTTTTTGAGCTTTAGAATTTCTTCTGCAATTTTTTTTACCTTTGAGAGGTCTTGTTCTCCTTTCATTCTGAGCTGAAGTATTTTGCATCCTCCCGCTAGAATTTTTTGGGCGAGTTCAAGATGGGAATATTGGGGAGAAAAAGTGGTATCGCAAATGGCATAAAGGCCGCGGATTTTTTTTGAATTCGACATGTTAAACCTTCAGATATTGGGCAAGGATAAACATGCAAACAAGTCCCACGATAAAAAATATAATTGCCTTATTTTTTAAAGAAGAGTGGCGATGAACCTCTGGTAGCAGATCAGAAAGTGAGATGTGTAGAAAGGTGCCTGCTGAAAATGCCAAAGCAATTCCTGCTAATTTTGTGCCATACATATTAAGCCACATGAAGGAAAGACCTGCTCCAAGGGGAACCGCCATCAGGAGTGCTAGGTTTGCAAGAAACATGAGCGTTTTTGTTTTATTTTCGTGTAACAAAACAGAGCTTAAAGAAAAAGCTTCCATGGATTTGTGGAGAAAAATAGCAGCGAACACAACGAATCCAAGTTTGGGAATCGTGAGGCTGACTCCGAGTGCAACACCATCGGTGAGAGAATGTAAGAACAAACCGATGAAAGCTGACAAACCTAATTTTTTATGGACTTCACAAGAAGAGTCCGTTTCGCAGATGTGAACAGTGATAAATTTTTCGAAAAAATATAAAAAAAGAAGTCCAGCTAAAACCCAAGGACCACTTTGTATTCCTATGAGTTCAATTGACTCTGGAATTAAGTGAAAGAAAGCAGAGCCGAGCATGAGGCCTGCGGAGAGGGAAAGAAAGAGGGGAACCCGTTTAGGATTCCAATGGCGCAGAGCCGGGATAATTCCACCCGCAAACACCGCAGCCAATAGAAGAAAGAAATAAATAAAAAGTGAAGTGACGAAGCTCATTCTTCTTCTCCTGGGTTAAAACGATCGAGTTTGATTTTGAGAACCTTAATCATTTTACGTAAAGTGTTCCGATTAATTCCCAAAACTTTTGCAGTTTGAATTTGATTGCCGCGAGTTTTTTGTAAGACCAATGAAATGAGCGGTCGCTCGACCATTTGAATAATGGTAGTGTATAAATCCATGGGTTCGAGTTGATCGAATTTCGATAAAAAACTGGAAAGCTTTTTGTATACGATATCTTCTAAAGCGAGTTCTTCAAGATCTTCTGATGCCAGCTGTGAGGGGCTTAGATTGATAATGCCTTTTAAGTCTTTCAGAGTGATTAAGGAGCCAGGAGTTACTACCATAGCGCGCTTCACCACGTTTTCAAGCTCTCTGACGTTACCAGGCCAAGAGTAATTAACAAGGTAATCAATAGCATCATCGCTCATACTCTTGTTTTGAAGTGAAAATTCATTTTTAAATTTTTCTATAAAATGACGAATGAGAATTTCAATATCTTCGCTTCTTTCACGTAGAGGAGGAATTTTGACGGGCACTACATTAAGGCGAAAATATAAATCTTCACGAAACTTCTTTTGACTGACTAAACTTTTTAGATCCTGGTTAGTAGCGGAAATAATTCTTACATCCACTGGTTTTGTATCTGTGCTGCCTAAGCGTTGGATTTCTTTTTCTTGCAAGGCTCTCAATAATTTTGATTGGAGAGAGAGAGGCATGTCGCCGATTTCATCAAGAAACAAGGTTCCTTTGTGAGCAGCTTCAAAATAACCTGCACGTGATTCGTCGGCTCCAGTGAAGGCGCCTTTACGATAACCAAAGAGTTCACTTTCCAGGAGATCCTTGGGGATAGCAGCACAGTTTACAGCAATAAAAGGCATTCGATTGCGGTCACTGGCCTGATGAATAGATTTTGCGATGAGTTCTTTTCCGGTTCCAGATTCTCCAGTAATCAGAACAGGCACGTCTGATGCTGCTACTTTGCCAATAAGTTTATAAATTTCTTTGATGACTTTAGACTGACCTATAATTTTTGCCTGGGTATCAAATGTCGGAGATTTAATTTCAGCTCTGAGTTTTGCAACTTCTTGAGAGAGTCTTTGGTTTTCCAAAGCTTTTTCAACCACGATTTCTAATTCATCAAGCTCGAAGGGTTTGGTGAGATAGTCGAAGGCTCCCAGCTTCATCGCTTCGACCGCATTTTTCATTGTATCTTGTGCCGTGATGAGAATCACTGAGATATTGATCTTGTTGGCATTCACATAAGATAAAATGTCAAAACCTGATTTTCCCGGCATATTGATATCAGCAAGAATCACGTTGAACTTTTCTTTTTCAAGTTTTGCAATCGCCATTTCTCCATCTAGTGCGGTTTCAATTTGATAGGCTTTTTTAGTGAACATCTTTTTAAGTATGGTGCGCAGAGAGGCATCATCTTCTGCGATGAGGATTTTAATATTTTCGGATGTTTCGAAGGCTTGCATAATTTTATCCTTATTAAGAAATAGCTCTTAGAAAAACGCTTAAAGTGCTTCCTTTTTTTGGCTCTGATTCCACCTGAATAAAACCTTGAAGTTCAGTGATAATACGGTGACTGATAGCGAGGCCTAAACCCGTTCCGCCTTTTTTGGTGGTGTAAAAAGGGGCGAATAAATTTGCGAGTGTTTCCGTATCCATTCCACAGCCATTATCATGAATATCGACTTGTACCATTCGAGCTACTTTTCCGTGTTCGAGTTTCAACTGATATCCTGTGACCATGCGAGTGCTAATTTGAATATTTCCTTTTCCATTCAATGCTTCTCGTGCGTTTTTGATGAGATTTAAAAACACTTGTTTTAATTGATTTTCATCTGCTTTGACGGGGGGCAAGCTTGGGTCGAAGTGTCTGATAAATTGAATAGATTGAGAAGCTTCGTTCACTTGTTCGAGTTGAACGAGTTCATCCAAAAGTTTATTAAGATTGACGGAAATAAGTTTTGTGTTTTGAGGTTTTGTGAAGTTTAAAAGTTCTTGGATAATTTTATTAACGCGATTGGCTTCTTTGATAATGATTTCCAAATATTCCTGAAGATCTTTCTTTTTGATTTCGCGCTTGAGCATTTGAGCCGCGCCTTTGATGCCTCCTAAAGGATTTTTGATTTCGTGGGCAAGACCTGAAGCGATGGTTCCCATGATGGCAAGTCGATCAGCATAACGAAAGTCTTCTTCCATTTTTTTGAGGGCAGATAAGTCGCGCATGAGAATACTGGCGCCAATATTTTTTCCTTCTTCATCGTAGTAAGGAGAAATATGAATTTCGACGACAAAAGATTCTCTGGCTCGGTTAGTGAGTTCATCTTCACGAATGGTATAGGCATGCCCAGTATGGAGAGTGCTTTGCAGTCTTTCAATGAAGTCTTTGGCTTTTGGAAAGAGATCTTGAATTAAACGATTTTTAATCAAAGTACTCGAAGTGGCACATAAACGTTCTGCCGCAGGGTTTAAAAATTGTATCTTTCCCTCTGCATCAATTAAAAAAAGTGCATCAGGAAGGGATTCGATGACTTGTTGAAAAAGGAGTTCCATGAATATGCCTAAATCCGCCTCTAATGGGTGCCTAAAATTTAGGCATATCTACCAAAGCTTATTTAGGCAAGCTTTGTTTTATTTTTTATCTTTTGTTCAATTAACCTCAGGATAGGTATTTGGAAGGAGAGTTTGGATTTTTTTGTATTTTATCGATATTGATAAATAATGAGGCTGAGATTATCAGGTTTAGAACGGTAACCACTTGGAAGCTTTCCGGCTTGCATTCGTTTAAAGCAGGTTTTCTGGATTTGCATGGCGCAATCTTCAAGATTACCTTTGGAAGCAATTTGAGCTATTTCATCTAGGCTAAAAGCTTGGGTATAGAAATTATCGGTGATGCCATCGGTCATGAGTAAAATTCGGTCACCGGCTTTGAGATTGAAAGCATTTCGATCAAGATCTCGGTTGGGTAAAACGGGATCGGTGCCTAAGTTCCTTGAAAGAATGTGATTGAGAAAATGAGCTGTGTCCACATCAATTAAGCCTTCACGGTAAAGAGATTGTCCGTTGGTGTGATCTAAAGTTTCAAATACCACTTTGCCTTGTCGAATGACTAAAAGTTTTGAATCCCCCACATGGGTTGTTTTGAGTTTGTCACCTTGAATCTGGGCTGCGACTAAAGTAGTTCCCATGGGATAATTTCCACCCAGTGTTGCATCATTTTTTGCTCGCTCCATTACGGCTTCATTTCCAAAACAAATTGCCTGTTCTACGCTCATGCCATGTTTGAGACCGTATTCAAAAAAATCAGTCATGACACAAGATGCGGTGTTGCCTCCGCTGTGTCCCCCCATACCATCTAATACTGCTAATATCTCTCTTTCCGGTTCAATGAGTAAGGCATCTTCGTTGCGTCCTTTGTAAAGAACCCCTTCAGAACTAAAGGCGTAATAGCTGCCCGTTTTTAATTTTCCAGAGAGATTTCCATTTTGATTATTTCTGATTTTATACCCTTGTTGAATGTTTTCAGGAGGAATTCCGCTGACTGTTTTATCTTCAAGGGTTTCACGGAGTAAACGAAGTTGATTGCTCAAATGCATTTTGGGATGAGCTGACTTAATCATGTCTGCCACTTCCATTTTGCCAGCCCGCGTGAGCAATCGTACTCCTTCATCAAATTCATGCATGAGTACTTGAGAGAGAAACATTTTTTTATCATTGGGAAGAGGTAAGCCTGTTTTGAGATCGAGCTTAAAAAAATCACGAATCTTTTTTTGAATTTTTTGGGGTTCGCGAACTTTAACAATGTTTGATGAAGATTTTTGATTAGGTGAAGGCCGAGCATCCGGCATTAATGCTGGATGTTGAGGCAAAAATAAATCCTCTCCTTCATTCCCAAAGATCTTTATGGGCATAAAAAGACACCTCTCCCGATCTTATAATTATAGCGATTTTTGAATGTAAAACACAAGGTTGGGAATGCTTTTTAAGGTACTTTTTTTAGCCATTTTGTAGGGGCTTGATATTACTTCATTATAATGTGTATGCACTGTGTCAAAGAGGGATTTGCGTCGCCCACACAGCGGCTATCGCCTTTGTTTTTTTATCTATATACTTGAGTAAACTTTCTTGGAGAGTGTTGAGTAAAATGTCTTGGAAGATTAGAAAACATCATGAAATGTTACGTGCGGCTGAAGAGGGTCGAGAGGGATCTGTTTGGGCTCGAGGTTTGAATGTAGGAATGGTGTATCCGAATCTTTATTATTTTGGAATGTCTAACCTGGGTTTTCAAACGCTCTATAAAATTTTTCATGAGATGCAAGATGTGAACTGTGAAAGATTTTTTCTGCCAGATGAAGCTCAAATGTTGGAATATAAACAGTCTGGAGATACTTTGCTTTCTGTAGATAGTGATACTCCAGCGAGTGAATTTGATTTATTGGCTTTTTCCATTTCTTATCAAAACGATGTTTTGAATATTCCTGCACTTCTTGAACGAATGAAAATTTCTTTTCTCGCTAAAGAAAGAGCCGAGTCCGACCCAATTATATTAGCGGGTGGACCTGCGATGACCATCAATCCTTTACCAGTCGTAGATTTTATCGATGCAGTAGTGATTGGTGAAGGAGAAGAAGTCGCTTTACAAATTGCAGAAGTTTTTAAAACTTATCGTTCCCGACAAGAAAGACTAGAAGAGCTTGCAAAACTCACGGGAGTTTTTGTACCCACAATTCATCTTCATGAAAAAAAATCGATTTGGCGTTTGCGAGTCGATGCGTTGGAACCTCCTTTGGCCCATTCAAAAATTCTCACGCCTCATACAGAATTTGGCGATATGTATTTGGTCGAAGTGCAGCGGGGCTGTCAGTGGGCTTGTCGTTTTTGTGCTGCAGGATATATTTATCGTTATCCTCGTTACTCTCAAATCGAAATGCTGAAATCTAGAATAGATGAGGGTTTCCGCTATCGTAAAAAAATGGGACTCTTGGCGGGCGATTTATTGGGTTATGGGGGCTTGCTGGATTTGCTTCGTCATATCGATGAAAAGGGCGGAAGTTTTTCTCCTTCTTCCGTTCGCTTGAATGCTTTTACCCCAGAAATTATTCATTACTTAAAAAAATCCGGAAATCGAACCATTGCTATTGCACCCGAAGCTGGAAGCGAGAGATTACGGCGACAATTGAATAAAACTTTTACGGATGAAGAAGTCGTGAATTCTGCCGTGATGTTAGCTGAAGGCGGTATTGTGAATATCAAACTTTATATTATGGTTGGGCTTCCTGATGAAAAAGATGAAGATATCGAAGCACTTTGTCGCTTAACTTTAGCGACTCGGGAAGCTTTGATTCGAAGTTGCAAAAAGCTTGGAAAAATTCCACGTCTTACTCTTTCGTTGAGTCCTTTTACTCCCAAACCTGCTACTCCTTTTGAGCGAGAAGTCTACGAAGGGTTGGAACCTTTGCGTGAAAAATTCAGAAAAATCAAATCAAGCTTAATGCCGGTTGGAAATATTGTGATGAGTGGGGAAACAGATCTGGATGCTTACGTTGAAACACTTCTCTCCCGAGGAGATGAAAGAGTGGGAGAGTTTATTTTAAAATATCATCAGCAAGGCCGGAATTTGAAAAGGGCTCTCAAACAGTTAAGTTTTGACCCGAACTATTTTATTACTCGATCTATGCTTGAGGATAAGATTTTGCCATGGTCTTTTATCGATCATGGAACCAAAGAGGGCTATTTACTCAAAGAAAGAGAACGGGCCGCCAAGAGCCGGATTATACCCCCCTGCGAGCCGACGAGTTGTCATATTTGTGGGATTTGTTAAAACTTTTTGGAAACCATTTAAAAAGTGGGCCGTTGGCTCAAAAGATGGAGGCTTCTATGAAAAAAATCATGGTTTCTTTACTCTTCTTAACAGGTTTTATTTTTACGCTGATGACGTCGCCTGCAATTCAGGCCGGTCCAACGATTTTTGTGAATTTGGGACCTTATGGTGGAATAGGCTATCCCACAGGCTATGCTTACCCGGTGAATAATGGGTGTTGTAATGGCTGTGCTTATCAACCCCCTGTTTATTACAATAATCCCTATTCTTACAATAATGCACCTCTCAATAATCCTTATATTTTTGACACCGTGAATAGCCCTTGGGCTTCGAATGCGGGCAGAATTGTACCAACACGCATGAATCCCAGAGGACCTTACGGTTACTAAGTTTTTTTTCTGACTCTCCTTTCACCGATAAAGCAAGCTGGAAACAGCTTGCTTTTTTTTGCTTTTAAATTCTTTAGTATGAACATGGATGTTGATCAGCATTTTATGCAGGAAGCCCTTAAAGAAGCTTTGAAAGCACAAAAGCTGAATGAGGTTCCGATTGGGGCTGTCGCTGTAAAAGATAAAAAAATCATTGTTCGTGCTCATAATCTTCGTGAATCAAAACAAGATCCTTTGGGCCATGCTGAAATTTATCTTATTTCCAAACTTTCCAAAAAATTGAAACGATGGCGTTTGAACGATGTGACGGTTTATGTGACTTTAGAACCTTGCCTCATGTGCATGGGAGCTTTGCTGCAGGCGAGAATTGGTCGACTTGTTTTTGCTTCGATGGATCCCAAAGCCGGCGCCTGCGGATCTTTGTTTGATCTTTCTCAGGATAAACGCCTCAATCATCGCATTGAAGTAAAATCTGGAGTATTAGAAAAAGACTGCTCTGAAATTCTTTCGGAATTTTTTAAATCATTGCGTCGTAGAAAAAATGCAACGGGAAACCTTAGAATGGTTTATTAACTATTGACCTGTGCGCCAAAGTTGAGTTCCCACATTAAAATAATATAAGCCTGCTTGGAGTGCGGTGGGGCCGTAATTGTTTTCAATGCAATCCGGTCCGCCAAATTCTAAATGGGCATTCTCTCCTTCTCCCTTGCTCTCGGTGCAGTTCAAATCTGTGACCAATCGAATAGCATGTGCTTGATTCGTTTTTCAAATGGGTCCGTCAACGTGAAGAATAGAAAATAAACGAATCACCATGTCGCTTACGTTAGAGATTTCGTTTATGCTGAGATTTGCATTTCGAGCTTGCTCTTCATATTCGCGAAGCAGTTGGATGGCTTCATTTATTTTAGGGCCCTTTGGATTTCCAATCGCTACGGCTTCATTGGCAATGACAATGGCGCGTTTGCCTATTTCACGGGCAGCATTTGTATAAGCCCGGCTTTTCACGTTTTCTTCAAATTTTGTTCTTTCGCCGAAATTTGCCTGTGCTGCTTCTGAGAAAGTTTCTGCGGTCTCTAAGTGTTGTTCCATTTTTTGAAGATTTGATTTGATTTCTACTAAGGATTTATCGCCTAAATAGGTTCTCGATAAATTTTCAGCCTGACTCATATGGGTGACATAGCCTTTCAGTGCACTGGCGGGAATTTCAGGAATTTCAGGATTTTTTTGAGTAGGATTGATTTGATCGGTGTAGTTTTGTAAGTTTTTACGCAAAAGAATATTGGGAGGAAACGCGTGAATTCCCATTCTTTCCAAAGCAATTTGAGCGAATGTTTCAGAAAAAGCATTCATCTGGGCGTCGTTTGGATTACATTCTAATACGTCGTGAGGAACAGCTGCGACAGCTTCCGGTATCATGCTGTCCATTGCATTATGAATTTGATTCTGGGGATCGCGAATAATACCGTCTCCATTTGCATCTATCATTTGAAGTTCGCAAGTGCCTTCTATACCCTTGACGTTGTCGGTGAATGCAATTCTTCCTATTTTTTCCATTCCTGACATATGTGCCTCCTGATAAAAAAATAAAATCCTTCCAGTGAAGGAGCTTCTTATTAAGAGAAAGCAAGAAGGATGCCAGTGAGCATCAATCTAGATGCTTTTGGCGCAGAGATCTGAAACGAAAAGAGGCCTTGATTTCCCAAATTGTGCAAAGAGGAAACATCTTTCAAGTATCAAAAAATCCGTTTGAGTATTTGGGGTGGCTTGGTTATAGGAGCTACCTTCATTTTGTATTTGGGAGAGATGGCCGAGTGGCTGAAGGCGCCCGCTTGGAAAGCGTGTTTACGGGCAACCGTAACGCGGGTTCGAATCCCGCTCTCTCCGCCTTCGCCCGCCATAGCGGGCTTCGGCGGACACAGTCCGCTGAAGCTCGCGAAGGAGGGTAAAATGTATTATGTTTATATAATACTATGTTCTGATGAAAAAACTTATGTTGGATGTACTTCTGACTTGAAGAAAAGATTAGAAAAACATCGTTTGGGTTATGTTCCAGCCACTCGAGCTAGGATACCATTTCAATTAATTAATTATTTTGCATTTAGTAATAAAAATAAAGCTTTTAAGTTTGAAAAATATTTAAAATCAGGGTCAGGTAGAGCTTTTACGAAGAAACATTTTTTATAGATCTATTTTCTTTTTCCAATAAAAAAGCCCCGCATTGCGGGGCTTTTTTTGTCTTGTTTCAGATTCCGACTTACTTCTTTCGGAATCGGAGGAGTGTGTGTGCTCCCAGAGTGAGAGCGAATAAGATTGAAAGTGCGTAATTGAATCCACCGAATGTTGTGGTCATGTTGCAACCACCAGATTGAGGAGCTGCATTTTCCTGAAATTCAGGAGCAGCAGGGGGAGCGACTTCAGGAGCGGGTTCAGGACTTGCTTCTTCCTCAGCACTGTGTAGTTGTGCGACTAACCAGCCCATTTCATGATCGATCGTTATTTTTCCATATGTGATTCTATTTTTGTCACAAGGAGTTTTGTGACTATTAGCAGAGATGTAGTCCATGTAAGGCGTTGCTTCACCTTCTGAAGTAAATATTTTATTAATCCATCTACCTTCGACATGCGTGCTCTGGGTGCGAACTTTTATGTATAAAACATCGATACCTTCTGAGGTGTTGGTGATAACAGAGTCGTGTTGAGGAGCTGAATTATGAAGTGCAATGTTTCTGCTTCCGTTATCTCCTTCGAAAGCGTCCAAAGGAAGAGAAATAAATGGGCCTTCTACTACTTCCACAGTCCTCATTTGGAGATTCTTGGAATTACAAATGTAGAGTTGTCCTCCCTCCGCCATTTCAATATCAGGATGTAAGCTTGTTACAGGTTTAAAGTCTTCTATATCTGCAATTGTTACATCATTAGGATCAAAACTAGGAATATGGATTGGTAAGGGGCCAGCAAATACTAAGGCAGGTAATATGCATGCCACGAATAAGCTTAAGCTTAATAATTGTTTCTTCATAAATGTCTCCTTTATCAAAATTTAAAAAACACAGTCGCTGAGCTAATAAAGCAAGAGTAGTGCCAAGATGAGACATTTTTATAAGTATTTGAATTTATTATTTTTTATTTTGATAAGCAGGAGGTATGTTAAGGGTGTAATTGGGATAAATTGGTGGGTTTAGGCTGTTATATGTATCAATAGTAAACAATCTATTAGGCTTTTTTGAACCTTTGCAAATAAACATTTTATCAGTGGTTTTTAACCCGCTTATTGTATCGTAAAGAGCCATATTTTTTATTTTAAGAGGAAAATAATAAGAAAAAGATGAATAATTTCCTGTACGCTGGATTAGGCATCAAAATTGTATCTCTTCCTTTGAATGGCTAGTACGCCATTAAAAAAGGAGGAGTTATGAACAAGAAAGAAAAAATTATAATATTTGCCCGAATATTTCTTATGTTGGGGATTTTAGTTTTTACTCAAGTGGGATGCGATGGATCTTCTCAATCTAGCAACGAAGCCCCCCTTGTGAGTGCTGCCGTACCTACTACAGAAAAAAAACCATCCCCTCTGCCTGACTCTCCAGAAGAAGCAAAGGCAATTGCGGAGGCTGCGGATATAGACAATGTTATTGGGCAGGATCGCTGGGATCGAGAAATTCAAGAAGCCGCGAACGAATTGAATAATCCCTTTAATCGGGGAGGCAGAAGAGGTGAGAATAATAATTTGCCAGGAGGTATGCCAAACCCAAATCCTCAGGGAAACAATCCTGCTCTAGAAAATCCGGAAGATGACAATGAGGATGCTGCGGTTGCCAATGAGGCAGAAAATCAAAATCAGGCCAACGAAAGACGTGCACGAGCATGTCGAAATGCCACAGGTACGGTATGGAATGAAAATACCCATCAATGTCGTTGCGATTCGGTCAGGGGTTACATGAAAGTAGGAAATGTTTGTAAGCAGCGTATTCGATCGATTGCGGTAGATGTGAAAATAGCAGGTGATGGTCGTTCGGGAACAGATGCTAATTTGCGTGTGAGGATTTGCCCAAAGTCAAACCCACAAGCGTGTAAAGCTGTTGTGTTTTCTGCAGGGGGTCGTTACTTTGAAATTGATACAGAAAACACTTTTTACATTGAATTAGATTCAAATACCCAGATTCCTATTGATGGCTTAAGCTCCGTATCTATTACAAATGCAGATGATGCAGGCGATGGTCCTGAGTGGTTTTTGAAAGCAATACGCGTTTCAGCTCTACCAGCAACTGATAACCGTGTAGCAGCCTTTAATAGAATATCCTATCTTGCCTTAGAAGATTTTGAGAATGTAGCTCAGATAAGAACTCAAAGCGGAGATTGGCAAATTGTTTATTACAATCCTTGCGTATATGAATATATCAATGACAATGTCGATGGAGTGTTTTCAGCCAATGCATGTTTCCCAGCAGTGATGCGTTTGTTGCGTACTTGTACTGAGTCAAGTAGACACAGTGTGGGTGCAAATCCTTTAGGAAGCTTAGCTTGTCATGCCGAATAGATATACATAAACTAATTGATCTTAAAATCCCCCGACAATCGGGGGATTTTTTATTCAATATCTATTTTTAAAATCGCACCCTTTGTTCTGAAGTTCTTTTAAGCTTTCCAGGCCTGATTGAGTGATAAAATCCAGGGGCATTTTTAGCTCCTTTGCAATTTGTGCAAAGGCCTCTTTCAGAGAGAATGATTTGTCTAAAAGAAGATGGATAAGTTTGGCTTGAGGGGGACTGAGAATCATCCAATCTACATTATCTTCATGATTTCGATAAAAGAGATAGTATGAGTTTTCCTTTTTTATCTTTTTAAAATTCGTTTTTTTAATTTGATGGACTGGATAGGGATAAGTGACAAGTCTTCTAGCTTGAGAATCCTGAGAGACATAAATGTCAAGTTCCACCCATTCATAATGAGCCAAGTAAGGTAAAAATTTTGGATCGGAAGAATTTTTCCTTTCTTCCGCTAAATACTCAACAAATTCTTCAGGAACCTGACGGTAAAAGGGACGTGTGCAGGAATGAATTGTAAAAAAATCTCTTACAAGTTTTATCCATTTATTTTTTCCTAAAACGCCTTTACTAATCGGAAAACATCCCGCCAACACATCTTCGATCGTGTTAAACAAAAGTTCATTATACACATTCATTGATTTTGAAGGGACACCCTTGGGTTTTTTGTTCAACTTCGGATTACGAATGTGTTGAGTAAAATCTTTTTGGAAATTTTTAAGCGCTAAGGCGGATTTTTTCATTAGAAAAATACTTTTCTTGTAGTGATAAAATTTTATCTAATTCTTTTTTGAGTTCCTTAAAGGGTGGAATGTTGAAATCTCTTTCCAGTAAAGTGGGAAAAACTCCATGGATATCATAAGTTTTTTGAAGTAAATCCCAAACATTTTTAACAATTGCTTCCCCATGAGTATCGATAATGAGGTTTTTTGTTTTTTGAAAATGGCCTGCAATGTGTAGATAGCGAATTTTGTCAGTAGGAATTTCTTTAAGAAATTCTAAAGGATCAAATTTGTGATTTACGCTATTCACATAAACATTATTAACATCCAAAAGCATTTCACAATCAGCTTCTTCTAAAATGGCTTTGATGAAGTCTGTTTCTTTCATGCTTGAAAGGGGAGGAATTAAATAAGTGGAGGCATTTTCTATCGCAATTTTTCTTTCCAAAAAATCTTGTACCGTTTTAATTCTTTTTGAAACATGCTT
>CAYYEM010000003.1:0-45535 GCA_964470915.1 uncultured Pseudomonadota bacterium
CTAGTGTGGGCGATGCAGGGATTGAACCTGCGACGTCTGCCTTGTAAGGGCAGCGGTTTATCACCAAGGGAGGAAGAATCCTCCCTTCTGATTTGGCAAAGCCAAATCATTCAACCCACCTCTGGCGCTCATTTTAGAGCGCTTCATTACCAGACTCTAATCACTACCCACTCAACACTACCTTTACTGTGGGCGATGCAGGGATTGAACCTGCGACGTCTGCCTTGTAAGGGCAGCGCTCTACCGCTGAGCTAATCGCCCTATTATAAGGGGCTCGCGTCGCCCCCTCCATCCAGCAAAGCTGGATTGGAGCCTCCCCCTCAACGCGCCTTTGGCGCTGAAAAAGTGAAGCAGCCTCTTAACAAAGATAGAGTAAAATGGTCAAGCAAGCTTTGATCTATCTTTGTTTTTTTGAAACATGCTCTAAATGCTTGCGGATTTCCTTTTCATAGCCGTGGTCAGTAGGTTGATAGTAAATCTTTTCCTTTAACTGATCTGGTAGATGTTGCTGGTTAGGCACTTTGCCATCATAGTCATGAGCATATTGATAAGCTTTGCCGTAATCCAATTCTTTCATCAGTTTTGTGGGCGCGTTTCTTAAGTGGAGAGGAGTGGGCAAAGATCCAAATTCTTTTAAATCCGCTTTGGCTTTTTTGTAAGCCATATAACTGGCATTACTTTTGGGAGCAGATGCCAAATAAGTGGCGGCTTGAGCGAGTGGAATCCACCCTTCAGGCATGCCCACAAAGTCATAAGCTTGCATGGCAGCGATGGCAACTTGAATCGCTTGTGGATCCGCATTGCCTACATCTTCTGAAGCGAAAATAACCATTCTTCGGGCCACAAAGAGAGGATCTTCTCCTGCTTCGAGCATGCGAGCAAGCCAGTAAACCGCTGCATCAGGATCGGAGCCCCGCATACTCTTAATAAAGGTAGAAATAACATTATAATGCTCTTCGCCGCCCTTATCATAAAGAAGCGCTTTTCTCTGAAGCGCCTCTTCGGCCATTTGCAGAGTAATGAATGAACTTGTGCTTCGACTAGGCTCAGCACGAACGGAAAAAGATTCGTTACCCCGTTCGCCCTGAGGCTCTCGAAGGGTAATGGTGCTATTTAATAATGATACCGCTACCTCCAATCCATTCAGCATTCGTCTGGCATCTCCTTCGGTAGACTTTATGATAAAATCTTTCGCTGTATCTTCAATCTCTAAGGATGAAAACTTAAAGTGATCTTTTAATTCTAAAAGACCCTTTTCTAAAAGCGAATTTAAGGCAGTGTCGTCCAAAGATTTTAAAGTGAGTACTCGAGTGCGCGAGAGGAGGGGACTAATGACTTCAAAAGAAGGATTTTCTGTTGTTGCGCCAATCAAAGTGACGGTTCCATTTTCAATGTGAGGCAAAAAAGCATCTTGCTGGGCTTTGTTAAAGCGATGGATTTCATCCACAAACAAAATACTGGTTTTATTTTGATATTTTAAATCTTCTTTGGCCTTCTCAATAATTTCCCGAACTTCTTTGACTCCCGAAAGTACGGCTGAAAAGAAATGAAATTTTCTTTGGGTATATTTTGCAATGAGATGAGCGAGGGTAGTTTTGCCCGTGCCTGGAGGCCCCCATAAAATCATCGAAGGAATTTGATCGGATTCGATCATTTTTCGCAAAGGAGCATTTTTACCTAGCAAATGTTCTTGGCCCACAAAGTCTTCTAGTTTTTTGGGACGAAGCCTTTCGGATAAGGGGGCGTGGGATTTATCTGTTTTGCTTTGTTGGAATTCAAAGAGATCCATGATTTTTGTTTTATCTCAAATAATGTGAGCGTTTGACAATAAGCTATTTATGATGAGAAATTAGGCCCATGCTTCAAAGTCTTTCCATCCGACATTTTGCGATCATTGATACCCTCGATTTAGAGTTTCAAAAAGGGCTCAATATTCTTTCGGGTGAAACTGGTGCGGGGAAATCGATTATCATGCAGGCCTTGAATCTTATTTTGGGGGGGCGGGCCTATGCAGATTTGATCCGCAGTGGTCATGAAGAATGTGAAGTGGCTGCCCAGTTTGATATTTCAGAGCTGCCTGCTTTGCAGGGTTTATTAAAAAAACAAGATTATCCGGCAGATGACACGCTGCTGATTCGGCGAGTGATTTCTCGATCAGGCAAAGGTCGAATTTGGTTAAATGATAAAGCCAGCACGGCTAATTTGCTTCAGGAAATCGGAAAGTTTTTGATTGATTTGGTGAGCCAGAATGAATCTCAAAAACTTTTTTCGGAAGACATGCCTCGAATTTACCTCGATCAATTTGCAGATCACCTCAAAATCCTGTCTGATTATCAAGCGGGATATCATGAATATTTAGAAACAAAATCAGAGCTTTCTCGAGTTGAAAACCAAATGAAAGAAGCTCGAGAACGTGAAGACCTGTATCGTTTTCAGCTTCAAGAAATTCAAGCAGCGAGTCTCAAGGCAGGAGAGGAAGAGGCACTTTTGCAAGATCGTAAGATTCTCGCCAATGCATCTAAAATTATCGAAAATTTGTCGGGTGCTGAATCGATGCTTTATTCGGCGAATGATTCTGCTACAGAGCTTGTCGGTAAATCGCAAAATCTCATTTCTAAATTTGCGGATCTGGATCCTCGTTTGGAGGAAGAATCAAAAAAGTTGTCTCAGGTATGCGATAGCTTAGATGAGGTGAGTCGTTTTCTGCAAAATTATCTTCAAAAAATTGATTTTGATCCGAATCGTTTGGAACAAATGGAAGAGCGTTTAGATGTGATTGCTTCTCTCAAGAAAAAATATGGGGGCAGTGTGGAAGCCGTTCTTGAAAAAGAAGTGGAGCTTTCCTCAAAGGTGGGCTTGCTCGAAAATCAAGATGAGGTGATGGAGGCTTTGAAGAAAAAACTTTCAGAATGTCAGAAAAATCTTCTCGATCGAGGCCATCGTTTGCGATCTTCCCGAGTGGAAGCGGCCCGAAAGCTTTCCAAACTTCTTGAAAAAGAATTAGCGCTTCTCGCCATGCCCAGCGCCAAATTTGAAGTGAGGGTTCTGCCTTTGAAATCGGAAGGAGAAGAAGTTTTCTCCCCTTCGGGTTTAGATGAAATTATTTTTTATATTTCTCCCAACAAGGGAGAAGAAATGAAGCCGATGAATTTAATTGTATCAGGCGGTGAGCTTTCGCGTATTTTGCTAGCGCTCAAAAGTGTAACGCGCGATCCGGATTCGGCCGCTACTTTTGTGTTTGATGAAGTGGATGCAGGCATTGGAGGTGCAGTGGCTGAAGGGGTGGGTAAAAAATTGAAAAAGCTGGCGGCAGAAGCACAGGTTTTATGTATTACTCATCTTCCTCAAATTGCCGCTTGTGGAGATGTGCATTATCAGATTTCGAAAGTGGAAAAGAAAGAGCGTACTTCCACGCAAGTAAAACAATTGGATGAAACTGAGCGTGTCGATGAAATTGCACGTATGCTCGCGGGAGTAAAAATTACTGACAAAGCTCTTTCGCATGCGAAAGAACTCATTAAATTGATGTCTTAATAGAGGTGAAACCCCCTTTGAAATAATTTTTTAAAACTCCAAGACGCTGCTTTGGTTTTCGAAAAGATACTTGAATTTTGATAGACCCACCTTAAAGTTTTAAAAAATTATCTCAAAGGAGTTTTTTGTTTATGGAATTTAAAAAAATAATCCAATCCTTCAAAGAAAAACTTGCTCAGAAAAACGCACCTGAGTTTGAGATTTTTTTGAGTCGAGAACAAGAAGTAGAAGTAGAAGTAAAAGACCAGCAAATGCATGCTTTTAATGCATCTGAAAGTATGGGGGTGGCACTGCGAGTGATTATGGAGAAACAATTGGGTTTTTCTTACACCACTGATTTCTCAGAAGCGGCTATTCAGAAATGTGTTGATTTAGCGCTCGTTACCTCTCGTTATTCCAATAAGCGCGAGTTTTTATCTTTTCCCCCTTCTCAAAAGGATGAAGCAGCAGTCGATCTTAAAGATTTCGATGCACAGTTTTCTAACACCTCACAGCAAGCTCGTTTGAAAAAAGCATTGGAAATGGAAAAGGCTGCCTTGTCTTTGGACCCTCGTTTGAAAAGGGTGAGAGGGGCTTCTTATAGTGGATCTCTTTCAGAAGTTTATTTGGAAAATTCTTGGGGTTTAAAAAAACATCATCAAAAAACAATGAATGTGCTTTCGCTGATGGCGGTTGCAGAAGCAGATGAAGATGCGGAAGGTGTTTTTGAATTTGATTTTTCTTCTTACCTTGAAAATATTTCTCCAGAAAATGTGGGTAAAAAAGCTGCGCAGAAGGCTTTAGCTTATTTGGGAGGAAAGTCTGGTCCTACTTTGAGATGTCCAGTGATATTGGATTCTCTTGTAGCCGCCGAAATTTTGGATGTTTTAGCACCCAGTTTTTATGCTGATAATCTTTTAAAGAAACGCTCACTTTTTGAAGCTCAACAAAATCAAAAAGTGTTATCTCCTCAAATCACTCTCATCGATGACGCTAGGCTTGAGGGGGGGTATGCTTCATTTCCTTTTGATGCAGAAGGGGTGTCGACTCGAAAAACAGAAGTGATTCAAAATGGTGTCTTTAAAAAATGTTTAGCAGATCTTGAATATGGTGCTCGTTATGGAAGTGGTACGACAGGCTCTAGCGAACGAGAGGATCTGAAAAGTCCTCCACAGATTTCTTATTCCAATTTGTATTTGAAACCAGGTTTATTAAGTTTTGAAAAATTACTTCAGCAAGTTCCGCAGGCTATTTACATCACCGAGTTGATTGGAATGCATACAGCGAATCCTATTTCTGGAGATTTTTCAGTCGGGGCTCAAGGTTTTTGGGTAGAGAAGGGCGAGGTGAAATATCCGCTTAAGCAGATAGCCCTCTCGGGAAATTTAAAAGAAATGTTAAATAAGGTTCAAGGCATTGCTTCTGACCTTCGATATTACTTTAAAGTTGCCTCTCCATCGATTTTGATTGAAGAAATGGATGTGGCGGGTGCTTAAAAAAATTGACCCCTTTTTTATCCTCTATTATAATCCACGAATGTCTAATGGTTTAAACACTTTATCGGCGTCTAAAAATCATGATCAAAATTGAATCTTACGGAATGTCTAATGTGGGAATGAAGCGAAGCCATAACGAAGATCATTATTTAATGAATGATGATCTTCAGCTTTACGTGGTGGCAGATGGCATGGGGGGACATTTGGGCGGAGAGTTTGCATCTAAAATGGCAGTAGCGACGGTAGAAGAAGTGGTTCAGAGACTTACAGGACCAGAAGCTCCTGTGATTGAAGGCGTGAATTCTGAAAATGTCTCGATAGGTGAAAAACTTCGTTTTGCGATTAAAGAAGCTGGTAAGCGAATTTATGATCAGTCTTTATATGATGAAGGCTTGAAGGGGATGGGAACCACAACGGTGGCTAGCTTGGTGCAGGATGGCAAGGCTTATGTGGCGAATGTGGGTGATTCAAGGGCTTATTTTGTACGGGATGGAGAAATTCAACAAATTACAGAAGATCATTCTTTAGTCAGCGAGCAGGTGAGAGCTGGTATTTTGTCTGCAAATGATGCCAAGGGCCATCGTTTAAAAAATATCATTACACGTTCAGTAGGTTATCAAGAAGAGGTGGATCCTGACGTCAAAATTCATGAGCTTAAAGCCGGTGATAAAATTTTAATGTGCTCCGATGGTTTGTCTAATTTAGTGGAAGATCGAGAGATTTTGGACCTGCTTTCGCAGGCTTCTTTGAAAGAGTCCTGTGAAAAACTCATTGATCTGGCCAATGAAAGAGGCGGTGACGATAATATTACAGTAGTTGTTGTGCAAGCTGTTGAAATTAATTAACTTTTAAGCCTTGACCTTCCTGTACTCCTCTGTTACCTTGCCTTCAAATAAGTATAAAATCCTTAACAAGTTTTAACTTCTTTTAACTTTCCCATTGGGAAGGGAGAAAAAGTAAGCGTCTTTTCCTTCAAAGAGCCGATAAAGAAAGCATCGGAGCACTGAAGGTAGTACGCCGCTTAAGGAGGTTCTCATGAATCGATATAGTGTATTGGTTATCCCTGAAAATCATCTGGAATCAAAACGATTTCATGTGCCGAAGTTTGCCGTTCATTTAGGTATTTTAGGTTTTGCTTTTCTTTTAATATTCACGACCGTCATGAGTTGGGGTTTTCTTCATTATAGAAAGATTGCCATTCAAGCTTCCTCAGGTTCTTCCATGGAAGACACTTTCAAAGCTCAACTTCTTACTAAAGTCAGTCAATTGGAAGATTCACTGAAGCGAACCCAACAGTTTGCTTCTCGTTTAGAGACTATGGTTGGAGTAGATTCCGGCAAGTTGAAAATTGGAGTAGGACCTTTAGGTGAACAGGATGATTTTGGAAAATATTTAGATAAAATTAGTAAGCTTCCCAAACCAAATGATCCACAACTCTTCGCAGATTCTTCCAGTAATCTTTATGATAAGTTAGGTTCTAGAATTGATGAGCTTTCTGGTTTTGCCATGGCCCTCGAAACTCGAGTGAATGAAGTTTATGAGTTGGGTCAAGATAAGTTGTCTTATTGGACCTCAACCCCTTCACTTTGGCCCGTTCAAGGTTGGGTGACAAGTGATTTTGGTTCTCGTATTTCTCCTTTAAGTGGAATGCCAAAATTTCATGAAGGGGTAGATATTGCAGCTCCTTATGGCTCTGCGATTTATGCGCCTGCAGATGGAAAAATTTCATTTGCTGGTTCTAAGGGTGGATACGGAAATGCCTTGGTACTTGATCATGGATACGGGGTTTCTACGATGTATGCACATACCTCTGCCTTCTACGTAAAAGAAGGAGATAAGGTGAAGCGTGGTCAAATGTTGGCTGCCGTAGGTAGCACCGGTGCTTCCACAGGTCCTCATCTTCATTATGAAGTCCATGTTGACGGTGTGCCGACTGATCCGATGAAATTTGTGTTAAAATAATAAATTATGAAAAAAAAAGTTTGGTCTTATTTTTTCCTTTTCACATTACTTTCATTTCAAACAGTTTCTTTTGTTTTGGCTGCAGAAACAGCTCAAGACATTCTCAAGAAAATTAAAGTTCCAAATTCTAACTGGGCTTTGAATAAAGCTAAGCCTGATGATAAAGATGAACTAGCTCTTTCTGTCACAAAAGAAGGAGGTTCAGTTGGTATTCGAATTATGGTCCGTGAATATCCAGGCTCTTCAGAAGAATATTTAAATATGGTGAGAGGTATTTTACTCAAGAACCCATCTTATGTGGGTGCAAAAGCTTCCCCGGTGAGCAAACAGCAAATTGAAGGAAAATCTTGGGATGTTTGTACCTTCGAGAATCCTTCAAAGCTTTATCAAGAATTGGTTGCCAGAAAAATAGGGTCTTTTATAGTTTACTCGATTTATACCGCCACGAATGGAAGAGGCGCTAGTTATCGGCCAGATATGCTCAGTATCTTAGGGCAGATTTAAGCTTTTCAATAAAGTTTTGTTACTTTCTTTTTTAATGTTCATTCTTTAGATGAACTTGATATACTTTCCTTTCCTTTTGACTCCTTTTAATTTTTAGGTTACCGAAGAAAGCCATTATGTTCAGTAGCTTGGCGAGAAAAATTTTTGGTAGTAAAAATGATCGAGAATTAAAGCGTATTCATCCTATTGTGAATTGCATTAACGATCTTGAACCATCCGTACAATCTCTCTCTAATGATGAGCTGAAAGCTAAAACCCATCATTTCAAAGAAAGAATTTCAAAAGGTGAAAGTTTAGATTCCATTTTACCTGAAGCATTTGCCGTAGTGCGTGAGGCTTCTAAGCGTGTGCTTGGTATGCGTCACTTTGATTCTCAATTGATTGGGGGAATTGTTTTGCACGAAGGCAAAATTGCTGAAATGAAAACAGGTGAAGGAAAAACCTTGGTAGCAACTTTACCTGTTTATTTAAATGCACTCGAAGGTAAAGGCGTTCATGTCGTAACAGTGAATGACTATCTTGCTAAACGTGACTCTGAGTGGATGGGTCGTTTGTATAAGTTTTTGGGTTTGAGCGTGGGTGTAATTGTCCATGGGCTCGATGATGCAGAACGAAAAGAAAATTATGCTGCAGATGTGACTTATGGCACCAACAATGAATATGGTTTTGATTATTTACGCGATAACATGAAGTTTGAACTCTCTCAGTATGTTCAGAGAGATTTACATTTTGCGATTGTAGACGAGGTCGATAGTATTTTGATCGACGAAGCCAGAACTCCTTTAATTATTTCAGGACCTACCGATGATTCTACCGATAAATATTTCAAGATTGATCGTATTATTCCAAATTTAAAAAAAGAATCTGATTACACCATCGATGAAAAAAGTAAGACGGTTGTATTGACCGATGCTGGGGTAGGTCATGTAGAAAAACTTTTGGGAATGCAAAATTTGTTTGATCCCCAGAATATGGAAACTCTTCACCATGTTAATCAAGCGTTGAAAGCACATACCTTATTTAAACTGGATGTGGACTATGTGGTAAAAGAAGGTGAAGTGATTATTGTCGATGAATTTACGGGGCGCCTTATGCCAGGTCGTCGTTGGAGCGACGGTTTGCATCAAGCGATTGAAGCAAAAGAAAAAGTAAATGTTGAAAATGAAAATCAAACTTTAGCGACTATTACTTTCCAGAATTATTTCCGCATGTATAAAAAATTGGCAGGTATGACAGGAACCGCCGATACCGAGGCTGCTGAATTTAATAAAATCTATAATCTTGATGTGATGGTGATTCCTACGAATCGTTTAATGATTCGTAAAGATGAGCCAGACATGATTTATAAAAACGAAAGAGGCAAGTTTAAGGCAGTGGTAGAAGAGGTGGTGGAATGCCATGAAAAAGGCCAACCCGTTTTAGTGGGAACTATTTCCATTGAGAAGTCAGAAGTGCTGGCAGGAATGCTTTCCCGCCGTGGTATTAAACATCATGTTTTAAATGCCAAACATCATGAAAAAGAAGCTGAAATTGTTGCGCAGGCAGGTCGTCACAAAGCTGTGACAATTTCTACTAATATGGCAGGTCGCGGAACCGATATTTTGCTGGGAGGAAATCCGGAGTTTTTAGCGAAGTCTAAGGTGGGTCCCGAAGCGACTCCAGAACAATACGAACAAGTTTTGGAACAATTCAAAATGAGTTGTGAAGAGGAAAAGAAAAAAGTGGTGGAAGCAGGGGGCTTGCATATCATTGGAACTGAACGGCATGAATCCCGTCGAATCGATAATCAGTTGAGAGGACGAGCAGGTCGTCAAGGAGATCCGGGTTCTTCAAAATTTTACATCTCGCTCGAAGATGACCTGATGCGCATATTTGGCTCAGATCGGATTGCAGGAATGATGGATAAATTGGGCATGGAAGAAGATGAGCCTATTTTTCATCCCTGGATTAGTAAAGCGATTGAGAATGCACAAAAGAAAGTTGAATCTCACAATTTTGATATTCGTAAGAACGTCATTCAATACGACGATGTGATGAACCAACAAAGAAGTACGGTTTATAAACTACGTCGTGAAATATTAGCAGGCACAGATACTCGTGAAAAAATTCTAGATGTGCTTGATCAAATTGCCCAACAAATTTCCTTTGAATTTGAGCCTGATAAAAATGAAGTTTGGGATCTGAAAGGAATGAATGAAAAAGTATTCAAACTTTTTGGATACCGTTTGGAAGCTGTGACTGATTTGGAAAGTATGAGCTCTGATCAGATGGGAGAGCTTCTTTATAATAAGGCATTTGATTTTTATGAAGAGAAGGAAAAGAAAGTAGGGGTCGAGGTGTTGCGTCATGTTGAGCGCATCATTTTGCTTCAAACACTGGATACTCTTTGGAAAGATCATTTGCTGAATATGGATCATTTACGTGAAGGAATAGGGCTGCGAGGTTATGCTCAAAAAGATCCTATTGTAGAATATAAACGAGAAGGTTTTGATTTGTTTGAGGGCATGATTGCTCAAATGAATGAAGATGTGATTGAAAAATTATTTCATGTTCAGGTGGAGCATCGTGAAGCAGGAGAGCTTGAAACACGACATCGCCCCCAGCCTATGGTTTTAGGGCGTGGCAACTTGCCAACGATGGCAACAAATTCTTCTCCTGAATTACCGTCAGCTCAAGCTTCTGTGAGCCAGCAAACTATTCAAAGACAATATCCTAAAGTGGGCCGTAACGATCCTTGCTCTTGTGGAAGTGGAGAAAAATATAAGAAGTGTCATGGAAAATAAATTGTAGGGACGATTCATGAGTCGCCCTTACGAAGATTTAGAAAGAAAGAAATGTCAGGAAAAATCCGAGTCAAAGGTTTTAAGTTTGCCGGTATTCACGCTGGTATCAAAGAAAACCCCAATAAAAAAGATTTGTCGATTATTTATAGTGAGGTGCCTTGTCAAATTGCGGCTACCTATACCACTAACCTAGCTAAAGCCGCGCCCGTTATTTTAGATGAAAAGAAAATGAAGAAAGGTTTGTGCCAGGCTATTATTATGAATAGTGGGAATGCCAATGCCTGTACAGGTGATCTTGGAATCAAAAATGCGCAAAAAATGATTGATGAAACAGCAAAGGCATTAAATATTTCTTCCGATTTAGTTTTTGTTTCTTCTACTGGAAAAATTGGCGTGCAAATGCCTATCGAAAAAATTTCTCGTGGCATTCGAAAAATCGTTTCATTTTTAGACCCTTCTTCTATTGAAGAAGCGGCCCGTGGCATTTTAACCACTGACTTTTTTCCAAAAATTGCTTTTGTGAAAGGTAAAATAGGAAAAACGTCTTACAGTATCGCAGGTTTTGCAAAAGGAGCTGGCATGATCGAGCCAGCGATGAAAGGACCGACTAGTAGTGGACAACTCCATGCTACGATGTTGGGTTATTTTTTAACGGATCTGAATATTTCTGCTAAAGTTCTTCAGCAAATTTGGAATAAAGTTGTAGATGAAACTTTTAATCGAATTACTGTAGATGGAGATATGTCCACTAACGATACCGCTATTTTGCTTGCCAATGGCTTGGCAGGAAATTCAGCTCTTCGCTTTAACTCAAAAGAAGCCAAACAATTTGAAGAAAATCTAAAAAAAGTGGCCACAGATTTGGCACTTAAAATGGTTGAGGACGGTGAAGGGGCCACCAAAGTCGTAGAGTTGAACATTCAAGGCGCTCGTTCTGAAGCCGAAGCTAAAAGAATAGCTTACAAGGTGGGGCGCTCTCAATTGGTGAAAACCTCTTTTTTTGGTGAAGATCCTAATTGGGGCAGATTGCTTGCAGCAGTGGGTTATTCAGGTGAAAAAGTAAACCCTGAAAAAGTAGATATTTATTATGGAAAAGTGAAGCTAGTTTCTAAAGGTTTGGGCTTGCAAAAAACAGCAGAACGTAGGGCTCACCAAGTGATGAAAGCAAAGCATTTCCCCATCACAATTCATCTGAACCAGGGAAAATCCTCTTACCGAATCTGGACCTCAGATATTACCTATGATTATGTGAAGTTGAATGCAGAATACAGGACTTAAAGAAGTTAAAGTCTGATTAAAATAGTCTAAATTTCCTAAAATATTCTTTTTTTGTCATTCATTAGAAACTTTGCACTTTCGCTTTGCCGATGTAGAATGAGTAAAATCCAATTCTATGTTCGATAAACTCAAATTTTCTAATATTAATGAACTCATCACCAAATACAGTGACTTGGTTTTGGCTGCCTTAGTCATTGTGGTTTTGAGCTTAGTGATTATTCCGCTGCCGTCTTGGCTTATCGATATTTTGCTCACTATCGATATTGCTCTCAGTGTTCTTATTTTATTGGTCGCCCTCTATATTTCAGATGCTCTAAAAATCGCATCTTTTCCTACTATTTTATTGATGACTACCTTGTATCGTTTGTCTCTGAATATTGCAGCGACTCGTTTGATTTTGTCCGAAGGGGAAGCAGGGGAAGTTATTCATGCTTTTGGTAGTTTTGTGGTGGGAGGTAATTATGTAGTGGGGGGAATTTTATTTCTTATTATTACCTTAGTGAACTTTATCGTTATTGCGAAAGGTGCTGAACGTGTTTCTGAAGTAGGAGCTCGATTTACCTTGGATGCTATGCCTGGAAAACAAATGAGTATTGATGCTGATCTGCGTGCAGGAATTATTAATATGGAACAGGCCATGGAACGTCGCTCTATTTTGCAGCGTGAAGCTCAGATGTATGGAGCGATGGACGGTGCGATGAAATTCGTCAAAGGAGATGCTATCGCAGGTATTATTATTACTGTGATCAATATTATTGGAGGACTGATCATTGGTGTCATGCAGCGAGGTATGGAGTTTTCCAATGCTATTCAAGCTTACACTACACTCACTATCGGGGATGGAATGGTGGCTCAAATTCCCGCACTCATGATTTCAGTTGCGGCAGGTATTGTGGTGACGCGCGTTGCTTCTGAAAATAAAGAATCCAATCTTGGTAAAGAAATTGTAGGACAGGTCACTTCTTATCCTAAAGCAATCGTGATTACTGCGGTTCTCTTGTTTGTGATGGCCTTAATCCCAGGCTTACCTCATTTAGCTTTTTTTATTTTGTCAGGTGTTTTGGGTGCTGTTGCTTATTTTCTCACTCGTAATAAAAAAACCGAAACACAAGAGTTGGCCGAAATTCCTAAAGACCAAGTGGTTAAAAAAGCGATCGAAAAGCATGGCGATGTTTTACCGTTTATTATGCCATCCCCTATTTCTCTTGAAGTAGGGGAGGCTATTATTCCTTGGGTGGATGATACTCAAGATGGCGGACGCTTTATTAACGAGCTCATTCCTTTGCTTCGTCACGGTTTGTATTATGAGTTAGGGGTGAATTTTCCAGGCATACAAGTACGCGGACAAAATGTCGATATGGAGCCTGAAAGTTACATTATTAATATTAATGAGGTCCCCGTTGCCAAAGGCAGAATTTATCGAGGTTGTATTCTAGTTGGTGAGCCCTTAGAGCAGCTTTCCCTTTTTAATATTAAGGGAGTGGAAACCATTCATCCTATTGATGGCTCAATTGTTACCTGGATTGCGGAAGAGCATAAAGAAACTGCTATTCAAGCTGGGTTTAGAATGTGGGATATCGCAGAATATCTTATTTTGCATCTTTCCTATATTTTGCGAAAACATGCCCATGAATTTTTAGGCTTACAAGAAATTCAAACCTTGTTGAATGAACTTGAGAAGTCTCATCCTGCCTTGGTGAAAGAATTGGTGCCCAAGGTAATAACGGTGTTGCAACTTTCAGAAATTTTTCAGCGTTTGGTGCAGGAAGAAATTGCGATTCGAGATTTGAAGTCTATTTTTTCCACTTTAGCTCAATGGGCAGAAGTTGAAAGAAATACACTGGTTCTCACTGAACATATTCGTGCTGGACTCAAACGCTATATTACTCATCGCTATGCGGGTCACGCGAATACACTGGCTGTTTATTTACTAGATCCTGACATAGAAGATCAGGTACGCAATGCAATTCGTACAACCGAAAAAGGAAACTATTTAGCTTTAGAACCTGAAATTACCCAAGAGATTGTAGAGTCAGTCGGTAAAGAAATTGCTTCTCATCCTTTTCCACCTGGAGCACGTCCTCCAGTAATATTAACTACGGCCGAAATTCGACGTTATTTTCGAAAAATTATAGAATTGGAATTTCCGCAATTGGCTGTTTTATCCTATCAAGAGCTTTCTGAAAATCTTCGTATCCAACCGATTGCAAGAGTGGGTTTGCAGAAACAGATGACTTAAAATCAGACGAAGTGAATTTTATTTTAAAAGAATGCTCACAATTCCAATGAGAGCAAAAAGCAGCACAAGCACTCCAACGCCAATTAATATTTTTTCTGTCATTGAAAGCCCTGTTTCTTGGGAGGGGGCTACTTGATTTTGTTTTTCCTCAGGTAAAGCTTTCGAAGCGGAATCTTCTTTATCAGCTTCGCTTTCAGCAGCATTGTTAGCTTGTTCTGCGGCTACGGCATCTGCTTCGGCTTTTTCTTTTTCGATTTCAGCTTCTTCTTCCTCTTTTTTGAGCTTCGCTGCTTCTTCTTCCTCTTGTTTCTTTTGAGCGATTTCCATCATTTCAGATTCACGAAGAGCTGCCTCTTTCTTTTTGCGTGAAATTTCTTCACTGATAGCATCAATGTTAATATCTTGAGGATTGCGATAGATGAGTTTGATGGTGCCTAATAAAACTTTGTCTCCATCTCGCAGTAATTTTTCAGCAACTTTTTCATTATTCACAAAACAACCGTTGCGACTATTTAAATCCATGAGCACGATGCCGCCCCATTTTTTAATGAGTTTGGCATGTCGTCTTGAAATAACAGCTTCATCTATCTGGAGACTACAATTTGGATCTCGACCAATATCTACTTCTTGTTGGGCATCATCAAAAAAGATTTTTTTTCCTTCTGCAGAACCATTTAATACTTCAAGGCTGGGAGTTGAATCTTTATCGAGTGCCTTGAGAACTTTTTTGATCATTTTAATTTCGATAATATCAGTGTCGGTGTCTTCCTCAATCGGTTTGTTTAAACCTTCTTCCAGTAGATGAAAGGCAATTTCGTAGCTTTCTATTTTGATCAGATCATTGGATCGGAGTAAGTGTTTTTCAATAGAGCGTATGCGCTTACCGTTAAGATAGGTGCCGTTGCCACTTTTGAGATCGATGAGAAAATAATCTTCAGCATCTTTGACTATTTCAGCATGTTTTCTGGAAATGCTTTTATCAGCAAGTTCAATGTCACAGGCGCCTGTTCTTCCAATGGTGATCGTATCTTGTGGAAGATTGTACACCTGTTCTTCTTGAGTTTTTTGGTTTTTAACAATCAGTCGTGGAATCACTTAGACCAGCCTTTACTATTTGCACTGCACTGCTTGTCCTACTTTTTGTTTTTCATTTTCAAATTCTTTTGGAGCTTCCTTGATAAAGCGGCATAAAAACTTTTCTGCTTCGGAGCGGTTGCCCATTTCACCTTCAAGCAGTCCAAGTGCAAGTAAACTACGATAATGGTTAGAATTCATTTGTAATGCTTTTGCATACCATTCTTTTGCTCCAGCATTATTTCCCATTTTTTTAAAGGTGAATGCGAGATTGTAAGCTGCATCTGCATTGCGTCCATCGAGTCCAATTGATTTTTGAAAATAATCAATCGCAGCTTGATAATTAGATTGTGCTAATTTCAAAAGGCCTAAATTGTAATAAACGGCGCTGTTACCAGGCTCTGATTGCAACGCGAGATTAAGCTCTTGTTCAGCTAGGGGGTAATTTTTTTCGTTTATGTAATGGGCCCCCAGCATTAAATGTGAAGTGGAGCTATTGGGCTGATTGACCATCGCGCGATTTAAAGCTTCTTGTGCCTTCGCAACATTGCCTTGTTTCTGATACAGTTGCGAAAGAGCAAGCCATGCTTCAGGACTGTTTGGATTCGTTTCGACCGCCACTTTAAAGCGAATGAGCGCATCTTCAAGTTGTCCTTGTTCCATATAAAGATGACCCAGTTCTAGAGAAGCAAGGTAGTAATTGGGGCTAGCTTCAGTGGCTCGTTTGAAAGCATCAATGGCGTCTTTGGTTCGATTTTTTTGATTAAACTGAAGGACCTGAGTTTTGTAAGCTAAGCCTAGATTGTAATAAGCATCGGCGTATTTTTTATTGGCGGAAATGGCTTTCTTGAAGCAACTAATTGCTTTGTCGTAATTGCCTTGAGCGGCATAGATAGTGCCCAAGCCAGTCCAGGCACCTGCATACTTTCCATCGATTTTGAGAGCTTGGTTATAAGTTTCAATGGCCTTTTCATATTCTTTTTTATGTTTGTAGGCGAGTCCTAGGTTGTTCCAGGCTTCCATATATTCGGGTGAAATTTCAATCGCTGTTTTAAATTCAAAAATCGCTTTATCAATTTGCTGTTGGGTGAGGTATTGGGCGCCCAAATTGTTATGATAAACAGCACGGTTTTGGGGTCTCACAATATATTTTGATTGTAGCGGGCTTATCCAAGAAAACACGAAACAAGTGGTGAAAAGTAAAGATAATAAAAAGAAGTTAATTTTTTTCATAGGATGTTAAAAAAAAGTAAAAAATTATAGATTTCAAAAGGCTAATCGTCAAGGAATTATCGTTTATTTTATTTGCAATATCAATGTTTTATGTTAATTTTTCATAAAGTATAAGTTGGATTTTTTTTTAATCTTTAAGTAGTAAAGGCTTTGTTTATTCATGAAAGGTTCCTCTAAATCACCCCTAGAAGAAGCAACTCTAATCAAAGCTTTCAATGACTTTGAAAAACCCAAGGATATTTCCCGAGGTGCAGATGCTTATCCTCTTTTAGAGATTGTTACGGGCCCGAAGCAAGGTAGCTGGTTTACCTTAACTCATCAGAAGGAAGTCTCGCTGGGTCGTGCTAATGTCAATAGTATTGTTTTGGAAGATAATAGTGTGTCTCGTTCTCATGCGGTGATTCACGAGTTAGAAGGAAAGTATTTTGTTAAGGATGTAGGTTCTCGAAATGGCACTTTCGTGAATGAGAAAAAAATTCAGGAAGATTTTCAACTCAAACAAGGCGATTTAGTAAAGGTTGGTATTTATACACTTCGTTTTTTAAAAGATCAGAGTGGCGATTTGCCTTTGGTCGAAGAAGTTTCAGAGCCATCTGTTCCTATTGATAAGTTGGATGCCCAAGTTTCAGAAGCCCATTTAGATTTAGAAGCGATTGAAAAAGCAGCTTCTGAAGATCAAGGGGAAGTGGCAGAAGATAAAACTAATCGAGAAGAGATCCCCGAATCTGCAGCGCCCTCTCAAGAAATGGAAATGGTAGAATCCCGTCCTGAAGCTGTAAGTCAGTCTAAAGGTGGAAGTAGGGCACTTAAAAATTTGAGCTACTTGTTGGTAACTCTTATTTTACTAGGAGGGGTGGGGTATACCTTTTACCGTTTTTATATTAAGAAAAGAATTACATCGGTACAAACAACTGCGAATACAGATAATCCTGTGAATGAAAATCCTGTCCAGCAAGCGCCTGTAGTTCAAACGCCCGAACAAATCACTCAACAGTTGCCTCCTGTTCAGGCAGGCCCTAGCGTCCCAGTATTTTTAGAGGTGAATGCAGAACCTCTTCAAGCAAAGATTTTTTATCAGGGAAAAGAATTAGGTCTTACACCTTTTAAAACAAACATTACAGTTCCTGTGGGAGCGCCTCAGGAGCTCGTTGCCGTTTATCATTTCCAAGAATTTAATCAGGATTTTAGCGAGAAGAAAACTTTTACAGTCTCTCAACAGGATGAGTTGATTAAGGTTGATTTTATAGGTTCTGTTGGGAGCTTAAATTTTAAAAGCTTACCCAAAGATGTTCAGCTTTATCTTGAAGGGACTTTTTCTTCCAATCAACTTAAAACCCAAGCTTCAAAGCTAACGGACATTGTTTATAATCGTCCGATTCATCTCCCTTTTGGGAATTATACATTAGAAATGAAAAAGCCAGAAGCTTTAGAAGGCTCTCAAACAGTAGTGGATGTGGTAAAGTTTAGAAGAGAGTTTGCTCTTTCAAAGGAAAGTCCAACTTTTGATTTATCTCTTACAGATCAAGATGTGAGTGTGTTTCCTGCAAAGATTAAAACAAGCCCAGAAGGTGCTGAGGTCTTGGTTGATGGAAAAAAGATGGGAGAAACCCCCTATGATGGAAATCTTCCTTTAGGAAAACATAAGCTTGTTCTCAAAAAAGAAGGTTTTTACGACCATGAACAAGAACTCTCCATGACGATGAATACGCCTTTTAATGCAGAAGTGCCTTTACGAACTTCTGAGGCAGGAGCTTTTATAAATAGAGGGAGAGATCTGATTAGACAGGGTCAATATGCACAAGCGATTGATCAATTATCAGAAGCTTTAAAGCATAATCCTTCAGAACAAGAAGTTGCGCAAATACAAGTTTTGTTAGGTTCATCTTATATTAAGACGGGAGCCTATGATGTCGCGATCGGTTATTTTGAAAAAGCTAAGCAAAATGAAACTTATAAGGGACAAGCTGACTTAGGTATCGCAGAAGCAAGTTTTGCGAATGGTAAAAAAGATATCGCTATTTCACGTGTGATTGATGTGATTTTAAATGATAAAAATGAAAAAATAAAATCAGACGCGGAAACTTTGTTTCATAAAATCTCTCCTCTAAAATCTGTTGTTTTGGTGAGCACTGATCCTCCTGGAGCAAAAATAACTTTGAATGGTCAGGAAATTTCTCAGCCTAGTCCCATTGTATTGTCAGATTTATCTTTGGGTTCTTATCGAGTCAGTATTGAAAAGGAAGGGTATAAACGCTTTGAAAGCCGTTTCCAGTTAGTTGTTTCTAGCTTTAAGCCTGTTGTGGTGAAGCTTGAACCACTTCCCCAGTAAAAATTCCCTTTCCTTGACGCTTGATTTGTAAAAAGTTAAAATTACTTAAGTTTTTTTCAATTACTTTACTTAAATTGAAAGAAAGGTTGTGTTTGTGGCGACAGCTCCTAAAAAAGAAGATTCTAGCATGGTGGGTTACCCACGTATTGAACGTCTCATAGATACGGAAGAATTTGATTCTGTAAATAAGAGCTTTGCCTCTGCCTATGGTGAATTGGAGAAGGTAGCTCGTCAAAAAGCAGGTCTTGGAAAAGCTAAACAGGCTAAAAAAGCTATGAGAACTTATGAGCTTGTAATGGATTTATTGAAAGAATTGTTAAAACTTAAGTACCAAATGCAAGAAGCGTTAAAACAACAAGAAACTCAAAAAAAGTAAGAAGTCTAACACAACTTTTAAGTCAGGCATTTACGATAACTGAAACGAAGGGCCATAAGGCTTGTAAGACTTAAGTAGGAGATCAAAAAATGCCAGGTTATTCATACGATTCAAGTTTTTCTCCCATCGATCCATCAGCGACACGGGAATACGTAAGCTCTGGAAACAGAGGTTATAGCCCGACTGAAGGCTTGTTCTCTTCTCTCTATAATAATTTAATTGGGCCTACAGCCATGGCTGGAGCTAGTTATATGGCATCAGCGCCTGGAAGTGGTTTGTTTGGTCGACAGGTGGTGGCTGCAGCCATTTCTGGTGCTGTCGGTGGTGGTAATGGTGGTGGTACAATGGGGGGCGGTTCTCTTCGCGGAAACTTTATTGGAGCTCCTCCTCCTCCCCCAGGTATGGGATCAGGTGGTGGTGGTATGCCTGCTCCTCCTACTTTTGGCGGTGGGGCTTCAGGCGCAGGTTTTGGGCCTGATGCTATGCAAGGCAATATTGATGCTATGTTTAATAACAATATGATGTTTTTGATGATGCAAACTAAAGTTCAAAACTTGAGTCAACAAATGCAATCAATCTCTAACATCTTTAAAGCAGATCACGATGCTCGTAGTAATGCGATTCGTAACTTTAGAAGCTAATTGTTCGAAATCATTCTTGAAATTAAAAAGGGTAGCAATAAAATTGCTACCCTTTTTTTCATTCATCAGGTATTTTAAGTGTATTAACTTAAAGGGAGGTTTTATTCATGATTGAGGTCCCTACAGAAGATTTGCGCCTGATGTTAGAGGGTGGATATCTTTATTTAGCCATGCAGCGCTTTAAAGAAGCAAAAGAAGTGTTTGAAGGAGTTTGTGCTTTAGCCCCCGAGAGCGATGTTCCTTTAGTCGCTTTAGGAAACGTTTCTTTTGTTGAAACCAAATTTGACGAAGCGATTAAAACCTATAAGAAAGCTTTAGAATTGGTTCCCAATAGCGCATTTGCAAAAGCCTATTTAGGAGAAGCTTTATTTTTTAATAATAAAAAAACGGAAGCTAAAGCAGTTTTAGAAGAAGCTTCTAAAATGGATCCACACGGCAAATCGGGTGATTTTGCGAGATCTTTAATTGAGCTGATTGATAAAGGCTTTGATCCACAAATGAAAGATAAAAAAGCATCAAAGAAGTAAAGATTATGTTAAAAAAATATAGAAATTGGACTTTATTATTACTTTTGGTTTTATCGGCGTGTTCTAAAATTGCGATCTATCATGATTTGAATGAGAGTGAAGCTAATGAAATTTTAGTTGCTCTACAAGATCGTAATATCGAAGCGCAGAAAGTGAAAGAGGTAAAGTCTCAGCAAGTGACTTGGAGTATTCAGGTTTTAAAGAAAGATGCTTCAGGAGCTCAGAAGATTTTGGTCGAGAATAATTTGCCACGCAAGAAAGAACTTGGATTTTCTGGAATTTGTAAGGAAAAAGGCTTAATTCCAACACCCGACGAAGAAAAATGTAGAAAGGTTTTGGCCCTTAAAGGTGAAATTATAAATTCGTTTAAAAACATACCGGGTGTCATTGATGCTGATGTTGTTTTAAATATCCCGGATATTAGTGAATTTTCATCGGAAACCCAACCCTCTAAGCGTCCTACTGCTTCAGCTGTATTAAAGGTGAAAAAAACAGCAGAAGGATTAGATCTTACCGAGCCAAAAATTCAACGTTTTATTTCTAATTCTGTAGAGAATCTTGATCCTCGAGATGTTTCTGTAGTGATTACTTATGTTCATACTCCTGAGGAAACGCTCAAGCTTGCAGGGGCTTCAAAATTAGTGAGTATTGCAGGTTTGAAGATGGATGCACCTTCTAAAGACACGTTTAAAATTTATGCATTAAGCATGCTAATTTTATTAGTAGGGGTATCTGTTGCGCTTGTATTTACCTTGTTTAAGTTAACGACGCTTAGAAAACAAGTACATGGTTTGGGGAATGCTCATTCGGGTATGGGAACAGATTCAAACAATTTGTTGTCTGCTCCTGATTCTGCAGCGGGGAACCCTGCTCAAATTCCTGCCGCGGGTCAAACTACGCCTAAGTAGTTAAAGTTTGTTTAACTTATTTTCTGTTTTTCGAGGGTTTTGCGAAACTTTTGGGACTTTAAAAGCCGATACATAAAGTAGGATAGAGGTGCTTTTATGTCGTCAATAGATACAACAGGTTTGCCCCCCGTTATGCCGGATGTTTTAAGAACTGAGTACCGCCAGGTGGTGGGTGGCAATCTTTTAGATAAACCAACCTTTGGTGAAAAGTTTAAAATGGCTTTAGCAAAAGTAGGTAGCTTCTTTGGACGTATGGCTGGAGCTATTTTGCCGTTTTTTGGTCCTTTGGGGATGGTAGGTTCTAGTGCCGCTTACGGTATTCAACGACTCTCAGAAAATGCAATCCAAAAAATGCAGGCTAAAAGAGAATATAGTGCAGCTTTAGATGCTCAATCTAATTCTTTAAGTGGGGCTTCGTTTTGGACTCCTGGGTTTAACTCTGCATCAGTCCCTACGATGAGCGGTGGTATTAGTACAATGGAAGTAGCGCCTTTTGCGAGAGGTATGGAAGGGAATATTTTAAATACCCTAAATAATAAGGGCGCTGCAGCTTTAGATGCTGTGAATAATGGTTCATTGGGAGTTTCAACTGGATTATAAATTGTAAAATTTGCTGTTATAAGGAGAGGAACAATGGCTGGAGGGGCAAATAATGTAGGGTCTAGGTTTACACCCAGCGTAGTTAATGGAACTCAAATTGAGGGTTCTTCAAACTCTTCAAGCACTACCTTTCAGAAGGTTTTAGGGAAAGCGAGTGGAGATCCTAAATCTTCTTTTTTAGGTTTAGGAAAAGTTTTGCAGAACACACAGTTAAGTGCTGGAGAAAGACAAGTGGCCTGTCAGAGGGTGATTACAGAAGTGTTGGGACCTAAGCACCCTTATCAAGCTTTAGCAAAAGACCAATCTTTTATGTCAGCTGTATCAAGTCTTATGGCTGATGATCCAAGGTTGGGAGCAATGGTTGAAAGATATCGTTCTGGCAAAGTTTGAGGAATATATTCCTCCTCCTTTAGAAAGATGAGGACTTTGGTCACCAAGAAGTTAAAGTTTTTTTGATAGTTAGGCTTTGTTAAAATAAAAAAGCCTTTTGATTTCAATAGATTGTTCTTTGAAAAATTTTGAGAGCTTTTTCTGGAAGATGGCATGTTTAGTGCATATTTTTTGTGCGGAGTTCGTGAGTGTCGGGATTGTGAGTCTTAATTAACCTTGACATGGGAGGAGACATGAGTCAAAGCGCCGCACAGATGGCTGAAAAAAAAGCTAAAATGGGTGTAGTTGTTTCTCCAAAAGCAGCAGGGTCTAAGAATGAAAATGCGGTTCGAGACGCACTCATTGAGCAGTACCTCCCTTATGCTACTTCAATAGCTAATAAAATTATCCAAACTTTGTCGAGCGATGCAGATATCGAAGAAATCATCTGTAATGCACGTTTGGGCTTGTTGGAAGCAGCTAAACGCTATGACCCCAAATACAATGTCGATTTTAAGACTTTTTCTTATTATCGAATCAAAGGGGCAATTTATGATGGTCTTCGTAAGACAGGTTGGATTCCCCGTTCTCTTTACGCCAAGATCAAGTTTGAGCAAGCTTCTAACGAATATCTCCAAACAATGTCAGATCGTTCACTCCGTACTAAGATGACTCCTGATGAAGAGATGAGCGAAATTTATGAAACGGTTAATTCTTTAGCATCTATTTATATTATCTCAATAGATGCCAATGAAGAAACCATGGACATCGAAGATAAGAAAGCCAATGACATTGAAAGAAAAGCGGAGTTTCAAAAGATTAAAGAATACATGAGACAGGCGATTGAAGAATTGCCTGAGAAGGAAAGAAAATTAATTAAGATGTATTATTTTCAAAATAAAACTTTAGAAGAAGCTGGTGATAAATTGAAACTCTCAAAATCATGGACTTCTAGACTTCATGCAAGAGCTCTCGAAATGTTGTTCAAAAAAATTAGTCATATGCAAATGAAAGTGGCTCATCAAGCCGCGAAGCAGTAAAAAAATAAAAAGGGCAAGAAAGGATCGAAATTATGGATCCAATTTTAAGTCAATTAAGTAAAAGCGCAGTTGAAAAAACAGTATCTTCCTCCTCAGGAGCAAGTACTGGTGCTAATGGCAATTCTCCTTTTCAACAAGTATTAGATGCACAAAGTGGCTCAGAAGATATGACTTCGAAGTTGATGAATTTGGTGGATAATACTTTTGGTGCTAATGGAAATAATTTTAATGCGGTTGATGCAAGCACGGTTCATGTCGAAGTTTCAAAGGTTTCTGAAGTTCAAAAAACTCCAGGCACAAATCAGTTAATGGATATGTTGCAGGAGATTAATAAAGATCAGCTACAATTTGAAAATTTAAAAGAATTAATCAGTTCGGGTCGATCGTTTAAGCCTCAAGAGCTTACAGCAATGCAAATTGGTGTACAGCATCTCTCATTAGAATTAGAGTTGTTTTCTAAAGGGCTTGAACAGTTAAATCGTACGATTCAAACACCGATCAATATGCAGATTGGTTAAAATGCAGCAATATTATTCATTCAAAACCCCTCTTTATTAAAGAGGGGTTTTTTATTTTTAGCTTTTAGAAATTTGTAATACAATAAACTATCTATGTTAAATAACGTTTCTCATTTATCTCCAGAGTTAAAAGCTTTGGTTTATGTTGCAGCATTGGGTGAAGAGGAGAATGCTTTTGAATTGTTTCGTTTTTTGCCGACTCGCTTTGAAAAAAACTTAGTAGAATCTACGCAATCCGTTTTATCGCTTCCAAAAGAGGAGCGAAAAAGAAAGATTATTAAAGAATTAAAGCAATTAGCCCAATCACAAAAAATTCATCCATTAGGCGAAATTCATCCGGGTTGGTTTTTGGAAGTTTTAAAAGAAGAGAGCCCTAAAACCATTGGATTAATCTTAAGATATCTTCCTGGCGATAAAGTGACTTATATCCTTGAGAATTTAAGTCAGGATATTAAACAAAAACTTCCTAAGTTAAATGAATCAAAAAAAATTCAAGAAGGATTGTTAGAGTTAATCAGAGAACGCTTTGAATCTCAGTTTCTGACTTATAACTTGCCTAAAAAAAGTTCGGATATAGGAATTCAAGATTTGTATTTTATCAAGGTTGAACTGTTATTAGCCTTTTTCAGAGATTTAGGTATCGAGCAGTTAGCAAGAGCTTTTAAAGGACTTGATAAAGTAGCTTTGAAAGCTCTTTTAAACAGGCTAACCATTAAAGATGCAAAAGAACTTCAAAGTAGAATTAAAAGTTTAGAAAAGGTCTCAAAGAGAGAACTTAGCGAGGCTCAGGTATTAATTATTGATTTACCTATCGATCGCATAGATCCCGAGGCATTATTTTTAGAAGTGGGTATGGCATTTTTTGCACGGGCCATTTCTCAAGCCGAATTAGATTTTGCGAAGTCACTTCAATTTAAATTGCCCCCTAAATATGGGTATTTGTTAAAAAGATATGTGGAAGAGAGTTTAGAGACCTATAAACCGCGTTTAATGGAAGGAGCTAAAAGGCAAATTTTAGCTCGTTTTCATGAATTTCCCAGTCATTTATCCTAGAAAACATTAATCTTAACTTATTGTCATTAAAGGATTTTTTCGATATAATTGCTATTTGTAGGAATCGATCAATATTCCGGAGGTTTTGTATATTTATGGGCAAAATTGTTAAAAGTAGTGAATACAAACAAAAGGTAGATTTAAAGACCAAGGTTGATTTTGAAGAGAGATCCAATTTTTTTGATATTTCAGAACCTTCTGGGGTGATTTCAAAAGATGTTTTGGATTCTCAGGGCAAGGCACGCCTTATTTTAGAAGAAGCAAAAGAAGAGGCAAAAAAAATCAAAAATGAAGCGCGAGAAATTTTGGGTCAAGTTCAGGAGGAGATGGAAAGATCACGAAAACAAGGAGATCAAAGAGGTTATCAAGAAGGTCTTGCTCGTGCCTTGGAATATTTAAACAAGTTATATTCTTTAAGAGAAAAAATGTTTGAAGATATAGAACCACAAGTCGTGAAACTATCTTTCTCTATTGCTGAGAAAATTGTGGGACAACAAATAAAAGAAAATGACATGGCTATTCTCGGGATTGTTAAACAAGCATTAGATGCGGCGATTGGTTATAAAATTTTAGTGAAGGTAAATCCTGTAGATTACGACAAAATTAAAAGTCAGGAAGCTCAGTTGCTTGCCAAAGTAGAAGCAGGTCGAGTGATTTCTTTTAAAGAAGATGAATCAGTGGCTACAGGGGGTTGTATAGTCGAATCTGAAGTTGGGGCAATTGATGCACAATTAGAGACTCAGTTGAATGCGATTAAAAAAGCTTTAGGTCTTTAAGATTTATTATGAATAAAAACATCCACCATTCTACGGTTGAAGAGCTCACAGAGGATATCATTCCTCAAGTGGACCTTTCCCCTTACTTGCGACTTGTGAATTCTCTTTCTACTTATAGAATTAAAGGAAGAGTGACTGAATTGACAGGCCTAGTTGTAAAAGCAGTGGTGCCTGGGGTGAGAGTTGGAGAACTTTGTTATATTGAATCTTCTTATAAAAAAATTCCAATCAAGGCTGAAGTGGTAGGTTTTAAAGACAAAGATGTTTTGCTGATGCCTTTGGGAGAATTAGAAGGGATTGGGCCTGGCAACGATGTAATTCCCACAGGAAGTTGTTTGATGGTGGGTGTCGGAAACAATCTTTTGGGTCGAGTGTTAGATGGTCTGGGAGATGCTATTGATACAGATCAAAGAGGCCCCTTACATCTTACGGAAGAATATCCTGTGATGGCTTCTCCTCCAGATCCTCTTCAACGGCAAAGAATTTTAACACCCATTTCAGTGGGAGTAAAATCAATTGATGCTCTGCTAACTTGTGGGGAAGGTCAGAGAGTGGGTTTATTTGCCGCTGCGGGGGTGGGTAAAAGTACAACTATTGGAATGATAGCAAGAAACACAGAAGCTGAAGTGAATGTGATTTGCTTGGTGGGAGAGCGCGGTCGTGAAGTGAGAGATTTTTTAGAACATGATTTGGGTGAAGAAGGTTTGGAAAAGTCTGTTGTGATTGTAGCCACCTCAGATCAGCCTTCTTTAGTGCGTACGAAAGCGGCTTATGTTGCAACGGCCATTGCAGAATATTTTCGTGATCATGGGAAAAAAGTTTTACTGATGATGGATTCTGTCACTCGCTTTGCTCGAGCCTTACGTGAAATTGGTTTGGCGGTAGGAGAACCTCCTGCTCGACAAGGTTTTACTCCTTCCGTTTTTTCAACTTTGCCAAAATTATTAGAGAGAGCGGGTAATTCAGATAAGGGCTCTATTACTGCTTTTTATACTGTACTGGTTGAAGGGGATGATATGACAGAGCCTGTGGCAGATGAAGTAAGATCTATTTTGGATGGTCATATTGTTCTTTCTCGAGATCTTGCAAATCGAGGCCATTATCCGGCAATTAATATTTCAGAAAGTGTCAGTCGTGTCATGAGCAATATTGTGGATGCTGAGCATTTGGATGCAGCTAGAAAACTCAAAGAAGTAGTAGCGAGTTATGAAAAAGAAAGAGATCTGATTTTGATCGGTGCTTATGAACAAGGTTCAGATCCAAAAGTAGATTATGCGATCGAGAAAATTGAGGAGGTAAATTCTTTTTTAAAACAATCGACCCATGATAGAGTTGGTTTTGAAGAATCAGTTGAGCAGCTCAAATCTATTTTTGTTTAAAATAAGTAGGGAGTTAAGACTTGGCAGCTAAAAAGAAACAGAAATATCGTCTAGAGCCTCTACTCATTGTGAAAGAACGGTATAAAAAGCAAACAGAGATAGAGCTGGGTCGTGCCATTAAAAAGCTGAAAGATGAGAAGGAGAAACTGAAAACTCTTGAAGGGGAAAAAGAAGAAATCATACGGAAAAAGAAAGAATCCCGCTTGGAGATGAGTCGCAAGGTAGCTGTGGGAGAAACAAGAGTATTTGATTCAAGTTTGCATTTAAATTATTTGGAAAAACTTCAAGATGATTTGACTCAAAAAGAAAAAGAAATTGAGAGACAACACGATGCCATTAAAGAAGCTGAAGAAAACTTAGCAAAGGCAAGGAGAAATTATATTGATGCCTGTAAAGATCTGAAGACCATGCAAAAACATAAAGAATTATGGCTGAAGAAATTGGGTAAGGAATTAAATATGAAGGAGCAAAAAGAATTGAATGAATTAGGAAATGTGATTCATCAATTAAAGAGTGCTTAAAAAGAATTCGAAAAAATTGTATGAGAATCGATGATCAAAAACCAAATGCAGCAGAGCAAGCCAATCGGGATGACCGTCATCGTCAGAATGTAAAACAAAAGGATACGGTTAACACCCATCAGGCATCTCAGCAAGCAGGGTATAAACAGAATAAAGATTTTCAGAGTTTGTTTGACCAAGCTCTTGAAAAAACACGTCTTGCAAATCAGCCAACTCAATCGGAGTCAGCGAAATTTGATTCAAAAATTAAAGAGATTATTTCTTCAGACGACAAAAATAAAGATCGTGATAGTTCAGATCGCAAAAAAGATAAAGATGATGATAAAAAGGTCTTAAGTAGCGAAGAAAAAGATTCAGGAAAAACACATAAAGAAGGGGCGGTGAAAGATAGAATTTTAGGGAAAAGTCATACAGGCGGTGAAGGGTCGGGAGGAGGTTCTTCCTTTTCAGATAATAAAGGAAATTCTTCTAACCAGTTTGGGCAGCGCCAGCAAAAAAATACTGATTTAGGTCAGACGGCAAATCTTCACCCTTCAGCTTTTCAAAACCAGCAAATACAATCTGTTCATTCAGCTTCTTTGTTACAAAACGTACAAAAAATGCAAAAAATTCCCCCTCAAGTTCTCGACCAAATTGTGCAATATGTGAGAGTGGGTTTGAATAAAAATCTAGATAAAGAAATGCAGATAGATCTTTCAGATAAAGTTTTTAAAGGCTTGTCTTTAAAGGTGATTTTAAATCAGGGAAAAGTTCAAATTACTTTTTTATCTTCAAGTCTAGATATTAGGAGAATTTTTGAAGCTAGCAAAAGTGATATTCGTCAATCTTTAGAAAGCAAAGGTCATCGGGTAGCTTCTGTAGAAGTCAGAGACATTTAAGCATTTAATTAAACATTAGCCAGAATATTTTAAATTCGATAAAGTAAGCTTATGAAATTCGACGAAAGTACAGAAAAAGCGATTAAACCTTTTCATTTTTCAGGAATTAAGAAGTTAAGTCGTCATGATCTTGAAATTGAAAATGCGCTTTTGAATTATTTGCCCTTTTCACTGGAAACAGGTTTGAAAAAGGAGCTCGAAACTTTTTTGTCTAAACAATTTAATCAAGAGGCCCAGATCGATCTGGAAAAAATTGAAGAAAGTACTTTAGCTAAATTTGTTTCTTCGGTGCCTCCTATTTCTTGGGTTGCGGTCTTAGGTATGGAGCCTGTTTCTCATAAGGCTTTTATGTGGTTTGATTCGGTCTTAGCGCATTCATTGGTAGATCGAGTTTTGGGAGGATCTGGAGAAACACCCGCTGAAATTAAATCTCCCACTTCGATTGAAGAAGGCGTATTTCAATACCTCATTCTTAAAGTGCTTTCTTTTGTTTTTCAAGTTTCAGGACCGGCAGAGCCTGTTCATTTTCGTTTGGAGCAAATGATTAAATCTCAAAAAGAGCTGATGAATTTTGGAAACGATGATACTCCCGTGCTTCGCTTAAGTTTTAAGGTTCAGATAGGCTCTAACATAGGTTTTGTAGTGCTGGTTCTGCCTCATCCTTTAATTGAAGCACGTTTTTTACAGAGAGAGATGATTCATTCAAAAGAAGGAAGCCCTGAGTTTGAATATACTCAAAATAGATTTTCCAAAATGGGTTACGTTAAAACTCAGATGTGGGCTGAGGTAGCATCAGTTACTCTTACTTTAGCTGAAAAAAATCAGCTTGAAAAAGATGATGTGATTTTATTTGATCATTCCGCTTGTAGTTTAAGTGCAGGACGATTGCAGGGGAATGTAGTTTTGAGGATTGGGGAAGGTAGAGAAGGGGGCTTTTTAGCCCAGGTCATTTCTACAGATTCACCTTCGCTAGTCAAAATTCTTGATTATTATGGAGGCGATTAATGGCTAAACAACCTGATGAGTTTGATATTGCAGATTTTGATGCGGGAGGCGACTCGTTCGAAGTTAATGAGGGGCAAAGTTATGATCCTGCTCCAGGAGATATGCCACCTCCTAATACCCCCCCCTCTTATTCCGCTCCAGCTTCGAGTACAGGGAAAGCATCGAATATCGATAAAAAAGTAGTGAATTTAACTTCAGATATTCCTGTTCAGGTGGTGGCTGTTTTAGGTAAAAAAAATGTCACCGTGAAAGATATTGTTTCGATGAAAATGGGACAAGTCTTGGAGCTGAATAGATTGCCCAATGAAGCCATCGATTTAGTTGCCAATGGAAAATTGATTGCCAAAGGTGAGTTGGTTGAAATTGAAGGTCGTTTAGGGGTTCGAGTTTTAAAAATATTTGATTAATGAACAGCGAATAATAACGGGGTTTTCAATTGCTGAATCTTTTTTTGTTGGCTGAAATAATTCCAGAATCACTTCCTCAAAATTTGGCGGGACTTGAAAGTTCGGTCGATTTTACCTGGATGTTTGTGAAAGTGATTTTAGTGTTGGCTTTTGTTTGTCTTATTGCTTTTGCTGTGATTAAATATCTCCTACCGAAAGCATCTTTTATTAAGCAAGGGCATGATTCTCAAATTGAATTGGTAGAACGTTTTGCATTAGAGCCTCGAAAAAGTTTATATATTTTAAAAGTAGGATCTAGATTTTTACTTTTGGGGACAAGTGAAAACACGCTCAGCCCCTTGATGGAGTTGAGCAAGAAAGATCTATCACGTGAAACTTCTCAAGAAAATTAATAATAAATCAGTTCGCTTTGCTAGTTTGGTTTTTGTTTCTCTCTTGCCGCTTGTTTTGTGGGCAACTGCGGTTTGGGCCCAAGGTAAAAATGAGCAACAGCTTTCCAAGCCTCTGATTATTCTTTTTGCGCTCTCTATTCTTGCCTTAGTTCCTATTTTGCTCATCATGATGACTTCTTTTATCAAGATTACTGTGGTGCTTGCCTTGGTGAGAAATGCTTTGGGGACTCAACAGATTCCGCCCAACCAAGTCATTACTGGTTTGGCCATTATTTTGACTATTTATATTATGTCGCCTATTGGAATTGAGGTGTATCGGAATGCACAAGGTTTGATCGATCAAACTTCGAGTGAAGGTTTTTTTTCTCAGGCAAGTATTAGTATTGTGATGGAAGGTCTTAAAAAAGGGGAAGAGCCTATTCGGGGATTTTTGGTTAAGCATGCGAGCGAAAAAGATAGAAGCTTGTTTTACAATTTAGCTAAAAAAATGAGGAAAGCAGAAGATAGAGATCAAGTGAAAGACAACGATTTTCTAATTTTAATTCCTTCTTTTGTGGTGAGTGAGTTGGCGCGTGCTTTTCAAATAGGTTTTATTATTTTTCTTCCATTTTTGGTGATCGATATGGTGGTGGCGAATGTGCTCCTTTCTTTGGGAATGTTTCAATTATCCCCTGTCACGGTTTCATTACCCTTTAAATTGCTTTTGTTCGTATTAGTGGACGGATGGTATTTGATCGCGAAAGGTTTGGTATTAGGATATACTTAAAAAATGGAAAATTATCTTATCTCCATTTCAAAGCAGGCACTTTACCTCGTTCTCATCCTTTCAGCCCCTTCTGTAGGGATTGCGATGATCGTAGGTTTGATTATTTCTTTAATTCAAGCGACGACACAAATTCAGGAACAAACTCTAACCTTTGTGCCTAAACTTATTGTAGTCATGGTAGTGTTAGCTTTGACAGGTCCATGGTGCATGGTTCAACTCATTAACTTTACCCAAAATATTCTCGATCAATTCCCAAGATACATTAAATAAACAGGTAAAATTGTGGCAGCAAGTCCTCAAAGTTTAGCTCCTTATATCGATCTTGATTTGACCTTTTCTTTTATTGCGGGAGGTTTAATTGCTACTCGTTTACTGGTAGCGATTAACCTTACTCCTTATATTGGGGGACGTCCTGTTCCTGGTACGGTACGTGCTGCAACAGCCTTTGCGCTTACTTTATTTATGTATCCTCTGATTGTGCCTGGGATTGATCGAAATGCAGTGCCACGGGAAGCTTTTTTATTGGTAGTGCTGTTTTTAAAAGAAGCCATGTTTGGTCTATTAATGGGCTTGGTAAACCAGATGATTTTTTATGGAATTCAATCCGCTGGTAACATGATCGATAACCAACGCTACGTCGCGAATGCACGAATATTTAATCCTGCCTTGGGTGCTCAAGCTTCTATTTTTGGTCTTTTTATGTATCAGCTTGTAATTGCCATTTTTTTATCTATCGGGGGTCATCGTCTTTTTTTGAGTGCTTTGATGGAAAGTTTTCAGGCAGTTCCCTTATTGACACTTCCAAGCATGGGGCAGGGGATTACTCCGATGATTGATTTAATGCTTAAACTTTCAGCAGATACTCTTATCATTTGTTTACAACTTTCAGCACCAGTTCTCATTGCTATCTTTGTGGCAGATTTAGTTTTAGGGATCACGAATCGCATCGCTCCTATGATCAATGTGTTTGAAATGAGCTTCAATATAAAGGGCTTTGTGGGCGTTTTATTGGTCTATTTAGCCCTTCCTCTCATGATTTATCAGACCAAGGTATGGTTTCAGCAAATGGTCCATACCTTTCAAAAAATTACCGATTTTTTCCATTAGCTTCCCTTGCGGGATATTGATTTTCAGATTAAAATAAGAGTGTTTGCCCTGATGTAAAAAAGGGTAAATTTTGAAGCTTTTCAAGCAACTTAGCTCTTTTTTGCAACCGATAAAGATTTTGAAGTGTCGTTTTAACACTTCTTAAGCTGTGCTAGGGGATGAACGTACTATATCGAAGGAGATAATATGACCGCTCCAGTTTCAGGTAATAGAAACCGTAATAATCCAGTGGATAATACTTCTAATCGTCGTTCTCATTCAGGACGTGCGGCAACCCAAGAAGAATCCAGTCAGGTTCAATCGAGACCAGGAAATCGCACAGATTTAAATTCAGTTCCACGTAATGAAATTCAGCAAGCCATTGCAAATGCACAAATGATGGGTTCGGGTGTTGCTGAAATTTGGGTGAATGGTGAGCTTTTATTTTTCCCTTTAAATAGTTTACAAGGCTGGGGTTTTCCAACGGAGATGAATCAGCAAATGGCGAGTATGGGAGATGTTGAAATGCCTTATGAAGAAGAATTTATGGAAGGTCATCAGCAAGTTTGGGGAGAAGGTGAAGTGCAGGGTGGAATGATGGGTGGAAGTCTCCGTGGCAATATGAACAGTGGCATGGGTGGATCAGTGAGAATGGGTTTTGGTGGCTACAATCCTTATGGTGGAGACACAGGTTATGGTGGAATGAGTCAAAATCAGTTTATGTGGGATACTATGGTGGGTGGACAAATGAGAGAAGAACTGTATGCCCAACGCCAAAATATGCGTCGAGTAGAACATCAGATGAAAGTGAAAATGCGGATTATTATGTTTTTAATCCTGATGGGAGATGTAGTGGGTGCGGTTCGCCAGATGGTTTTTGAATCGGAACGACAAAATAGAATGTTTAATCGTTTGCTCGTGAAACAACTCAATAAGGTTAGAGAATCTAAGTCCAAAGTTTTATTAGCAATGGCTCGCAAGAGTCCTCCAACCGCACATGATAATACTAACAATCCTTCAGGAGCTGCGAGAGATCAAAATAGGCAAGCAAAATATACTCAATGGGTTTCTGTAACGACCCAGTTGATGAGTGAATTGCAAAACACAGAACGTCAATTGACCGATTTGCTTTCAGAAGGTCGCCGCAATATCAACGAAATGTGGGAAGCTTATTCAGGATTAAAAGAATCTGAAGCTCGAACAACACGTACGGTGATTCAAAGCTTTAGAGCTTAATGAATGGGATGAGTTTTTAAAAGGCGGCATTCTCAAAAAGAGGCCGCCTTTTTTATGGATGTTCTTTGATAGATATAGATGTCTCTCCGTAGGAGATCCGATGAAAAAGGTTGCGGCTATTATTCTGCAATGATAGCATAAGATCTCTATATTATTGAAGAAAATGGAGGTTTTGATGCCTAGCGATGATTCCTTTGATCCAGAAGCGGGTTTAAGCCCAGCAGAGCTTGAAAAAGAGCGTCTTCAGGAAGAAAAGGAAAAAAATGAAAACCCGGAGCTTTGGCAGAAGAATAATGAGTGGCTTGCCAAATTTTCGGAAGCGCTAGATAAAATCAAACCTGAAGAGGCTGAAAAAGCAGTTCATTTAGTCGAACGCTTTATTGAAGGCGAGATTACTTGGGCAGAACTTCAAGCACTTCCTCCCGCCTTACTTTTTCAAATGGCAGAATATGGTTATCTTCAATTTCAACGTGGAAAATTTTCGGAAGCGGAAACCATTTTTAAAGGCCTGTCGGTTTTGGATCACAAACGAGCTTATTACCATACAGTGCTAGGAGCAATTTATCAACGTATGGATAAACTAGGAGATGCTCTCGCAGAGTATACAGTCGCTATAGAAATGGATCCAAAGAATATTGCTTCTTATGTGAATCGGGGAGAAATTTATTATCGCTGTGGTTACATTGATGAGCCGATAGAGGATTTTGAAAAAGCGATTGCTTTAGATCCTCAAGGAAAAGATCCTTGGGCCAATCGGGCGCGGTTTTTAAAAAATCTCGTCTTGCAGGAATCGCAAAGTAGTTAGGGAGTTTTTTTATGGCAGGTCCTGTTAATTCAAATATGTCGAGTATTAATCCACAAATTCGTGGAGCAGGAGAAACTGCAGGTCAACTTAAAATTGACCAGAAGTTATTGGAAAAAGTTTTAGCCAAGCAAGGCTTAAGTTCCCCTGAACAACTTGCAAAACTTTTAGGACCAGAAGTTTTAAGCTATTTTCGTGCCATTAGCGAATCGCTCAGCAACTTGTGTAGTCGTATGCAAGAAGCTGAAGTAAAATCTCTTCCTGCACAACAGAATGAGCCTAAACTTGCAGAGTTTAGCATGCGCGATACTTCTAAAGGAGCTCTTTACCAAGAGCGGTTACCTGAAAATTTTTTAACCATAGAAAAACTTAATTTGGCTGCCAAGACAGGTTTGTTAACCCAACCTCAGGCTGAAGCTTTGAAACAACTTTTCGGACTTTCTCAAGAAGTGAAAATGATGCATCGGGAAGAAGTTCCTATGCCTCAGGGAGGGCATCCCGCAGAACAAGAAAGAGAGAGAGGCGGGCAGCAGCAACAACAGCAAAGGCAGCAACAATCCGAAGATGAATCTTGGGCTGATTTTTCAACAAATCCTACAGGCGGTCCTCAGTCTGGCCAAGTGCCAAGCTATCCGGTGGAGGACGGCGCGCCTATTGGAGGAGGTTCTTTACGTTCAGGTATGAGAATGGGAATTGGCGGAGGGGCAAGACAAAACATGGATGCACCCCCACCACCGCCACCTCCAGGATCATCTAACAGGTCTGCTTCACAAGGTCGATCTCCCACTGGCCAAGCGCCTAATATGACGGGCATGGAACAATCTTATTTGAATTCTAACTTTACGCCAGATGGGCCCTATTATGGCATGTTTGAAAGTTTATTTGGCTCCGAAAATTGGTATCGAAATTTGGCAGGTAATGCGCTTTCGAATATTCAAAAAATTCGTGAAGCCAAGCAGAGAATTCTTGCTGAGCTGGCAGGTTTAGATCCTTCAAAACCTGGAGATGCAAAAAAACTTTATATTTTGCAGCAAAAATTGGGTGATATGCAGCAGAGTGAAAGACAATGGTTAGATAATATTTCCACTGCTCAAAAAGCCAATAATGAACGGAAGGAATATATAAAGTCTATTTTAGATATATTCTTCCAAACTAACAGTGCTATTATCCGAAACCTTAGACAGTAAAATTTGCATGAGTGATGAAGTGACGATTTGCTTTCATGCCTATTTAGATAATTTAGTAATTGTTTGATTTTATAATTTGTTTCTTAGAAAATTAATAACTTGAGTGACTCAGATAACAGAATTCGAGAAACGACCCTCGAGGAAAAGGTTCAAAGTAAAATTTTTGATCCGACTCCTCAAAGGAAGAAGTACGTCATAGAACTTCTCTATAAGTTTTTTTCCCAACAAATTACCTATTCAGAACTTACTGGAATTCCTCAAAAAGAATTATTTCAACTCGCTGAAGCAGGACATCTGAAGCTAACCTATGGTCGTGTGGAAGAAGCTCAGCAAGTTTTTGAGTGTTTGGTCAAATTAGATCCTCATAATTATTATTACCATGCTGCTTTGGGTAGTGTTTATCAAAAGCAAAAAAAATATGTGGAAGCTGTTTTTGAATATACAGAATCGCTTAGATTTAATTCAGAAGATGTAGCGAGTATGGTGAATCGGGGAGAGATTTATCTCATTCATAAAAACTTCAGAAAAGCTGCTGAAGATTTTAGAAATGCGATTTTGAAGGATCCAACAGGGAGAAATAATTATTCGAACCGTGCGCGCTCTTTGGTAATTGCCATTAAACGAAATCTTCAGCTCCAAAAGCCAGCAGGAGCTAAAAGTAAAAACCCACCTGAATTGCCAGAAGGACAAGTTTAAGATTATTCTTCACCTTCATCATCTTCGCCTGAAATTTCATATTTTTTCAGAAGATTACGGAGATGTTTACGGTCGATTTGGGCTTCGCGCGAAGCTTTTGAAACATTAAAATTATTACGACGTAAAATTTCTTCGAGGTAGTCTTTCTCGAAACTTTCAACAATGCGTTGTTTGGCTTCTTTGAAGGGCAGGGAAGAGTCCACGACTACTCGTTCTGTGGGTTCCACGTTATGTTCAATTTCCTGAAAAACATAATTTAAGTCAGAAGAGCGAATTGTATGACCATCTACCATAGAGACAGCTCGCTCGATTACATTCGATAATTCTCGTACGTTTCCAGGCCATTGATAACGTTGCATCATTTTAAGAGCGTCATCTTCTACTCGAGAAACTCTTAAGGAGCCGTCTGGCATACGATTAAATTTTCCATCTGAAAGAAATTTTTCAAGAATCAGAGGGATGTCTTCGGGTCTTTCACGAAGAGCAGGTAGATTAATTTTTACGACTGAAAGACGATAATATAAATCTTGTCGAAAACGCCCTTCTTCAACTTCATCTTTAAGAGAACGATTTGTAGCGCAAACAACTCGTACATCTAAACGAATAGGCGAATTAGAACCTACCCGACGCACTTCTCTTTGTTCTAGAGCACGAAGGAGTTTAGGTTGAAGATCCAAAGTGAGTTCCCCAATTTCATCAAGAAAAATGGTTCCACCATTTGCAGCTTCAAAAGCACCTTTTCGGTCTTTAAGAGCTCCTGTAAAAGAACCCTTTTCATGACCAAATAATTCCGATTCAATCAAGTTAGGAGCGACAGCTGAGCAATCAAAAACTACAAATGGTTTATCTTTTCGAAGCGAATGTTGATGAATCGCACGGGCTACCAATTCTTTTCCGGTTCCCGTTTCTCCTTCAATAATGACAGTGGCTAAAGATGGAGCGATTTTTTCGCAAATACCAAAAATTTGTCTCATTTTGCGAGATTTACCAACCATCTCCCCAAAGGCTGTTTTGGTCGAAGGTTCAATTTGAACTTTTTCATCAAAAGCAACGAATTCAATTTGGGTGTTGCCTAGAGAAATCACATCGCCTGGTGAGAGATAAGCCTCTTTTACTTTAAGATTATTAATAAAAGTGCCATTGGTAGAAGCAAGATCTTTGAGTAAAAAACTATCGGAGGCTTGTTCAATACTGAGATGGTATCGAGAAACAGTGCCATCTGTTAAAGCAAGATCATTATCTTCTTTTTTGCCGATACGGATTGCTTTTCGGCCGAGGTCAATTTTTTTATCTTTATCGGGTCCTTGTATTACCTTGAGAAGACACTTTCGAAATGAAATGACATCTCGCATTTCTTCAACAGGCAATAGCTGTGTCGAGTCTTTTGGATCTTTATGATATTCAGTTTCGGTGTTTTTAGTGTCTTGCATGTGTTGTCTGATTGCCTTTGCTTATATTAATTATTGAAAGAACCGCTCCAGCGTTGCCCATCTAGTTCAAGATTTACAGAATGTGTTTTTCCTCGTCGAACCCCTTTGATAATCACAGGTGTTTTTTGGCCAATCGAGCGACCATCGATACTAACATTTGCTCCTGGAGGACTGGATGTGATTTTAACAGATCCAAATTCACCATCTCCTCCAAGAGGAGAGACAGAGCCTGATAGTTTTTTGCCAGAAGATTTATCTTCTGTTTTCTTTTTGTTATCTTCCGCGGCTTGTTTACGGGCGTCTTCTTCAGCTTTCTTTTTCGCTTCTTCTGCTTTCTTCGCTTCCGCAGCTTTGTTTGATTGGTCTAATTTTTTGGCTTCTTCTTCTTTTTTCCTTTGTTCTTCAAGTAATTTTTTTTGCTCTTCAGCGCTTAATTGTCCTGAGCTTTTTTTCTGATCTTCAATCAATTTTTTCTGGGCTTCGATTTTTTTTCGTTCTTCCTCGGCTTTGAGTTTGTCTTGTTGTTTCTTTTTTTCTTCTTCTTCCTTTTTCTTGATTTCTTCTTCACTCAACAATTTTTGTGTCATTTGAAGAGGCTTTTCAGAGGTAATATTGAAGGTGTTGGTAACATCTCGATAACGATCTTTAGAAAGTCGAATGGTAAAGCTTTTGCCTACTTCAAGTTTAGGAACTTTATTGGGGGTGACGAGACCCGTATCTTGGTTGTTGACGAATATTTTAGCTCCAGGAGGAGTGCTTTGAACCTCGACACTGCCGTAACGGATTTCTTCGAGCTTTTTATCATATTTAATAGGTTCTATTGAATAAACAGTAATGCGCTCTTCTACTGGCAGATAATCTGGTTTTTCAAGTTTAAGAGTATAGGTTTTGTTGAGTTCGAGATCTTGAATTTGAGTAGGAGTAGGGCTGCTTATTTCTTGTCCATCCAAATAGACTTTAGCACCAGCAGGATGACTGGTGACTGAGATACTTCCAGCAGGAATAGCTTCAAGGTTTGCATCTACATTGAGTGCTTGTGGAGAAATCAAAGTGACTAAGCGAGTCCATTCTCTGAAACGATCCTTTTTAAGAGTAATTTTTTGGCTAAAATTTAATTCAACGTTTTGAAGATTGGCAGGTGTGACAAGGAGAGTGTCTTTATCATTTAAAAATATTTTTGCGCCTGTTGGTACAGAATTTACAGAGATGGTTCCAATTTTTTCACCTTGAATTGGGGCTTGGAAAAACTTTTTGTATCCGAAGTAGCCACCCACTCCTAAGATTGCAACCACGATGAGAGCATAAATCCAGTTCCAGGATTTAGGAGCTTTCATTTGGCCTGTGACGACTTCGCCAGGTGTCGCTCCTGGCATTGCAATTTTGATTTTACTGTTACTCGTGTTGGGCTCAACGTAAGCAGCTTGTGTGCCCGTATGTTCAGAGGTAGCTTCTCCAGTCAAAAAACTATCCATGAAAGTTTTGGTGGGCTGAGCGGCTTGGTCGATGCGAGTTTTTTCATTGTCATTTCGATGCACGATGCTTTGTTGTTGTTCGCTTTCGAGCAGAAAAGAACGTGTTTGAGCGTCGATGTCAGAGTCATTCTTTCTTTTGCTTTTTTTATTTTGAATTTCATTTGCAAACAAGCGACGCATGAAATTTGCCAGCTTGCGAGGAGAAAAATCTAAATAAGTAGAATATAAGTACTTAGTGAGCTCCAACTGCATGTCGCCTGCATTTTCAAAACGATCTTTCGAAGTATACGCGAGAGCTTTTGCCAGAATTTTTTTCATGGCAGGTGACATGCTGTCTGGAAAAGTATTTTCGGTGACACGTGTAGAACGAATTTTTTTGAGTACTTCAAATTGAGTTTCGCCCGTGAAAAGTTTTTGTCCTGTAAGCAGCTCATAGAGCATGAGTCCTGCAGAAAAGATGTCTGTTTTGTAATCGACAGGTTTGCCGAGAGCCTGTTCGGGACTCATGTAGGTGATTTTGCCTTTAAGAATCCCCGCCATGGTGTGCGACATGTTCATGGCAGCTTTGGCGATACCAAAATCCACTACTTTCGCTTCTCCTTCGAAGCTAATTAAAATATTTTGTGGAGAAATATCACGGTGAACAATATTTAGCGGATTACCATCTAAATCACGTTTTGAGTGGGCGTAATCGAGCCCTTTGCAAACTTCACTGATAATATAAACTGCTATATCTTCGGGAAAAGGTTCGCCTAGCTCTTTGCATCGATTCATGAGTTCGCGTAAATTGATGCCATCCACGAACTCCATAGAAATAAAATAGTCGTCTCCCACTTTCCCGAGATCAAACACTTGCACAATGTTTGTATGTGAGAGCAAGACGGAAAGTTTAGCTTCATCAATGAGCATGGTGATGAATTCTTTGTCGCTTGAGCAGTGGGGAAGAATTCTTTTGATTGCGAGAAGTTTTTCAAAACCATCCACACCAAAAGTTTTGGCTTTATAAATTTCAGCCATGCCTCCTGTGGCTAGCTTTTCAATCAAGAAATATTTTCCAAAAGGTTTGGGTTGAAAATCATTCATAACATTTTTTTTCTGGTCGTCATCGTGTTGGTTAAATAAAAATTTTTATAATCAAATAAATGAGTACTAATAATAGAATGCCGGTAATGACTAGTAGAATAAGTTCTGTGTTGTTTTGAAAAGAAGGAATAGATGCTGAAGAACTTGTCCATTTTGTGTTTTTGCTAGCTTGAGAAATCATTTTTGCTTTTTCTTCATCTGCAGCTGTAGGGGCATGCTTGAAAGAGATTCCTTTTACATCTCGAGTCAGTAGAGTCCCGCTGCCGCCACTATCTTTAGCTATAAAACGGTTCCAGTCTTGACTTTCTTCAAAGCTTGATTTTGCATCCTCCTGTTTTTCTTCGTCAGATTGATTACGTTTATCTTTTTTAGAGGGATTCGCTTCCTGAATTTTCCAGGGTTCTGTTAACTTTAACTTGTCAATTTTATCTACCATGACAAGACCGAATCCTTATTTTTTCATTTTTTTACTTTTGTTGGTTTTTTTTGTTTTATTTTGCTTATTTGTTTTAGCTTTTTTACTTGTTGCTTGTTTTTTTGGTTTTACATTTTCTTTTGCTTGTACTTTTTTCTTTGGAGTTGGAGGAGGTGCTTGTTTGTCTTCTTTTTCAAGGAAAGCGAGAGAAAAAGAAGGTGTGTTATAAAAAAGTGGTGTAGGAATTAAATCTACTTTTCCCTCACAAAAACTACATTTCTGGAGAGGAGTGTCGGTAATTTTTTGGAAAATCTGAAACTCTTTACCACACTTTTTACATCGATAGCGTGAAATTGGCATAGTCTATGCTCTGCTTCTGCCTTCATTAGACAAAGGCACCTTTAATTGGCTTCCTCGAAATAGGATAAGCCCCCTTGAATATTGAATAAAAGCAACCAGTTACATTTTAATAACTCTATAAGTTTAGACTGATCAGTCAATGAATGCAATGGAAATTTGAGGGCTAGAGTCACCAGAGGAATATAGTCATCATAATGGATATTTAGCTGTTTTTTGAGGAAATTTAAAGCAAGCAAACAACCTTATATGCTCTTGGTCGAAGAAGATCTAAATTATCTTTTTTATTTCTCACTTAGTTCACGGGGCGCACAGGTGAGTAAAATGCTGTGCGAACTAATACTCCGTTTATTCATTCTGCTTTTTATTTAAATTCCTCTGAGGGGCGTGATCGCTTATTAATGAGTCATTCCCAAATCCAAAGGGATGCAACTTGGGAAACTTTCACAAACGAAGCGACTCAGCCTTTAGGAATTGTAGCGATGACAGGGGCTGGATTTGCCTTCAAAGCTTCTAATATTTTTCTTTCACATTATGCTTCTCCACTTTTAAATCAGAGTGGATTGCTCATTCGAATTTTGGCTCGTGGAGGAATTAGAAGTTCTGCTCTTGCTTGCGAAGTAGCTACTTATCGTGCGATTTCTCAAGGATTTTCCCAAGTATTTCGTAGTAGAGAATTTGCCACTGATTTTTTAAGTTTTGGAATTCTCAAATGCTTCGGAGCAATAGCTCAAGGCCAAAATGTTTTACTGACCCATTTTTCACAAAGTGCCGGAATGGTTACGGGGCACAATTTGGCTTATGGACTAGGTCTTGCTACCCGTCCCCAGGGAAATTTAATCGAACAATTTACCCATGCAGAAGCTACGAACCTCAAGTTGCTTTTAGGAATGAGTTTCGTGAATGGTTTTGCGCCTGGCTTATCAAGATTTGAAAGAAGACTGGATTTAGATACATCCTTTATTTCTGCCAGGAGGAATCCTGGCTACTCATTGAGCAGAGTTGCCTTGCTCCGAATGGCCAGTGAAGTCAATTCACTTGCTGTCATTGACTCTTGGCGCGAGCGCTATGAAGCAGAATTAGAGCATCTTAGTACTTCAGAGACTCCTTATCAAAGGATTGCAGCGGACACCCTCTATATTTTAAACAAGCGAGATATTGAACAAACTGATTATTTAAACCGTGCTTCAGAAGCGATACGGGTTTATGAGCAAAGAAAATTTGAGATTGGTCAAGCATTGTTGAGCGCCTACCGTGGGGTATTACCACAGGTAAGAGGACTTTTTACTTATTTGAGAGCTGAAGATAGAGAAAACAGAATTGTGGAGACTATTTGGGGAGAGAAAGATCCGAGTAAAATTCCTTGTAAACTGCTTGATCGGCAATGGTTGAGCATGGGGCCTTTTACAGATATTGTGCGGGGTAAATTAATTCTCAGAAATCCTTATGATGCCCCTTGGGTTATGGAAACTATTGAGGGCTACTCCGACAGAGTTTTTAAAGTAAGAAGAGAACGGAATGAACGAGGAGATTTAACTAATCGGCTGGATCAAGAGCCCTTTGATAGATTGTTGAACGGATATAATCGTGGTGCAAGGCATTTTGCATTGAGAAGAATGAAAACGATTTTTGATCTTCAAAGTCCAGAGGGGGGGTACTTTCCTTTTGAGTTGCAGATTCTATCGCGCTATTTTGAACGATGGGGAGAAATTCAGCGGCGCCTCGTCAAAGATAATAAAATTTCTTCACCTGAAGAAAGGGAAGTATTAGATGTCTATTGTAACAATGTAGCAGAATGGCTCGCTCAAATTGAACAGAGAGGCGTTCCAAGGGCTGTCCCTCGTTTTGAAGGTTTGAACTTATATCATTTATTTCCCGAGCATTTATTAAACAGCCTTAACGCCATGGAAGCTTTTGTAGAAGAGGTAGAAATGGAAAATTCTTTATAAGTTTTTATTTAGACAATAGCTTTTGAGCCCATTCGTAGAGTAAATTAACGGCTAGGTTTTCGATTAAAGTTAATAAAATCAAGACAAGTAGAGGGGTAAAATCAATTCCAGTTCTTAACAGGGCTTTTGGAAGCAGTTTGCGTACACGCCAAAAAACAGGTTCTGTCGCTTGTCTGAGAAATCGAACAATAGGGTTGTAAGGATCGGCTCCCACCCAAGAAATGATGACAGAGCCAGCAATGATAAAAGTATAAATATTAGCCAACAATTGAATGACTTTTGCGAAAGAAATGATGAGATAGCCGAGTGTATGCATATTATTTTTTAAGTTCGTTTCGTATTTCTTGAGATCGTTTTGTAGCGGCTGCTACTGTCTGTTGAATGATTTGATCAAAATTTTTCTTTTTCATGATTGTGAGTCCTGCCAGGGTAGTTCCTTTCTTGGAGGTGACGAGTGGAATAAGTTGTTCAGGAGTTTGACCACTTTGTTTTAAAGTATGAGCTGCACCTAAAAGAGTTTGTAAAGTGAGCTGATAAGATTGTTCTTTAGACAGACCTTGCTGAATTCCTGCATGGCTGAGAGCTTTGGCAAATTGGTAGACATAAGCAGGTCCCGAACCTGAGAGGCCTGTGACAGCATCTAAATCATTTTCCTTTTTGACCCATAAAAACTCTCCGGCACCTTCAAAAACTTGTTCTGCTTTTTTTCTCTCGGCAACTGAGATGTTTTTTCCCCATAAAGCCGTGATTCCTTCCCCTATGAGTGCAGGGTTGTTGGGCATGCTACGAATGATTTTACAAGATTTTGGAAGTAGTTTGGCGAGGGTAGAACAATCAATGCCTGCTGCAATCGAAATGACCAGGTGTTTTTTAAAATAAGCCTTTAAAGGCTCGAGCGCATTTTTTAAATCTTGGGGTTTGGTCGCTAAAATGACAATGTTTGATTTTTCAAGGAGTTCAGAAGATGTTTTGCAGGTTTTTATTTTGAGTTGTGAAGCAAGTTTTTTAAGTTTTTTAGCATCAAGATCATAGGCAAACAGATGAGAGGCGTTGATCGTTTTGAGAAGTCCCCGGATTAGCGCTTGAGCCATATTGCCAGCGCCTAGGAAACCAATTTTTATATTTTTGTGATTCATTTGAACATTGCCCTGCCTATTCTTAAATAAGTTGAACCTTCTTCAGCTGCTACTAAATAATCATTCGACATGCCCATGGAGAGTTCCGTGAGGGGTTTTTTATAAACATTTTTTTGGTTAAATTCAAAAAGAATTTCACGAAGATGTTTATAGTAAGGTCTTGAGTCTTCAGGATCTTCAACCAGTGGAGGGAAAAGCATAAAACCTTGGAGTTCCAGGTGACTGAAATCCCGCATTTTTTCAACAAAACTTCTTAGCTCTTTTTCTGCCACACCCGCTTTAGTGGCTTCATGCGCAAGATCGACTTCAATTAACACGCGAGAAATGACATTTCTCTTTTTGGATTCTTCTTCCATTTTAAGAGCCAGATCCCAGCGATCAAGTGAATGAAAGAGCGCAATATTCTGTAAAAGATACTTGAGTTTATTGCTTTGCAGTCGACCGATGAAATGCCATTCGATATTTGCATCTGATAATTGTTCTTTCTTTTCTCTCCATTCCTGAACGTAATTTTCTCCAAATCTATTTTGACCTAATACTAGTAGCTCGCTTAAGTTGTTTGAGTTTTGTCCTTTGCTGACCACCAAAATTTTTGCGCTCGAAGGGGGGCGACCAGAGTTTTTAAGACAAACTTCAAGTTCAGACTGGATTCGTCGGTAATTTTCAGAAATCAGGCCCATGACTCTGATGTAATGATCTTAAAGATTAAAGTCAAAGCTCTTTCTGTTTACTTGATTTCGTGAGAGCCTTATGCTTCCATGTGCTTCAATTTATGATGGGGAATTTTATTTTTTTGAAAAATATGAGATATTTTATTTTTGTTTTACTTTGCTTGCTTCCCGCTTGTTTTTTAAGAGGGCCTAGCAATCCGGGGAAGGTCAGATCTTATGCTCCAGGCATGGTGAAGACAGATAAAGGATATTATGGGGTAGGGCCATTGCCAAGCGAATGGAAACGTGGACGTGTCGGTAATTATAAAGTCTTGGTATTTTATAATGAAGCTTTTCAAAGCAGTATTGAAACAGATGCCTTTTGCGACCATTCTTTCGATGATGCTTCATTGAGTGTTTTAACCAAACATCTTCACATGGGGCTTACTAATGCCAAAACAAAAAGTGAAACGCCTTTCATGCTTGATTCACGTGGAGCCCTTCGTAGCATTACGCAGGGGACTATCGATGGGGTAGAAATGGTGATGGATTCAGTAGTCATTAAGAAAGACAATTGCTTGTTTGATTTTGTGCTCATTTCAAAACCTTCTAAATATAAATCTGCCGTTTTTGATTTTGAAAATTTCTTTGGCGGCTTCCGCTATACCGGAGACATTTAATGCAAGTTTTTTTTGCTAATCTGGGAGAGGGATTCATCGCTGTGATGAGTTATCTGGGTGGGCTCTGTTTTCTAACTGCTCAAACTCTCAGCTCTATCTTGAAAGAAAAATTCAACTGGAAAGAGTGTATCAATCAATTTGAAATGGTGGGGATTAAGTCGGCCTCTCTTACCAACTTGATTGCAATTTTTACCGGAATGGTTTTGGCAGTGCAATTCATTGTGGGTTTAGAACGATTTGGTTTACAAAATTATACAGGGCAAATCGTGGGGATCGCGATTACACGTGAATTGGGTCCTGTATTAACCGCTGTCATGATTGCTGCAAGGGTGGGGGCAGGGATTACTGCTGAGTTAGGTTCGATGAATGTGACTGAGCAGGTTCTGGCGATTGAGGCGATGGGAGCGAATCCCATTCAAAAATTAGTGGTCCCCCGAGTTTTGGCGACAACGATTTGTACTCCTATTTTATCAATTATTGCTGACTTTATCGGGATTTTTGGAGGCATGCTCATTACTATTTTACAAACAGGGGTGAGCAGTACTTTTTATTTGAACCAAATTACTAGTACTGTTGAATTTATGGATTTTAGTAGCGGGATCGCTAAAACATTTTTCTTCGGATTTTTTATTGGGATTATTGCTTGTTATCAAGGTTTGAATACTCACGGAGGGACTGAGGGGGTCGGAAGGGCGACCACTTTGTCGGTGGTATATGGTTGTATTTGTGTTTTCGTATCGGATTTTTTCTTAACCAAACTTTTTTTGGTTTTTTAAGGATTTGCATGCA
>CAYYEM010000003.1:45635-68175 GCA_964470915.1 uncultured Pseudomonadota bacterium
CATCGGGAATCCCCGATAAAATAGCCCAGCAGTTTATAAATGGTAATATTGGGCAGTGAGTGAAAGCTGGACTTGTTCCAGATTTCACGAACAAGAATAGGGGTGCGGGGATGACCATCGGGAATCCCCGATAAAATAGCCCAGCAGTTTATAAATGGTAATATTGGGCAATAAGGACCTCAATTATTATGGATAAGAAAACAGTCACACAAGTTAAAGTGGGAATTTTTGTCGCCTTAGGCATCGTTTTGTGCATGGTGGTTATTTTTATGCTCGAGGGAAAGCAGAGTTTGTTTGAAAGAAACTTCACTCTGAATGCAAAGTTTAAAGATATTAGTGGGCTGAGAGAGGGTGCTTCTGTGTTTTTGGCAGGAGTGACAGTTGGCACCGTTAGTGAAATTCAATTTCCGAAAGATTTGACTGAAAAAGTAGTCGTTGTGAAAATGAAAATAGTTTCTCGATATCGTGAACGTATTCGAGAAGATAGTGAAGCTTCTATTGTGACTCAAGGTTTGTTGGGTGATAAAGTGATCTTGGTGAAAGTTGGAACCCCTGATTCGCCAGAAGTGAAAGACGGTGCTTACCTGAAAGTAGTGAAGTCTTTTTCGGTCGATAGTATGGCGGAAGATGGTGGTGAGCTTATTGAAAACTTGAAGGAATTATCTAAAAACATGAATGGCTTGATGAAAGATATTAAAGAGAAAAAGAGTCTGTTGCATGCCTTGATCTATGATTACAAAGGTGAAGATATTATTGCAGAGATGGCTTCGATTAGTCGAACTGCCGGAAGGTTGGTTCGGGAAGTGGAGTCTGGCAAGGGAGTTTTGCATGCTCTCATCTATGACAAGGCAGATCCTCAAATGGCAAAAAATTTATCTCAAGCTCTCGGAAATATGAAAAAAACGAGCGACCATCTTTCACTTGTGACTCAGCGCATCGAAAAAGGTGAGGGGACGATTGGGGGGCTTGTGAATGATCCTACCGTTTATTACGATCTGAAAACGCTTTTAGGCAATGCAAACCGTAGCAAGCTCATGAAAGCAGTTATTCGTTACACTTTGCTTCAAAATGAAAAAGAGACCTTGCAGTAGTTTATACTCAAGAGTATAATTTTGTTATGGGTTCTCCAACATAGAGCCTGCCTTATTTTCCGCGCTTTTTGCAACTTGAGTTCGATCTTTCTCAAGTATTTTCTTGTAAAGTAAAATTGGGGTTATTTGTCAACCAGATGGGGCTCGCGTTGAGCCCCCTTCGCCGGCAAAGCCGATGGAGCCTTCCCCTTAATGCCACAAGGCTAAAGGGTGGGATCAATCAAGGGAGGAATGTTATGGGTTCACTGATGGAGGTTTTAAAAAATCTTCAGGATGTAAAAAGCTATCAAGATATTACATGGCAAGGAAGTTTTGCAGAATATTTAGATTTGGTGCAATCGAATCCAAAAGTAGCAAGATCCGCATTTCAGCGGATGTACGACATGATTATTTCTTATGGGACCGAGGAGTACAAAGAACATAAGAAAAAAATCGTGCGCTATAATTTTTTTAAAGATCCTTTTGAAAATGGAAAAGATGGAATTTACGGACTTGATCTTCACCTGATGAAGCTGGTTCATCTTTTTAAAAGTGCAGCGCGTCGTTATGGTACTGAAAAAAGAATTTTCTTGCTGCATGGCCCGGTAGGTTCATCCAAATCTACTATTGCTCGTTTGCTGAAAAAAGGGATTGAGCATTATACCCATACCCCCGAAGGTGCCTTGTATACTTTTAAGTGGGTGAGAAAAGGGCAAGATAATTTGAAAAGTATTTTTGGAAACGCAGATGAAATTGCTTGTCCGATGCATGAAGAACCTTTGCGTTTAGTGCCTGATGAAATGAGGGAAAAAGTCTTAAGTGAAATCAATAAGAACATCAGTGAAGATGAAAAAATCAAAGTGGAAGGTGATTTATGTCCTTCATGCCGTTTTATTTATCGTGCCTTGTTACAGCAATACAAGGGGGATTGGAGTAAACTGGTTGAGAATCACATAGAAGTAAAGCGTTTGGTGTTGAGTGAAAAAGATCGTGTAGGGATTGGGACCTTTCAGCCCAAAGATGAAAAAAATCAGGACTCCACAGAGCTTACTGGGGATATTAACTATCGAAAAATCGCAGAATATGGTTCGGAATCTGATCCTCGTGCTTTTAACTTTGATGGAGAATTCAATATTGCCAATCGAGGTATTATAGAGTTTGTAGAAGTTTTGAAGCTCGATGTGGCTTTTCTTTATGATTTGTTGGGAGCTTCTCAAGAACATCGCGTGAAACCGAAAAAATTTGCTCAAACAGATATCGATGAAGTGATTTTAGGTCACACCAATGAGCCTGAATTCCGAAAATTGCAAAGTAATGAATATATGGAAGCGCTGCGGGATAGAACTGTAAAAGTTGATATTCCCTATGTGACGCGTTTGTCGGAAGAAATGAAAATTTATCAGAAAGATTTTAATTCTGAAAAAATTAAAGGAAAACATATTGCGCCTCACACAATTGAAATGGCTGCGATGTGGGCGATTCTCACTCGTTTGGAAGATCCCAAAAAAGCCAATCTTACTCTCGCTCAAAAACTAAAGCTTTATGATGGAAAAACCATGGCGGGTTATACGGAAGATAATGTGAAAGAGCTTCGTAAAGAAGCAGTTCGAGAAGGACTGGATGGAATTTCACCTCGCTATATCCAAGATAAAATTTCTAATGCATTGGTTCGAGATAGTGAAGGTTGTGTGAATCCTTTTATGGTTTTGAATGAGTTAGAAAGCGGGCTTCGTCATCACACACTCATTAAGAATGAAGAATTACGTAAGCGCTATATCGAGCAGCTTGCGATGGTAAAAGATGAATATGAAGATACAGTCAAAAATGAAGTTCAGCGTGCCATTTGCGCGGATGAAGACGCCATTTCTCGTTTGTGTTCAAATTATATTGATAACGTAAAGGCCTATACTCAAAAAGAAAGAGTGAGAAATAAATACACAGGTCAGGATGAAGAGCCCGATGAACGCTTGATGCGCGCGGTAGAAGAAAAAATAGATATTCCTGATTCACGAAAAGATGATTTTCGTCGTGAAATTATGAATTACATCGGTGCTTTGTCGATTGAAGGAAAAAAGTTTGATTATAAAACCAATGAAAGGCTTCATAAAGCCTTAGAGTTGAAACTTTTTGAAGATCAAAAAGATTCCATTAAACTTACTTCTCTTGTGACGAGTGTAATGGATAAAGATACCCAAGAAAAAATCGATGTGGTGAAAAGTCGACTGATTAAAAATTACGGCTATTGCGATATTTGTGCGACGGATGTGTTGCACTTTGTGGCAAGCATTTTTGCGAGAGGAGATATTAAAGATAGGAGTTAGAGGTTAGGAGTAAGGGGTGAGGAGAAATTTCTATTCACCTCACACCTAACACCTCGCTCCTCACGCTTTCTGCTATGGTCATGAAAATCGAACAAGATTATAACCGCTTCAAACAAATTGTTCGGGGTAAAATCCGAAGAGAATTGCGCAAGTATATTACCCAGGGCGAATTGATTGGTAAGCAGGGCAAAGATCTTATCTCTATTCCACTGCCACAAATTGAGATGCCACATATTACTTACGGTTCACGCCAAATGGGCGGTGTTGGACAGGGAGAGGGCAAAGAAGGCGACGTGTTGGGCGTGGGTGAGCAAGAAGGGGATGGAACTGGAGAAGCAGGAGATAGTCCCGGTGATCATCTTTTGGAAGTTGAGTTGAGTTTGGAAGAACTTGCTCAAATTATGGGAGAAGAACTTGAACTTCCTAAAATTCAACCCAAAGGGGATTCCAATATCGTTGCTTATAAAAGTAAATATTCTTCTATTCGTAATTCAGGCCCCGAATCTCTTCGTCATTTTAAACGGACTTACAAACAAGCGCTAAAACGTCATATTGTCACCGGAGCTTATGATCCAAAAAATCCGGTGATTGTTCCGATACGAGAAGATAGACGCTATCGTTCTTGGAAAGAAGAAAAAAAACCACAACGAAATGCTGTCGTGATTTACATGATGGACGTTTCTGGTTCGATGGGCCAGGAGCAAAAAGAAATTGTAAGGATTGAATCTTTTTGGATCGACACTTGGTTGCGCTCACAATATGAAGGTCTGGAAACCCGCTATATTATTCATGATGCCGTTGCTCGAGAGGTAGACCAGGAAACTTTTTACCGCACTCGAGAATCAGGCGGCACTATTATTAGTTCAGCCTACAAACTTTTTCTCAAAATGGTGGAAGAGAGTTACAATCCAGATGACTGGAATATTTATCCCTTCCATTTTTCGGATGGAGATAATTGGTCGGGTTCCGATACTCAGGAATGTTTGCGTTTGATGGATCAGGAAATTTTTCCAATCTCCAACATGTTTTGTTACGGACAAGTGGAGTCTGAATACGGCAGTGGGCAGTTTTTGCGGGACTTGAAAGAGAAATTTGGAGATTCAAATGAACGTTTGATTACCTCTAAAATTGAAGGAAAAGAAAAAATCTTTGATTCAATTAAAGAATTTTTGGGAAAGGGAAAATAATGGTTCGACAGGCTCACCATAAACGGTTTTACTTTGACACCGTTCGTCCTGAGATTGTCGAAGGACAAATATGAATCGCACAACTCTTCCAAAAGAACTCGCTGAATGGAAAGTGAAAATCGAGGGAATTGCCCGTTCTTACGGCCTTGATTTTTACCCCACTATTTTTGAAGTGCTTGATTGGAAGCAGATGAATATGGTGGCTGCCTATGGCGGCTTTCCCAATCGTTATCCTCATTGGAGCTTTGGGATGGAGTATGAACAACTCTCAAAGTCTTATTCTTACGGTTTATCTAAAATTTATGAAATGGTCATCAATAACGATCCTTCTTATGCTTACCTTCTGCATAGCAACAGTGTGATGGATCAGAAATTGGTCATGGCCCATGTGTATGGTCATGTCGATTTTTTTAAAAATAATCTATATTTTGCACATACCAATCGCAAAATGATGGATCAAATGGCCAATCATAAAACTCGTATTAAGCGTTATATTGATAAATATGGACAAGACGGAGTGGAGAGGTTTTTAGATGTGTGTCTTTCAGTGGATAATCTCATCGATTATCACGGTACATTCATCAAGCGACACGAAGACCTGGATGATGCTTTGTTGAATGATGAAGAAAATTCAGGAAGTATGGGCAGTACTTTAGGCGTGAGGAAGCTCAAAAGTAAAGATTACATGGATAAATTTATTAATCCGACAGAATTCATGGAGGCACAAAAAAAGAAACTGGAAGACAGAATTGAAAAGGAAAAGAAATTTCCAGCTCAACCCGAGCGTGATGTGCTGCTTTTTTTATTAGAATATGCGCCGCTAGAGCCCTGGAAACGCGATATTCTGTCGATGATTCGAGAAGAAGCCTATTATTTTTTACCTCAACGCCAAACGAAAATTATGAATGAAGGTTGGGCTTCCTATTGGCATTCCACTATCATGACTCAGAAAATTTTAGAGCCTCATGAGTTTATTGATTATGCGGACCATCACTCGGGAACTTTGGCTTCTCATGGCAGACTGAATCCTTATAAGTTGGGTATCGAACTTTTGCGTGATGTGGAAGACCGTTGGAATAAAGGGAAATTCGGTAAAGAGTATGATGAATGTGATGATATGGTGGCTAAAAAGAATTGGGATCGCAAGTTAGGGCAGGGCCGTCAGAAAATTTTTGAAGTGAGAAAACTGTATAATGATTTAACCTTCATCGATACTTTTTTAACTCCCGAGTTTTGTAAGCAGCAAAAACTATTTGGTTTTGATTACAATAAAAACCGAAACACTTATGAAATTACTACGAAAGAGTTTAAAAAAATAAAAGAGAAGCTTCTTTTTCAACTGACGAATGGGGGGCAACCTTCGATTTCTGTGTATGATGCTAACTATAAAAATCGAGGTGAGCTCTATCTGATTCATCATCATGAAGGCATTGATTTGCGGCTGGATTGGTTGCAGGTTGTTTTGACCAATCTCCATGCTATTTGGCACAGACCCGTTCTGATTGAAACCAAGCTTGATAACAGCGAAAGAGTTTATTGCTACAACGGCACAGAACATTCAGATTTTAGGAAAGAGTAAATAAAAAATCCCTCTTCACTTTACAGTGAAGAGGGATTGAGATTTCTTTTATAGTTTTTATTCTTTTTTATTCATTACGATTTCTGAACGCAAGGAGTCCAAGCAAGCTAGTTCCCATCATCCAGATCCAAGCATAATTGGCAGCTATATTTCCCATAGCTAGGCTGCAATCCGAGGCTGCACCAGGAGCTGCTGGAGTAGGATTATTAGCCAACGGGGTAACTGGAGTAGAAGTTGGTACTATTTCCTTTTCCTTTTTTGGGGTTTTAATGACCAAGGTGAGTGGGGCATTCTGAGCAGCTATAATATCATAGTAATTTTTCTTTGAATTTTTTTCTAAAGAAAACTCTTCAGGCATCATTTTTCCTGTGAAGTAAGAAAGTTTACCACCACAGGGTTTATTGGGTGTCAGGACCATTTCTCCATTTTTATTTTTGCAAGCTCTTTCAAAACGATTGATTAAGGCCTTTGTGAGTGTGGCACCACTAATCGATATAGGAACTTCTAATTTTAATTCACTTTCGTTTTTAGCGTCTGTATTTTTTATAATGGCATTTTTTAAATAGTCATCTTGATACTGGCTGGACATGCTTTCCTTTGGATTATATCCAAAAGTGAGGTGGTAGAGTTTTGAATCTTCGTTTGAACTAAAATAAGCTTTGATAAGACTTGCGATATCTTTTTCGTTATTTGCCATTATTTCTTTTAAAAACTTTGTGTTGTATTCATTTTTTTCATTTTCATATTCAGTCACAACATCGGGTGGACATTTCCCCTCGGTAGGGAGACTCACCGATCCAGAAGCTTCTGAAGTGCTGGTACCATCTGCATGTTCTATAGTTTTTATTTCGGTAGATGTAGATTGGGAAAAACAGGAAGGTTCTGAAGGAGGATCATAGTTAGGTATAGGTTTACCAGAACCCTTAAAAAGATTGTTAAATGTTAAAACTGTTTCACCTTCCACAGATTTATTTATTAAACCATCTTTGGTGGAATAGGATACTTGTACAGGTCCATCAAATTCAAGCGTAATAGATTCCCCCAGCATTAATGGTCTTTTGTTCGAACACCCAGCACTCCACAAAAGAGTAGTTCCAAGTAGAGCTATGAAAGCGGTTTTGAACTTCATAAATCCTCCTTAATCTGTAATTGTGGGTGAAGCCCCACTTGTTTAACGCCTATGTAGAGCACATTTTATGCCAAGGCAGAGGGCTGTAAGAATAGTGAATAGAAGTAAAAAGCTTGTAGAAAATGAATGGCTCAAATGGGTGCTTAATTGCTCTTACTTGTTAGTTATTTGACAGTTCTGGAGGGTGTTTTATCACACTGAGAAGTGTTAAAGAGTTGGTTTATCCCGTAATTTTTCTTGCCAATCCCCAACCCAAATATCCAGCGATGAGGCAGAAGACGAGCGTCATCATTATATACAGAAAAGCTTTTGGATAATCTCCGGATTGGAGATGTTGAATGGTTTCCTGATTAAAGCTGGAGTAGGTGGTGAAGCCGCCCAAAAAACCGGTGGCAATGATAAGCCTGAAAGTGGGGGAAATGAAAGAAGAGCTTGTGCTGAATTCAACGAGAAATCCCATTAAAAATGAACCCAGCACATTGACGATCAAGGTGCCATGAGCGTAACTGTTGCCCAACCATTGTACTGCAGTGCCAGAGATTAGGTAACGAGCAATACTGCCAAGGCCTCCCGCAATTCCTATCCAAAGTAAATTTAACATGGTGGAGTCGAAGGGGATCGAACCCTCGGCCTCTGCATTGCGAACGCAGCGCTCTCCCAACTGAGCTACGACCCCAGGGATTTCTTCCATAACTTGCGATCTGCTGCGTTGTCCTTCGCTCACAATGCTCACATACCATTTAAGGTGTGCTGCGCGCTTGTTCACTCAAACCTGCCTTGCAGCTTATCCAGTTTTGAAAGAAATATAACTTATTACTTTTATTCGTAATTCTTGCAACGGTGTAAAGTCAAATTCAAACTATCTTCTTCCTCTTCGGCGGCGACGATCACGATCTCTGTTTCTGTTGGGTTCGGCACGTTTTGCTTCACGCGCAGCCAGTTCAGGTTTTTCAAATTTATCACGTTGAAGTTGGTTCCATTCTGCAAAAGGAATAATCCCTAATTTTGTATGGCAGTTTTTGCAGACGAGAGTGGTGTCGCCTTCGGTAAAATTTAAAATTCGTTTATGCTCCAATACTGGCAAGCTTGAACGACATTGAGGACACTTGATACTTTGTAGAATACTTTTGAGTTTCATAGAGCTTCTTTACATAGGATGAAAAGTTGTTTAGTTCAAGCACGACTTCAAAATAGCCCGTGTAGCTTCCGCCAGAGGCGGACCAGCCTCTGGCTGGCAGTGGAACTTGATGAAAATTGCTTGCCCTCGTAGCTCAGTGGATAGAGTCTCCGCCTCCGAAGCGGATTGCGCAGGTTCGATTCCTGCCGAGGGCGCAAAGACTAAATGCAGGAATCGAAAGCCAGAAGTGGGGTTGGGGCCCCACTGCTGGAGGGATGAATGAATTTGGCTTTGCCAAATTCAGAAGGGAGGATACTTCCTCCCTGTGTAATATCTCCTGCCGAGGGCGCAAAGACTAAATGCAGGAATCGAAAGCCAGAAGTGGGGTTGGGGCCCCACTGCTGGAGGGATGAATGAATTTGGCTTTGCCAAATTCAGAAGGGAGGATACTTCCTCCCTGTGTAATATCTCCTGCCGAGGGCGCAGGAAAAAATCCAATTGAGCGATAGCGAATGAGGGGGAGGCTCCAGCGGTTATGCCGATGTAGGGGGCGACGCAAGCCCCTGTAATCAACGGGCGCAAAAAAAAACCCCGCAAAGCGGGGTTTTTTAAAAATATTACGAATAGTTTATTTCTTTTTCGCTTTTTCAACGGCTACAGCTAAAGAATCAGTATAGGTAAGATCCACTTGATCTCCTACTTTAATTCCTTCAAGGTTCTTTTTATCTGCGACAGCGAGAGTGAGGGTGTTGCCTTCAGGTCCTTTGAGGGTGACTGAAGGTTTTTTATCATCAATGTTAGTAATGGTTGCTACGATATCAATAGTTTCATTTTCAGAATAAGCAGGTTTTTTGTCACCTGAGTTTGTGACGGTAGTGCTATCGGAAACTGTTTTTGAAGTCGCTTCTTTCTTGGTTTTCTTTTTCAACATTAAGGCAAGGGATTCATTATATTTTACACTCACTAAATCACCTTTTTTAATTTCCTTTAAATTGGTTACTTTGGGGCTAACCTTAATGGTAACATTGTTTCCTGCGCTAGGGCCTTCAAGAGTGAGTAAGCGCTTGTCATAGTTGATTTCAACTACCTTGGTATTGATTTCTACGATATTGCTACTGACTGCAGCGGCTGCATCGACTTTAGGATCTGATGTTTTAGCTTGCACTTGTGAAGCTAAAGCCAAACTCAGAGCCATCGAAAAAACGATTAGACTTCTTTTCATAAAATCCTCCCTAAAAATTAATAAGTGATAAATACTTAAAACGCATGTATCTTAAGAGAACTCACAGCTTTGTAAAAGGAAAAAATGTGCCTTATCATGGATTTTTATGTTCTTATCATTTTGAGATGATTGACAATTCTAGAGAGGAGACATAAAACTTGGGCCTTATTCCCATAGACTATGTTCAAAACCCTTAAAAAGATTCTTCTTGGAAAACCCCTTGAAAGCCACCAGGCTTCTCATCAACGACTTAGCAAAAAGGTCGCATTGGCTGTGTTTTCGTCTGATGCTCTTTCGTCAGTGGCTTATGCGACCGAAGAAATGTTGTTAGTGCTTGTTCCCGCAGGTCTTATTGCGGTCCAGTTTTCCCTGCCCATTGCCATCTCAATTGTTATTTTACTGATCATTCTAATAAGTTCCTATAGTGAAACCATTCATGCCTATCCTAATGGTGGGGGGGCTTATATGGTATCCAAGGAAAATCTGGGAAAATACCCGAGTCTGGTTGCCGGGGGCGCCTTGCTCATCGATTATGTTTTGACCGTTTCTGTCAGTGCCGCTTCGGGAGTAGCAGCCATCACTTCAGCTCTTCCAGAACTCTATTCTTATAAAATCGTGATTGGTTTATTTTTCATCGCATTTATTACTTTAATGAATTTACGTGGAGTCAAAGAGTCGGGTACTATTTTTTCGATTCCTACCTACCTTTTTGTGGTCACATTTTTTATCTTAATTTCTGTGGGATTTTACGAATATTTCTTCGCACCTAAACCACGTCTTTCAGCCGTTCCTGAAAACATATTTCCCTCTCTAGAATCCCTCGATATGGTGAGTTTTTTTCTCATCTTGAAAGCATTCTCTTCGGGTTGCGCAGCACTTACTGGTGTGGAGGCTATTTCAAATGGAGTGCCGGCTTTTAATCCGCCGGAATCCAAGAATGCCAATATTACTCTAGTTTTAATGGCAATTATTCTTATGACCCTTTTCTTGGGTGTGACGGAACTTGCAAGATTTTATCATGTGTTACCTGCTGAAAAAGCAACAGTCGTCAGTCAGATTGCAGAACATGTATTTGGTCGAAACTATTTTTATTACTTGTTGCAGGCCGCTACAGCTCTCATTTTGTTTTTAGCAGCTAACACCAGTTTTTCTGGTTTTCCTATGTTGGCATCCCTTCTGGCTCGAGATGGCTACTTGCCACGACAACTTGCCAACTTGGGAGATCGCTTAGCTTTTTCTAATGGGATTATTGTTTTAGGATTAGTTTCAGGAGCTTTATTAGTTTTATTTCAAGGAAATACACATCACTTAGTGCCTCTCTATGCGGTAGGTGTATTTATCTCTTTTACACTATCTCAGTCTGGCATGGTGATACATTGGATTTCTTTAAAGGGAGCTTGGTGGTTGCCACGGGCTTTGCTGAATGGTGTAGGAGCTATCACAACCGGCATTGCTATGCTGGTGATTGCTCTCACTAAATTTACCCATGGGGCTTGGATGGTGATTATTTTTATTCCCTTGCTTGTCATGGTTTTTCTCGCCATTCGTCGACATTATGAAAGCATCATTTCACAGCTTTCCCCCAAAGCACTGGATTTGGTAAAGCCCCATCATCATCGAGTTTTAATTCCTATTTCTACTTTTCATAAAGGAACCGTGAAAGCGATTATTTATGCGAAGTCGATTTCAGATAATGTCCAAGCGATTTATATTGCGACAAATCCTGAAAGAACCGAAATAATTCGTGATATTTGGAAAGAGTGGGGTTTGGAAATTCCGCTCGTAGTGTTAGAAACACCCTACCGCTCGATAGTTCAACCTCTGGTGGATTATATCGATCAATTGCAAGCAGATGATCCTGAAACACTCATTACCGTCGTTATGCCTGAGTTTGTTCCCGCAAAATGGTGGCAGCAGATGCTACACAATCAAAGCGCTTTGCTGGTGCGTGGAACACTGATGTTTAAAAAGGGAGTAGTGGTAACCAGTGTAAGGCACTTCCTTAAACATTAAATTTTTATAAAAACAAGAATGTTGTGAGTAGATAGAGTGGGCTAAGAATCGCAAAAGATAAGATAAAATAAGATCCGAAATTCAATGTTTTATAACCCTGTTGTTCTGCAATTGCTTTCACCATAAAATTAGGTCCATTGCCGATATAAGTATTGGCTCCCATCCATACAGCAGCGAGAGAAATTGCCCTTAGTAAATTCTCGGGAATGCCTGCAATTAAATGATTGTCCTGCAATCCCAAAGATTTTGCGATATTGAAAAAAGTAAGATAAGTGGGTGCGTTGTCTAAAAAGGAAGAAAGCAAGCCTGTCGCCCAAAAATATTGCCAAGCTTCGGAGAAACCCATTTGAGGAGCTTTGAAGTGCAATATTTTCAATACAGGAACCATAGTAATAAAAATGCCTGCAAATAAAATCGCGACTTCAATAATGGGTGCAAAGCTAAACTGATTGAAGGCATGAATTTCTTTATGGGTGAAGAAAAATGAGAGTAGTGTGAGTGCAATCATTGCAAACTCACGATAAGGAGTGGGTAGAAAAATCGCGCCCATGACTCCTAAAAGTAAAATAAAATTCCACGAACCCTTAATTTTAAGAGCTTCTAGATGAGTTTCATCTTCAATTAAATCTTTTACTTTTTCCTGCCGATAAACTTTAGAATCCCACACATAAAAGATGATTAAAAGATAAACAATCGACAAAATCCATTCGGGAAGCAAGGTGAAGGTCCATTGAAAAGGAACCCCATTTAAAAAACCTAAGAAGAGGGGAGGATCTCCCAAGGGCGTGAGTAAACCTCCGAAATTGCTAACTGAAAAAATAAAAAATACAGGAAGATGCCAGGTGTTTTTTCTTTCCGAATTTGTTTTCAAAAACACTCGGATCAAAAGCATGCTAGCACCCGTAGTTCCAATAACACTGGCAAGAACAGATCCTATCAGGAGTAATAAAGTGTTAATTTTGGGAGTGCCTTTCAAATCTCCTTTAAGTGAAATGCCTCCACTAATAATGTAGAGAGATCCTACTAAACAAATAAAAGAAAAATATTCATGAAGACTATGAAATAGAGCTGTGTATTCCGCTTCAAAAAAAACATAAGCCAGAGTGGGAAGAGCAAAAAGAGTAGTGAGGATGGCTCTGTTTTTATTTTTTTCCCAAAAATGATGAAGAAACAGAGGACACAAGGCAATGGCAAGTAGAAGTCCTGCAAAAGGAAAAATCCAAACATATGAAGGAGTATGATTCATAAGAGAGCCTATCTTGAGCAAGCGATTAAAATTTAGGCAATTTTGCCAACTTCCACAAAAGATATAAATCAAAAAAAATATGAATAATCAAACACTTAGTTTATTTTGTTTTTGGTACGTAGATTGCTAGTTTGGATGGCATACCCTATCCCCTCAAGAATCTCTCTTCATGGTAGAAATTCGTGGGGAGAGATTCTTAATAATTTTTGTTTAACCTAATATAAGGAGGAAACGAATGTTCACCCATAAACCTAAATGGCTCATACGCCTGGTCTTGTTTCTGTTTGTGCTGTGTTTGGCAGCACCTTTCAGTATGCAAGCTTTTGCAGACACAAGTATCGAAATAGCTCAAGCTGAAGCAGTTCCAGCGGCAGCTCCAGCAGCAGCTCCAGCAGCTAAAGCAGATCCCACTCTTGAAGAAAGAGTGAACGATTTGGAAGCTTACATTAATAATACTGCAAGAGGCTCTGATTCTGCAGATTCCAAAGTGACTTCAAAAGTTTCTGGTGCTGGTCCAGGTCATAACAGTTGGATGATGACCTCAGCAGCTTTAGTTTTATTTATGACTTTACCAGGCTTGGCACTTTTTTATGGTGGCTTGGTCCGAAAGAAAAACGTTTTATCGGTGCTTGCTCAATGTTTGGGAATTACCGGACTCGTTACCTTACTATGGTGGGCTTTTGGTTATAGTATGGTGTTTGATAAAGGAGGCCCTTTTCTGGGAGGGATGAACTTTGCTTTCTTAAAAGGCGTCGATTCAAATCCCAATACCGATTATTCCTATTGGGTATCTCAAAATATATTTTCAATGTATCAAATGATGTTTGCAATCATTACTCCAGCACTGATTATTGGTGCGATTGCTGAACGCATGAAGTTTTCTGCGATCATGCTTTTTGTCGCTTTATGGATGTTGGTTGTTTATTTCCCCTTAGCCCACATGGTTTGGGGAGTGAATGGTTTCATGAACGGTGTGTGGAATGCAGATGCAGGGATTAAAGCAATCGACTTTGCAGGTGGAACGGTAGTTCACATGTCTTCAGGTTGGTCCGCTTTGGTGCTTTGTATGATTTTGGGCAAGAGACTCGGTTTCGGCAAAGAACCTATGCCTCCCCATAGTATGGTGCTTTGTATGGTAGGTACTGGAATGCTTTGGGTAGGTTGGTATGGATTCAACGCAGGATCAGCTGTTGCAGCAGATGGTGTGGCTGCTAATGCTTTCATGACCACTACTCTTGCGGCAGCCGTTGCTTGTTTTGTGTGGGGAATGGCCGAGTGGCTTTTCCGTGGCAAGCCTAGTGTGTTGGGATTTTGTTCTGGTGCAGTCGCTGGATTGGTTGTGATTACTCCTGCTGCAGGTTTTGTGAATGCATGTTCTGCCGTGATTATTGGAATTTTGGCAGGGCTTGTTCCTTTCTTTGCTGTAGTCAAAATGAAACATTGGTTTGGTTATGATGATGCGCTTGATACTTTCGGTGTACATGCCGTGGGTGGAACTTTAGGCGCCTTTGTAACAGGCATCTTTGCGACAGCAGATGTGAATGCAAATCTTCTTACGAACCTCAAAGACATTGTTGGTAAAACCTTGTGGGTTGAACAACTTAAAGCCATGGGCTTGACGATCGTGCTTTCAATAGTGGCAACTGTGGTGATTGCTTATATTGTAAAAGCAGTGATAGGATTACGACCTAATGAAGAAGTTGAATCTCAAGGTCTCGATCTTGCAGAACATGGAGAAGAAGGTTACATTTATTAAAATTTATATTTCCACCGAAACCTCCCCTTCAATGGAGGGGAGGTGCGGAGGGAATAAGAAATAAGGAATAATTATGAAAAAAATAGAAGCCATCATAAAACCTTTCAAGTTGGATGAAGTAAAAAGTGCGCTCCAAGAAGTAGGTATTCAAGGGATGACTATTTCTGAAGTAAAGGGATTTGGTCGTCAAAAAGGACATACCGAACTTTACCGAGGTGCTGAATACGTGGTTGATTTTTTACCTAAGGTAAAAATTGAACTCGTAGTGAATGAGGGAGATGTAAAAAAAGTCGTGGATGTGATTCAAAAAGCAGCCAAGACAGGTCGCATTGGAGATGGAAAAATCTTCATTACTGCGGTTGAAGAAATTATCCGTATTCGAACAGGTGAAACTGGCGCTAACGCTATCTAATATCTTGTTTCCTCATGATAGGTTAAATCCCTCAAGTTCTTTCGAGAGCTTGGGGGATTTTTTTATGGACATACTTCCCCTCTCTTAAGATAAGAAGGGGATAGGAGAATATTCATGAACAAAGTCTATAAAACTGCTGCAGAAGCCATTGCCGATATTTCTGATGGAGCCACTTTAATGGTTGGAGGTTTTGGATTGTGCGGCATTCCTGAAAATTTGATTATTGCCTTGCGAGACAAGGGGATTAAAAATCTTACCGCGATTAGCAATAATGCAGGAGTGGATGATTTTGGTTTGGGTTTATTGCTTCAAACCCGTCAGATCAAAAAAATGATTTCCAGCTATGTGGGTGAAAATAAAACTTTCGAGAAACAATTTCTCGATGGATCACTTCAAGTGGAATTAAATCCTCAGGGAACGCTCGCTGAAAGAATTCGTGCGGGTGGAGCAGGCATTGGTGGTTTTTTTACTCCTACCGGTGCTGGCACTTTACTGGCAGAAGGTAAGGAAACTCGCAAGATTGATGGAAAAGAATATGTGTTAGAAGCCCCTTTGAAAGCAGATTATGCTTTGGTGAAGGCATGGAAGGGCGATACACATGGTAATTTAATTTATCATCTGACAGCTCAAAATTTTAATCCTCTTATGGCGATGGCAGGGAAAATTACCATTGCAGAGGTAGAAGAGCTTGTGGAGCCCGGCGAACTTGACCCTAACTTTATTCATACGCCCAGTATATTTGTGCAAAGAATTATCCAGGGGCCTAAGTATGAAAAAAGGATAGAGCAAAGAACGATTACAAAGAGGTAAATGACTATGGCTTTAACCCGAGATCAAATTGTCCAACGTGCGGCCCAAGAATTATATGATGGGTCTTACGTGAATTTAGGAATTGGAATGCCCACTTTAGTGGCGAATCATATTCCTCCAGGCATGGATGTCATGCTTCATTCTGAAAATGGTTTACTCGGTGTAGGCCCTTTTCCAACAGAAGATAAAGTAGATGCTGATTTGATCAATGCTGGCAAACAAACTGTCACCATGATTCCCAGCTCTTCGATTTTTGACCATGCGACTTCTTTTGCCATGATTCGTGGGGGCCATATCGATTTGTGTATTTTGGGCGCCATGCAGGTGGCAGAAAATGGAGACATTGCGAATTACATGATTCCAGGACAGATGGTGAAGGGTCCAGGGGGAGCCATGGATTTGGTGGCTGGCGCAAAACGTGTAATCGTAACCATGGAGCACGTTGCTAAAAACGGTAAATCTAAAATTCTTAAAGAATGTAATTTACCCCTTACTGGTAAAAAAGTAGTTTCCAGAATTATTACTGATTTGTGTGTTTTTGATATTACCCCCAAGGGTTTGTTACTCCTTGAGCTTGCACCCGGAGTCAGTGTGGAAGATGTTAAAAAAGCGACCGAAGCTTCTTTTGAAGTATCGAAAGATTTAAAGGAGATGAGCTTTGCTTAGAGCCATTTTTTTTGATTTTAATGGAGTGATTGTAGACGATGAGTTTCTGCATTGTTCACTTTTTCAAAAAACTTTAGCTCGTCAAAGCATTGCATTATCTAAAGAAGATTATTATCAAAAATATTTAGGTTATGATGATCATGATGCCTTTGGTACTGTTTTGAAAGATCAAGGCAAAAAAGTAGAAGAAAGTTTCCTGAATCAACTGATTCAGGAAAAAGCAAAGTATTATCAGGAAGAAATTCAGAAACAAGATTTGTTTATCGAGGGCTCAGTCGATTTTATCAAAAAGCTTTCCAGTAAATATTATCTTGGGATTGTTTCTGGAGCTTTAAGATCTGAGATTGAAGCTTGGTTGGAGCGAGGTAAGATTCGTGATTTATTTCAAATCTTGGTTGGAGCTGAAGATGTGAAACGTGGCAAACCAAATCCAGAAGGCTATCTCAAAGCCTTAGATGCGGTGAATCGTGATTATGTGTCGAGTTCAGAAATTGTTTTACCCCAAGAATGTTTGGTGATTGAAGATTCGATCTGGGGAATTGAAGCAGCCCACGATGCTGGAATGAAATGTCTTGCCTTGGCGACTTCTTATAAAGCGAGTGAACTACAAATTGCAGATTGGGTGGCAGAGAAGTATTCTGAGATAAATTTATCTTCCATTTTAGCTGCATTTTAGTAATGTAAAATTATCATTATTTTCTAAAAAGTTTCGAGACAATTTTTCAAAACTTCAAGACGCTACTCCCTAGGCAAAAAGTGACTTGATACAGCGAGATTTTCCTTAAAGTTTTTAAAATTATCCCAAAACTTTTTAGTTTTAACTGGAGAGCTTATGAAAGCGGGTTGTCTTGTTCTCGATCTTGAAACCAAACGCACTTTTGAAGAGGTGGGGGGGAGAAATTTTGGTGAGTTGGGCGTTTCAGTTTGCTGTATTTATGATTACGAAGAAAATCAGTATCGCCATTTTTTAGAAAATGAGTTGAGCCGGATGGAAAATCATCTTCTAGATGCAAAGCTGATTGTGGGCTTTAACGTGAAGCGCTTCGATTTACCTGTTTTGCAGCCTTATTTTACCGTGAATATCGACAAACTACCGGTGTTTGACATGTTGGATGATTTGACTCAGCGTTTAGGACATCGGGTGAGTTTGGATTCCGTCGCACAGGCGACTTTAAATGTCGGCAAAACCGCTCATGGTTTGGATGCCATTCGATTTTTTCGCGAAGGAAATTGGGATAAATTGAAATCTTATTGTGAAAATGATGTGAAAATTACAAAAGAAGTTTTTGATTATGGTTGTGAGCATGGTGAGGTATTTTTCTTGTCACGAGATGGCAATAAAAAAGTGCGGGTGGAAGTAGATTGGTTGGATCATATTCCGCGCAGTCACAGTCCTCAAGTTCAAGCCCAATACAAATTGTTATGACCCTTCGACAAGCTCAGGGCGATCGATTTTGTTTCGTTTGTGGTGAGCTTGTCGAACCATGAGAATGTTTATGCATGATGATAAAATTCCTATAACTCCACAAGGCTTACAAAAATTAAAAGATGAATTGAAAAGGCTCCGATCAGTCGAAATGCCAGAGATTGTCAAAGCGATTGAAGTGGCACGCGATCATGGAGATTTGTCAGAGAATGCAGATTATGATGCAGCTAAAAATCGTCAAGGTCAGATTGTATCGCGCATGACTGAACTTGAGGATAAAATTGCTCGTGCTCAGGTGATTGATCCTGCTACTTTAGATCACGATAAGATTGTTTTTGGTGCTACTGTTAAAGTGCTGGACGTCAACTCTGATGAGGAAATGGAATATCAAATTGTGGGTGCAGATGAGTCAGATGTGAAGCAGGGTAAAATTAGTATTCAATCGCCTATTGCGAGGTCCCTGATTGGAAAAAAAGTGGGGGATGCAGCAAAAATTGTTACCCCTAAGGGGAGTCGTGAGTTGGAAGTCCTTGAAATTACTTTCCGTTAGAACTTTCTTTTTTCTACTTCTTCAAATTTTTTTCTAAATTCTTCTGGAATAGAAACGGATTTGCCAGATTTATAGTCAAACATCACTCCTACCGTTAGGCCTGTAGCCACGATTCTACCTGTAGTTTCTTCTGCAAGTTGATATTCCATCTCAAAACTAGATTTCCCCAATTTAGAAGTACGAATTTTTGTTTCAATGACTTCGTCCATCATGGCGGGAGATTTATAATCACAAATTACTTTGGCCAATATCATAGAATGACGGACAGATTCTTGGGGAGCTTTAAAATTTACTCCCGGGAAATCACGAAAATAGTCTACACGGGCTTGTTCCATGTAGGTAATGTATTTGGCATTGTTTAAATGACCAAACATATCGCAATCACCGAAGCGAACACAGATTTTAGTTGATCGATGAAACATAAGCGGATACTCAGATCGGTCAAAAAACCAGTTTTGTCAATCAAACGATTTAAAGACTAATATCTTAGCAACTCTTTCTTTAAGTAACCGATTGGTGCTTTGAGTATAGTTTAAATACTATGGGGAGATTATTGTGGGCACACTTAACACTTACCAATTCGACGTGACTCAGTCTGCGCTGTTAGTGAAAGGAGATGAAAGAGATCCCTTTCGCTTTTATAGCGATTTAATTCCAGCTCAAGCGATCGAACCTTCCAAAAAAGAATTGAGCTTTCAAGTTCAGGATTTAGATAATAATCGAAATATTGATGAGAAAGACCGTTTTGTTTTAATCGATCGTCAAGGTAAGCAATTCCTTCTTGATTCAAAGGATGCCTTGAAACTCTTTAATTATTATATGGATCCTGAGGTTCTGATCTCAAAAGGTCTTGGCGTATCTGTCACCCATCGTGTTGAAGAAGAGTTGCTTGCTCAATCAAGTCCAACTGAATTGGAAGCGATTCCTGAATGGAAGCCAGAAGATTTAAAGTATGTGCGAGAGTTGCATTATCCTTATTGGGAAAAAGATGGGCATTTAGATTTAAATATTTTAGCAGGTTTGCGGATTTATACAGATGAAGAAAACAGTCAATGGACTGGCTTTCAAGGCGTTCCCATTTACTTTGATTGGAGATATTTCAGAAACAGAGTTTTAGGCGAAAAAGGAGCGGTTGCTTTAAGCTTTGTGGCAGTGGAACATCTTTTTTCGGCTCCTTTTGTGTGGCAGATGTATACCACCAATTTTTTGAGTATGGTGGGCGGCAGTGTGACTGGAAATAGTCGGGAAGAGGGGATTATCCATGGCGGGCAACTTTATGCGGATGGAGATACCACAAGCCGCAATACACGTCGTTTCATTAATATCCAAACAGCGAAGTCTCGTTCAAATTTAGCAAAAGATCATTTGTACTTCACGATTACTTGGCCCATTGTACTAGCTGCTTGTTTTGCGGATCCTTATTTTAGAAATTTTTGGCCAGCCCCATGGAAACTCCCTCGTTTTGGAGTTTTATATAATTACTTTGCTAACCAGTTTTCGCGCGCTATTCCTTTTATGGGTCGCAGCCCTTTGGGTTTAGGCATTGCTGCCTTATCCGGCTATGGAATTTATGAAATGTCGAGTGTTTGGTTTGATTTATACGGACACATGCCTCAAGGTTCCACTGAAAATCGCGTTTTTTCTTTGGGTTCTACTATATTGACTCAGGGGGCGCTCTATTCACGCGCAGCCCGTGAACTTGAGATACTCACAGGTTCATCGAAATTGAATTTAGAGTCTTTGCTCCAATTGCGAAGTATGAAATTGAGAATGAGTTTGGCGGTTGAAACTCCCAAAGTAAATTTATTTGGCCTTAAGTTTCGTGCGCCAAAACCCATTACTTATTTAGAGTATACCGAAACAGTACCAGTAACAAATCTGATGAAGCGTTATGGAGTGGTAGAGGGTGCGGCTCTTGAAGGAGGAGCCGCTGAGGTGGGTGGAGCTAATTTTATGACGCGTAGACTGATGATGCAAAGGCTTGCTGCGGGAGAAAGTTTGGCGACACAACGTTTGGGTTTGGGCATGATGAGTCGTTTGGCAGTTCCTGCAGCCGAAGAAGAATTGTTATTAGCTGAAAATATAGTGTTGAGATCTCGAGTCAGGAGCGTGGGTTTGCCTTTACTGGGAGTAGCTGCTGTGGTTGGTTTGGGCGTAGGCTTTTGTTACTTGACAGGAATTTTCAATAAAGACAAAAATCCTCGAACTTTAGCTAAAGAATATTTAGGTTATTAACATAAGTCTTGGTGTTTTCTAGAATCTTAATCTAAGTAAAATCTAAAAAATAAAAAATATTTTTTTACAATTGACAACTTCGATATCGAAGCTATTGTCCGATCCGTTTTTTGACAGTCAATGAGTGAGAATTGCCTTGGATATTTTCAGATAAGTATCGAAAGCAGTTCTCTTACTCTTTTAGATTATAACAAAGGAGTTTGAGATGGCAGAAAGAATCCCCCTACAAAATATAAGACATACCCTGTTTAGAATCATGGGTATTCCACAACCCAATTCTATTGACCGCCTGGATAAAAAATTGAGTCAGTTGGAGAAACATCTCAAAGATTGGGCCAAGAAAGTAGAATCTAAGCCTGCTGTAGAAGCTGAACTTGTTGTTCATGAGAAGCCTAAAAGAGTACTTTTAGTGGATACTGAAACCACTAATTTCGACCTGATTAAGGAAACCCTGCCTGAGGATTTAGAGCTTCGCATGGTAAAAGATTGGGAGCAGCTTTTTCGTGAAATGAAAAAAGCGAATGTTTCTTTAGTGATTATGGATCTTACAATACTGGGGCCTGAAGGTGTGAAAAATCTAAAGAAATTAAGGGAATACAATTTAAATGTGAAAGTAGTAGCTTTAGCGAGTTATCTCAGTGAAGCTTTAGCTCAGGCGATGCCTGATGGAATGGATTTTTCAGCTATTTTGCAAAAGCCATTAAATCCTTTTCAATTAAAAGAAGATTTAGTAAAGCATCTACCTCAAATTTGACCTCCTTTCTCCGCCTATGCGGGGAAGGACATCAACCAAGAATGGGCCGTTCGTCCGCCTCAGGTGGAGAGCGGCCTATTTCTTTTTAAACCTTACTTTTTTAACGACTGAGGAGAAGCGTCATCCTCTGGATTGAGATTTGTTTTTATGCTGAGCGCTCCGTGGGTGCGATAATAATTTTGAGTGAGTTGCACAGAACATTTGTGCACCACATCCGCCATCATTTTTCCAATTTTTGAATTTTTAAAATAGCCTACTTCTCCTACTCCAAAGCCACCATTGTTGATAGCTCCAGTATCAAAAGTGATTCCGAAACTGCTGGCTTTCACTTTGACATGAGAGGAAGCTAATATCTCACTTGAACTAGTATTGATGAGTTTGCAGGCCATGTAAATATTGCTACTTCTTACTTTACCCCCTACTGCAGCGATAGCATCTCCACCATCTCCCCCCACCAGGGCTCCAGCAATGGCAGTAAGGAATCCAAAATCAAATCCTTCTTTTTCTTTAGTGAGACCCGTGAGAGCAAAAGAGATTAAATTTTCTGCTACTTTCATTTGTTTATATTGTGCTGCTTTTGTTTTTTTGGCTTCTGGACTTCGAGCAATTTTCTTTTCATTCATAATTCCTTGAGGCGCTGAAGCTGTTTCCTCTCTTTCCAACACTGTATAGCAATTTGAGTTCACTAATTCTTCTACAGCGACTTCACGAGAGCTGGTGGCAATATTATCATTCCACCAATTGAAGCTCACATTTTCAGTTTTAAAACGATCGAGAGCCACAGGCATTTTTGTTTGGCAATTTGGGTAGTTTTCCATAGGATTTTTGGAAACCTTAGGCCTTACAACTTGAGATCCTGACGAACAAGCATTCAAAGCAAGAAAAGCGAGGGGTAATAAAAGCCATTTTTTCTTCATGGAATCTCCTATGTAATGACTCAGGAATAATGGTTTACAAGGGCTTCATCCTGATCAGTTCAAATCACTCTCAGAATAGAAAAAACACCAAACTCCTTCAACTGTAAAAGGGTTTATGGAAATGAAAGAA
>CAYYEM010000003.1:68275-82490 GCA_964470915.1 uncultured Pseudomonadota bacterium
GGAGATTGGAGAACTTCCGCGCTTGCTTTGGCTGCGCCTTTTGCAGTTTCAAGACTTTCGGGTATTTTTAGAAGTGTGGGTCTTTCTTACAAAGTAGCGGCTTTAAGCGAAGCGGCTTTTGTAGAGTCAGGATCGGGAATTCTTTCAAGAGTTTCTTGGCTTGCTCAAGGGGCCAAGTTTTCTGGAGCCACTTTAGGAATGGGAGCTCTGTTAACAGCTTGTGGTGCACCTGATAACATGGCTCCTGATGGATCGACTTTAGCACCTCCGAGAACAATAGAAGTTCAAGGCGCTGAGTATTCAGTAACGCCTGTGAGCACAGGAACAAATCAGGGTTTTGCAGCCAAACTGAATTCTAATGGACAATTAGCCGTGACTTGGACGGACTACAGTAATGCTTCTGTTGTGAATTTGAAAATTTTTTCTGATGCAAGAACTCCAGGAAATTTGGTGGAAGTGGAACGACCACAAAATGCCGTGAGTTTACTGCCTAGCATTTCAAATGATGATGCTGGAAATGTTTTGCTGGCATGGACCAATAGTATGGGTCCTGATGCTCCTTCAGGGTTAAGAGCACGTCGATATTCTGCTGCTGGTCAAGCTCAAGGGAATAGCTTTCCTATTGTGCCGCTTGAAAATCATAATCCTGTGATTATGGGATCTGTTTCACTTCAATCGGATGGATCTTTTAGAGTGGTGAGCAATGAAAATTCTTCTTCTTGTGGCGTTTGTGCGAGAACTTATGGCCCCGATAATGTGCAGAGGAGTGTAATGACTTTAAGTGAAGCTGGGACTTCTGTTTTAGCTAGTGACATGGCGGATTCTGCTCAGGGAGACTGGGCGTGGGCTGGTTTGTTGGCAGGTAATAATGGAGAAAGGCAAGTTCGGTTTCGTTATTTTAATGTGGGAACTGGCCTAGGGGCTTCGACTACTTTTTCGATTGGAAACCCTGGCACAGCGACTGGTATCAAGGTAGCTATTTTGCCTAATGATAACTCTCTCGTGGTATGGCAAAGTAATCAAGGTTTAAGAGGCATGGTGTTAAAACCGGATGGACGGCCTCAGAGTGCTCAGATTTCACTCAACTCACTTCCCCCTGGTTCTAGTTTTTCAGCGACGAGCGATGAAGCCGGTGCTTTTGTAGTGGCTTGGGAGGAAGCAGGGCAAATTCGATCTAGCTTATTAGATGCAAATGGAAGAATCATTTCGAGCAATTTAGAAATTTCTAATGGGACGTCTGATAATCATGAGGTGACTGTGACCGCAAATGAAAGAGGTCAGGTCAGTTATTTATGGAGACGTGCTCAACGGAGTCCTGCAGGATATAACTTGGTTGGCAGAAATTATCAGATTCGATACTAAGAGTTGCTTTGTAAATTAGTGAGATCTTGCTTTTCGGCAGGATAAAATTTTCCAGAAAATATTTCCATCCACTTTTTAAGTTCATTATTTGTATTTTTGCTCGAATAAATTTTCCTTCCTCTTTTACCCATTTCCTTTTCATGAGACAAAAGCAGTCCTTCATCTCTCAGCGTGTGAATAGCGTTTTTAATCAGAAATTGAGATAAAGATTCCGGATATTTTAAATCGCCCTTCAGGTAAAGGGTATTGCCGTAAGATAATATTTTTTGAATGAGAGTTTTTTCATCCCACTTTAAAAATTGAAATTGATCAAGCGCTTGAGCGCTAGTTTGATAAGATTCCACAAAGTTTGAAATGAGCTGGCTAAACTCTTTCAGTTCCTTTGTTTGGCTAATATTAATTTTGTTTTTGTCGTCTAAAGAAATAAGTTTTAAGCTTTTTAAATCTTCCAATGATTCGGCAGATAAAGGAATTTTAATAAACTCATGAGAGAAACATTTTTGAAGCAAAGCGTATTGAGTTTTAAATTGTGATTTTGAAATGGTTTCTTGGGCTTCCACAATGATCCAGGCACCTATAGATAAATGAGCAAGGGGAGGTAAAAGAGCATTTTTATAATAATCTAAATAGGCGCGTTGATTAGCTTCAAGAATGAAGAAATTTTCTTTTTCATCTCGATGAAACTGAAGATGCCCTTGCTTGAGATATTGATTCAGAGTTTGCTCAATTGCCTGATCAGGGTTTTGTTGCAAGGTGCTACTCAGAAGTGTTTTGTGAAGTCGAAGCGCTTTTTGATAAGAGGAAATTTTTTCTTTTAATTCAGATAGATTTTGACCTCTTTTGTTATGCGCTAGCAAGGCCGCTGCGACCAGATTGGGGGCTGTGATAACGCTTACCTTTTCAATTTCTCTGGAAATTTCATCAGCCAGATTTCTGACAGTGCTTCTTTTTTCAGAATCACTGGATTGTGCTTTAAGAGAATTCTGCTCGAGGTAATCTTTGATGGAAATAGCTTTTCCAAAGTTGACGTAGACATGACCGTATCGATGTTTGAGAAATCTCCCGACTTTTAACAAATCCCAAAAACTTTCCTTTTCTTTTTTGGCACCTTTTGATTCACGTACATGAGATTTGTCTTCGATTACTTTTTCATAATTGATCGAGACGGGGATAAAATAAAAATCCTTTTCTTTATTTTCATAATAACAATCAAGGTATAAAGAAAGCATGCCGGTGCGTGGTTCTTCTAGCTTTCCCGTTCGAGATCGAGTGCCTTCGATAAAAAATTCTTGGAAATAGCCCTCTTTTAAAAGTGTTTTGATATAGGTTTTGAATAAAAGAGGATAGAGAGGATCGCTTCCAAAATTCCTTCTTAGAAAGTATGCGCCTGATTTACGAAAGAGATGTCCCATCGGCCAAAAGGAGAGGTTTGCTCCTGCTGCCACCAAAGGCATCGAAAGCTTTTGTTGGTAAAAAAGATCAGTCAATAAAAGATAATCCATGTGGGAACGGTGAGAAGGCACTAAAATTAAAGGAGAGTGTTTAGCGTAACCTTTTATTCGAGACAAACCTTCTTCATCAATCATGAGACCATCATAAATGTTTTTATAGACCCAACGTAAAATCAGATCCCAAAGATCGAGGTAGGTGTAGTTAGGGTCTGCCACGATTTCTTCGAGAATTTCTTGAGACTCAAGATAGAGAGAGTCTATAGGCTTTTTAAGTTCTGGAGCGAGCTGTAATAAATTTTGACGTAATTTTTTGTCTTGTAAGGTGAGGTCGATCATGCTGTCTCGACTTCTCAAGGCAGGTCCAGTGACGGTAAAAATATCTTTGTAAAAATCCTGATGGAGTTGATTTCTTAAAATTCGACTTTGTTCCTCCAAGGGAAGTTCTGCATGTTTTTGGAGAAAGTTGTGAATCTCTAAACTATCACCAACCTTGGCGACAGCATGTTTTCGATAGTTTCTAAAAAATAAAACAAGTTTACGGAATGAGCCTGGATTTTCTTTTTCACCGAAAAGAATATCGATTAACGACTTGTTTGCTTTGCCAGGTCGACGATCGTAAAGAAAATCAAGTGGAATGAGGGTGATTTTTTTATCAGCGGTTAAAGTTTTTGCATATTCTAAAATCGGTAACAGCAGATCTTCTTTCGATGTTTTCGAAGAGTTAAGCAGAATGGGTAGATTTAAAAAAACAAAAGGACTTTCTCCTTTTTGAAGGCAAGTGGAGAGCGCTTCTGTTTCAGAAAGATCTGGAAAAGATCCTTTTGTGTAAAAATTATGAAGTCGAGCAATGATTTTATATAAAAAACTTTTGATGGGCATCCACCAAAACATGTGAATTAAATTTGCATGAGCTGCGAGAGGCAAATTTTCTTTAAGAAAAAGAGAGTTAAAAAAATTGTATTCGATTTGGCCCCAATTTCTCATCATATAGACAATTTGGCCGTCTTGAGCTGCTTGTCGAATATTTTCCAGGTCGTATTTATCGAACTGGATTTTAGAAAGCATGTTTTGGAAGAAAATCTGATGTAGGCTGTTAAATTCACTTTGCATGGCAGAGTAATCAAGGCCGCCAGCATTCTCGATTGCTTTTTCAAAGTGCTTTGGAAATTTCTTTTGGTACAAAACAAAAAGAGGGGCGAGCAGTTTTGCTAAAAAAATCTTGATCGTTTTTTTGAAACCCCGTGAATTTTGCATGAGGAGATTCTATCGAAATTATTCGTCTATTTCCAAACTCAATTTTTTAAGTTGCAGACGTGTTCTGCGATCTTGATGGTAAATATAATAAAGCCCCACAGCAGACCAGAGCAAAACCCTTATTCTACGTAGAATTCCGATTGAAGTTCCAATGGCAGGATCTTGATGAGTGAGCATGAAAATTCCAGCATAGGCTCCCTCCATCACACCTACGGAACCAGGAATAAATACAAAAATGAGGTTGATGATTACGGTGACTGAAGCGAGAAGATAGGCTGAAATGAAATCCATTGAAAAGCCGAGATAGTAAGCCGCTAAATATATTTCCAAGACACCTAAAATTCTGCAGATCATTTGTAGATTGAGGGCAAAGTAAAAGCCTTTTTTATTATGTTGGTAGAAATCAGTAATATAACGATCGATTTCTTTTAATTTTTGTAGTGTTTCTTCGGGCCAATTTTTTTTGATTTTCAGTTTAATGAGGCATTCTACTAAAAACTGAAAGACTCCTTCATGTTGGCGTTTGTACCAATAGTAGGTCATCCAAAAAATAAAGAGAAGTGAGAGGGGAAAGCCAATTTGCAAGGGGCGTGGAAGATCAAATTTTATAAAAGCAATGAGTATGCCGATCAACATGAAGACAACAAGTGCGATGGAATTCAAAGTGCGATCTACAACTACGCTTGCAGTACTTTCAGCGACAGGGATATCTTTTTTCATCAAAAAGATGCGAACAGGATCCCCCCCTCCAAAACCTAAAGGGTTCATTGTATTGACAGCTTCTCCAGTGGTTTTCAACATGAAGAGTCGCCAAAACTTCATTTGATAGTGATGGCCTTTTAAAAAAGCATTCCAGCTAAAGGTAAAAAAGATAAAAGTAAAAAAGGATATGGAAAGAAAGGGGATGAAATTCCATCCTAACTTTTTAAGATAATCTAGAATGAGTTCTGTACCAATATGCTGAATAAGCCAGATTAAGAGCAGCACTCCACCAGCTAAGAGAAGGTAACTGATCCAAAGGGAGTGTTTAATAAATTTGTTTGGCTTTTTTTGAGTTATATTCGTCATGATAAAGGTGCGCTAAGCTAGCAGAATTAATGAAGAATGTAAAAAGAATATTTACCATTGACGCTCAGCAAGTCATTGTTTATAAAAGGGAAATTTTGCGAGTCTAACTAGTTAATAACATTCAAGAAAGTGAATTCATGGTTTCTCAAGCGGTCATTCTTGCTGCCGGAAATGGAAGTCGGCTAAAGCGTTCTCAGGACGATGTTCCCAAGCCTCTTCGTAAAGTTTGTGGCCTGACTCTGATTAAAAGAGCCATTTTAAATCTGAAGCTATCAGGTATTTCTGAAGTGTTGATTGTAGTGGGGTATAAAGGCGATGAAATTGTAGAGTCTCTTCAGAATGATTCTTCTATAGGGGTTAAACTGCAATTTATTTATAACCCTGATTATCAAAAATCAAATGGTCTGTCTCTTTTAGCTGCCAAACCTTATTTGAAAAATGAATTTTTGTTTTTGATGGCGGATCATATCTTCGATCGTCGAGCCATTGAAAAAATACTTCATGCTCCTTTTGAAGAGGACACTTGTCTTTTAGGAGTTGATTATAATTTAAATGAAATTTTTGATTTAGAAGATGCCACAAAAGTGAATGTTCAATCCGGAAAAGTGGCTTCTATTGGAAAAGAAATTAAAGATTACAACGCATTTGATACTGGAATTTTTAGAACTAAGCCTGCTTTTGTTGAATTAATTGAAAAAATTTATCAATCAAAAGGGGATGTTTCTATTTCTGAAGGAGTGAGAGCTTTAATTCTAGAACAAAAAATGGGGACTTGTGATATTTCTGAATTTTTCTGGCAGGATGTTGATACCCCTCAAGCCTTGCATTACGCAGAAAACTTTTTATTTAAACAACTGCGAAAACCTACCGATGGTTGGATTTCTCAAAACATTAATCGACGTATTTCGCTCAACATTACCCGTTTTTTGATTCGCACCAATCTTTCAGCTAATCATGTGACTGGGCTTGTCACCTTGATAGGCGTTTTATCGGGCTATTTTGTTGCAAAAGCCCATTATTGGGAAGTAGCTCTCGGTGGGGTTTTGTTTAACTTGGCTTCGGTATTAGATGGTTGTGATGGTGAAGTTTCAAAGTTAAAACTTTCTCAATCTAAAATGGGAGAATGGTTAGATACAGTAGGTGATAATTTAACTTATCTTTCTTTTTTCTTGGGAGTGATGGTGGGTGCTTATCGTCAGACTCATTCTCACTGGATTATGTTAGAATCTTGGATGGTTGCCTTTGGAATTCTCATGACTCTCCTGGTTTTATTTTATTATCTCTTAAGACATACCTCTTCAGGATCTTTGTTAGCAGTAGAGAAAGAAGTTAAGAGAGAGAGTAAAAAGTCCGGTGGAAATATTTTCCTGAAAAATTTAAGTAAAATTCAGTTTATGATGAAACGAGATTTCTTTGCTCTTTTCTTCATGACTTTGTGTTTGTTGAATCAACTTCCTCTCATTTTGCATCTTGCTTTAATCGGATCTAATTTAACCTGGATTGTTGTTTTGGCGATGAAACGACAAGCCTTAAAAGTAAATACTGCAGATGTTTTAAGTCATTGATCATGCCCACTCCATTTTTACAAAGAATTCAATATTCTCCTTGGTTTACCCAGCTGGTGGTAATTCGTAAATGTAACTTGAGTTGTGCTTACTGTAATGAGTTTGACAAAACTTCAGATCCAGTCCCTCTCCAAATTCTCAAACAAAGAGCAGCCAAGCTAAAAGATTTGGGTGCTTTCTCCATCAATCTGACTGGGGGTGAGCCGACAATGCACCCTGATTTGCCCGAGTTGATTCGTTATTGTCGCTATGAATTGAAATTTTTAAAAACGACCATGATTTCGAATGGCTTTTATCTCACTCCGGAATTGATTCAGAAATTAAATGAAGCCGGTTTGCAGGACATGCAAATTTCTATCGATGGAGTAAAGCCGAATGAGGTTACCGTTAAGGTCTTGGATGCACTTAAAAAGAGACTGGGCTATTTGAAAGAACACGCAAAATTTAATGTAGTAGTATCAGGAGTGGTGGGATCTTGTCCTCCAGAAGAATCTTTTGAAGTGATTCAATATGCAAAGAACATGGGTTTTAAGCCTCGTGTATTGATTATTCACGATCATGATGGTCAGGTGAAGTTGAATGCGGAGCAATTAGCTGTTTATAAGCGAATTAAAAAACTCATCCCTAAAAGTTTTCCAGAATTTACCGATTATAAAGATCAAATGATCGAGCAAGGTGAAGCTCCTTTTAAGTGTCGTGCAGGCAGCCGCTATTTATATGTAGATGAAAATGGAGTCGTGAGTTGGTGCTCGCAAACTCGCGATGCTTTTAAAAAAGATTTAATGGATTACACTTTTGAGGATTTAAAGCGCGAGTTTTATAGTTATAAGTCCTGCCAAGATCGTTGCACCCTGGGTTGTGTAAGAGCAGCGAGTTCAGTAGATAATTGGAGAAGTCAGGATGAACCTGTTTTAAATACACCAATTTCTTCTATAGGATGAATCCAATAGAAAACTGGACAAAATTCCAAAAATTTGATTTGAGGTTGAACTTGTTCTTTTTAAAGGTTTTTAAGAAAGCTCCAGCTACAAGGCGTCCATGGGGAGCGACCGGAATGTACTGAGTTGTACATGAGGATTGCGCTCGAGGTGGAAATTGTAGGGGATGGGTTTTCTTGAAAGCCGTGGAAAAAGCCGGCGTGGTGAAACTGGTAGACACGCACGACTCAAAATCGTGTGGGCTCACGCCCATGACGGTTCGATTCCGTCCGCCGGCACATTGGTTTAAATAAATGTAAAATCTTGGGGATAAAAGTCCTTTGGGAGCATCCGTTTACACTCAGATTGTTTAACTTTTTTAAAAAAAACCTACCGAATTTTTTTCTTTTATTTTTATCCATTCTTTTTTGTTTAGTTGCTCTAGAAATTTACCTGCATTTTGCGCCTCTAAAAGCAAAACAGAGCAGAGAGTTATGGGTAGAAAATCTTGAATTTTATTACCAAGTTCATTTGAATTCTGATTATTTTAGGGACGACGAGTTTAAAATTGAAAAAGCTTCCAATGTGTATCGTATTTTTCTAATCGGGGATTCTTTTGTTTACGGTGCTGGAGTAGACGATGATGAAACGATCGATAAGTTACTTGAAAAAAAGTTGAATTCTCGAAATTTACCCTATCGGTATGAAGTTTTTAATTTAGGTATTATAGGAATTGACCTACCTCAATATTACAAGTTGGCAAAACAGTTTAAAAAATACCATCCCGACGCAGTGATCGTATCTTTTTACGTAGATAATGATGTGCGTGCCGATGAGTGGAAACATCGTTTTTATTTTATCGATTGGTTTAAATCGATGAAAGAACTTGTGGATGTTTTTTTATGGAAAAAAGGTGTTAGAGATTGCTTTTTTCAGGATATTAAAAAATACAGAGATAGTTCAAACCAGGAATATATCCGTTTAGCTTGTGAAGGAAAAATTAATCCGCATTTGTTTAACAGAGGGCATATTCCCGACCAGTATTTACATTATCAAAAGTTGGCAAAAATTTTTAGAGAAGATCATTATACGTCCAGTTTTTTGCTCGGGATTCAAAAACTTTTTTTTCCAACCCCTGTGTTGATACTGATACAGCCTTCAAAATATCAGGTTTCTTCGGAATATTTTAAGTATTTAAAACCCCTTGGTTTTAACTTTCCTAATGGGAAACTTTTGGGTAGAGAAATGCAGGATGTAGTTTTAGAGTGGGCAAATAAAAAATCAGTAAATGCATTAGATGTTTTGCCTGCAATGCAAGCTGCGACTGACAAGCATTTTTATTATCAAATCGATGATCATTATAATAGCGAAGGGAACGATTTTATGGCTACATTGTTGGCAAATTATATTGAAAACAATTGGGACAATCGTAAATAAGTTATTATGTATATTTTGGGAATATCCTGTTTCTATCATGATTCCGCTGCTGCTTTGATTAAAGATGGCGAAATTATAGCGGCTGCTCAAGAAGAACGTTTTACGCGCAAAAAACATGATGCTGGCTTTCCAGAACAGGCCATTCGATATTGTTTGAGTGAAGCCAAAATCTCTCTGCGCGAAGTGAGCGAGGTCGTTTTTTACGACAAGCCTTTGGTGAAATTTGAGCGACTTCTTTCGACTTATTTAGCGTATGCTCCTAAAGGCTTTTTTTCTTTTATTGCTGCAATGCCGGTATGGTTGAAAGAAAAGCTTTTTATCAAAAGTGTGATTAAAACATCACTTGCTCAAATTGGAAAATGTAAAAAGTCAGAAATTCCTCCTTTGCTCTTCGCAGAACATCATCAGTCTCATGCAGCGTCTGCTTTTTTTCCAAGTCCCTTTGAAAAAGCGGCAGTACTTTGCCTCGATGGTGTAGGGGAGTGGGCCACAACCTCAGTGTGGTTAGGGGAAGAAAATAAACTGACACCTGTTTGGGAAATTGATTTCCCACATTCTTTGGGTCTGCTTTATTCCGCTTTTACTTATTACACCGGTTTTAAAGTGAATTCAGGGGAATACAAGTTGATGGGGCTTGCTCCATACGGTGAGCCTAAATATGTAGATTTGATATTAAATCATCTCATTGATTTAAAAGAAGATGGAAGCTTTCATCTAAACATGGAGTACTTCAATTATGCGACGGGTCTGACGATGACCAATCGCAAGTTCGATCTTTTATTCGAAGGGCCGCCTCGCAAAGCCGAATCACAAATTACCCAGAGAGAAATGGATTTGGCACGATCGATTCAGGTAGTCACTGAAGAAGTGGTATTGCGTTTGGCCAAATCTATTCACAAAGAGTTGGGAGTGGAGAATCTTTGCTTGGCAGGAGGCGTGGCTCTGAATTGTGTCGCCAATGGACGTATCTTAAGAGAAGGGCCTTTTAAAGAAATTTGGATTCAACCTGCAGCAGGAGATGCAGGTGGGGCCTTGGGCGCGGCTTTGTCAGCCTGGTATGAACATCATGAAAAGCCTCGTGTGGTGAATTCGAAAGATTCCATGAAGGGCTCTTATGTAGGTCCTCGATTTTCGAATGATCAAATACAGCTCGCTCTCGACCATTTGGGTGCCCAATATGATAAACTTGAAGATTCAGACTTGCTTCCTAAGCTTGCGAAAGTTTTAGCAGAAGGAAGTGTGGTGGGATGGTTTCAAGGAAGAATGGAGTTTGGTCCTAGAGCTTTGGGAGGAAGATCGATTATTGGAGATCCTAGAAATACCAAGATGCAATCGGTGATGAATTTAAAAATCAAATATCGAGAATCGTTTAGACCTTTTGCGCCTTCAGTTGCAGCCGATAAAGTATCAGAATATTTTGAGCTCGATCGACCTAGCCCTTACATGCTGATTGTGGCTCCTGTAAAAGAAAGTCTTCGATTAAAAATGACTGCAGAGCAGGAAAAACTATTTGGAATCGATAAATTGAATGTGCCACGTTCAAGTCTTCCTGCGATTACTCATGTAGATTATTCTGCTCGGATTCAAACGATTCATCCAGAAACAAATCCTCGTTTCTACAATTTGATTAAGGAATTTGAAAAACAAACAAATTGTGCAGTTTTGGTAAATACTTCCTTTAATGTAAGAGGAGAGCCAATTGTTTGTAGTCCTGAAGATGCTTTTCGATGTTTTATGCGGACTGAAATGGATTATTTAGTGTTAGAAAACTTTATTTTAGCAAAAAAAGATCAAGCAGCTCTTGAGAAAGATGAAGAATGGATGAAGGAGTTTGAGTTGGATTAGTTGTAACATAGATCAGAATTCCTTCCGTGATCGCAAGATTCGGCGTTAGGAATGGTTTTTTTAAAAAAAACTAAAGATCTGACTTGTTTCAATAGATAGGTTCGGCTCAGATTGCGCGCACTCCAGGAATGCTGATCTAAGTTAAGATGAGTTTTATGATTAGTTTATGGAAAAAGTAGATTCTAAAAAACTTCGTGAGTTTGGATTGTTAACAGGGCTAGTTTTTGTTTTACTTTTTGGACTTTTCATTCCTTGGTTGAAATCTAAATCTTATCCATTATGGCCTTGGGTTTTAGCCTTGTTGTTATGGATTCCCGCCATTCTTAAACCGATGGTGTTAGGGCCTGTTTATGACGCTTGGATGAAAATAGGCCATGCTTTAGGTTGGATCAATAGTCGAATTATCCTAGGGGCTGTATTTTATCTATTGATTACTCCCATGGGCTGGGTCATGAGACGTTTAGGCAAAAATCCTTTGGGAGCATCTGCCCAGAAAAGTGATTCTAATTCTTATAGAGTTGTGATTAAAAAGCGTGAAGAAAAACATATGGAGGTTCCCTACTAATGTTAGAACTTTTAACAGATCTTTGGAATTTCATGAAAGTGCGCAAAAAGTTTTGGTTGGCTCCTATTATCATTATTTTGCTTTTGCTGGGGGGGCTCATTGTTTTGAGTCAGGGTTCAGCATTAGCTCCTTTTATTTACACATTATTCTAATTATTTTTTAGTACTTTAGGATTGTGTCTGACACGTGTCAGACACAGATTGCTTTGATGAAAAATTTTGTTAAAAATTTTCTGACTATTTCCCTATCTGTTTTAGTGACCTTGGGTCTTTTAGAAATTGGGATTCGCTACTTAAATAGTTATATGGGGCATTACCCTCAAAAAGATCCGAATTTGCATCATAGTTTAGTACCTAATGCAAAATTACATACCTCAAACAATGAATTTGATGTGACTTATCAAATTAACTCTTATGGTTTGAGGGATTATGAATATCTTCTTGAAAAACCAAAAGATGTTTATCGAATTTTAATGTTGGGAGATTCCTATACTTTTGGAATAGGCAATAATTTAGAAGATACTTTCAGTAAAGTTTTAGAAAGAGACTTGAATAAGGTAGGAGGGAAAAAAATAGAAGTGATTAATGGCGGTTGTTCTTCCTATTCCCCTTTACTTGAGTATTTGTTCTTAATTTACAAAGGTTTGGCTTTAAATCCTGATCTGGTCATTTTAAATTATGATATTTCTGATGTTCAAGATGATTATAAGTATGGACAAGTAGCCATTCGAGATTCGTCAGGCAAAGCTTTGAAAGTCCCTCCTGTGGATGTTCAATATTATTATCGTGAAATTAAAAAAGGCTACAAATCTAAATTTGCTTTTCTTGAAAAATCAGAGCTTTATCAATTTGTCATGAAACGATACTATCAACTTTCAAAAAAGAAGGATGCCCCCCATTTTTATGAACAAGCTCAAATTGTAGCCGGTGATATCGAATATGATCGAGATTTGCCCATGCGCGAACAGAGTGGGGATTGGAAGAAACATTTTGAGAATTCAGCGCAAAACTTAAAAAGAATTCAAGAGTTGTTGAAAGAGAAAAATATTGAGTTTGTGATTACAGTGTATCCTTATGGAAATTTATTGAATGAGAAAGAGTGGGCCATTGGAAGAAAACTCAGGGGCTTTGATGCGAAGAAGTATTCGACTCCTCTATTCGATTATTTGCAAGAGTTTTGCCAACAAGCAGGGATCCCTTTTTTAAATATGAAAGCTGCGTTTGAAGCGTCTAAAGATTTTCCACTTTATTATCCTTATGATGGGCATTTTACTCCGGCAGGTCATCAGATCGTTGCTCAAGCTCTCAAAGATTTTTTACTTCAGCAGACTTGGTTTCCAATTCACTAGCTTCTTTCCAAATATCCCAAGCAGACCAAATCCAAATGCAAACGAGTAATAGTAATCCTCCTATAAGCCATTCTTTTTGTAATACAGCTGCTTGCCAAAATTGTGCGGTTAAGTGGGAAAACTCTCTTTTATGAGGAGAATTTTGAGTAATAAGTAATATTCCCATTAGAAATTTTCCAAACATCAAGATGATGTCCAAAAAACAAAGTAAAATCATGATCCAACCTTTGATTCTTTTTTTTAAATGTAATTGTCCGAGACCGGGAAGAATAAAAGCAGAAAGAGAAAAAGCAATTTTGATTTGATGAGAATTTTTCATCTTTCCACTCCGTTTGAAAAACATGATTAAAAAATATGCAATTTGCTGAACTCTCAAAAAAAATGCAGCGCTTTGGTCTATAACTCAAAATCTCACACTACACATCCACAGTTTTCAAACAGTTTTTGTGGATTAATTTTTTCTTTTTTCATTTTCTTTTGCTTCATTCCAAAACAAATCTAATTTTTCTAAATCAAAATCTTGAAATGATTTATTTTGAGTTTGAATTTTATTTTCAACAAATTGAAATCTTGAAGCAAACTTTTCATTGGTTTGACGCAGCGCTTCTTCGGGATTAATTTTCATAAAACGAGCAAGATTTGCGATTGAAAATAATAAATCACCCATTTCTTCATTCATGGCCTCTTTGTTTTTAGTTTCAATAGCTTCTTCAAGCTCTTGGATTTCTTCTTTTATTTTTTGAAAAACCCCTTTGACTTCAGGCCAATCAAAACCAACTTGAGATACCTTTTTGCCAATTTTATAGGCTTTGAGAAGAGCTGGGAGTGAAAGAGGGATATCAGAAAGCAGAGAGGTGTTTTTTTGCTCTTTCTTTTCATCTGCTTTGATTTTTTCCCAGTTTTGTCTGACTTCTGCTGAATCTTTTACTTTTGTATCAGCAAACACATGAGGATGTCTGCGGATGAGTTTGTTAGCAATACCTTCCATGACGTCATTAATTTCAAATTTTTGAGCTTGGCTTGCAATTTTGGAATGAAAAAGAATTTGAAGCAGTAAATCACCTAGTTCTTCTTGCAAGTATTTAGAATTATTAAGATCGATAGCATGAACGACTTCATAGGCTTCTTCAATGACATAGGGTCTTAAACTTTTATGGCTTTGTTCTTTGTCCCAAGGGCAACCTTGAGGGCCATGCAAGGTATCGATAGTGTCGAGGAGTTTAAGAAAGGCATTAATGATTTTTTCCCGTGCATCTGTCATATTTGGTTTCCTATTCAAACCGATAGGCGTTGAGGAGGAGGCTCCGCGTGTTTTGACAGAGGAGGGGTGATACGAACCCCTGTCATTGAGCCACCAAGCAGAATCGAACTGCTGACCTACTGATTACGAGGCATTAGATCGG
>CAYYEM010000004.1:0-13084 GCA_964470915.1 uncultured Pseudomonadota bacterium
TTGTCACAACCTTCTTGCCTAAATCTCGATAAGCCTTTATTCATTCAGTGAATAAACGAGATAGAGGTAGAGGTGGTATTTCCACGTTTTCCACAAAACTCTAATGAGGCAGCTGCTTATCAGCAAATGACTGGAGCGGGTGTAAATCCAAACTCTTTTGATTTGGGTTGTCATCGTGTCAGTTATTCATCGCACTCAGAGCTTTCCACTCTCGGAGCATCGGATGGATATGTTAATACCTGCGAAGTTTGGACAGCATATGCTGAACGAGCCTCTCGTTTTTCTTCTCCCAATCTTTTTCAAGAACAAGTTCCTTGGTTTTATGACTCGGTTTCTTTGAGTCAACAAAGCCGTCAAATTCTCCGGAATTTGGATGCTAAAATTGCTCAACTCAGAATCCAAAATTCTTCAAGACCTGATGCAGCTCTCCAGATAGCGCGGGGCTTGTATCACTGGCTGGTTCATGAACTCGGAATCAATTCTGTGAATGTTGTAGAAGAACAAGGTTTACTCAGCTCTCTTGAAAACCGCCGGGCCAATTGTTCTGAATGGTTTTCTATTTTTAAGTTTTCCTTTGAGCGAGCAGGCCTTTCGGTAAAACCAGTTTTTGTTTTTGAATCGGCTAATGGAGATCGTAGCGAACACATCGCTACTTTATTCCAACATGCCGGCCAAAATTATTTAATGGATCCACTCTATCATTCTTTTGAAACCAGACATCGTCAGTGGCTGCCTGTCACTTTGAGAGAATTTTGGGCTTGGCATTTTAATAATGAAGCTCAGTTGATTACGGATCCAAATCGAAGAACAGATATGATTCGATTGTTTGAAAGGGCAGAGCAATTAGATGCCTCTAATCCTCATTTTCCTAATAACTTAGGTTTAAAGCTTGAAGGGATTTCTGAGCTTCATTTGGCAGAATCTGCTTACTTGCGCTCAATCACGGTCGATAGAAATTTCATAGAAGCTTATATTAATTTATCTGCACTTTTAATTAATTCAGGACGTCATCGTGAAGGCTTGCTTTGGGCTAGACGTGGTCTGGCGATGGAAACTGATAATCCTTTCTTAAATTATAATGCAGCTTTGGCTTGTTTTAATCTCGGAAACTTCAGAGAGGCTGAAATGCTAATCAATAGAGGCATTGCCAATCTTGTCAGTCCCAATGCCGATTATTTTTCTCTTCAAGCAGATATTAGGGCCCGTATACCCCAAAACTCTTCAGGATCTGAGCGTCCTTGAGGTTTTAGCTCATCAGAGTGACTTTTGTAAAATCTGCTAATTTTAAAAAAAACAATTAAAATCAAATACTTAATCTGTTGATTTAGATCGATCAATTGGCAAGCTATTTGCTTTTATATATCAGAGTTGCGGGGCGCATGCAGCGAGGATGCTAGCATGGCTGCCCAATCTCATCAAAATCATAGTCCTGAAAATTTCAAAGATAATTCGTTTCATAAAGCTTCTAAAACTAAGTCTTTTAAGGTCTTGGCGGGTGATAATACCCAATTTAAAGTGGAAAATCGGGCTCGTCCTGCTTGGTTGCAAGAATCTTCTAAGCCCAGGCCTGCTGCTGAAGGCTTTGCCATCTATCGCAACCGCGCCTTCCAGGTATTGCAAAACAAGGCCCAGCGCTAGTTTGAGGACCTTGTTTTAGGGTAAGCTAGACCCCAAATATTTAGGACTCATACCCTCACTTTCTTGAATCAAGTTTTAACTATTTTTAACAAGTAATTGAAATTAAACAAAAAAAACCAATCTAAATCTTGGCATGTGTATTGCTCTATTTATGATGGGGCTAATTTTTAGCTCTTTATCAAAAGGGGACACACATGGCACCACCAAACAGAGTAAATACGGGCAATAGACCCACTCCAGATCAAATTCGAGCAATGGTAAGAGATGCTTTCGACACTCCAGCAATGAGGTCTGTAACTCAGGGGCCAGTCTTAAGTAATGATGCGCAGAGAGCATTAGCTCAAACCCGCGTCCCTTCTTCTGACGAACTAGGTGCTCAAGGTGGTTTGCGTTTGAGTACTTCACCGGCTATACCAAGAACCGCTGAAGGCAGTATTCCTCTCGAAAGAGATGCGATTGGTAAAACTTTGAGAGAAGGAAGAGCTCGTCTTCAAAGGCGTTTGGCTGGTGGCACAGGCCATCGTGGTTCTACTTTAGGAAGCATGCCTTATGCTGCCAGACTTCATCGACATGTTCCACGAGCCCCTCAGCCTTTAAGAGCTGCGAATACTCATCGTGCGCATCAGACACAGGGTACGGCAACGACTGGACGTGTTCATACAGCTAATAATGCAAACAACTCACCAGATAGAGGACCTATTACTTTAGGATCGCGACGAAATCCACTCACCTTAAATCAAGTGAGAGCAAAGGTGAATGATGGGGGAATAGAATTAAATAATGATGGCACGACAACACAAAAACCTGGAACTCTTAGAAATGGTGACACAGTTTATTATCGTAACAGTCGTGGAATTGTATTGTGCGGTAGAGTTTCTATTAACGAACAAAATCATACTTTTCGTTTGTCACCTGCTTTTGGACAACAAGATAGAGCAGGTAGATCAAGAGCTTTAACTCTTGATGAGGCCATGAGACGTAGTGTTGAAGACTAGTAAAGAGAGTGAGGCTTTCCAATAAGCCTGTAGAGTGGTTTGAAGGTATTTAATTTAAAGGGCATACGAAATGGCGGAATTGGCACACAAAGAACTTGAAGTGTCTTCGATCATCGAAGAACTGAACGATGGCAAGAAAGTGGTATTGCGTCGAAGTATTGAACATCCAGGCCGTCCTTGTGCCGCATCTTCTTTACAAAGTTTTTCTGTGAAAAAAGATAAACCTTCTGCAAATCCGGGCAGCATTCGTTTTTTTGCAGACGTGGCAAAAATGAGTTCCAAACTCAGACATTCCTAAAATTTTTCCAAAACATTTGACTTCGAGTGAGCCGCGCTCTTATATGAAATGATGCGCTACTCTCAAATGTTTATTCCTACCTTAAGAGATGCTCCGGCCGATGCCGAAGTAATTAGTCACCAACTTATGATGCGTGCAGGAATGATTCGAAAGCTTGCCGCAGGAATTTATAGCTATTTACCACTGGGTTTCAGAGTCATTCAAAAAGTTTCAGACATTGTAAGAGATGAACTAAATAAGGCAGGAGCACAAGAATTGCTTTTGCCCATTGTGATGCCTCGTGAGCTTTGGGAAGAAACCGGACGCTGGCCTGTTTATGGTAAAGAACTTTTACGTTTTAAAGATCGTCATGATCGTGATTTTTGTTTTGGTCCTACACATGAAGAAGCAATTACAGACTTGGTCCGCAACAATATAAAATCTTATCGTCAACTTCCGCTCAATCTTTATCAAATTCAAACCAAGTTTAGAGATGAAATTAGGCCGCGTTTTGGATTGATGCGTGGACGTGAATTTATCATGAAAGATTGTTATAGTTTTGATGTGTCTGAGGAAGCGTCGATTCAGGTTTATTGGAAGATGTTCGAAGTGTATAAAAAAATATTTTCCCGTTGTGGTTTGGAATTTAGACCTGTTGAAGCGGGTACAGGCGAAATTGGTGGTACTTTGTCGCATGAGTTTCACGTGTTGGCCAATGCAGGCGAAGACGAGATTTTTGTCTCTCCTGATAGTGATTTGGCTTATAGTGTAGATAAAGTGCCTGCAGATAAAAAAGACCCCAAGACAGGGGCTGACTTGCAAAGTCGCCGTGGAATTGAAGTAGGGCAGGTTTTCTTTTTGGGGACTAAATATTCGCAATCCATGAAAGCGGTGTACCTGGATGAAAAAGGTAAAGAGCAAGCGATGGTGATGGGTTGTTATGGAATAGGTATTGGAAGAACTGCTGCGGCAGCTATCGAACAAAATCATGATGAAGGTGGAATTATTTGGCCTTATGCTTTAGCTCCTTTTCAATTTGAGGTGATTGCTTTAAATATGAAAGATGAAAAAGTAAGAGAAGCCGCCGAAAATATTTATTCAGATTTAAATTCAAAGAATGTTGAAGTACTTTTTGATGATCGAGATGAAAGCCCTGGTGTTAAATTTAAAGACGCTGATTTGATTGGAATTCCTTATCGCATTATTATCGGTGGAAAAGGGCTTGCCGAGGGGAAGGCTGAATTTAAAGAAAGAAAAAGTGGCAAGATGTGGAAAGTAGATCTTAGTCAAATATCTCAAGAAGTGGAGAGAATTCATCGTGAAGCGTGATCAATTGATCGTGGCCTTAGATGTTGCAAATACAAAGGAAGCTCAAAAAATTGTCAATCAATTGGGTGCAGAAGTTGTTTTTTATAAAATAGGGATGCGGCTTTTTACCCTAGAAGGCCCAGCAATTATTGCCTGGCTTAAGAAGAAAAAGAAAAAGGTTTTTCTCGATTTAAAATTTCACGATATACCAAATACAGTCGCCCAAGCTGTAGAATCTGCCACAAAGCTTGGAGTCGATTTGCTTACAGTGCATGCTTCAGGCGGACCTGAGATGTTGAAAGCGGCTGTAAAATCAGCTCGAGAGGCTTCTAAAAAATTCAGAAAAAATCGACCTCAAATTTTTGCAGTTTCTGTTTTAACTTCTATTTCAAATTTATCTTTTTTGGGGATTTCAAAAAAAGTTTCAGAACAAGTCTTGCGTTTAGCTAATGTATCTGCTGCTGCAGGAGTAGATGGCATGGTGTGCTCACCTGAAGAAATAAGAATGTTAAAAAAGAAATTAAGTAAGAAGTTAAAAGTATTAAGTCCTGGAATACGCTTAGAAGAAAAGTCTAATGATGACCAAAAACGTATTGCGAGTCCCCAGCAAGCCATCCAAGACGGTGCTGATTATTTGGTCATAGGGCGTCCTGTGCTTTTAGCATCAAAGCCAAAACAAGTGGTTCAAAAGATTTTCAAATTAGTCTCTTCGAGGTAAGAAGACATCTCAAAAATACTTCTTTTGGGGATTTTACCCCTCATAAAAAAGCCTCTGCTGAAGCCTGTTAATACCTGAAAAAGAAAAGATATTCTTAAAAATATAATAATTTCAATCACTTATCATTTTTGGCGTTTTTGGGTCTGGTGCACTATTTGCTACATAAGGGGGTGGAGGTTGAAAAATATGGCTACATACGATCGATATTATGGAAAAGCAGCTTTTGGTAAAAAAGATCTCGCACAACAGGATATTTCTGAAATGGAAATGGTGATGCAAAACTCTTCTCTTGCTCACGAATATGCACGATTGCAATTAGAAACTGTAGATGGTTCTTTTCAGCAGGAACAAATTTTAGAGCAGTTAGATGGTTATAAGAAAACATATTTTTCAGCTCGAAAATTTTTGGAGTTGCATGATCCTCAACGTTTGATAGAAATTGAAAAAAGTTTATTGGATGAAAAGAAAGAAGTTTTTACCTGTTATCACGCATAAAATTTTGTATCCCTCCCTTATTTCATTTGTTATGCAAAAGGCCTCATTAAGAGGCCTTTTGTTTATTATAGGGGCTCGCGTCGCCCCCTCCAGCCAGCAAAGCTGTCCGGAGCCTCCCCCTCAACGCGCCTTTGGCGCTGGAGCAATTATGCAAATGGAATGGGTTTATGGTGTTCAACCGGTCTTGCAAGTATTGAGGTCAAGTCGTCGGACATCAAAAGAATTACGTATTCATCGAAAGCAAAAAGGAAAAGAAGTGCAGGAAATTCTTCGGCTTGCTTCTGAACAAGGTTTGAACATTCGAGAGATGGATTCTATTTCTTTGCCAGGAAGTGCTTCAGATATCTTGCATCAAGGAATTATCTTGCACACGCAAGTTTATCCCTACCTGCCCATCGAGAATTTATATCCAAGCTTAGCCGAAGAGAATCGTTCGATATTGCTTTTAGTTTTAGACCAAATCCAAGATCCTCAGAATCTGGGAGCTATTCTTCGAACCGCTTATTGTGCAGGCGTGAGTGGAGTGGTTTTACCAGAAAGAGGTGGGGCTTTAGTAAACCCTACTGTATTAAAAACCAGTGCAGGTGCCGCGGAGTGGCTTTCGATCTATTTGGTGAAAAATATTGCCAGAACCCTTGAAGATTTAAAGGAAAAATCAGTTTGGATTTACGGAGCAGAAATGCAGGGGAGTAAGGCTTACGATGAAGAAGTTTATCCTTTACGAACCGCTCTTGTTATGGGAAGTGAAGGTCAGGGCTTAAGGGATTTAACTCAGCGGAAGTGTGACCTCTTGATCTCAATTCCCCTCTTGGGTAAGATCAATTCCTTAAATGTTTCGGTCGCAAGTGGCATTTTGCTCTTCGAAGTGTTAAGACAGCGAAAAAATAAGACAAAATCGCCTTGACAAGCTTTTGATTTGTCAATATAAACTGCCGGCTTTTACCTAAAAAACCATAATTTGGTCAGGTCTGAATTTCCAGAAAGATTAGTGTTTTTAATGGGCTAGGAGTTTAAAGAAGAAGGTCAATTTGTTGAAAAAATAAACCTAGCGAATGGATATTTTTCTTTCGAAAAAAGCAGACTAAGGGAAAGATCTTTCTCATCTTTAAAGAAGTGAAAGTGAATTTAGATTGCAGGCTGCCAGCGTAGCTCAGCTGGTAGAGCAACTGATTTGTAATCAGTAGGTCACCGGTTCGATCCCGGTCGCTGGCTCTTGAGGAAGTTATCAGTGGTTAGTTGTGAGTTGTCAGTAAAGAAGTAATTCTGATAACTGACTGCCGGCCACTGATAACTGTAGTTAAGGTGAGGTACCCAAGTGGCCAAAGGGAGCAGACTGTAAATCTGCCGGCGTCAGCCTTCGAAGGTTCGAATCCTTCCCTCACCACAGGAAGGTAGTAGTCAGTTACTAGTGATTGGTTGATTAAGGTTAAGTTTTTTGACTGATATCTAGTGATAGGCCACTGATAAATGAATTTAAAGCGGGAGTAGCTCAGTTGGCTAGAGCATCAGCCTTCCAAGCTGAGGGTCGCGGGTTCGAGCCCCGTCTCCCGCTCAAGAAAAGGTAGTGGTTGGTTGTAAGTGTTTGTGAAATGTTTTACCGACAGCTGGTAACTGACAACTAACCGCTGACCACTGTAGTTATTTGCCCACATAGCTCAGTCGGTAGAGCATCTCCATGGTAAGGAGAAGGTCATCAGTTCGATTCTGATTGTGGGCTCATTAAGAAGTGTTAAATGATTTGGAGTTTTTATGCGTACGATTATTCAGTTAGAATGCACAACTTGCAAAAATAGAAATTATTCAACGACAAAAAACAAGACTCGGACTCCCGATCGCTTGAATTTTAAAAAATATTGCAGGTTTTGTAGAAAACATACGGAACATAAAGAGACTAAGTAGCGATTTAAATCGCTTGAGCGTAGGGGAGTAGCTCAGTTGGTAGAGCGGCGGTCTCCAAAACCGTAGGTCGCAGGTTCGATCCCTGTCTCCCCTGCGGTGAAGCGATGCAGTAAAAAAATAAAAGATTAAACTGCTTCTGTGAAAATAAATTTATTCAAGGAAGCGGAAGTGAATGTATGAACCCCAATAAGAAATATTTAGATATCGCCCTGGTAGTATTGGCTCTCATTGTATGGGCCTTATTCCATCAGTTACTGAGTTTTGGATGGGGTTTGTTGAGATTACCGGTATATGAATTTTTACCCGTCAGTGTGCCTGCAATAATTGCTGCTGTATTAGCAATTATTACTTTTGTGATTTTGAAACGAAATGAAACGGTGAATGAATTTGGGTTGGAAGTGGTTGTTGAGCTTTCTAAGGTTACATGGCCTACTCGAAAAGAAACAATGCTTTCAACGGGTGTGATTATTGTGATGGTAGCGATAGCTTCTGTACTGATGTTTGGAATCGATGCTTTATGGGGTACTTTGACGAGTCGCTTCCTGGAGTTTTAATTTATGTCGCATAATTGGTATGTCGTTCATACTTATTCAGGGTTTGAGCAAAAGGCTAAATTAGCTTTAGAAGAGAGAATTAAGACTCTTCATATGGAGCCATATTTTGGTGAAGTGCTTATTCCTTCTGAGAGTGTGGTTGAAATGAAAAAGGGTGTGCGTAAAACGACCACTCGCAAGTTTTTTCCAGGTTATATTTTGGTGAAGATGGAATTGAATGATCAGACTTGGCATGTGGTAAAAGGCACTCCTAAAATTACAGGTTTTGTGGGTAATAGTACTAATCCTCCAGTGGTTCCTGAAGAAGAGGTTTTAAGAATTACTCAGCAAATTGATGAAGGTACTTTAAGACCTAAGCCTAAAGTAAGTTTTGAAAAAGGTGAGGCGGTGCGTGTGGTAGATGGCCCTTTTGCAACTTTTAGCGGAATGGTTGAAGAGGTAAATGCAGAAAAAGGAAAATTGAAAGTTTTGGTTTCCATTTTTGGTCGTGCAACTCCGGTGGAGTTGGACTTTATTCAGGTAGAGAAAAGTTAATATAGAGGCAATTTATGAATTGCCCGTACGACAGAGAGAATTAACATGGCAAAAAAAGTAGTTACACAAATTAAATTACAATGTCCTGCTGGGCAGGCTAATCCTGCTCCTCCTGTTGGACCAGCTTTGGGTCAACATGGTGTAAATATCATGGAGTTTTGTAAGCAGTTTAATGCGGCAACACAGAAACAAGCAGGTTTGATCATTCCTTGTATAGTAACTGTATATGCAGATCGCTCTATTTCTATTACTTATAAAACACCTCCTGCTTCGGTGCTTTTAATGAAAGCAGCTAAAGTTCAAAAAGGTTCTGGTGTTCCGAACAAAGAAAAAGTAGGGAAGGTAACCCGTGCCCAGGTGGAAGAAATTGCCAAACAAAAAATGGTAGATTTGAATGCCAAGGATTTTGACGGCGCAATGAAAACCATTATGGGAACCGCCCGCAGTATGGGAATAGATGTTATTTAGTGTTTTTGGAGAATTTTTATGTCAGGTAAAAAATACAAACAGGCTTCCGAAGGACTTATTCAAGATAAGAAATATACTTTGAGTGAAGCTTGTCAATTATTAGCAAAACATCAAACCGCAAAGTTCGATGAAACAATTGATGTGGCGATTCGCTTGGGGGTAGACCCAAAACAATCCGATCAAGTCGTGCGAGGAGCTGTTTCTTTGCCCCATGGTTTAGGAAAAACTGTAAAGATTTTAGTTTTCGCAAAAGGTGACAAGGAAAAGGAAGCTCTGGCTGCCGGTGCTGATTATGTTGGATCTGATGAATTGATTGAAAAAATCAACGGTGGTTGGATGGATTTTGATAAAGTGATTGCAACTCCCGACATGATGGGGCAGGTGAGTAAAATTGGTAAAGTGTTGGGCCCACGTGGTTTGATGCCTAACCCTAAAGTAGGAACTGTTACTTTTGATTTAACTAAAGCTATTCAAGAAAACAAAGCTGGAAAAGTAGAATTTAGAACAGAGAAAGCTGGTATTGTTCAGACAGCAGTTGGAAAGCTTTCTTTTGGTGCCGAAAAAATTAGAGATAATATTCAAGCTCTTGTGGACGATGTAGTGAGATTAAAGCCCTCAGCCGCAAAAGGGACTTACTTAAGATCAATTACTATTTCTGCCACAATGGGGCCTGGCATTAAGGTGGACCCTGCATCTGTGCATGCAGCTTAAAAAAGGAAAGAGCCGTGAAACTCGCAGAAAAACAACAGGCAGTTCAAGAACTGTCAGAAAAATTTAAAAAAGCAGAGCTTACCATTTTAGCAGATTATCGAGGTATGAATGTGGGGCAGGTTACGCAATTGCGTCGCTCTCTTCGTGAGGCTAAAGCCCAGATGAAGGTAGTGAAAAACACCCTTGCTCAAAGAGCTGTGGAAGGTACTGCAAAGGATGCTTTGAAAGAATATTTCAAAGGTACCATCGCTGTTATTACCACAGAAACTGATCCAGTAGGGCCTGCGAAAGCGCTTACAAAGTTTGTGAAAGATGTTGAGCACTTAAAGCTTAAAGTAGGGTTTTTGTCAGGTAAAGTGATTAGCTTGCAAGAAATTGAAAGCTTATCAAAGTTGCCGAGCCGTGAAGAAATGATTGCAAAATTAATGGGTTCGATGCAAGCACCTGCTCAGAATTTAGTAAATGTAATGTCCGCTCTTCCCAGAAAGCTTGCTTATGTGTTAGCGGCGATTCGGGATAAAAAACAACAATAGTTTTCAATGCAAAATGGGTCATACATTTTTCATGACCCATTTATTTTTTTAGGAGGCAATTTATGGCAATCGTAACTCAAGAAGATATTCTTGAAACCGTCGAAAGTATGACCTTGTTGCAAGTCGCTGACTTGGTTAAGAAGTTCGAGGAAAAATTCGGTGTATCTGCTGCAGCTCCCGTTGCAGTAGCCGCAGCGGGTGGTGCTGGAGCAGGTGCTGCTGCCGCCGCTGAAGAAAAGACTGAATTTACCGTCGTTTTAGCTTCTGCAGGTGATAACAAGATTAACGTCATTAAGGAAGTAAGAGCTGTTACAGGTCTTGGCTTGAAAGAAGCAAAAGATCTTGTTGAAGGTGCTCCCAAGACCTTAAAAGAAGGCGTCAACAAGGAAGAAGCTGATAAAATTAAGGCCCAGGTTGAAAAGGCCGGCGCTAAAGTTGAAATCAAGTAGTTTTTGACGCTTAGTTTTTCTTCCACAAAAATTTAACAAAACCTTGAAGATATTCGTGTATCTTCAAGGGCATTTGTTTTTAATGGTTCGGATAACGGAGTATAGCCTTATGTCTGGAATTGCCCTTGCCCAGCGCTTAAGACGCAATTTTGCACGTATTAAGAATATTATTGAGATTCCAAATCTCATAGAAATCCAAAGATACTCCTACGAAAAATTTCTGCAGATTCATACTCCTCCTGAAGAGAGAGAAGATACGGGTTTGCAGGGAGTTTTTAAAAGTGTATTTCCCATCCGCGATTTTAACCAAACTGCTTCTCTTGAGTTTGTAAGCTATCATTTTGAGAAGCCTAATTACGATGTGAATGAATGTCGTGAAAGAGGAATGACTTATGCGGCTCCTCTTAAGGTTATTGTTCGTTTAGTGGTGTGGGATGTAGATGAAGAGACTCAAACTCGTTCTATTCGTGACGTAAAAGAGCAGGAAGTTTATTTCGGTGAAATTCCTCTCATGACAGATACGGGAACTTTTATAGTCAACGGGACAGAGCGCGTAGTTGTGTCTCAGTTACATCGTTCTCCAGGTGTTTTCTTTGAACATGACAAAGGTAAAACCCATTCATCCGGCAAATTACTTTTTTCTGCCCGCATGATTCCTTATCGTGGATCATGGCTCGATTTTGAATTTGACCCCAAAGATTTATTGTTTGTTCGTATTGATCGTCGTCGCAAAATGCCTGGTACTGTTTTGATTAAGGCTTTAGGTTTGAATGACGAACAGATTGTAAATTTTTTCTATCTCTCTGAGAAAATTACTTACGATGCTAAAGGAATATATAAGGCCATTGTTCCTGAAATATTGCTTTATCAACGTGCAGCTCGGGATGTGAAGAATCCTAAAACAGATGAAGTGTTGGTGAAGAAGGGCCGCAAGTTTACCCGTCAGTCACTTGAAAAATTGAATGCAGCCAAGCTAACTGAGATTCCTGTAGAGCTCGAAGAAATTTTGGGCAGAGCTTCAGCTCATGATGTGGTGGATCGTGAAACAGGCGAAATTATTTTGGAATGCAATGAAGTTTTAACTGAAGAGAAGTGGGATGAGATTAAGAAAAGAAAAGTAGATTCAATCGATCTGTTATTTATTGATAATTTGAATGTGGGTCCCTACATTCGTAATACTCTCATTTCAGATAAAGTGAAATCTCAAGCTGAAGCAATTGCTGAAATTTATAAACGACTACGTCCAGGTGATCCCTCTACACCTGAGGCAGCTCAAGCTTTTTTTGAAAATCTTTTCTTTAATCCTGAACGCTATGATCTTTCAAAAGTTGGGCGTTTAAAGATTAATCATAAGTTTAATTATGATGTGCCTTTAGAAATTACTACTCTGCGCAAAGAAGATATTCTTGATACGATCCGCTATTTGGTTCGCTTGAAAGATGGTGAAGGTCAAGTGGATGATATCGATCATTTAGGAAATCGTCGCGTCAGAGCGGTGGGTGAACTCTTAGAAAATCAGTTTCGTATTGGCTTAGTGAGAATGGAACGAGCCATTAAGGAAAGAATGAGTCTTCAAGAAATTGAAACTCTGATGCCTTATGATCTCATTAATCCAAAACCAGTTTCTGCGGTTGTGAAAGAGTTTTTTGGATCTAGTCAGCTTTCTCAATTCATGGATCAAACGAATCCATTGTCAGAAGTGACTCACAAGCGACGTCTTTCAGCTTTAGGACCGGGAGGTCTTACTCGCGAACGTGCTGGTTTCGAAGTGCGTGACGTACATGCAACTCACTATGGTCGTATTTGTCCGATTGAAACGCCTGAAGGTCCGAATATTGGTTTGATTGCATCGCTATCCACTTATGCTCGTGTGAATGAGTTTGGTTTTATTGAAACACCTTATCGCCGAGTTAAAGAAGGACGAGTCACAGAAGAAGTAGTTTATTGTTCAGCCTTAGATGAAGAAGGCTATATTATTGCTCAAGCAAACGCTGCCTTAGATGTAAAAGGCAACTTCACTAATGAGCTTGTATCTTGTCGTAAAAACGGTGAATTTGTTAATGCTAAACCAGAAGACATTAGTTTGATGGACGTTTCTCCCAATCAGCTAGTATCTATTGCTGCTTCTTTGATTCCTTTCCTTGAACATGACGACGCTAACCGTGCATTGATGGGTTCTAACATGCAACGTCAAGCCGTTCCTTTGTTACGTGCGGACGCCCCTGTTGTTGGAACTGGTATTGAAGGTAAAGTAGCGCAAGATTCAGGCGTGACGGTAGTAGCCAAGCGAGATGGTGTGGTCGAAAGTGTAGATGCGACTCGATTGGTGGTAAAAGCGGATAAGGTTTCTAAAAAAGATGTGGGTTCTGAAGTCGATATCTACAATCTGATTAAGTATCGCCGCTCCAACCAAAATACTTGTGTGAATCAAAAGCCTATTGTGAAAGTGGGAGATAAAGTCAGAAAAGGTGATGTGTTGGCAGATGGTCCTTCCACTGAAAGAGG
>CAYYEM010000004.1:13184-50969 GCA_964470915.1 uncultured Pseudomonadota bacterium
GAGATAAAGTCAGAAAAGGTGATGTGTTGGCAGATGGTCCTTCCACTGAAAGAGGAGAGTTAGCTTTAGGGCAAAACGTAGTTGTCGCCTTTATGCCTTGGGGTGGATATAATTTCGAAGACTCAATTTTAATTTCTGAACGCCTCATTCGGGATGATATTTTCACCTCGATTCATATTGAAGAATTCGAATGTGTTGCTCGAGATACCAAGCTTGGAAAAGAAGAAATTACGCGTGATATTCCAAATGTGGGTGAAGAAGCCCTGAAAGATTTGGACGAATCCGGTATGATTCGTATTGGAGCTGAAGTAAATCCCGGTGATATTCTTGTAGGTAAGATCACTCCAAAAGGTGAAACTCAACTTTCTCCTGAAGAAAAATTACTACGTGCAATTTTCGGTGAAAAAGCAGGAGATGTGAAGGATACTTCGCTTCGAGTTCCTCCTGGAGTTTCGGGTACTATTATTGATGCCCAAGTTTTTTCACGAGAAGGCGCAGAGCTGGATGATCGCGCGAAAGATATTCAGGATAAAGAAACTGGTAAGCTTTTTAAAGACTTACAAGACGAAATTAAAATTATCCATGAATCAGCTGCAAAAAAATTAAAGCCCTTCCTTTTAGGTAAAGTGTCCACCAGTAAAGTGGCAGATGATAAAACAGAAGAAGTTTATCTCCAAAAAGGGAAAAACATCACTGAAGGTGTATTGTCTAAAATCCCCATGGAAAAATGGTCTGAAATTACAGTTTCTGGTGGAGAAGACTTTGAAACTGAAATGCAGGAAATTTTGGATGCCATGGAAGAACAAGTTGATTTTGTGAAAATGGTTTATGACCAGAAGGTAAACAAAATCAGAAAAGGTGATGAGTTGCCTCCAGGTGTCATTAAGATGGTTAAAGTTTACGTGGCCATCAAAAGAAAACTTTCCGTGGGAGATAAAATGGCAGGACGCCATGGAAACAAAGGGGTTATCTCTCGAGCACTACCTCCAGAAGATATGCCTTATATGGAAGATGGTTCTTCAGTGGATATTGTGCTCAATCCTTTGGGTGTTCCTTCTCGTATGAACGTAGGACAAATTCTTGAAATCCATTTGGGCTGGGCAGGAAAAGGTCTCGGTCAAAAAATTCAAGAAATGATGGATGCTCAATTTGATAAAGACAACATTCGTGCCTTTTTGAAAAAGGTTTATTCTTCTAAAGATGTGCACGCTATTTTAGATGAATTGAATGAGAAAGAATTGAAATCTCTCGCAAACGATTTGAAGAGTGGCGTTTATATGGCTACTCCTGTTTTTGATGGTGGTAAGGAAGAAGAAATCAAGAACATGCTTGATTTGGGTGGTTTGCCTAAAAGTGGCCAGGCCATCTTGTTTGATGGAAAAACAGGAGAAGCATTTGATAAGCCCGTAACGGTAGGGGTGATGTACATGTTGAAATTACATCACTTGGTTGACGATAAAATTCATGCTCGAAGTATTGGACCTTATTCTCTCGTTACTCAGCAGCCTCTGGGTGGTAAAGCTCAATTCGGAGGACAAAGACTCGGAGAAATGGAAGTCTGGGCGATGGAAGCTTATGGCGCTGCTTATTCCTTGCAAGAGTTCTTAACAGTGAAGTCAGATGACGTTATTGGCCGAACCCGAATGTATGAGGCTATTGTAAAGGGTAGCAATACTCTAGAACCTGGAATACCGGAGTCTTTCAATGTTTTGGTGAAAGAACTCCAAAGTTTGGCTCTTAATGTTGAGTTAGTAGAAAATAAATAGATTATCTTTTGTAGGGACGCAAAAAAATGCGTCTCTATAAAAAACTATAGTAAGGAGAATCCCCTTGGATATCCAAGCCTTTTTCGAAAAACCTAAAGATCCACTTATGTTTTCAGGAATTAAAATTTCTCTTTGTTCTCCTGAAATGATTCGTAGTTGGTCTCATGGGGAAGTTAAGAAACCGGAAACCATTAACTACCGAACCTTCAAACCTGAACGCGACGGTTTATTTTGCGCGAAGATTTTTGGCCCTGTAAAAGACTACGAATGTAATTGCGGAAAATATAAACGCATGAAGCATCGCGGGATTGTCTGCGAAAAATGCGGTGTAGAAGTTATTCAATCCAAAGTACGACGTGAAAGAATGGGGCATATTAATTTAGCCACTCCCGTCGCTCATATTTGGTTTTTGAAAAGCTTACCTTCTCGAATTGGAACAGTGCTCGATGTCACTCTGCGTGATCTTGAAAAAGTTCTTTATTGTGAAGCTTATATTGTCACTGATCCTGGCACTTCAAAATTGAGCGAGGGAGAAATTCTTTCCGAAGAAAAATTTCAAAAAGCCCGCGAAGAATTTCCTGGTGGTTTTATTGCGAAGATGGGTGGCGATGCTGTTTTGGAAATGCTCAAGAAAATTGATTTGGATGAGTTGACCAAAAAGTTACGTAAGGAAATGGATAAAACTTCTTCAGAAACTGTGAAGAAAAAATTGGCAAAACGTTTAAAAGTTTTGGAAGCATTGCGTGACTCAGGAAATCGCCCAGAATGGATGATGCTTGAAGTAATTCCTGTGATTCCACCTGATTTGCGTCCTTTGGTGCCTTTAGAAGGTGGACGTTTTGCAACCAGTGATCTAAATGATTTGTATCGTCGTGTTATCAATCGAAATAATCGTTTAAAAAGACTCCAAGAATTAAATGCTCCCGAAATCATTATTCGTAACGAAAAACGAATGTTGCAAGAATCAGTGGATGCTCTTTTTGATAACGGTCGACGTGGCAAAGTCTTTACAGGACCTAATCGTAGACCCCTTCGCTCTTTGTCCGATATGATTAAGGGTAAGCAAGGTCGTTTCCGACAAAATCTTCTTGGAAAACGCGTCGATTATTCAGGCCGTTCTGTTATTGTTGTGGGCCCAGAGCTTAAGCTGCATCAATGCGGATTGCCTAAGTTAATGGCTTTAGAATTGTTCCGTCCTTTTATTTACAATAAACTTGAAGAACGTGGTTATGTTTCTACCATCAAAAGTGCAAAAAAGATGGTAGAAAAACAGAAGCCCGAAGTATGGGATGTGCTCGAAGAAGTCATTAAAGAACATCCTATTCTTTTAAACCGAGCACCCACGCTTCACCGCCTTGGTATTCAAGCTTTTGAACCATTATTGATCGAAGGTAAAGCCATACAGCTTCATCCGCTGGTCTGCGCTGCTTTCAATGCGGACTTTGACGGAGATCAAATGGCGGTTCACGTTCCACTTTCAATCGAAGCACAAATTGAAGCACGTGTTTTGATGATGAGTACTAATAATATTTTATCTCCCGCAAACGGTAAGCCAATTATTGTTCCCACTCAGGATATGGTTTTGGGTCTTTATTACATGACTCGTGAAAAAGTGTTTGCAAAGGGAGAAAATAAAATTTTCTCAAGTCCGGAAGAAGTTCGAATTGCCTATGACACATCTGAAGTAGAGCTTCATGCACGTGTGAAAGTTCGTATGAATGGTCAACTGCTTGAAACAACAGTAGGGCGTGTATTGCTCAATGAAATTATACCAAAAGCAATTCCTTTTAAATCCATCAATAAAGTAATGGATAAAAAAGCAATCGCTGAATTGATTGATACGGTTTACCGCCAATGCGGCAATAAAGAAACAGTGCTCTTGGCCGACCGTATGAAAAATCTAGGTTTCCACTTTTCAAGTAAAGCCGGCATTTCAATTTGTATTGATGACATGAAGATTCCTACTGTGAAGGAAAAGAACTTAAATGAAGCTTATGCCGAAGTAAAAGAAGTAGAAGATCAGTACGTTGAAGGTTTGATCACAGACGGTGAACGATACAATAAAATTGTAGATATTTGGGCTCAGACTACAGAAAATATTTCTGCTGAAATGGTGAAAGAACTCAGTGTGGATACCATTCAGGACGATCAAGGTAATTCCAAAACCATGCCTTCGTTTAACTCAATCTATATCATGGCAGATTCTGGTGCGAGAGGTTCTACTCAGCAAATGCGTCAGCTCGCAGGTATGCGCGGTTTGATGGCTAAACCTTCTGGCGAAATTATTGAAACTCCTATTACAGCTAATTTCCGTGAAGGTTTGACCGTGTTGCAGTATTTTATTTCAACTCACGGTGCTCGCAAAGGATTGGCTGACACTGCTTTGAAAACCGCAAACTCAGGTTACTTGACTCGTCGTTTGGTGGACGTGGCTCAAGATGTGGTGGTGTCTGAAATTGATTGTGGAACAATTGATGGTATCGACATTACTCCACTTGTGGAAGGTGGAGAAGTGATTGAACCTTTAGGAGATCGTATTCTAGGTCGAGTGGCTGTGGATGATATTGTTGATCCGATTACTCAACAAGTTCTAGTGCAAGCTGGGGATGAAATTGACGAAAGTAAAGTTTCTATCATCGAAGAAGCTGGAATTGAAAAAATTAAAATTCGTTCAGGAATGACTTGTCAGGCGGGTCGTGGCATTTGTGTAAAATGTTATGGACGTGATTTGGCTCGTGGAAAAATGGTGAATCTTGGAGAAGCTGTGGGAGTTATTGCAGCTCAGTCCATTGGTGAGCCTGGAACTCAGTTAACCATGAGAACCTTCCACGTCGGAGGCGCAGCTTCTAGACGTGCGGAACAATCAACATTAGAAAATCGTAATGAAGGAACCGTAAACTTTATTAATGTTGTAAAAGTTCAAAATAAAGAAGGTAGTTTTACGGTTATGAATCGTCATGGTGAAATTGCAATAGTAGATGATTCAGGTCGTGAGCGTGAACGATATAAGATGAACTATGGTGCTAAGCTTTTGGTGAAAGAAGGAAGCAAGATTGCCCCAAACACTTTGATGGCAGAATGGGATCCTTATACGATTCCTATTTTAACTGAAGTAGAAGGGGTGATTAAGTACGGAGATTTATTAGAAGGTATCACCATGCAGGAAATGGTGGATGAAGTTACAGGTTTGTCCCGTAAGGTGATTGTAGAATCTAAGCAAACGGATCTTCGCCCACGTATTTCTATAAAAGATCAAGCAGGTCGTACTCAAAAACTTCCAAATTCCAATACCGAAGCTCGTTACCTTCTCCCTATTGGAGCGAATATTGTGGTTAGTGAAGGGGAAAGTATTGTTCCAGGTGATGTCATTGCTAAAATTCCTCGTGAAACAACAAAAACTAAAGATATCACAGGAGGTTTGCCTCGTGTTGCTGAATTGTTTGAAGCTCGCAAACCCAAAGAGTCTGCCATTATCAGTGAAGTGGATGGTATTGTAAGTTTTGGAAAAGACACCAAAGGAAAACGAAAAGTTATTGTAACTCCTGAAATGGGTGAACCTTCAGAATATTTGATTGCTAAAGGTAAGCATATTGCAGTTCGTGAAGGAGATCGCATTAAAGCTGGTGAACCGTTGATGGATGGTTCTGCAAATCCACATGATATTTTAAAAGTGTTAGGTGAAAAGGAATTGGCAAAGTACTTGGTGGATGAAATTCAAGAAGTGTATCGTCTGCAAGGGGTTAAAATTAACGATAAGCATATTGAAGTGATCGTGCGTCAAATGTTGCGTCGTATCCGAATTAAGGACCCAGGAGATACTAACTTCTTGATTGATGAACAGGTGGATCGTCATATCTTTGAAGTAGAAAATGAGAAGGTTAAAAAGAAGAGCGGCAAGCCTGCTACAGGCGAAGCGATGCTTTTAGGAATAACCAAAGCCTCCCTTTCTACCGAAAGCTTTATCTCAGCAGCCTCATTCCAAGAAACCACGCGTGTTCTTACCGAAGCCGCAATTACTGGCAAGGTAGATATGCTCCATGGTCTCAAAGAGAATGTCATTATGGGTCGATTGGTTCCCGCAGGGACTGGGCTTAAAAAGTATAGAGATATGAAGATCTTAGTGGAAGAAAGCTTGAGTCTTGAACAATCTTTAAAGACAGGTTCTTGATGTTTTGAAGACTTCGCCTTTAAAGGTCGATAAATTCTTGTAAAGAAAGGGTAAAGTCGTTGACAGACTTTACCCTTTTTGCTACATATCGCGACTCTTTTTTTGAAAGTTTTTAAATAGCCTGTAACTATTTGGAATAACAAGTTTTTTTAAGGTTTTAACTTCCTGACTTAGGCGTTTGAGATCGAGTGATCTACAGCCTGAACAAGGAAGTGTTTACGTGTGTTAAACATTTAAGCGAGAAAAAATATGCCAACGATAAGTCAGTTAGTTCGAAAAGGTAGACAGTCGGTGCAGTGGAAAACTAATTCACCTGCTTTAAATCGCTGTCCTCAAAAAAGAGGTGTTTGTACGCGTGTTTATACTACAACACCTAAGAAGCCTAACTCAGCTCTCCGTAAGGTTGCACGTGTTCGTCTGACCAACGGGGTGGAAGTAACCAGTTATATCCCTGGGGAAGGGCATAACTTGCAAGAGCATTCTGTGGTATTAATTCGAGGGGGTCGTGTGAAAGATCTTCCTGGGGTTCGCTATCATATTATTCGTGGTGCTTTAGATACCCAAGGGGTTGCCAAAAGAAAACAAGCTCGTTCTAAATACGGAGCTAAAAAAGCTTCATAAGGGTAGGGGCAAATCATGATTTGCTCTTAAAAAATATATGTCACGTAAAGGAAATATTCAAAAAAGAAAAGTTCTTCCAGATCCAAAATTTCATGACAAGTTGGTGAGCAAGTTTGTAACCAAATTGATGGAAGATGGTAAAAAAAGTTTAGCGGAAGGCGTAGTTTATAAGGCTTTTGATATTTTACAGAAAAAATTGAACGATGAGCCTTTGAAGCTTTTTAAGCAAGCTTTGGATAATATTAAACCAGTTTTAGAAGTAAGATCTCGTCGTGTGGGAGGTGCTACTTATCAAGTTCCTGTAGAGGTAAGACCGGATCGCCGCGTTTCTTTAGGGTTGCGTTGGTTGGTGGAATATTCACGTCAGCGTGGTGAAAAGACAATGCAGGATCGCTTGGCAGGTGAAATTATGGATGCTCTTAATAATAGAGGCGCTTCCATTAAAAAACGAGAAGATGTTCATAAGATGGCTGAATCGAATCGTGCTTTTGCTCATTATCGTTGGTAATTTATGTCTTTGTTGGAAAAAACAAGAAATATTGGGATTATGGCCCACATCGACGCCGGGAAGACGACCACAACGGAGCGTATTCTATACTATACCGGCGTTTCCCATAAAATTGGGGAAGTTCATGATGGTACGGCAGTCATGGATTGGATGATTCAGGAGCAGGAGAGAGGAATTACGATTACTTCAGCTGCGACTACTTGTTTTTGGAAAGATTATCGTATCAATATTATTGATACTCCAGGTCATGTGGATTTTACGATTGAAGTTGAGCGTTCTTTGAGAGTTTTAGATGGTGCGATTGGTGTTTTTTGTTCGGTAGGTGGAGTGGAACCGCAATCGGAAACAGTGTGGAGACAGGCAAATAAATATCATGTCCCACGTATTGCCTTTGTAAACAAAATGGATCGAGTGGGTGCTGATTTTTTCCGAGTAGTGCAAATGATGGTGGATCGTCTGCATGCAAATCCAGTTTGTTTCCAGATTCCATGGGGTGCGGAAGATCAATTTAAGGGTGTTGTAGATCTTGTCCGGATGAAGGCTCTTACTTTTGATGATGCCACTTTGGGTGAAGTGTTTAAAGAGCAAGAAATTCCAGCAGAGCTTCAGGAGCTTGCAAAAAATTATCGTGAGAAACTTTTAGAAGCTGTGGTCGAGAATGATGAGCTGTTAATGGAAAAGTATCTTTCAGGTGAAGATATTTCTCCAGAACAGCTGATTAAGGTAGCTCGTAAGGCAGCGATTGCGATGAAGATTACCCCAGTGTTTTGTGGGGCGTCTTTTAAAAATAAGGGAATTCAGCAGTTGTTGGATGCTGTGGTAGATTTACTTCCTTCTCCTTTGGATATTCCACCAGTAGAAGGTAGTTTGCCAGATCAGCCAGAAGTTTACGAAAAAAGAGAAGCGAATGCATTAGCTCCTTTTTCTGCTCTGGCATTCAAGATTATGTCAGACCCCTTTGTTGGACAGTTGACATATTTCAGAGTCTACTCTGGTAGTTTGAGTTCAGGTTCTTATGTTTACAACTCGACCAAGGGTAGAAAAGAACGTGTAAGTCGTTTGCTTAGAATGCATGCAAACAAGAGGGAAGAAATTGAAGGTGTGGAAGCAGGTGATATTGCGGCAACTGTAGGTTTAAAGTTTACCACCACGGGAGATACTTTGTGCGATGAAGCGAAACCAATTCTCTTAGAGCGCATGGAATTTCCAGAGCCTGTGATTGCAGTAGCGATTGAGCCTAAGACAAAAGCGGATCAAGAAAAGTTGGGAATGTCCTTGCAGCGTTTGGCAACAGAAGATCCTTCTTTTCGTGTGAAGTTTGATGAAGAAACAGGTCAGACTTTAATTTCAGGAATGGGTGAATTGCATCTTGAAATTATTGTAGATCGTTTGACACGAGAATTTAAAGTGAACGCAAATGTAGGTAAGCCCCAGGTGGCTTATCGAGAATCGATTCAAGCTCATGCTGACTCTGAAGGAAAATATATTAAGCAAACGGGTGGTCGTGGTCAGTATGGTCATGTGTGGTTGAAAGTGGAACCGTTGGAAAGAGGAAAAGGTTTTGAGTTTGTTGATAAAATTGTAGGCGGAACAATTCCAAAAGAATTTATTGCTCCTGTTCGTAAAGGAATTGAAGAAGCACTCGATAGCGGTATTATGGCAGGTTATCCAGTTGTGGATGTGAAGGTTACATTGTTTGATGGTTCATATCACGATGTAGATTCTTCAGAGATGGCATTTAAGATCGCAGCTTCGATTGGTTTGAAGGAAGGTTTGAAATTGGCGTCTCCTGTTTTGTTAGAGCCTATTATGAATGTTGAAGTGGTAACGCCCGATGAATATTTTGGTAGTATTACGGGAGATTTGAATTCTCGCCGTGGAAAAATTATGAAAACTGACATGAGAGTGGGTTCTCAAGTGATTGATGTGCAAGTTCCGCTTGCGAACATGTTTGGATATGCTACAGATCTACGCTCTCAAAGTCAGGGACGTGCAACTTTTACGATGCAGTTTGATCATTATGAAGTAGTTCCGAAAAGCATCGCAGAAGAAATTGTAGCAAGACATCAAGGAAGAGCTTTTTAGTTTTTTAAACGATTATTATTTGTCAACCCATTAGAGGAGGATGCCTTTATGGCGAAGGAAAAATTTGAACGTAAAAAACCCCATGTGAATATTGGTACCATTGGTCACGTTGACCACGGTAAAACTACGACTACTGCTGCATTAACCAAAGTTTCTGAGAAACTTGGTTTCGCAAAATATGTTCCTTATGATGAAGTTGCTAAAGCATCTGAATCTCAAGGCCGTCGTGATCCTACAAAAATTTTGACCATTGCAACTTCTCACGTGGAATATGAAACCGTAAATCGTCACTATGCTCACGTTGATTGTCCAGGTCACGCAGACTATGTTAAAAACATGATCACCGGTGCTGCGCAAATGGACGGAGCTATTCTCGTTGTATCAGCAGTAGACGGTCCTATGCCTCAGACTCGCGAACACATCCTGTTGGCTCGCCAAGTAGGGGTGCCTTATATCGTAGTGTTTATTAATAAAGTTGATGTGGTTGAAGATAAAGAACTTGTGGATCTTGTTGAATTAGAAGTTCGTGAATTGCTCAATCAATATAAGTTCCCAGGAAATGATGTTCCCGTGATTCGTGGATCTGCTACTAAAGCTTTGGCAGGAGATCAGGGTGAATTAGGTGAACCAGCTTTTCAAAAACTTTTTGAAGCGCTTGATACCTATATTCCAATTCCAGAACGTCCTTTAGATAAACCTTTCTTAATGCCTGTAGAAGACGTTTTCAGTATCTCTGGTCGCGGTACCGTTGTAACGGGTCGTGTAGAAAGAGGTATTGTAAAAGTGGGTGAAGAAATCGAAATCGTTGGTTTCCGTCCTACTGTAAAAACTACGGTAACAGGTGTTGAAATGTTCCGTAAGTTGCTTGATGAAGGTCGCGCAGGAGATAATATTGGTATTCTTCTTCGTGGAACTAAGCGTGAAGAAGTAGAACGTGGTCAAGTTTGCGCAAAGCCAGGTTCTATTACTCCTCATACAAAATTTAAAGCTGAAGTTTACATTCTGACAAAAGAAGAAGGAGGACGACATACTCCTTTCTTCACCGGATATCGTCCTCAGTTCTATTTTAGAACCACAGACGTAACCGGAGTTTTACATCTCCCCGCAGGAATTGAAATGGTAATGCCTGGTGACAATGTGAGCTGTGAAGTTGAATTGATCACCCCGATTGCCATGGAAAAAGAACTCCGTTTTGCTATCCGTGAAGGGGGCAGAACAGTAGGTGCCGGAGTTATCACGGAGGTCATCGCTTAAACATGGCACAGGAGTATCAAGGACAAAAAATTAGAATACGGTTAAAGGCCTTTGATCATAAATTGCTTGATCAGTCTGCCGTAGAAATTGTTGAAACAGCGCGTAGAACAGGAGCACGGATCGCAGGACCTGTGCCTCTGCCTACCAAAATTGAACGCTATACGGTTTTAAGATCTCCTCACGTTGATAAAAAATCTCGTGAGCAGTTTGAGATTAGAACCCATAAACGTTTGCTGGATATTTTAGAGCCTACCCAGCAAACTGTGGATGCCTTGATGCGACTGGATTTGTCGGCAGGTGTCGAAGTTGAAATTAAAATGGTCTAAAGGTAACAGCCAGTTGCTAGATGTCAGTTGTTAGCAAAGAATTTAAAATTCTTTTAATAACAACGTTAACTAGCCGCTGGTAATAAAATGTATGGCTGGAATATTAGCAAAAAAATTAGGAATGACTCAGATGTTTACTAAAGACGGACGTTGTTTGCCTGTGACAGTAGTTCAAGCAGGTCCTTGTACTGTGATTCAAAAGAAAACAACGGAAACCGATGGTTATAATTCTGTCCAATTGGGTTTTGAGGAAACTGACTTTAGAAAACTCAATAAGGCAGAAAAAGGTCATTTCCAAAAAAAGGAACTTAAGCCTTTTGCTTGGTTAAAGGAATTTAGAATTAATAATATTGATGATTACCAAGTGGGTCAAACTCTAACAGTAAAGCGCTTTAAAGAAGGTGATGTGATTGCTGTAACAGGAGTTTCAAAAGGTAAAGGTTTTCAAGGGGTCATTAAACGCCATCATAAAAGAGGCGGACCTAAAAGTCATGGTTCGACATTTCATAGATCTACAGGTTCGATTGGACAAAGAACTTATCCTGGTAAGGTTTTCAAAAACATGAAGTTGCCAGGTCATATGGGTGATGAAAAAGTGACGATCCAGAACTTGGAAATTGTGGAAATACGACCCGAAGAGAATTTGCTTTTTATTCGTGGCACTGTTCCTGGCGGAGTAAATGCATATTTGGTTATTAATAATTTAGAAAAAGATTTTGATCAAAGAAAAGAAGAGGTTCCTGCCTCTACTACTACAGAGGAAGCAGCAGGTTAAATTATGGCTACACTCGATATTTACAATCAGGATGGGAAAAAGATTTCGCAAGTAGAAGTAGCGAAATCAATCGAAGGTCCTGTTAAAAAAGTGCTTTTATGGGAAGCTGTTAAAATGCAGCAAGCCAACAAACGAGCCGGCACTGCTGCAACAAAGACACGCAGTATGGTGAGAGGTTCTACCAAAAAGATTTATCGCCAAAAAGGAAGCGGAAATGCCCGACATGGTGATATTAAAGCTCCTATATTTGTTGGAGGCGGACAAGCTTTCGGACCCTTACCAAGAGATTATTCATACTTAATGCCCAAAAAGGCTCGTTTGAATGCTTTGAAAAGCGCCTTATCTTTAAAGGTAAAAGAAGGAAAACTTAAAGTTGTAGATCAGGTGTCTTTTAAAGAAATTAAAACAAAAAGTGCAGCAAAGTTTTTCCAAAATTTGGGAACCGAAGATGCTTTGTTGGTGATTGGTAAAAAAGATTTAGTCGTTGAGAAATCTGTAAAGAATCTACCTCATTGTAAAGTCATTCGAGTGGAAGGTCTGAATGTTTACGATGTGTTGAGATATGATCATCTTGTATTAACAAAAGATTCTCTTGATGTGATTTCTGGGAGGTTTCAATGAATCAGCATGAAGTGATCAAACGCCCTTTAATTACAGAAAAGTCCAGTTTGCAAAAGGAGCTTTTTGATAAGTACGCATTTGAAGTGGCTTTGAATGCAAATAAAAACCAGATTCGTGATGCAGTAGAGTCTCTTTTTAACGTTCATGTTACAGATATTAGAACGATTTGTATGCGAGGTAAGCATCGCCGTGTAGGAAAAAGTATGGGTAAAAGACCCAATTGGAAAAAGGCGATTGTGACTCTTAAAAAAGGCGAAAAGATTGAATTTGTAGAAGGAGTTTAGTCATTCAATGAATGTCTAATGAAAACACATGGGACTAAAAGAATACAATCCAATAACTCCCGGCCGTCGTGGAATGACTGTTTCCGATTTTGAGGGAGTATCAAAAAAGAAGCCCGAGAAGTCTTTATTGTCTTCCTTAATGAAAACGGGTGGACGTAATAACATGGGTCATATCACCACTCGACATATTGGTGGTGGGCATAAGAAAAAGTATCGTCTTATTGATTTTACTAGAGATAAAGTAAATGTTCCTGCAAAAGTAGTAGCTATTGAATACGATCCTAACCGCTCTGCTCGCATTGCTCTCTTAAATTATGTGGATGGCGAAAAAAGATATATGTTGGCTCCACGTAATTTGAAAGTGGGTGCTACAGTCGTTGCTTCTGAGCAAGCAGAAATACTTCCAGGAAATACTTTAAGTTTAAAAAACATCCCAGTGGGTACCAATATCTGTAACATTGAATTAAAGCCTGGAAAGGGCGGTCAAATTGCGAGAAGTGCAGGAGTTTATGCTCAGTTGATGGCTAAAGAAGGAAGCTATGCACTGGTAAAGCTCCCTTCAGGCGAAGTGAGAAAAGTTTTTATTGAGTGTAAAGCAACTATTGGTGAAGTGAGTAACCCTGATCATGAAAACGTTTCTATCGGTAAAGCAGGTAGAAAAAGATGGTTAGGAGTTCGTCCTACCGTTCGTGGTATTGCGATGAACCCAGTTGATCATCCACATGGAGGGGGCGAAGGAAAAAGTAAGGGTGGAAATCATCCTCAAAGCCCATGGGGTCAACCTGCTAAGGGTTATAAGACTCGTCAGAATAAACGAACTAACAAATTTATTGTGAAAGATAGAAGAGCAAAACTTTAAAAACAGTGGCTAGTTGCCAGTGGCAAGTTGTTAGTCAGAAGCTGACAACCGACCACTGATAACTGATAAGTAAAATATGGCAAGATCATTAAAAAAAGGACCATTCGTAGATGAGCACCTTGTAAAAAAAGTAACTCAAATGCGTGAGTCCAACAGCAAAAAAGTGGTGAAGACCTGGTCAAGACGTTCAACTATAACTCCTGATTTTGTTGGTTTTACCTTTGCTGTTCATAACGGCAAAAAATTTATTCCAGTATTTGTTACTGAAAACATGGTGGGTCACAAGTTGGGTGAGTTTTCTCCAACAAGAACTTTCTCCATGCATTCAGGTGATAGAAAAGTGAAATCAGAAGCCCCGGCTTCTGCAGCAAAATAAAAAGCGCTTAGTTGCTAGTGTTTAGCTGTTAGTAAAATTAAATTTATTTACTGACAACTGACAACTGACAACTGACAACTTAATTATGGTTTCTGAAGTCAAAGCAAAAATTAGTTATCTCAGAGTCGCACCACGTAAAGTACGTTTGGTTTGTGATTTGGTGAGAGGTAAAAAAGTTCAGGAAGCTTTAGATATTCTTCGTTTTACAAAACGAGGATGTTCTTTGGATCTTTTAAAATTAATTCAATCTGCTATAGCGAACGCCAATGTAAAAGGTGGTTTTGATGTCGATAATTTGGTGGTACATCGCTTAACAGTTGATCAAGGTCCTACCTTAAAGCGTTGGCTTCCTAGAGCTCGAGGAATGGCAACTCCTATTAACAAAAAAACAAGTCATGTAACGGTGACTTTGGTGGAGAAGTAAGATGGGTCAGAAAGTTCATCCATACGGATTTAGAGTAGGGATTACAAAACCTTGGTTTTCAAAATGGTATAATCAAAAAAATTATGCCGATCTTCTTCATGAAGATGTGAAGTTCCGTAAGATTGTTAAAGAAAGACTGTATAGCACAGGTGTAGCGCGTATTGAAATTGAACGTGCAGCCAATAAAGTGAAAATTATTATTCATACAGCTCGTCCCGGTCTTGTGATCGGTAAAAAAGGCGCTGGAATTGATTCTTTAAGATTAGAGCTGCAAAAGCTTACTAAGAATGAGGTTTTTCTAGATATTCAAGAAGTTCGTAAGGCAGAAATAGACGCACAGTTGGTAGCTGAAAATGTGGCTTTGCAATTAGAAAGACGAGTAGCTTTCAGACGAGCCATGAAAAAGGCAGTTCAATCTTGCCTTAAAATGGGTGCTCTCGGAATTAAAATTCAGGTAGCTGGTCGTTTGGGTGGATCTGAAATTGCTAGAACAGAATGGTATAGAGAAGGTCGAGTGCCTCTTCACACCCTTCGTGCAGACATTGATTTTGGTTTTGCAGAAGCTAAAACCACTTATGGACAAATTGGTGTGAAGGTTTGGATTTGTAAGGGTGAAATTTTAGTTAATAAAGCAGTGGCGTAAAGGATTTTATTATGTTGATGCCAGCAAAAGTTAAATATCGCAAACAGCAAAAAGGCCGAATGAGAGGAAAAGCTTACCGAGGTTGCAATCTCAACTTTGGTGACTTTGCTCTTCAATCAGTTGAATGTGGACGCATCACAGCCCGTCAGATTGAAGCGGCTCGTATTGCAGTAACTCGTTTTGTAAAACGAGGTGGTAAAGTTTGGATAAGAATTTTTCCAGATAAACCTGTCACTAAAAAGCCTGCAGAAACTCGCATGGGTAAAGGAAAAGGAAATCCAGAAGAATGGGTAGCGGTGATTAAGCCTGGCCGTATTCTTTATGAAATGGAAGGTGTGAGCGAGGCAGATGCGAAAGAAGCATTAACGCTTGCAGCACATAAATTACCTTTGAGAACAAAGTTTGTAACTCGGGAGGGATACCGTGACGCTTGATGAATTAAAAACAAAAACTCCTTCGGATCTCAAAATTCATGAGAATGAGTTACGAACAGAGTTGTTTAAATTAAAATTAAAACAAGGTGTAGGACAACTTGAAAAGAATCATCTTGTGAAACAAGCTCGTAGGAATATTGCTCGTACCTTGACGATCTTGAATCAGAAATCAAAGAAGGGATGATGAAATGAGTCAGCTTAGGCAGAAAAAAACACAAATTGGTTTAGTGGTGTCTGACAAAATGAGCAAAACTCGTGTGGTTTCTGTAGCTCGTTTGGTGTGTCATCCTGTATTTAAAAAGTATCATAAGAAAAATTCAAAATTTCATGTTCATGATGAAAAGAATCTTTCTCAAGTAGGTGATCGTGTAGAAATTGTGGAATCCAAACCCATTTCAAAAACAAAAAGATGGGTGATCCGAAAAGTTTTACAGAAAGCTGTAGCTTAAATAAGTGCAAGACGCATGAAGGCGTATCTTGTGTGATTTAGGAAGGTATATCTTTAATTTTTAGGTAGATGATATGATTCAAATGAATTCAGTTTTAAATTCTGCAGATAACACAGGAGCTAAAAAGCTCATGTGTATTAAAGTGTTGGGTGGATCTAAACGGCGTTATGCAAGTGTGGGTGATATTATTGTGGTCTCCGTTAAAGAAGCCATTCCAGAAGGAAAAGTGAAAAAAGGTGAAGTGAAAAAAGGTGTGATTGTGAGAACTCGTAAGGAGATTAGACGCCCTGATGGTTCTTATATCCGCTTTGATGAAAACTCGATTGTATTGATAGAAGCAACAGGGGAGCCCATTGGAACTCGTATTTTTGGTCCAGTGGCTCGTGAGTTGCGTGCCAGGAAGTTTATGAAAATAATTTCTTTGGCTCCTGAGGTGCTGTGATGAATCAATTGAATAGCTATATAAAAAAGAATGATATGGTTACGGTGATTGCTGGAAAAGAGAAGGGTAAAAGCGGCAAGGTTTTAAAAGTATTGCCTAAGACTTCTCGTGTATTGGTGGAAAAACTCAATCGAGTAAAGCGTCATCAAAAACCAACACAAACTAACCCTCAGGGTGGTGTGATTGAAAAGGAATTAGGCATTCATTGTTCTAATGTGATGTTGCTTTGTCAGAAATGCAACAAGCCAGTGAGAGTTTCTCATAAAACAGTGAAGGATAAAAAAGTGAGAGTGTGTCGTAAGTGTGGAGAGGCAATTGATAAAGCCGCGTAATTTTTGATCGCGGGAAACGGTGAATTTTTATGGCAACAAGTATTTTAGAAGAAAATTATAAAAAAAGTGTTGTGCCACAATTGATGAAAGATTTTGGGTATAAAAATATTATGCAAGTGCCCAAAATTACAAAAGTGGTGTTAAACACTTCTATTTCAGAGGCAGTTCAAAATGTGAAAGCTTTGGATGCAGCTGCTAATGAGTTAATGGCAATTACAGGACAAAAGCCTGTTATCCGTAAAGCTAGAAAATCGATTGCGAATTTTAAATTAAGACAAGGGCAGCCTATCGCGGCCTCTGTGACTCTACGTAAAAAATCGATGTATGAGTTTTTAACCCGCTTGATTAATATTGCATTTCCACGGGTGAGAGATTTTAAAGGTATTTCATCAAAATCTTTTGATGGTCGTGGAAATTATACTTTTGGGGTTACAGAGCAAATTATTTTTCCAGAAATCAATTATGACAAAGTAGATAAAATTCGTGGGATGAATATTACAATTTGTACCACAGCTCCAAATGATGAAGAGGCAAGAGCACTTTTAAAACATTTGGGGATTCCATTTAGGAGCTAGTTTAGGACTTTTTATGGCAAAGTTATCACTGATTGCAAAAGCAAAACGAAAACCAAAGTTCTCATCACGGGCTTATAATCGTTGTCCTCTGTGTGGACGACCAAGAGCTTATATTCGAAAATTTAAAATGTGTCGTTTATGTTTTAGGAATTTAGCCAGACGGGGTGAGATTCCTGGAGTACTGAAGGCAAGTTGGTAGAAAAGTTTTTTTAATGAGCGAATTGAGAGAAGATTTATGATGACAGATCCAATTTCAGATATGTTGACAAGAATAAGAAACGGAATTCACGCTCGTAAAGAGGTCGTGGAAGTTCCTTTTTCTAAAATCAAATTAGCTGTGCTTAAGATTTTAGAAGAAGAAGGCTATGTCCGTTCTGTTAATCCTGTATCACAGGGGCCCAGTAGTAAAATATTGGTGACTCTACGTTACACTTCCGATCGTGAACCTGTGATTAGTAACTTAGATCGTGTCTCTAAGCCAGGTCGAAGAATCTATATGGGCTATCGTGAGGTAAAACCCGTATTGAGTGGTCTGGGGATTCTGGTACTTTCAACTTCAAAGGGTTTAATGTCTGATAAAAAAGCAAAGGAACACAAGATCGGTGGAGAAGTCCTTTGCAGTGTATGGTGATGAATTATGTCTAGAACAGGAAAAAAAACTATTGCGATTCCCGAAAAGGTTAAAGCTTCCATTCAAGGTGGGCAAGTACATGTGGAAGGCCCTCAGGGAAAATTATTTCTCAACTTACCAAAAGGGGTCACTGTTTTGGTAGAGGGAAATCAAATGAATGTAAATCGCGAGAATGATGAAAGAGTTGCAAAAGCCAACCATGGTCTTGCAAGAGCTCTAATTGCCAATATGGTTAAAGGAGTATCTGAAGGATTTAAGCGCGAACTAGATATTAACGGAGTAGGATATCGAGCAGAAGTAAAAGGGAATCAGCTGCAACTTACTTTGGGTTATTCTCATCCAGTTCTTTACCCTATTCCTGCTGGAATTAAAGTAACCGTGGAGAAGCAAACTCACATTAGCTTAGTAGGAGCGGATAAACAATTGGTGGGACAAGTTGCTTCTGAAATTCGAAGTGCAAAGAAACCCGAACCTTATAAAGGGAAGGGTGTAAAATATACTGAAGAAACTATTCGTCGCAAGGCTGGTAAGTCAGCTACCGGTTCTGGTGCGGGCAAAGGGAAGTAATTATGGCATTTGTTAAAGAAGAAGGAAGAGTCAAAAGACATCGTCGAGTTCGTTTTAAAATTTCAGGAACTTCGGATCGCCCTCGTTTGAGTGTGCGAAGAAGCTTGAAGCATATTCATGCTCAGTTGGTGGATGATTTGAATGGCAAAACATTAGTTGCAGCTTCCACACTTTCTTCAGAGTTGAAGGGTGCTAAAGCAAATAAAGAAGGCGCCAAAAAATTAGGGGAAGTATTGGGTGAAAAAGCACTCAAGCAAGGAATTAAAAAAATTGTCTTTGATCGAAGTGGTTATCAATATCATGGCAGAATTCAAGTATTAGCAGAAGCTTTGCGAGAAAAGGGACTTAATTTCTAAAAGTTTTATCCCACCATGCTTCTTCTCTAAATCAAGAGAAGACTGGATGAGGATACAGGATTTAATATGAAACAAAAGATCAATGCATCGGAATTGGAATTAAATGAACGCGTTATTCATATCAACCGAGTTGCCAAAGTTGTAAAAGGTGGACGTCGTTTTAGCTTTAGCGCCTTGGTAGTTGTAGGAGATGGTCGCGGTCATGTAGGGGTTGGGATTGGTAAAGCCAAAGAAGTTCCTGAAGCAATTCGTAAGGCAACTGAGCAAGCTCGTCGTCGTTTGATGAAAGTTCCCTTGAAAGGTACTACAGTCCCTCATGAGTTTATTGGAAGATTTGGAGCGGCTCGTGTTCTGCTGAAGCCCGCCTCTCCAGGTACTGGAGTGATTGCCGGTGGAGCTGTGAGAGCTGTAGTTGAAGCTGCAGGCATTCATGACATTCTTACAAAATGTATTGGAACCGATAATCCTCATAATGTGGTGAAAGCTACTTTGAATGGTTTAGGTTCGATGAAATCACCCGAAGTTTACATCGCCATGAAAAAGGCGAGTTAATGGATGGAATATATGGCATCTACGATTAAAGTTATTTTAGAAACAGGTGTGATCGCAAGCACCGAAAAACAAAAAAGAACGGTGTTAGGCCTTGGCCTGAAATATCGTAATGCAGTGAATACCTTAAAAGATACTCCTGCAATTCGTGGTATGGTGAACAAGGTTTCGCATTTAGTAAAAATATTAGATAAAGATTTTTCACAAAATCCATGGGAAAATTTGCCTCCCTCTTATGAACTAGGGGCAGTAAAGGCAAAGGTGGATTCTGGAAAAAAGAAGTCTTCTAAAAAGCTTTCATCTGCACTTGAAGTGGCTGGTGAAGCTAAAACATCTTCAGCGAAAGCCACTAAAGTAAAATCTCCGGCTTCTGCTAAGAAAACAAAAGTTTCTACAAAGAAGGTTAAAGGAAAATGAGTAAGTTTTTATCTCAACTTGAAAGCCCTCGTGGGGCCAATAAAAGAAAAAAACGCTTAGGCCGTGGTGATGCAAGCGGACATGGCGGAACTTCAACAAAAGGTCATAAAGGTCAGCGTGCACGATCTGGTGGGTATCATAAAGTAGGTTTCGAGGGAGGTCAGATGCCTCTCATACGCCGTGTTCCTAAGAGAGGTTTTACCAATATTTTTCATCAGGAATTTTCTGTGATTAATGTGGGTGATTTGTCACGCTTTACATCAGGTGCTTTGGTAGATCCAAGTGCTTTGTATGAAACAGGATTTTTGAGCCGCAAAAGAGATCAAGTAAAAGTATTGGGTGATGGAGATATTACAGTTGCTTTAACAGTTCGAGCCCATGCTTTTTCAAAAGCCGCGATTGAGAAGATTGAAAAAGCGGGTGGAAAAATAGAACGTATTGAATCTAAAGCGGCACAAGCTGCTGAGTAAAAGTTTTTTTATATTGCTGTGAATTCTTAATGTGAAGGTTGATTTGAGTGTCCAATAGTATTGCAAACATTGCAAGAATACCTGAGCTTAGAAAACGACTAGTTTTTACAGCCTTAATGCTTGCGATTTATCGCTTGGGAGTTTTTGTACCTACTCCTGGAATCAACACTGATGCTTTAAAGCGTGTGATTTCTCAGGGAACGGTCTTTGAAATTTTTAATCTGTTTTCAGGCGGAGCTTTAGAACAGTTTTCTGTGTTTGCTTTAGGAATCATGCCTTATATCAGCGCCTCTATTATTTTACAGCTTTTGACTGTAGTAGTTCCTGCAATTGAAAAGCTTTCAAAAGAAGGAGAGTCTGGTAGAAAAAAAATTACTCAGTATACCCGATACGGAACTATTGTTCTGTCTGTGGTTCAGGGATTTGGAATAAGTTATGGTCTTGAACAACAAGGAGTTCTCTTGCCAGGTGTAGGAGGATGGGGTTTTTATCTGACTACTATTTTTACCCTTGCTGCAGGTACTAGTTTTATTATGTGGTTGGGAGAGCAAATTTCAGAACGAGGCGTTGGAAATGGAATTTCCCTCATCATTTTTGCTGGAATTGTTACCCGTATTCCAGGAGCTTTCCGAGATGCTTGGAATACAAAACAACAATTTGGTGATTTGATTGGTTTTATTGTTTTGCTTGCTTTTGTAGCCGCTATCATTGCTGCCATTATTTTTTGCGAGCGTGGGCAACGCAGAATCCCCATACAATATGCTAAAAGAGTAGTAGGTCGTAAATTATATGGAGGACAATCGAGTCATCTTCCATTAAAAATTAATTCTGCAGGAGTTATACCTCCCATTTTTGCATCTTCTATTCTCTTGTTTCCGGCTACGATTGCTCAATTTGTCCAGAATCCTAAAATTCAAGCTTTAGCATCAAATCTGACCACTGGGTGGATGCACACTTTTCTTTATGTCGCTTTGATTGTTTTCTTTTGTTATTTTTATACCGCGGTTAGTTTTAATCCCGTCGACGTTGCTGAAAATATTCGTAAGTATGGTGGTTTTATTCCAGGGATTCGTCCAGGCAAGTCTACTTCAGATTTTATTGATCGGATTTTAACAAGAATTACATTAGGCGGAGCAATTTATATTTCTATAATTTGTATTTTGCCAGAGATTTTGATTACACGTTTTGGAATTCCAGGTACCTTAGCTGCTGTTTTTGGGGGGACTTCTCTTTTGATTGTAGTGGGTGTGGCGATGGATACTGTAGCTCAAATTGAATCCTACTTATTGACGCGTCATTATGATGGATTCTTGGGACAAAAGGCTGGAAAGTTTAAGGGGAGGAGAAGGTAGTGAATTTGGTTTTTTTGGGTGCACCGGGTGCTGGAAAAGGAACTCAAGCGAATAAGGTGCAGGATATTTTTGGGATCCCAAAAATTTCTACAGGAGATATGCTTCGTGCCGCTCGTGCACAAAAGACATCATTAGGTTTACAGGCTGAAGCTTATATGAATGCAGGCAAGCTGGTGCCGGATGAAGTTGTGATTGGATTGATTACTGAAAGACTCGCACAAGTAGATTGTAAAAAAGGTTACATATTAGATGGTTTTCCAAGAACAGTGGCTCAAGCAAGGGCTTTAAAAGATAACTTAGGGAAAGCCGCTGATAAAATTGATCAAGTTATTAATATTGTAGTGGATGAAGAAAATTTAGTGAAACGGCTTACGGGGCGTCGTCAGTGTGAAAAGTGTCAGCAAGGTTACCATCTGGAATTTGCCCCCACAAAAGTAGCTGGTATCTGTGATAAATGTGGTGGGAAACTTTTCCAACGAGAAGACGATAAGGAAGCTACTATCAGAGCCCGGTTAAATGTTTATCGAGAGCAGACGGCCCCATTAGTAGATTTTTATACGCAGGAAAATATTTTAGAAACAGTAAATGGTGATGAAGCAGTGGACCATGTTTTTGAAGCGATTGTGAATATTGTAAAAAAAGTGGCCTGAATGGATTATGGTTTATGGTGATTATCAAATCTCAAGAAGAGATTGATAAAATTAGAAAAGCAGGGCGTGTAGTCGCCAAAGTTCTTTCAAAAATTAAGGAATATATTAAGCCCGGTGCTAACACCTTGCAGCTAGATCAACTTGCAGAAAAGTGGATTTGTGAAGAGGGTGCTATACCGGCATTTAAGGGTTATTTGGGGTTTCGACATACCCTTTGTACTTCGATTAATGAAGAAGTAGTTCATGGAATTCCTTCCTCAAAAAGAGTTCTCAAAGAAGGGGACATTATTGGGATTGATTGTGGAGCGATTGTAGGAGGGTATTACGGTGATGCCGCTTATACTTTCCCCGTAGGTAAAGTGAGTGAAAAAGCAGCAGAACTTTTAAGGGTAGGCGAAGAAAGTTTAATGCGCGGAATTACCCAAATGACATCAGATAAAAGGTTGTATGATATTGGCGCTGCAATTCAGCGACATTCTGAGTCACATGGTTTTGCAATTGTAAGAGATTATGTAGGACATGGTGTGGGGACTAAGTTACACGAAGAACCGCAAGTCCCAAATTACGGAGAACCCAATACGGGTTTTCGTTTAAAAGCAGGAATGGTATTTGCCATTGAACCTATGGTGAATGAAGGTACTCATGAGGTTCAATTGTTAAACGATGGTTGGACAGTGATTACAAAAGATAAAAAATTGTCGGTTCATTTTGAACACACAATTGTGATTACAGATTCTCAACCAGAAATATTGACTCAGCTTTAGAGGTATTATTTTGGCAAAAGAAGATTGTATAGAAGTAGAAGGGGTTGTTGTAGAACCTTTACCCAATGCGATGTTTAGGGTAGAGCTCGATAATGGCCATAAAATTTTAGCCCATATATCGGGCAAAATGAGGATGCATTTTATTAAGATTCTTCCAGGAGATAGAGTGAAGATTGAATTATCTCCTTATGATTTAACAAGAGGAAGAATTACATATAGGTCTAAGTAGGAAGTGGTTAGTCATTAGTGTCTAGTTGTTCGTGATATGATCTGACAACTAGAAACGGGTAACTAGCAACTAAAAAAAATGAAAGTAAGAAGTTCAGTAAAAAAAATATGTCCCAAATGTAAAGTTCTTCGTCGTAGAGGTGTGCTTCGTGTAATTTGCGAAAACCCCCGACATAAACAGAAACAAGGATAGAGAAGGTTTTAAATTATGCCACGTATAGCCGGTGTTGACGTTCCATCAAAGAAAAGGGTCGAAGTTGCTCTTACCTATATTTATGGGGTAGGCAAAACTCGCTCTAAAGAAATTTTAGTAGCTACAAAAATTGATCCAAATCTTCGTGCAGAAAAGCTTACAGATGCAGATCTCGCTAATATTCGTGAATACATTGATTCACATTTCAAAGTTGAGGGAGATCTTCGTCGTGATGTGGGTTTAAGCATTAAGCGTTTACAAGATTTAGGGACTTATCGAGGAAGTCGGCATCGAAAGGGTTTGCCCGTTCGAGGTCAAAGAACACGAACAAATTGTCGAACTCGAAAAGGCCCTCGTAAGACAGTGGCAGGAAAGAAAAAAGCCCCTTCGGGCAAGTAGGACAGTAGCCAGTAGTGAGTGATCAGTTCTCAATTTAAATAAAAATTGATGACTAACAAACATAACTGGCAACTTTGAAAAAAATGGGATCCACCAAACCAAGTGAAGTCAGTGCTGCTCCAGAAGAAAAAAAGGAAGTAGCAAAAGTTAAAAAGAAAAAAGGTCGCAAGCAAGTACCGATTGGTGTTGTGCATATTCAATCGAGTTTTAACAATACGATTGTAACAATTACTGATGTTTCAGGAAATACCATTGCTTCTTCTTCGGCCGGTTCAAAAGGTTTTAAAGGATCTCGCAAAAGTACTCCTTTTGCTGCTCAACTTGCCGCTGAAGATGCTGCTAGAAAAGCAATAGAACATGGTTTGAGAAGTGTTACCGTTTTTGTAAAAGGACCTGGTGCAGGTCGTGAATCAGCTTTACGCGCTATTGCCCAGGCTGGAATTCGTGTCACATTAATCCGGGATGTAACTCCTATTCCTCATAATGGTTGTCGTCCCCCGAAGAAGAGGAGAGTTTAATGGCTAAGTATAATGATAGTGTATGCAAGTTATGTCGCCGGGAAGGTTTGAAACTTTTCCTTAAAGGGGATCGCTGTTACACAGAAAAATGTGCTATTGAGAGACGTGCCTATGCTCCAGGTCAGCACGGACAAGCTCGTGGTAAGTCTTCAGAATATGGGACTCAGCTTCGTGAAAAGCAAAAAGTAAAACGACTTTATGGATTGTTGGAACGTCAATTCCGTTTAAGTTTCAAAAAAGCAGATCGAATGAAGGGCGTTACGGGTGAAAATCTTCTTCTAGGCTTGGAATCACGTTTAGATAACATGGTGTATCGTTTAGGTTTTGCAAATTCACGTTCTGAAGCCAGACAATTGGTACTTCATGGACATTTTTTGGTGAATGGTAAAAAAGTTAATATTCCTTCTTACATCTGTCGATCCGGAGATAGTATTGAGGTAAAGGAAAAGAGCCGAAGCGTAGCAAGAATTGCCCAAGCTGTTGAAGCAGTGGATCGTCGCGGAGTTCCCACTTGGTTGGAACTCGATAAGCAAGCTTTTAAAGGAGTTGTAAAAAATCTGCCACAAAGAACAGAACTTACAATGCCTATCAATGAACAATTGATTGTCGAACTCTATTCTAAATAGAAAATTTGGAGGAAAGACGAATGCAAACTCTGGTTGCAAAAAATTGGCGTAGTTTAATTAAACCCAAAGGATTGGAAATTGAAAGGGAAAGCAAAACCTCTCAATATGGAAAGTTTATCGCTCGTCCCTTAGAAAGAGGTTTTGGTATCACTTTGGGGAACAGCCTAAGACGAATCCTTCTTTCTTCTATCCAAGGTGCCGCAGTAGTGAGTGTGAAAATTGATGGGGTTCTCCATGAGTTTTCTACTATTCCTGGAGTGAAGGAAGATGTGACAGATATTATTTTAAATTTAAAACAGCTGCGATTAAAGCTTTCAGGTGTGGATCATGATGTGATTCGTATCGAAGCTTCTGGTGAGAGAGAACTTACCGCTGCTGATATTATTACAACTCCAAATGTGGAAGTGTTGAACCCTGATCTTCATATTGCGACCTTGTCTGCTGATGCTAATTTGAAAATGGAATTAACCGTTAAGTTAGGAAAAGGTTTTTCTTTAGCAGAAAAAAATAAGACAGAAAGAGATGTGATTGGAGTAATTCCTATCGATGCTATTTTTACTCCCATCAAAAAAGTAAATTACACTGTGACCAATGCTCGTGTGGGTCAAGCAACAGACTACGATCGTTTAACATTAGAAGTATGGACTGATGGTTCAGTGCTTCCAGAAGATGCTGTTGCTTACTCTGCTAAAATTTTGAAGGATCAAATTTCGCTCTTTATTAGTTTTGAAGAAGAGGATGAGCCCATTGAAGAAGAAATTATCGAAGAACCCAAGATGAATGAGAATTTGAACAAGAGAGTGGATGAATTAGAATTATCTGTTCGTTCAGCGAATTGTCTTCAAAATGCTAATATTAAATACATTGGTGAATTGGTTCAAAAATCAGAAGGTGAAATGCTTAAAACAAAGAATTTTGGACGTAAATCTCTTAATGAAATCAAAGAAATTCTTTCAGAAATGGGACTTTCTTTGGGGATGAAGATTGAAGGTTGGCAGTTCCCCAATGAAGATGAAACCAAAAAGGAAGAAATTTAATACGAAGTTTGAATGGAACTGACTTATGCGACATTTGAATAAAAAAGTTAGATTGGGTCGAAACACAGCACATCGTATTGCGATGATGCGTAATATGGTTACTTCACTTATTGAAAGTGAACGCATTGAAACCACATTACCTAAAGCCAAGCAATTAAGAAGTCTAGCCGATCAAATGGTGACTTTGGGTAAAGAGGGAAGCCTTCATGCACGTCGTCGAGCGTTGACTACAGTACGTAAGAAAAGCGCAGTATCTAAGCTTTTTACAGAATTGGCGACTCGTTTTAAAGATCGTGCAGGTGGATATACCAGGATTATTAAGCTTGGTTTTCGTCATGGAGATGGGGCTCCAATGGCAATTATTGAATATTTAGGTTTTGTGCCTAAGCTTATTTCTGGTGCTGCAGAATCTGGAGCTAAAGCAAATAAATCTTCTGAAAAACCTAAGAAAAAAGCCTCTCCAAAAACAGAAGAAAAAGCAAAAAAAGAAAATAAAGCTTCAAAAAAAGTTCCTGCAAAGAAAAAGAAAGAATCAAAGTAGAGATATTTTCACTTGTGCTGAAAAATCTGAGTCATAGAGTATGATTATGAAAAGATGGCTTCTGATCTTTCTGTTGATTATATTAAGTGCTTTGAGCATTTGGTATGTTACGAAAGGTTATCACTCTGGGCCTAAAGATGGAACTCAAGCGCCTGAATTTTCTCTAGACAATCAATCCGGACAAAAACAAAGTCTTTCTCAATATTCAAATCAAGTCGTTTTGTTAAATTTCTGGGCGACATGGTGTGCGCCTTGCGTGAGTGAAATGGCAAGTTTGGATCGCTTATATCAAAAATATAAGGATAAGGGATTTGTCGTATTGGCAGTCAGTGTAGATGAAGATGGTTGGAAAGCAATTGATGCCTTTTTGAAAAAAAATCCAGTTACTTTTCCTATACTCTTGGATGCAGATTATAAAGTTGCTGATCAGTATGCCACTTACCGAGTTCCAGAATCTTATTTGATTAATAGACAAGGCCAAGTGGTGGAAAAAATTCTAGGTGCCAAAGAATGGGATTCTTCCGAAATGATTTCTAAAATTGAAAAAATAATTGGCAAATAAATTTCTTTATTTAACTTTTCTTCACAATCTTATTTTGTGAGTTCACAAGAACTACTTTTGGGATATGTTTTTTTACTTCTTTTTCATCTAGAATTGCGAAGCTAGTGATAATGATGATATCCCCTTTTTTAGCAAGATGAGCCGCTGCCCCATTAATACAAATCACCCCTGAGCCTCTTTTACCCTTGAGAGTATAAGTTTCAAAACGGTTTCCATTTGTCACATCCCAAATATGAACATGTTCATTCGGGAGAAGGTCAGCCGCTTCCAGAAGGTTTTCGTCAATAGTAACGCTTCCTTCATAGTGCAAATCGGCATCGGTGACTGTTGCACGGTGTATTTTTGATTTCAGGAGACTTCTAAGCATTTAAATTCCTATGGTTCCGGCCAATCTTAGGGCTGGCTGAATAAACCAGAGCTTGCTTAAAGTGTCAAGAAACTGATCTACTTATTTGACAAGTTTTCGGGCATTTGTTACGAAATGCATTCATTTTCGATGGGATAGGTCTTTTATATGACTAAGATTGCATGGTGGGATAAAACCTTAAACTCTTGGTTTAAACTCAAGGATGAAGTGTTAAAGGTGTCTCAGTTAGGCCGAGTGGGGCTTAGCCGTTCTTTTTTAATTCATGAAAAAATGAAGCTCACTGCACTTTTGGGTGAATATGCTTATCGTTGGATTCGTGAAAATGGTAGTAAAGATTTGCATCAACAGCGTTTGGTGGATCAAATTGAAAAGCTGAATCAAAAAGTTCGTGCGATAGATGAAAAAGTAACAGGCATTACCAATGATCTCAGCCATCATTTGAATGCGGAAGAGGGGAATGACATTTTAGTAAAACGCAAGTTGCGAATGGGAAGAAGAAAGAAATAATCATTTTTTATAATATTGTTTAGCAAAGTCCGACTTTGCTAGGCAGAACGAATTGGTGACGTAGCTCAGTTGCCAGAGGAGTGAAGAAAAATTTAGATGATAAATATCTTGGGGACGTAGCTCAGTTGGGAGAGCGCTTGAATGGCATTCAAGAGGTCGAGGGTTCGATTCCCTTCGTCTCCACAAAATAAAAAGCCCCTGTATGCTTGGCATACAGGGGCTTTTATTTAAAACCTATAAGTCTTAGGCTTTAATTACGTCAGTGGCCTGCAATCCTTTGGCTCCTTCGGTGATTTCAAATTCCACCGCTTGGCCTTCAGCAAGTGACTTATAACCTTCACCGCTGATTGCAGAGTAATGAACAAAAACGTCTTGTCCATTATCCTGTTCGATAAAACCATAACCCTTATTGTCATTGAACCACTTTACGCGGCCTTTACTACGAGACATACTGCGTCCTCCTAAGACTGAAAATAAATATTCTTTGAAGATTAAATGGCAAAAAACCTTCCTTTCACCCTTATTTGCCATGCTTCAAAAAACACTTAATTTCAAAAATTACTTTTTAGGTGAAAGTAAATCAGAAAAACTGATTTTGCGAGAGGCTATCGGATTCTCCGGCTGAATGTCAAGTTAAGAAGCGAGCTCCTTTTGAAGAATCGAAGCAAAAAAATGAGAGCTAAGTAAAAGCCATAAAGAGAAAGCGGTGAACTTGTTTGATTAGCTGATTTAACAAGTGAACAACCGCTGCCTTGAGCGCCAAAAACAGAGACTGTTACTGTAGCAGAATTGTTGGAAGTGTCATTGTCGATTACTTGAGCTGAAACGGTTGCTGTATTTTGGAATATGTTAGCAGTGATGGGTGTTACATTGAGAATAACCGTTGCGCTGGCACCTGATTCTATATCCCCAAGAGAACAGCTAATGCTTGTCGTGCCTGTGCATGAGCCTTGGCTCACACTAATATTATTTAATTGTAAACCTGAGGCAAGTTCGTCGCTTACGTTGACTGCTCCTGCTGTGTCTGGACCTGAATTGTTTACAGTAATTGTAAAGTCAAAGCTGCTATTTGGATTTACAAACTCATCAGCTGTTTTTTGAATACTGAGATCGGCAGTGTTACCTAAATATCTTAAAATAATTTGTTGTCCGCCTGAACCTAATCCATTGCTGTCACCTACAACAAGAATTTTCCCATCGCTTTGAACGGAGGCAGCCCTTCCTGCATTGCTAGAGCCTGGGGCAGTATGTACAACACCAGGGGTGTTACCGTCAGGATTAAAGCTTGTATCGAGTTCTCCAGAGGAAAGCATTTTAACAAGTCCAATCTCAGTCCCCGAACTTCCGACAATGAAAACAGAATCATCATCTTGGATAGCGCTGTTGATAGCATTGACAGTAACAGAATCATTTGTGCCATCGATACCATTTGTATTAAATACTCCTGAACTTCCAAAAGTAGTATCGAGAGCTCCATTGCTAGATTGATATCGAACGGTGCTACTGGTGGTATCAGTACTTCCTACCGCTACTATTTGCCCATTAGTTTGTAACTCCAGACTATAAAGAATATCTTGGCTTACACCCAACACATCTGTACTTACAATTCCATTAGTTCCAAAAGCAGTATCAAAACTTGCATCTGAGTTAAGCTTAATTAATGCAAAATCGAGTAAGTTGCCTGCATCAAAAGTGCCAACTCCTCCTACAGCAATTTGATCGGTTTCACTCAGATAAATAATAGAGAGCGGTATTTCAACACTAGGAGTTGAAAGTAAATTGAGCGTAAGAATGCCGGGCGTGCTTCCTGAAGGGTTGAAGCTGGTATCTAAACTGCCATCTGTGTTGATACGTATAATAGTAAAATCGAAAAAATTAGTAGGATCTATTGTGAGGCCGGCTAGAAGCATTTTATTGTCGCTTTGCACAGCAATAGAGTTTGCGCTGGAGACTACAGATGCAGTTTCGGGCTCGATAATGAGAGTCCCTGGAAGAGGTCCTGAAGCATTGAAAGTAGAATCTAAACTTCCATCCGCATTATAAACACTGATTGCAAAGTTGGAATAGAAGTCAGGTGGATCTATGACCAACGAAGTACCAATCAAGACAATTTTTCCGTCAGGTCGAACCGCCATGTCTGTAGTAGCATCTGAGCTGAGGCTAAAAGTTCCATTATAGTTAGGTAAGAAATCAGTGGTTACTCTTCCACTGCTGCCAAAACTGGTATCAAGAGAACCATCTGAATTTAAGCGAGATAAAGTAAAGTCAGAATCAATGGATGCTGGTGTCAGAGTAGTGGCTGTCACCAAGCCACCTACATAAATATAACCATTTGAAAACTGCCTTACGCCTCTTGCTCCTGATGTCAGTATATCAGCATCAGGATAGAGGTCTGCAAAGGTAATGTAAGCGATTCCATCACTATCAAAGCTAGTATCCAGATCACCTGGTGCGGTGAAAGCTGTAGGAGTATGGAGAATAAATTGAAGGCAAAGAGCAGAAATGAAAAATGATTTTTTTATCATGTGAATTCCTTATAAGAAAATAAATGGTAATATATTAATTATAATACTATTTTTAATACTAACAATTTAAATTAAATTTAGGACTTTTGTCCCGGCTGACTTTCATTTTTGTTGTCTAAAATCAGGATATACTCATTTGATTTAATGTAACCTAATTTTTCGCGCACCAGTCTTTCCGCGTTAGATGGGATTTTGAGGTGATTAATTTCTCGTGCCAGCTTTTGGTTGCTACGGTAAAGTTCTTGGTTTTCTTTTTGGACTTGGTCCCGAAGAGCATAAAGCTTTTTCAGTTTTACCAAGCCTTCCTCGCCGAAAATAGTGATCGTGGTAAAAAATCCAATCACTAAAATCCCTAAGAAAAAGAAAAGTCTCGATTTTTTTTTCACTTTTTTCATTTATAAAAGCTAGAATAACACTTCTTGAGAAAGTTTGGTAGTAGGTTTTAAGCCAAAATGAAGATAGGCAAGTTCTGTGGCAATCCTGCCACGAGGGGTTCGCTGAAGAAAGCCACATTGTATCAAAAAAGGCTCGTAAACATCTTCTATAGTATCCTTTTCTTCGCTAATAGCACTTGATAAAGTATCAACCCCGACAGGTCCTCCTGAAAACTTTTCGATGATGGTCATAAGGATTTTACGATCCATATGATCAAAGCCCTTTTCATCTACTTCGAGCATCGAGAGAGCATCGTGGGCAACTTGGGGGGTGATAATGCCACCGGCTCTGACTTCAGCAAAATCTCTGACTCTTTTGAGCAAACGATTTACAATGCGTGGGGTGCCTCGTGAGCGTCTCGCGATTTCATGTGCACCTTTTTTTTCAATTTCAATTCCTAAAAGCTTTGCGGAACGAAGCACGATGAGTTCTAGCTCTTCGGGTGAGTAAAAATCCAGACGTGCTACCACTCCAAAACGATCCCGCAAAGGGGAGGTGAGGAGGCCTGCTCGGGTAGTAGCTCCTATCAAGGTGAAACGAGGCAAATCTAGTTTGATGGTTTTGGCAGAAGGCCCCTGACCAATGAGAATATCGAGTTGATAATCTTCCATGGCAGGGTACAAGATTTCTTCGACCGTATGTGGTAGACGGTGAATTTCATCAATAAATAAAATTTGTTTCTCTTCGAGGTTGGTGAGTAAAGCAGCCAGATCACCAGGGCGTTCAATCACTGGGCCAGAGGTTGATTTGATGCTAGAGCCCATTTCATGAGCAATAATATGAGCAAGCGAAGTTTTTCCTAAGCCTGGGGGGCCATAAAATAAACAATGATCTAAAGCTTCTTTTCTTTTTCGCGCAGCTTCGATGAATATTTTAAGCTTTTCTTTTACTTTTTCCTGCCCAATGTATTCTTCAAAAGTTTTAGGACGGAGTGAGTTTTCAATTTCTAACTCTTCAGGTTCAAGCGGTTTAGTTTCCATGTTTTGATTTGAACGAATAGTCATAATTTTACTTTGCGAGAACTTGTAAAGTTTCTTTGAGGCTTAATTCAAAATTTTGAGGATCTCTGAGTTGAGTCGAATTTAGCTTTTTCTCAATTTCATTTCGATTATAGCCCAAATTTATCAAAGCAGAGATTAAATCTTCAGGTAAAGCCATTTTTTTTGCTTTTTGGTTTTCGGAGAAGGGCTCTTCAACAAGTTCTAAAAGTTTATCTTTGAGTTCTACAATGATTCTTTCAGCAGTTTTTTTACCAATTCCAGAAATTGAAGTGAGTTTTGCTAGGTCTTCACAATAAATGGCCTGAATCAGCTCTTGAGCAGGCAGGCCTGCTAATATTGACATGGAAAGCTTTGGACCTATGCCCGAAACAGAAAGTAATTTCAGAAAAAGTTTTTTTTCGGCATGGCTTAAAAAACCAAAAAGGGAGATGTTATTTTCGCGTACTGAAGTGTAGATGACCAAAGTCACATTCCCTGTAATGTTTTGGAGCTTTTCAAGGGAGTTGCTTGGCATGAATACTTCATAACCCACTCCATTTGCTTCCAAAATGAGCGAGTCTTCTTGACGATGTACGATTCGTCCACTGAGCTGAGCAATCATCGTCGGCCTCCTGCTATTTTTAATTTTTGATCCAATTTTAAACTATGAGCATGGCAAATAGCTACCGCTAAAGCATCGGAAGCATCGTAGTAAGTAATTTCAGGAAGTTTGAGCAGCTGTTTCACCATATGTTGAATTTGTTCTTTGCTGGCTCTTCCGTAGCCTACCACCGCTTGTTTAATGATAAGGGGAGTATACTCGTAGATGGGGAGCTTGAACTCCATGCTCGCTACCATCGCAGCTCCTCGAGCATGTCCTAGCTGAACAGTACTTTTTACATTTTTGGCATAAAAAATATTTTCAATGGCGACTTCATCCGGGGAAAATTTTTCAATCAACTCTTTAATTCCCTTAAAAATAGTATGAAGTCGAGCAGGAAAGTTTTTGTCTGTTTTAGTAAAAATACCACCGTTATCGATGTGTTGTAAGTGGGATCCCTTTTTTTCCAGCACACCATATCCGGTGATATGGGAGCCTGGATCTATGCCGAGAATAATCATATTTAACCTGTAGGGGCGCCCCTTGGTGCGCCCTGGGCTCGGCAAACAGAGCCCCTACATTAACATTTATTCCGCAGACAACTTTTCCATTACCTCATCTGGGATATCAAAGTTAGCATATACTTTTTGAACGTCATCGTGTTCTTCCAAATTTTCCATTAGCTTAAGCATTTTTTCTGCATCAGTACCTGTAAGCTTGATGTGGGTTTTGGGGATCATCGAAACTTCAGAAGAAGTATAGGTGATTTGAGCTTCATCAAGAGCTTTTTTAACGACATCAAAGGTGGAGGGATCACAGGTAACTTGAAAATCATTCTCTCCTTCTTGAATATCTTCAGCGCCTGCTTCAAGAGCAACTTCCATTAGTTTGTCTTCAGTCACTTTGGTTTTATCAAAATAAAAAACTCCTTTTTTCTCAAATGTCCAAGCGACGGAGCCAGACTCACCCATATTGCCGCCGCCTTTGCCTAGAATATTTCTTAGCTCTGAAACGGTGCGGTTTTTGTTATCGGTAAGCGATTCAATCATAATGGCCACACCTGCAGGGCCGTAAGCTTCATAGGTAATATCTTCGTAGCTCACTCCTTCGAGTTCACCAGTGCCTTTTTTAATTGCACGTTGAATATTATCCATGGGCATTGATTGAGCCCGTGCATCGTCAATAGCTTTGCGTAAACGAGGGTTGCCAGTTGGATCTCCTCCACCCATTTTTGCAGCTACAGTAATGGCTTTGATCAGTTTAGTGAAGGCTTGGCCGCGCTTGGCATCGGCAGCGCCTTTTTTACGTTTAATAGTTGCCCATTTAGAATGTCCTGACATGATGTAATCCTTTCTGTTCAATCATAAGGGGCTTGCGTCGCCCCCTCCGCCAGCAAAGCTGCCAGAGCCTCCCCCTCCACGTCTATCGCCCTAGATTCAAAAAAAACTAACAGAGCCTATCTGGTGACTCAAGGGAAAAGATTGAGAATTAGTGCGATAGCTTCTTTTAAGCTTTTATTTTTCTTGTCCTTCTAATTTGATGACAAGAATCATATTAGTATTTTGGCTAATCTGGTAAGAAGCTAAGCTGGCATTGTCTTCAAGAGCTTTTCCTTCATAAAGCAGGCGTTGTTTTTTGACGGGGATCCCTTCTTTTACTTCGACCTTCTTTTTAACCATGAGAATTGTATCTGAGGCGTTTGCTTCTACAGGAATCACTTTGCCGACTAGTGTTTTAATAGTTATTGTAAACGCTAAACAAAGATTAGCATTTAAAGATAAAAAGCCGAATGTGAATAATGTGAAAATGATTTTTTTCATTTTAACTCCTTATGAACTGAATTTTTATTTATCTTAATAAAAGCTGACAGATAAAGGCTAGAACTTATTGAATACTGAAATTTTTCTCATAAACCAACTGCTTGGAAGAATTTTGGTCCCGGATAATGACTAAAATTTTATAAGTTCCTGTTTGAGGTTGAGGGGGAAGTAAAATTTGATTCGCGAAAAGTACGTGTTGAGTATTTTCAGAGACAGATTGTGAAAATTGTACCACGTCATTTTTGTCGACTAATAATTCTCCATTGGGAGCTTCGATTTGTACGTCTTCTATTAACTCAATTTTCCCATTATTTTTTTGGAAGCCGGCTAGCTTAAAGAAAGCAAAAATTAAGTCTCCTGGGTGAAATAGTCCATCACTACGTATTTGGGTAGGATCGGGGCCAGCTGAAAAATAAAATTCACTGATTTTCAGTGTATTGCTAGTGCTTTGGGGTTTGGCGCCTGTTCTCGGTTTTGTGACAGGCATTTGAACAACAGGTTTTGAAATGGATTGAGTGTTTTGAGTTTTTAGCGAGGCTTGAGGGCTTACTTGAGTCAGAGAAGCAAGACTGGGCAGTTGAGAATGAAACCATTTCCGTTCTGGATTACGGCTAGACAAGAAAATTAAACAGAGGAGTATAAAAAATAAAATTCCTAGCGTAATGGCGGCTTCTCGTTTGGGTTCTTTTTTTATGACGAGGGTTTCGGCAAGATAATCTCCTAAGCGTTGTTTGCGACGTGAGAGAATTAAAAAAGGATAGGCCAGAATAAAATCTAAAGGGCGAAGCAAATTTCGAATAATAGCGGCGGAGTTATCAAGAGATTCTCCATTTTCCAAAATGCTCTGTCGTTTAAGAATGATTTTTCCAGGTGTGCTTGAAACAGCTATTTCAAAAATCATGAAATAAGCAATGCTAATGACTGGTAACAATGCCATCCACACTTGAAAAGAAGCATGTTGAGGGTTTAACGAAGAGAGAAAAAACCAGATAAAGGCCGAAAAAAATAATAAATCAAGGAAGAAGCCCAGGGCTCTAATGAAAGTAGAAGCCAAAGTGATTCCTCGCAAATCGACAGAAGATGATTTTTTGCGTGGTTTTTTAATGACCACAGTTCGAGCGGCACGATCACCGAGCCTTTGATAGAAATGAGAACTTTCCATCGAGAGTACGGCAACTCCAAAAAAGAGAGGATAATCAAAAAGCCGACAAAGATTTCTCAGAAATACATTGGCAAGAGTCGGAGCGCCTCCATCGAGATCGACTACCCGAAGTCGACACAAATATTTGCCAGGGGTGGCAGCACCTACACCTTCAAAGCTCACATAATAAAGCAGCACGAGGAGCATGCCTAAACACCACAAGCTCAGGGTGGCTAAAAAGGGCCAGCGTAACTGAAGATTAAGAAACCAAACTTGGTTAAAGAGCTTGGTAGTGAGTAAAGCTTGAAGGCCTATGAAAAGATAAGTGAGCAGAAGGCTATCTATAAAAAAAGCAGCAAAACGATCTCGGGGCAGGGCTGCATGTAACGGAAAACGTCCTGTATCAAAAGGACTTAAGTCGAAAGAGTTAGAATCTACTTCTTCTAACGCTTTGCGTCTATTTTTTCTTGAAAAAAGACTCGACCTCTTGGTGAAAGCTACAGTTTCGTCATCGGCTTCAGGGGCTGTAACTTCTTTGCCTCCTTTTTCTTCGACGACGGTTAAGTCTTCTCCATCCTCCCAGTCTTTAGCCATAAGCCATATGGTAACTGTTTGAAATGAGAATGGAAAGTGAAGATTAATGGATTATTTCTAGCCTTGGACTTCAATGATTGAGAGTATAAAATTACGAAATTGATTTTGGGTGAACTCCCAATTATCCCAGAGTTTTTCATTGGGATGATCTTGGGCAATATCGATAGCAAAATCGTAGAGACTCGTTTGGGTTCGAGGGTTAAAACCTCTTGTTCGGAGGGCTGTTTCTCGCAAGGCTGTAAAATCAACATCTACGGTCATGTCGAGGCGTATGCCAAGTCCTGTGCTGCCCGCAATATATGTTTTTAGAGAAGAGTCAAAGCTAAAACCTAATTGGTTTGCCAAGAGATAATAAGGTATCAATGCTTCCTGATATTCGGAGCGATACCCCCCATAACGCCTAAAAGTTGGATGTTCAGGCCCACGATTTTGGATTGTATTTCTCTCAGCACCATAATCTATTGTTAGAATGCTTCCTGCTTCTAGATGATTTCGAATGTTTTGCATCCAATCCTCAAGAGGTCTTTGAATGTAAAATATTTTTCCTTCTCCTGCTTGCAGGGGATGTCTGTCTAAAAAAGCTTTTGTTGAATTACGGAGAGGGCGTCTTACTTCTTGCAAAAGCCCTCCTTCAAGACGAATATAAATTTCGTAAAGTTCGCCATGATGACAAATAATCGGAGTCGCTGCGAACATATCTACAAGTTCGACTGAAATAAAAACTCCTCTTTTAATAATAGGCAAATCTCCATCAATCACTGAAGCATGATGAAAGATAATTTTTCCTAAGTAGGGTTGAAGATTATTTCTTTGAACTTCCTGAAGGGTTTGGCTGCGATCTACCATGTGATAGCGGAGAGCTGATTTTAAACGACCCCACTCACTTTCGTTGCCAGCAGAAAGTGCTTCTAATTCATCAAAAATATTTTTAGCGAGAGTGCCATTTCCACAACCCATTTCCACTACTTCAAAAATGTCCGGAGAAGCTGCCGCTCTCCATTCTCTCCGAATTTTTCGGAGTACGAATTTACCCAAAGCTGGGTTTTCGGAAGGGGTTTGGAAAAGTCCACTCGTAACCCCGATCAAATGATTTGCCTCTGCACTAGTGTAAACCCCATGTTCGGATTCAAACATTACAAAGTCGAAATAATCTTCAAAAGGAACTTCTCCACCTCTTGATGCAACGAATTGTTTGGCACTTCTTTCATAGGAGCTTGGATGTTCAAGATAATATTCGATCATTTCTCTCCATCCCATGCCTTCCATGGCAGCAAGCAAATTTGCCATCATAAGATATGAAGCTACAGAGCTGCGAGAGTGGAATGCTGCATCTAAAAAGACTCTCATGCTTTCTCTTCTTTGTGCTTGAGTTTGCATGGGAGGCTTTACAATATTTCTGTTCTCTAGATCCTGGATAGGATTTCTTCTAATTTCAGTGAGATGTGGGCTTGCTGGTAAATAGATAAAGGCTTCAATGCCAGCATTTCTTATGAGTTGGGCAATGCTAGTATTTTGATATTGAGCCATGAGTCCTAAATCGTGCATCATTTCTGTAGAAGGCGCGGAAGAGGAGTCTTCTAAGTTACGCAAGTGCCAATGGACAGCACGAGCAAAGAGTCTACGAGTAATCTCAGCATCGCTCATTTCAAGAAGATTGATATTTGTTTCATGTTTTGTGCTCTCGTTATGAAAAAGGGGAAGTTGAGAATGTCGAATCGGAGATTGTAATAAGTTTCTGCTATATTCAGCTAAATTTCTTTCAAGATTTTGAATTCGATACCCGACAAGTTTGCTGCTTAAAATATTTCCAAATCCAATTTGTAAAGTAGTGAGGTTTGCTTCCAAAAATTGTTTGCTGAGCGAAGTATTATTTGTTTCTTCAAGTTGAAGAAAAGTAGCTGCATGGTGTCCCGCCATCATGGCGGCGGATTGAATGAAATGGTGTGTAGGGGCGCAGCATGCTGCGCCCGTACGAGCCGTTAATCTGAAAATAGAAAAATTTACAAAATGTTT
>CAYYEM010000004.1:51069-68904 GCA_964470915.1 uncultured Pseudomonadota bacterium
ATGCTGCGCCCGTACGAGCCGTTAATCTGAAAATAGAAAAATTTACAAAATGTTTTAAAAACTCTTGATGAGTGTTTGATCTGTTTGGGTCATGAGATCCTACAACTGACATGACTCCTGCTTCTGCGGCGACAGATCCGAATTGAGAGAGGAGATTTCGGGCTCCGGTAGCGAGAATTCCAGCTCGGGCAATCCGTCCTGCAAAACCAGCGAGGGTCATTAAAGCAAGTGCAGAAGCATCTGTCGCTTGGGAAGAAAAAGTCGAGTAATTGCTATCCTGCTGAATTTGACTTTGAGAGTAAGAGAGATCTTGGGCCGCAATTCTTACATGAGTAGATAAAGATCCTAGAAATGGCGAAAAACGAGTCATGGATAAAGCCCATCTCGTATGCCCTTATGAATTTATTTTATTGAAAGCTTTTTCGACCGCTTCTAAGAAAAGTTGCTATTCAAAAACTTCTATTTTGCCTTCAGAATTGGGCGCTCTGCGTGTACGCATTAATAGAATACAGGAAATGATGACCAGGCAGGACCCTGCAATGGAGTAAAAGTCAGGGATTTCATTAAAAAGAATGAGCCCCAAAATAAAAGAAAAAATGACAGCTATATAAGAAAAAGGGGCTACCCAAGAGGCGGCCTCATTTTTATAAGCATAGGTTAAAAACAATTGAGCAAAAGTGCCTGTGATGCCTGTAATGATAAGGCACAAGAGAGTGAAAGGGTCCGGAGAAATGCTTTTGTAAATCATGAACGGCGCAGAGAGTAAGGTAGAAATAGCAGTAAAGTAAAAGGCCATAGTGAAAGACGAATCGCTTTCGTGCAGTTGACTGATTGCAATATAAGCAAGTGCAGCTACCATGCCTCCTAAAAGTCCTGCAATCGAAGCATAATGGAAATGCGCAAAAGTGGGTTTTACAATGAGCGCTACTCCACCAAAAGATAGAAGGCTTAAGAATAGAATTTTTTTAGAAAGTTTTTCTCTGAAAAATAGAATGGAGAAAAGCGCTACAAATAAAGGGGATGTTTGATTTAGGATCGTAGCATCTCCTAGAGAGATTTTTGAAATGGCATAAAAGTTGAGATTAAGAGCCACAAATCCAGCAAGACCTCTTCCCGCAAGAAGTAAAGGTTTGTTCCCAAAAAAAGATTCTTTTCTGAAAAAAATAAAAGCTCCAATGATGAGCGCTGAAAGAGAAGAACGAAAAAAAACAGCTTGGTAGACGGGCACTTCTTTTAAAGCAAACTTTACGCTTGCTCCCATGATGGCAAAGAGAAAGCAGGCGATAACCATGCAAAGGACAGCGTTTTCAAGGTGGCGTTTAATTTTTTTGAGCATAACTTTGAGAAGGTTTTATGTTTATCGGCAGCTGATAAAGCCTTTTCCACTTTTTTGAAAAGAAGCGCTGCACATCGTGGAAGCTTTCGCAATTTTTACCGATTGTGATACCGTACTCCATTCTCCTTGATCATTTTGGTATTTTACACTGATGCGATAAGTGCCATAAGGAATACTTCTCAGCAAAGGTTTTTCCATATTGCTTGCAATGCCAGAAACTGAAATTTTTCCCCAGGGAATAGCTCGAACCGAAAGACTTCCTTTTTGTATCGGGTTAGGGCTTGTCGTTTTTTCAGCGACCGGCTTGATAGGAAGGGGTGGGTTCGAGGGAAGTGTTTCTGGAGAAACTTGAGGCAACGACTCAACGCTTGTTGATTCTGCTTTTGTTGGATTTTGATTTAAGACCACGGGGATTTGATGTGATTTTTGGACTCTGTAAAAATAGAAAAAAAGAAAAATAAGTAAAAAAAGAACGAAAAAAGTGATCAAGAGATTAACTTTCTTATTTTTTATTTTTTGAACAGGAGTGAGTGATGGATTACGATCGGTATCTGATTTAAAAATATTTTCAAGAGTACGAGTGTTTTCAAAAGAAGTATCTGTCAGCCAATCTCTAGCAACAATGGCTTGAGTTTGAGATTCAGGGTTTGTGTCAAAATTGAATTTAAACTCTTCATTTTCTTTTTCAGGGCTCGGCAAGCTTTTTAAACGATTCAAAAAAAGTGTTTCCCCATTTTCTTCAGAAAGAAACCGCGAGGCATCTTGAAGCTCTTTTAAAAATTCTTGAGCTGAAGAATAGCGATGACTTGTTTTGGGATGAAGTGCTTTGTGAAGTATGTTGATGAGTAAGGGAGAGAGAATTAAGTTTTGAGTTGATTTTTGAAGCTTAAAATTACGAACTTGATCCAACACTTCAAGATCTGATTTTCCCTGAAAGAGTTTTTGGAGGGTAAGCATTTCATAGAGCAAGATGCCCGTCGCAAAAAGATCGGTTTTTAAATTGAGCTTTTCACCACGAGCTTGTTCAGGTGACATATAACTGAATTTGCCTTTGATCACTCCTGTAGAAGTTTCGTAAGAACGTGAGCGGGCATGAGCAATGCCGAAATCCGCGATTTTTATTTTTCCTTCAGTGGAGATAAGAATGTTTTGGGGTGAAATATCGCGGTGGACGATTTCCAGATTATGGCCGTATTTATCTTTTTGTTTATGAATGTAATCAAGTCCTTTGAGAATTTCAGCGATCACATAAAAACATTCAGAAAGAGCAAAGGGCTTTGAATTTTCTCGAGCATGGCGAAAAATATGTCTTAAGTCCCAACCTTTTACATATTCCATGCTGATGTAATACAGGTCATTTTCACGACCGAGTTCATAAACCTGTACAATTTTCTCATGCTGAAGCTTCACGAGTATTTTGGCTTCATCAATTAACATCGAAATAAATTGGGGATTCGCCGACCAAGGCGCTAAAATTCTCTTAATGACCACTTCTTTTTCAAAGCCCTCGACTCCCAAAAGCTTGGCTTTGAAGATTTCCGCGGTACCACCCATGGCTAATTTTTGAAGCAGAACGTATCGTCCGAATGGAATTGCTTTCATATTAAAAATCAACGCATTGCATCATAACTTTTTATTCATTTTCTACTAAAATGAATTGACAGAAAAGCGCCTTCTTGACTAGTTATTTATCATAAGATTTTTTGAGTTAAAGAATGTGATTCTCATTTTTTTGAACCGGCGCTCTTTCGAGGGGCGCCGGTTTTTTTATTTTTTTAATAAGAATTTTTTTCGCAACTTCTTATAAGTGATACCGAAATCAGCAATAGAGCCCATCATCACTAATTTTTTTGTAATTTAACTTAGAGGATTTTTCGCATGAGAGCCGAGTCTAATTTTTTATCGCGTCGTTTATCCCTTTCCAATCACCTTTCTTTAACTTCAAACCAATTACAACAAAATCATATCTTACATTCCTTTGCAGAGCAGGCCTCGGACCCTTATACCTTGGCAGCAGTGTTTGCCGGGGGGGTCGCTTTTCGCGGAGTGCGAGGTTTAGGTTTATCGACTTTATCCGCAACTTCACCCACGGCTTCTGTGTTGCTTCGTGCGGGAGTAACGGGAGGTGCTTTGGTTGCTGAAGCCGGCACTTTTGTAACTTCTGAAAGATTATTAAAAGTTGCTGTAGGGGGTGCTGATCAATCTTTGCTCCGATGGGAGGGAGCAAATGGTTTGAAAAACGCCTGGGCCTCCGCAACGGTAAACTTTACTGCGTTAAGGGGAGCAGGTCGAGCGACCATGGGTATGAATGGATGGGTCCAGCACTTTGCTGCAGCGGGTACGATGGTAGGGGCTAATCAAGTCACTGGAAGATTAGGACTCACAGATGCTCCTTCGGGCAATTTATTCGAACAATTTGTTCATGCGAGTGTGATGGATCTTCAAATGAGAACGGGCATGGGCTTATTTCATCATTTGATGCCAGGTGTGGCTAGCTGGGAAAGAAGCATGGATTTGGTACATGAAGTTCGTTCGAATTCTTTAGCTTCTCATGAAGGGCAACAAAACCTGAATGTAAGGGGATTTGAACTTTTAAGCATGGCTTCTGAGGCTTCTGGAACTCCGGCGAAAGTTGTTTCACAGCGAGCAATTAAAGCCCAGGAGAGAGCTCAAAGAATGTTGGAGGAGTTTAGAACAGGAGTAGAAGGGGATCATCGTCTTACTGCTGAGTCGAAAGAAGCTATTTTGAGAGCCTTGGGAGAAGAAAATGGTTTAGACCGCGCGAAACAAATGAGAGACGATATTCTTTCAACGACTGTTCCTGATAAAGCACAACTCAAATTTTTAGAGATGAAACATTTGGTGCCAAATGGGGTGAGTCTTTTGGCAGGTGTTTTGGGAATTTCAAGTATGTTTGCTGCGCATGAGGGAAGTCTTAGTAAAGCAGCTTGGCTTTTGGTGGGTGCAGCTGTTGCAGATAAAATGGATGGTTTCATTGCCCGTAAAATGAAGGCAACACATCCGATTGGAGCGATGCTTGATTCCTTCGTAGATGTCAGTTGCTATGGAATGGCGAGTGGATTTTTTGTTTATTCCGCTTTGAGTCGAATTGGTTATTCAGAATTTGCTCCGTGGGTGGCTTCAGTCATTGGGATTAATGCTATTTTACGTTTAGCTACTTTTGATTATTTGGATACTCCGGCTGGTAAAACGATTTTGCCTCCTCGAGATATTTTAAGAAATCCAGTTCAAGCCAATGGAAAAGGTTTTATTGGTAAGCCTTCCACGATGACGGGCCCAGAGTTAGCCGCCTTGTGGATGGCTTTTGGTGCCGAACATCCTTCAATTTTCTTAGTGGGATCAGCGCTTTCGGGTATTGCGATGTATGCCCCTCTTGCCTATGCTAAACTCACCGATAGTGGTTTGGGTACAGCTTTCAGAAGTAAAAGCTTTTTAGGTCTCAGTGCCGCAGCCATTGGCGGAAGTATTTATGAGGGGAATCCTCGTATTCTTTCAGCTTATGCTTTACTTGGAATGGGTTATTATTTGTTTTCTCCCTTTATTACAGCAGCACAACGTGTATGGAGAAATCGAAGAAACTCTCCAGGTGGATCTAGTCCTCTTCAAGTCATTGGAGGAGATGGAATAGGAATGCCAGATTCCCTCACTGCACGCCCAGAAAGTCCTTCAATTCCCCCAGGAACAGGGATCGGAGAATAAAAATCCTTTGTGATTTACTAAGAGAATGATATTTTCTATCTCGATCTTTTTTCGAGTGAGAAAATATGAAAAATAAAAGTCTCTTTGGTGTTTTAAGCATCACACTTCTTTTTTTATTTGCAGCTATTATTATTCTTCTAGAAAAGCCCACCGGTACTTTGCAGGGTGTGGTCTACAATGAACTCCATCAACCCATTTCACATGCCAAAATTAGTTTGGATGGCTATCCATACTATCGAAAAGCTTTTACAAATGAAAAAGGTGAGTTTCGTTTTGATCTGCTTCCCTTGGGTAAATATTATGTGAGTGTTTCAGCCAAGGGCTATCAATATAATTATCTTCGTGATCAGGTCCAAATTAATGAGGGTGAAGCTAAGGTATTAGAAGAGGTGGTACTCAAGGAGAAAGACCCTTATCTAAGTGTCAGTGTGTGGAGCAATATCAAAACTCCTGAAGAAAAAGTAAGTTTAAGTCTTAGCGGTTCAAAAATAAGCGAAGTGAGTTTCACTGTATATAAGGTGGATTTGTTAAATTATTTGGGGGCAGGCAATAAACTGGCGGATCTTGAATCGGATAAACTGGACGCTTCTGTTTTGAGCAGCTTTGAAAAAGTGAGGGAGTGGAACGAAAAAATTCCTGAAGAAGATGTTCCTGAGTTTGAATTTAAAGTTCCTGGAAAACTTGAAGGGAGTGGGCTTTTTTTAGTGCATAGCTTTGCTTCAAGTAACGATCGTAAGAAAAATTTTACTCAAAACTTGCTGGTCAATAAAACCAATTTAGGTTTTATCTTGAAACGAGATGAAAATCGAGTGCTGCTTTACGCGAGTCAGTTCAATAATTCGCAAAGCGCTGCCAATATTCCTGTGATGGTTTATTTTCAAGATGGAAATAAACAATCATTGAGTACCAATGCTCAAGGGATAGCCGAACTACCCATTGCCGGGATGTCGACTGAAAGTTTAAGCTCTTTGCTTTGGGTTGCTACTCAGTCCGGTAGTGTGGCCTACGCCTATGCTCCTCAGAATTCTTCTTATGATGATATGGATGCAGAAGGTATGGTCGAGGGAGAAGGAGAGGCGCTTTCTGAAAGTCAGCCCAAAGCAAATTTAAAATATCGACCTTTTCTATACACCGAACGTCCTCTTTATCGACCCGGCCAAAAAGTTTACTTCAAAGGGATTTTACGGAGTGAAAATTCCCAAGGACAATACGATTTAGTCCCTACTCAGGAAATACCTGTTCAGATCACAGGGCCCAAAGGAGATACCTTAAGCGATGTGAAGCTTAAGTCTAATAATTATGGCTCTTTCTGGGGCGAGTTTGATCTCGATGAAGAGGCAGATTTGGGTTATTACTCCATTGTTGTTCTACTCAATGGAAAGGAATTTCGAAAAGATTTTGAGGTGGATGAATATCGCAAGCCTGAATTCAAGGTTGAAATCGCTCCCCAACAAAACCGTTATTTCGGAGGCGATAAAATTAGTTTCCAAGTAGATGTGCAGTATTATTTTGGAGCACCGGTGCAAGCTGAGTTGGAATATACTCTCTATCGAGATACCTATGTTTATTCTTTGCCAGGAGAAGGCTCGGATTATGAATATGAAGGAGAGTTCTACGGCGGCTATGGAGAGGTTGTAGAAGAAGGCACTCTTCAAAGTGATGCGAATGGTCGTGCGGTAATCACGGCTCAGAGCGACAAATTAGATCAAGATCAAAAATATATTCTGCGAATTGTTGCTAAAGATATTACGGAAAGAACAGTGACCCGCGAAGGAGAAGTTCTTGTAACCGCTGGAGACTTTTTCTTTTCAACGAAGCGCGATCAATATTTAGCAATAGCCAATCAGGCTTTTCCGCTCACCGTAAAAACTTTTGATTACGATGAAAAACCGGTTTCACGGGATTATAAAGTTGTTTTGGAACGTGAGAAGTGGGACCCGGTGATTCATGAATACAGTTATGAGAAAGAAAAAACATTTTCAGGGAAAACAGATGTTTCAGGTTTGGGAAAAATTGAACTTTTGCCCTCAAGAGGAGGTTACTATCGCCTTAATATAGAAGGAAAAGATTCTAAAGGGCGAGAAGTGTTGTCTTACGATTATTTATGGGTCAGTGGAAATTCCAAAGACTCTGAAGATTATGGCTTAGAAAAGAAAATTTCTATCGTCACTGATAAGAAAAAATATCAGCCAGGGGATATTGCTAAGATTTTGTTGGTAGGGCCTGTAAAAGATGCATCTGTTTTGCTTACAATCGAGGGAACCAAGCTCCATGAATCTCGGGTGGAAAAGTTGGAGGGTTTTTCAAAACAAATTGAAATTCCTCTTCAAAAAGAATGGGTACCTAATGTTTTTATTGTGGCGAGTTTGGTGACTGCTAAAGATGTTCATGAAGATAGTGTGGAGTTAACTTTAGGAAGTCCTGAAAAAGTCTTGAATGTTGAAATTAAACCCAATGCAGAAATTTATCATCCCGCCGAAGAAATTAATTATAAAGTGACTACTTTAGATGTCGCAGGAAAGCCTGTACCTGCAGAAGTATCGATAGGAGTAGTCGATGAGAGCTTGTACGCATTAAAACCTGATAATACCAATATTCAGAAATTTTTCTGGGGACCCAGGCCTAATCGTGTGGCGACTGCAAATTCTTTTTCCGGAATTTATTCTGGAGGGGTTTCTAAAGAAGATCAAAATCTTTTGAGAAAAAATTTCAAGGATACTGCTTATTGGAACCCTTCAGTGATTACCAACGATCAGGGTGAAGCGATTGTGAGTTTTAAACTCCCAGATAATCTGACTACGTGGCGTGCTACCGTGCTGGGAAATACCTTGAGCACTCAGGTAGGTCAGCAAATTAATAAGGTTATTTCTTCAAAAGATTTGATTGCTCGTATAGCGGTGCCACGTTTTTTCAGAGAAAGAGATCGAGTAAGCTTAAAGGCGATTCTTCACAACTACACCACTCAGCCTCAAACATTAACAGTGAATCTTGGCTTGGAAGGTCTCGATTTTGAAAATCCAGAAGATAATAAACCCCGAAGCGTGACCATTGCGCCTAAACAGGTTTCATCTTTTGAATTTACAGTCTTAGCGAAAAATCCAGGGAAGGCAAAAATTCAGTTGTTAGCGAAGAATGCAAGCATTTCAGACGGAGTGGAGCTTAAAGTGCCTGTATTGCCTCATGGTTTGGAAGAGCATCATTATGATCAGGGCGAAGTTCCCCCAGCGGTGATCGGCGGTGGAAGTAATAAAAATGTTCCTCTGCCATTTCCAGCACAAGTGGATCCGGCTCGAAGTCAGTTAAAACTTTCTTTAGATACGAGTTTTGTTTCTCAATTAATCGGAACCCTTTCTTACCTGATTGATTTTCCTTATGGTTGCGTGGAGCAAACCATGAGCCGTATGTTGCCTGCTTTAATGGTGGCTGACTTAAATAAATCAATGGGAATTGTGGATGTGACACTTGATAAGAAAATTCAGAAAGTGGTGAAGAAAAGTTTGAAACGTATTTTGAATTTCCAGCATAGTGATGGAGGATGGGGCTGGTGGAAACAGGATGAAACGGATCCTTTCATGACCGCCTATGCTCTCTATGGCTTGATTCGAGCACAGCAGTACGGTCAAAAAGTTGATGAAGCGGTGATCAGCCGTGGAAAAACAGCGCTTGAAAAATTGATTCCTAAAGATAATTCGCAAGCTACTGCAGGTCCTGTGCATGGAAGTTTAAAATATAATGATACGCTGGCATTTATTTATTATGTCGATTCACTGCTCGGTGGAAAGGTGAAACTGCCTCCACCTGGAGATGCAGCTTTTACAAGTGTGCTTTCTCAATCTTACTTGGCTTTGGCCTATCTTGCCAAAGAGAAGCCAGATATTTCTCAACAATACTTATCGAATTTAGAACGGAATGTGATCTGTAAGAATTCTCTTTGCCATTTTAGTTTGGGAAATCCTTATGGCTACGGTGATGTAGAAGCGACCGCCTGGGCATTGCAGGCCATGATTCGTGGGGGCTCAACGAATCAGATTTTGAAAGACCAAATTATCAAATGGTTATTATCTCAACGCAAAGGGGGCATGTGGAGACAAACTCGTGAGACGGCATCTGTACTTTATGCCTTTGCTGAATATGCTCGTACACTTCCTCCTGGAATAAAAGGGGTGAAAGCCAATGTGAGTTTGAATGGAGCTGAACTTGAAAAAATTAATGTGTCGTCGCCACATTTTGTCAGAAAATTTGTTGAATCTCCTAAAGTACACTTCGTGGAAGGGAACAATGGCTTAGGTTTGGAAAATCTCTTGGATCACACACTCTACTATCAAACGGATCTTACTTTCTTTAGCAAACAGGAAGATTTGGGTGCTGTTTCGAATGGCATCAAAGTGAATCGTGAGTATGTAAAACTAAGCGTTAAAGATTTTGCCAGCAAAACTTACGAAGTAGGTCCTTTGAAAGGGCCGCTCAAACCCGGTGAAATTGTAGGTGTGAGGGTTACTGTGCAAAGCGACGAAGATTTAAATTATTTTATGGTCGCAGATCCACTTCCTTCAGGCTTTGAAGTGATTGATGGAATTCGTTTTGATCCCAAGGCAGAGTATTTTTCGGAAATGGAAGTAAAAGATGAGTTGGTAGCATTGTTTAGTTCCTATCTTCAAAAGGGAGCACATATTTTTAACTATGCTATACGTCCCGAACTCAAAGGTGATTTCCATGTCATGCCGACAGAAGTGGAAGAAATGTATAAACCCGAAGTGAATGGAAGTAGTGCAGAAAATAGGTTGCAGGTGCAGTGATGCCCCGGACTCTAGTGAGGAGAGGGGATAAGAATTGAAAATGAAAATGAATAAAAAATATTTTATCATTCTTGCTTCTGTTCTTTTGATTGCGTTGGGAGTTTATTTTTTCCGTCCTTTTAAAACTCGCATGGTTGCTTTTGTGACAGATGTTTCAGCGCGCAGTGAGATTCAAAAACAAAATATTTTAAGAGCGACCGATGAATTGACAGGTGTTGTTTTGGAAAGCGGCGAAGTTTTTTCTTTTAATGAACAGATAGGCCCTTACACCGAAGAAAAGGGGTATCGGCCTGAAAGAAGTTTTGTAAGAAAAGGGATTCAAAATACTTCAGGGGGAGGCGTATGCCAGGTGGCTTCAACTTTATATAATGCCGCCAAAAGAGCTGGCCTTGAAATTTTAGAAAGAGTTCCTCACAGTCAAGAAGTCGATTCTGTAGGGCCTGGAATGGATGCGACGTTAGCTTATGGTGTGGCGGATCTTAAATTTAAAAATTCTTATCCGTTTCCGATTAAAATTGTTTCAAATATTTCCAAAGATCAATTGAAGATTGAAATTTGGGGAAAAGGAACGCGTTTATGACAAATGAGAAAACTTATTTAAAACACGGGATTTATATCATTTCTTATTTATTGTTGGTTGGAATCGAAGCCTACTTTATTAGGTCGGTGAAAGTCTTATACTCTCCTTACATTTTTTTAGGCACGATGATGGGCTTGGGTTTGATTTTGAATTTCATTTTTCTTTTTATTTTTGGAAAAAATGAAAAAGCTTTTATGGCTTTTGGTGTGTATCAGTTGATTCAGGGCGCCTTAGCTTTCTTAATAGCCTTCTTCATGTTTCAAATTCCCTGGCAGGCGAGTCTGGCCTACCCCTCAGGAGCTCTTTTAGCTTTGCTTGCCTTTTGCTTAATTCGTTCCGAATTGGCTCTGCAGAATATCTTAATAACCATTTTAATCGCTGCTGCTTTTACAGTGTCTCTTCGTTTGTCCGCAGTGAGTGGTGGACTGCTCTTTGCCTTAGCTGTGATGAATGGTTTTTACTTAGGTTCTAAGTTGTTAAATTCACAAGATGCTCAGCAAAGTTTGTGGGAAAACCTTGTTTTGTTTTCTACTTCTTTAGCCTTAGGGCGAGCTGCGATTCAATATTATCTTATAGAGAGCGGTTACGATAGTTTGGGGGTGGTGATTACTCAGCCTTATACTTTTGTTGCCTTGTTTGCAGGTTTTTTACTGCCGCTTGCCTATGGTCACTTGATAAAAAATCGGCAAGCCAGCGCTTGGGCCATGTTGCTTGTTTTAGGTGTTATTTTTCCATGGCTCTTTGGTATTTTTATTCATGTGAGACCTTTCTCAGGTTATTTATTAGGCTTTGTGGTTTCGACTTTCATTGCAGGTCTCTTATTTTCAGGGCCTCTTACTTTAAATCTGTTAGCCTACTTAAATTATGGTTCTGGTATTTTAGGCTTAACCCTCTTTAAAATACTTTCGAATTTAAGCCGAGGTATTCGCTTAAGCATCTTAGCGGGGATTTTTGTGTTAACGGTTTTGGTTTATGTGATCCAATCTTTGATCAAGAAAAATAAAGCTTAGGGACGCAGTATGCTGCGTTATTTTTTTCTTTTATTTTTTTTGTGCCAGCCCATATTTTTGCAAGCAGCAGATAGAGATTTTTTATTCCAAGTCAAAAAACTTAGCGATCAAGCGACTCATAAGCGTGAGGGTGTAGTGATTTGGAGTGATCTTGCTCATTCAAAGCAAGATGTTTTTGGAAATATCAATTGGCTCGACAATCAGTTTTTGCCAGGTTCAATTTTTAAACTCATCCTCGCTCAGACACTTCTTGAAAGCGGTACTCAGTTTCAATATCAATGTACTGGAAAAGACAAGCTGGCAGGAAAAGTGATGCATTGCTGGACTTATCGTGGGCATGGGTCATTGGATTTGCCTCAAGCATTGGCCCTTTCTTGTAATTTGTATTTTCAAAATTTGGGACTTAAATTGGGTTTAAGTAAAATTTTGGAAACGATGAAGCAGTATCCTTCACTTCCAGCAGTGAGAGGAGAGACCCTTCCCCAGGGCATATCTTCAGAGTTTAAACTAACGCGTTTTTTTATTGGAGATGATCCTTCCTATCGATTAACCCCACGTCAGCTCAGTGAATTTTGGAACCAGTATGTTTTGAAAATTCAAGAGGACCGATATCAGGCTATTTTTCAGGGTCTAAGGCGGAGTGTGCAGAGGGGAGGGACGGCTTCAAAATTAAAAAATAGTCCTCTGGAAATTTTAGCCAAAACTGGCACAGGTGATTCCTTAAATCCCAATTATAAAACCAATGCTTGGTTTTTAGGAGCGTATCCTGCTAAAAACCCACAATACACTTTATTGATTTTGCTTCAGGAAGCTCATGGTTTTGAAGAAGCTACAGCTTTGGCAGAAAAAATATTTTCAAAGTTATGAAAAAAATAATCATTACATTTCTATTATACTTTTTTCTTTTCCCTTCCATATCTCATGCAATCGAGCAACTCATTCGGGTCAGGATTCTTTCTCGTTATGATTTGAAGGAAGTTCAAATCACTTCACCTTTAGCTCAAATAAAAACGATCGATCGTTTTGCAAAAAAAGAGGAGGAGCGGATTGGACCTCCCGATATGCCCATCCAGCTCAAAGTTCAAAATTATAAAGTAGAACTCAGAATTGCTTCTGCAAAAACATTGGCGGATCAAGTTTGGATTACGCCCCCTCGAGGCTCTACTTTATCTATTCGATTAGGGCCGGACTTAGAAAGAAAGTTTAAAGGAAAAGTTCAGATACGTGCCGTGAATCAAAGCCTTATTTTTACGGAAGAATTACTGTTGGATGATTATGTGCGTGGGGTGCTTGAAGCAGAGCTGCCTCAAGGCTTTCCTCCTGAAGCTCAAAAAGCCCAAGCCATTGTGATTCGTAGTTATGCTTTAGCCAATGCAGATCGCCATTTGAAAGAGGGCTATAATTTTTGTGATCTTACGCATTGCCAGGTTTATGCTGGCAGAAACAATACTTATCGAAGCTTAGATGAAGTCGTGCAAGCGACCAGAAAAATGGTCCTTTTTTTTCAAGGCAAACCCATTCAAGCTCTTTTTCATTCCACCTGTGGTGGGCATACGAGTGCAAATCAAAAAGTTTTTTCAGGCAAGGCCTTACCTTATTTGCAGGGAGTGTCAGATGAAAAATTTTGTGAAAGATCTCCGCATTATCGTTGGGATAATTTTATTTCATTAAAAATTTTGGAAGAAGTTTTAAAAAAGGATTCTGAGACAAATCCAAAAGGTGAAATCAAAAATATTGCCGTTGCTGAATCAGAACCTGATCAGGGGCGAGTTTTTTCAGTCGCTTTAGAAGGGAAGAGAAACTTTACTGTGCCGACTGTTGACTTGATATCGGTGGTGGGAAGATATTTAGGTTGGAGCCAGTTGAAGAGCAATTGGTTTAAGGTTGAGGTAAAAGAGGGAACAGCACATTTTGAAGGAAAAGGTTTGGGGCATGGAGTAGGGTTTTGCCAATGGGGCGCCAAAGGCATGGCAGACGCCGGTAAGAAATTTCCTGAAATTCTTCAGCATTATTATCCAGGAACCCAGATTGTAGAAAGGTAAAATTCCTCTCCTTATCCAAGGAGGGAAAGAAAACAGTGAGAAAAAAAATAATTATATTTTGCTGTTTTATCTTTTTTTCTCAGAATCTTTACTCTCAAGATATTTCCATCATTCAAAAAATTCGGAGTCATGCTGATTTGCAGAAACAGCTTCAAGATTGGGTACAAAACGTGGTGTATGAATGGAAAGGGGAGACCACTGAATCTAATTTCCCTGTTTCTCCATTATTTAAACAGTCTTTAGCTGTTTTTGTGACGGCTAAAAAAGAGGGGCAAGTGAAAGGTTGTATGGGGAGCTTGCGACCTCGTAAAGAAAATCTAGCCCAAGAAATTCGTGAAAACCTAAAGCTTGCGTTCACAAAAGATCCTCAGCATCGTCCTGTACTGAAAGATGAAGTGTCAGGTATGGAAATATTTGTGAGTGCACTCGGATCTCCCAGGCTTTTATCAAAGCCATATCAAGTGAGTCCTGCACACGAAGCAATTCTGATGCGCTCAGGATCGAAGGAAGCGATTGCCTTGCCGGGTGAGGCTAAAACTCTTCGATATTTGTTGGCCTTTCTCAAAGCTAAAGCAGGTATTGGGAAAAAAGAAAATTTTCAGCTTTATCGTTTGGAAAGCGAAACTGTGGAAGTGATTTTGAAGTAAAGAAAGAAAAGTAATGGGCTTACTAATATCAAATCCGCCACTGCGAGTTTCCATAATCCTAAGTAAAGCGTAATACTCCAATTGAAAAAATAAACCCCTAAATAAAGTAAGGTACCCAAATAAGCTCGCAGCCCATTTGAGGCAGGAGTGAAGGGATTTAGACAACGATCAATCTTTTGGAAAATGAATCCAATGATAAAAGCGACGAGTGCCCAACCAAAGAAATTAGAAAGTGGTACGCCAAAATAAATTCCGCCATGAGGGTAGTAATAAATTCTTCCTAAAAACCATTGATCTCCTAAAGCAGTCAGAGGATCGATGATAATATCAATGCCAGTCATGAGAATGACCATCAGAAGAAGAGTTTTCCAGGAAGAACGCCCTCCCTCACCCTGGCCCTCTCCCCAAAGGGAGAGGGTGAGAAGAAGCGCAGTGGAATAACTCGCATAAGCTAAAAAAGTGTAGGAAAGAGAATCCCAAAGAGGGACCCCCCAAAGCAGCAGCTCGCCTTTTAAATTTTCATACACATATTGATAGTCACCGTAAGGAAAGCCATTACGAATCGATGAAACTTCAGAAGCAAAAGCAACGACCCAGCCTACTCCCAGAAAAATAAGCATTCTCTTCCATCCAAACTGAAGTGTCGCAAAAATTAAAAAACAAATTAGAAACACAAAAACATAAGGACGATGTTCTAAAGTAGTCAAAAAATGTGGCCAAAAGGGCGTCAATTGTGTGGGCATAGCTATGTAAATCCTCTCTTGCTTTTATTGGAAAGTCTCTTGTATGAAGAAAAACCTATGTCCTTCAACCTAAAAGAACTTGTTTCTGTCCATCGGGGCAAAAATTTTATTTTGCATGAACAATACATTAATCCCCAATTTGTTCGAGTATTAAGAACTATTGGCTTTGATAAGCTTTACGAAAGAGCGGAGGGAGCTTATTTTTACGATGCTGAAGGAAATCCCTATCTCGATTTTTTAAGTGGTTATGGCTCCTTTAATGTAGGAAGAAATCATCCAGTCGTTCGAAAAGCCATTCAAGATGCGATGGAGCTTGAACTTCCTAATATGATTCAAATGGGATGTAGTCTTTTGCCAGGTGTTCTAGCAAAAGAATTGGTGAAATTATGCCCCGCTTCAGTTGATACAGTATTTTTTACGAATTCTGGTACTGAAAGCGTAGAGGGTGCTTTGAAGTTTGCAAAAGCCCATACTCGTCGAGATAAAATTTTGTATCTGGATCATGCTTTTCATGGGCTTTCAATTGGCTCTCTTTCTTGTAATGGAAATGAAGAATTTCGAAAAGGTTTTGGTCGTTTGCTAGAGCCCGCTGAAGCAGTTTATATGAATGATTTGGAAGGGCTAGAAAAAGCTTTGTCGAAGAAAGATGTCGCTTGTCTCATCCTCGAACCAATCCAGGGTAAAGGGGTTTATGTCCCAAATGATTCCTATTTGATAGAAGCACAAAAACTTTGCCGGAAATATGGAACCCTCTTGATTTGCGATGAAATTCAAAGTGGTTTTGGTCGTACCGGAAAGTTTTTTGCCTTTGAACATTGGGGTCTTGAGCCCGATATTATTACCATCGCAAAATCTTTGAGTGGTGGCTATGTTCCCGTCGGCGCCATTTTAATGCGGCGAGATATTTACAATTCTACTTACACTAAAATGGATCGATGTGTGGTGCATTCTTCTACTTTTGGGAAAAATGATCTGGCCATGGCGGCAGGTTTGGCAAGTTTGTCTGTTTTGAAAGAAGAAAAGTTGATTGAGAATGCCGAAAATATGGGAAACTATCTTCTTGAAAAACTGAATGCCCTAAAATCAAAGTATGAAATGTTGAAAGAAGTAAGGGGAAAAGGTTTGATGATTGCGATTGAGTTTGGTGAACCTAAATCCCTTAAATTAAGAATTGGTTGGAATTTAGTTCATAAAGCCTCCAAGGGATTATTTGGACAAATGATAGTGGTGCCGCTTTTTACCCAACATCGTATTCTTTCTCAAGTGCCAGGCCATAATATGGATGTTGTGAAAATTCTTCCGCCACTCATGATGAGCCAGAAAGAAGCAGATCATTTTGTGAATGCGATGGATCAAGTGATGGGAGCTTGCCATAAATTTCCAGGGGCTGCTTGGGAAGTGGGATATACCCTTGCCAAACAAGCTCTCAAGGCAAAAGGCGCTAGTGAACGTGAAGAAAAAGAATTGGAGGCCGCTCTTGAAAGTGCTTAAACTATTTTTCCTTGCTGTTAGTGTTTGTTTTCTGACTTTCAATTCTTCTCAGGTTTTTTCTGCGAGCGAATCACAAGCCAGCTCAAGTTGCACAGAACAGATGCCTTGTGGTTTGGGTTTTAATACACGTTTTGCTAAAAGTCGTTGGTTAGAATTACAGCCTTATGTCGGAGAATATCTGGGTAACCGTTCTAATAATTCCTGGGCAGCGGGTGGGCGTTTTGGCATTCGGGTGACAGATGGGTTAACGGTAGGAGCGGAGTTTACTTATAGTTATCTGGAATATTCTCCCACTTCTTCCTTTGGTATGACCGTGACCGATCGGAACGTGCTGATTAGCAACGTTTATGCGTCTTATGCTTTTCCTATTTTGCAGAGAGCAGGTAAAAATTTACAGGAAATGGATCTGTTTACAACCCTTGGAATTGGAAATATTCGAATCAATTCTCAGAATAATTTGAATGGTCTAGTCGGTGGGGGGTTAAGGATGTACTTCAAGCCAGGTTGGTTTGCAATTCGCTTTGATGTGAATACTTACATGTATTCATTAAAAACGGCCTCTGGCAGTAAATTTAATGATGACTGGATTTTTACAGCTGGCCCCGATTTTTTTCTTTTTCCTAAAAAACTGAAAGACAAATAAAAAGGCCCCTCTTTTTCAAGAGGAGCCTTCCTTAAATCAGATATGATCGTATTTCTATTTCTTTCTTCTTATCATCCAGAAAACACTAAGGCTTCCTAAAGACAAGAATAACATTGAAAAACTAGTGAAGGGATTTGCATGAAGGCTTTGAATCATCATGCTGCATCTTGCCCCACTTCCTTCTAGAAGGAGTTCTAGAGTTTGTTGAACGAGGGGCGTTTCTGCAGGTTGAACAATTTTGCAATCTAGACTGCAATTACCAACTCCCGCTTTTTCACATTGTTCTCCACGCTCTGTTTGAAGAATTCCATCGCCGCAAGAGGTGAGAGTGTTGTTAGGAGTTGGAGTGGGAGTCGGTGGAGGTGTTTCAGGACGCCCAATCTTTTTACAATTGCGATCGCAACCAAGAGTGTTGGGGCGTTCACATTGCTCTCCTAAATCCACATCCACCATACCATCGCCACAAAATCGGATTCGTTTACACTTATCATCGCAAGTGCTGGTTCCAGCTGGTTCGCATTCTTCAGAAGCTTGATTAAGGGTGCCATCGCCGCATTTTGGATCGGGTTGAACTTTTTTAATTTTACAAACTTCGTTGCATTCCCAAGTCCCATGAGATGTGCCAGGGAGTTCACATTCTTCACCACGACCAATATCTACTCTACCATCTCCGCATTTGGATTCAGACCACATGCACAATTCATTACAGTTTCCAGTTAAAGGGGGTTCACATTCTTCGATTCCTTCAATAACTCCATTGCCACAAATAGTAGCAGGTCGTGATTCAGGACGTGATTCTGGAGTCGGAGGCGGTGTTGGTGTGGGAC
>CAYYEM010000004.1:69004-74115 GCA_964470915.1 uncultured Pseudomonadota bacterium
GCAGGTCGTGATTCAGGACGTGATTCTGGAGTCGGAGGCGGTGTTGGTGTGGGACGGCTTCCGCTACAAGATAATTCTGTAAAGAGAGGATCTTCTGAAAAACAATCTTTGCTTCTTAAGCAACCGCAAGGGCTGTAAAGACTGGTTCCGGTACATTCTCTTTGATAAGAGGCAAAATCGGGGCTTCTTTCAAATTCACTGCAAGCAGAAGTGTATCTCAAAGAAGAGTCACCTTCGGCTCCACAAACTCGGGCATAGTTTCGGAGAAGTCCTCGTAAGCTCGCATCAGTTGCGATTTCACAAGCTGCATAAGTGTTGAAGGAGATGAAGGTTGAAAACACGAGGGCTAAAAATAAGATGTATTTCTTCATAACGCTTTTAAAGCGGGAGCCCCGTGTAATGTTATTATCGCAAAATTAGCTTAGTATAGTTGCTATCAATAAGGCATTAAATCAGTGAAACAACTTAGCAATTCTTAATTTGTTTTAACTATTTTTATGTATATCCCCAAGACCTTTTGACCAGATTCTTAATATTTCAGAGCTTATATTAGAGTTCCTTCTCCCTTTGGGGAGAAGTGCAGGATGAGGGGGGCACTTGTGTGTTTCCTCCCCCTCACCCCAACCCTTTCCCCAAAGGGGAGAGGGTGAACAAGTAAAAGTACAAAAGGTCTTTGGACTGTAGATTTTAACTTTCTTTAGGAAGCATCCATGCCAGTTGACCTTCCACAAAGCGCTCATTCGCATTTCTTGGAACCCATAATTGAAAAGCTCTTGATTCATTTTTATCAGCGTATGGCTTTACCGTAAGTAAAGTCCACTGGGCAAATTCAGCTCCCTCTGGATTTGCGACTCCTAAGATTTTGTAAAAGGCACTTGAGTTTTCGCCAGGCATTAATCGAGTGCGATGAGAAGGCATCACCTTGAAAAGTCGACGTTCATGTTGGCCTTCCACGATAAGAGGTGCTCTAGGAGGTAATACAACCTGTAATCCTGTGAGCCCTTCAATTTTGTCGCGGGCAGAATCTCTTGTTGATGAGAGGTTTTCGAGTTGAGTGGAAACGATGGCGCCAAACTCTTCGACATCTACAAAAAAACGTCCTTCTCCCACTGAGATGTTTCTTCTACGGAAATTTTCAAGTGTAGTGTTGGATATCTCAGAGCGATCTCCAAAAGCAAGTATTTGACCCGTGACCATATCGTAATAAAAAGGTACCACTCGATAAACCTGGTTTGCTACAGGGGATCTCCCTAAAGCACGATAAAAACTCCCCCCTACGTATTCTGCTGCGACTAAAGTCACATTACCCATAATGATGTTTACGTTGTGAGCAATATAAGGGTCACGCCGGTTTGCTATAAAATTATCTGTCCACATCTGCTGATATTCTGGATTGACGTGAAAGCTAGTGCCATGAGTAGCTGCAGTAAGGCGTGTCGCACGAGCTTGTCGGTTGAGTCGAAGGCCTTCGTGAGCTTGCTGAGAGAGTTGCACTAATCCTATTTCATCCTCATTTAAATCACTTTGCTGTCGTTGAAAAATATGCAGAGCTTCTTGAAGTAGCATGATATGGTTGTGAATGCTGATAACTTTGTTTTTTAAGGAATCCAGATCAGGATCAGGCGCCACCTGTGTGGCTTCTGCTCGCAAAATATAATCACTGAAACTTCTGAGATATAGTCCCAAAAATCCTTTCCAGGGAAAAGGTTTTCCTGAAGAAGGGATAGTTTTATAAAGGTTTTCATACATATTAAATATATCAATAGCATTCGCAGCGCTTCGGTTCACGCCTATACATATGAAGCCCTCTCGTAAAAGATTCATGTAAGCTTCAAGAGAATTGTGAAAACGGCAGATTTGTTCTTTGTCAGGCTGAGGCCGACCCTGCATAGCTGAAGTTGGATCAATGGGTTCAGGAGGCCCACTTAATCGTTCCATGAGGGGGGTTGCTCCTCTTCGGGGGCGAGGAGGCTTGCCATTACCACTTGTGCCATTATCGTTGGCGTTCATGACTAAGATGTTTTCAACTCTCTGTTCATCATGGCGTTGAGGAAGTCTGGCTAAATTTCTTTCAAAAGCTTGCAATCTCCCCCCTAATATTTTTTTTGCAAAAAAACTTCCCATGCCAATTTGCAGTGTAGCCACATTGGCATCGAAAAATTGTTGGGCCAGGCTTTGATGGGATTGTTCTTCAAGACCGAGAGTGGCTGACACTTGATGCCCGGCCATCATGGCTGCAGATTGAATGAAATGGTGTGTAGGGGCGCAGCATGCTGCGCCCGTACGAGCTGTTAATCTAAAAGTAGCAAAGTTCACAAAGTGCGAATAAAAATTTCCACCCTGCAGTAAACTGAAAGTTTCTGCTTCGGCTCCCAAAGAACCCAGATGCGAGATTAAATTTCGTAAAGGTCTAGAAGGTCCGAGAATTCTAAGCAGCCCGATCTGCCCGATTCGGCCAATGAGTCCGGAAAAAGTATAGGAAGTGATTGTAGAAAGATCGCTTGCTTGAGCACTGAAGCTTGAATAGGTCGCATCCAATTGAAGTTGGTTTTGACTCAATTCACCTTCTTTTAAGTGAAGTGGGATTTGAATGAAATTATGTGAAATAATTCGACTCAAAACAAATCATTCTCGGGTGCCCCACTTAAATGCAGTTGTTAGTTTCTAGTGCTGAGTAGACTTGTGTTTGATAAGTAATCTGAAAGTTACGTAATAAGTTGCTTACTTTTTAAGCACCAATACTTTTTTTCAGAAGCTTGATCCATTGATCAACCAATTTAGGGTCCCATTGCCCAAGCTCCTTTTCCCGTTCAAAAATCTTAATTGCTTCAGTCGGTGCAATCCCTTTGCGATAGGGGCGGTTAGAGGTCATCGCATCGTAGCTGTCGACAATCGAAACAATGCGGGCCCCCATAGAAATTTCACCCAACTCAATGCTATCAGGGTAGCCACGGCCATCAGCGCGTTCATGATGGTGTCGAATAATTGACAGTGAATTTTGTAAAGATTTAAGGCTTTTGCAGATTTCGCAGCCTCGAGCAGGGTGGGAGCGAATATGAGCTAGTTCTTCCTGCGAGAGTTTTTCAGGCTTATTTAAAACGCTTTCTCGAACCCCAATTTTACCCACATCATGCAAGAGAGCTCCACGGCGAATCATTTCCTGATCCACTTCAGATAAACCGACAAATTTGGCAAGGGCCACGCTATATCGGGCTACTCTTTCAGAATGTCCTCGGGTATAAATATCTTTGGCTTCAAGCATTTCAGCTAAAGTAAAAATAATGTCTTCACTCATTTCGACATCGTCATAAAGTTCTTTGAGTTTAAGCAGTGATTTGATTCGAGTGATGAGTTCCAGTTTGTTAAAGGGCTTCATCAAAAAATCATCCGCCCCCATTTCAATCGCTTTAATTTTGTCACTCAAATCTTTCAGGGCTGTGACGACGATTACAGGAATGAGTTGGGTTTTTTTATTTTTTTTGATGCTCTGACAGACTTCATAACCCGATACCTTAGGCATCATAAGATCGAGTAAAACAAGATCAGGCGGGCTTTCTTCTATTTTCTTGAGTGCCGCATCTCCATCAAGAGCCGTCATGAGCTCATAATTATAAGATTTTAGTTGAGCACACAAAAGCTCAATATTGGTGGGGTTATCATCTACAATTAATATTTTTTGTCTTTTAGAAGCAGGTGTTTTCAAGGAATCCATGATCATATCCTAGCAAAGTTTTTTCAAAGCTGTCTAGGAGATTGGCACTAAACTTGCTCGTTTAAAATATTTCTCAGCCGTTTTATGTCTTGGATTTATTCTAAGGTTGACATTTGTACTCATGTTTTCATTACAATAAGCCATTCATGTATAAAACAATTAAAACCATCATCAAGTTTGCCCTTATTATTTTTGGTATCGTTCTGCTTTTGGATTTGCATTATCAAGGGCGCTCTATTCGTGAGATGTCTAAAGATTATGCCTGGAAAATAAGTGCCTGGATTTATGGTCAGGGTAAGTCTTTGGTAGGTAAGGATTTAAAAGATTTAACGCCTTCTTCCATACCTAAAATTGAAAAAGCTCTTAAGTTTATTGAGAATGATTCAAATTTGAATAATGGAGAAAAAAGGGACGACGTAAAAAAATCGTTAGAAGATAACGATTCTTCTAAAGACCAGTCTAAAAAGCCAGAGACTTCAAAGTCTAATGTTACAAAATTGGATCAGCTCACAGAGCAAGATCGAGCAAAGTTAAAGGAATTGTTGGAACAAAAAGTTAAAGATAAGCCAAAAACCTCATCTCTTTAATATTGCTTTGATAGAATTTCAAGCCAAGCAAGTCACTATCCACCAACAATAGAAAGAATATATTGATCAAGCTTTAGATATTTTTGAGCGACTTTTAAAACATCTTCTCGGCTTACCTTTAAAATCTTTTCAGGTAATTTTTTAATTTCTTGGGCTCCCAATCCATAGAGTTCATTGAAAGCTAGTTGATTTGCAATGTTGGCATTCCTTTGAAGATCAATTTCGTAAGAACCCACAATATATTTTTTAGCTCGATCAAATTCACTTTCACTCACAAGGTTTGTGCTGATTTTTTTCAGTTCTTGAATGATGCCTTCAATCGCACGCTCAGTTTTGTTAGGTTCAGTGGCGATATAAACTGTAAAAAATCCACGTTCAATACCTTCTTGGCTAAAGCTGGTTACTGAATAGGCGAGCGAAAGTTTGTCTCTGAGTTCAATAAAGAGGCGACCTCCTTGACCCGCTAATATATTATTTAAAACATCGAGAGAATAACGATCTTTTGAATCGATGCTTGTGCCTAAAAAACCTAAGACTATATGAGTTTGAGCTTTGTTTGCTTTGCGTTCTTCAATTCGAATCGGCTTTTCTGGAGGGCTAGGGTTTGTGAGTTTGAGCAAAGCAGATTTTTGGCTTTTTAATTTTTCGAGTTTTTCAGATAAGAAATCCTCAACAGCTTCAGGATCAAAATCACCTACCAAAGAAATCACCATCTGTTTAGGGTCGAGCAATTTTTGATGACAAGCCAAAAGATCCGCACGTGTGATGGATTTTACAGAATCCTTTCTGCCAATTACCGGCATGCCATAAGG
>CAYYEM010000005.1:0-7138 GCA_964470915.1 uncultured Pseudomonadota bacterium
TTTGGAGTGAATGATGGTCTTGTCTCAAATACGAGCCTTATTCTAGGCGTGGCAGGAGCTTCTCAAGATCATATGTTTATTCTTCTTTCAGGGATTGCGGGTTTACTTGCAGGAGCTTTTTCCATGGCAGCTGGAGAATATATTTCAGTACGTTCTCAACGTGAAATGTACGAACACCAAATTGATTTAGAGAAAAAAGAACTCGAAGAATATCCCGAAGAAGAAGCCCAAGAGTTAGCGCTCATTTACGAAGCTAAAGGTTTGCCCTATGAAGATGCAAAAAAAATGGCAGACAAACTCATCTCCAATCCAAATCGTGCACTCGACACTCTAGCTAAGGAAGAGTTGGGTTTAAATATTGATGAGTTGGGATCGCCCTTGGGAGCCGCTTTGTCTTCATTTACTGCATTTTCAGGGGGAGCGATTATTCCTTTGCTGCCATTTTTAATCTGGAAGGGATCTTCCAGTCTTTCAATTACTATTATGGCTTCCGCAGTTTCTTTGTTTGGCATTGGAGCTGTTTTAAGTTTGTTTACAGGTCGTCGCGGAATTTACAGCGGTTTGCGAATGCTCTTGATTGGAACCTTAGCTGGAGCAGCCACTTATTTGATTGGAAAATTCTTGGGAGTCACCCTTGCTTAAGAAAAAAAATAGATTGTTTTAAGTATTTCTTAGCAAGCCTAAGCAAATCAGGGTGGAATAAAATTTGCCTTCTTTAAATCTCTTTCTTTTCTTCTGTAAAATTTAGTTTCGACATTAAAAATGAAGCAGGAACTTTTACGCGGGTTTCTGACTTCTCATACAATCCTTCGACTCGTTTCACTCGCTCAGGATTATGATGAGTGAAGCCTTTAGGCTGAGTCGAAGCACAAGGAGAGAGATATGAGCAGGATACGTTTTACCTGTCAGGCCATCCTTTTATCTATCGCTTTATTCACACCTCAAATTTTATGGGCACAAAACTCTAATCGAGTGGTGCTCTATTATACCAACTGGGCACAGTATCGGCCTGGAGAGTGTAAGTTCACTCCTGAAAATATAAAGCCTGAGTATATGACTCATCTCAATTATGCTTTTGCAAAAATTGGAGCCGACGATAAAGTGCAGCCGGTCGAATGGAATGATATTTTGGATTATGCACCCGGTATGTATAAAAAAGTAAATGACCTTAAAGTGCAATATCCACATCTCAAAACGCTTATTTCAATTGGTGGATGGACGCTCAGCAATCAATTTCCTGCGACTGCTTCTACAGCACAACGTCGGGCTACTTTTATTCAATCAGCCATGCAATACGCGCGTACTCATGGTTTTGATGGTATTGATCTAGACTGGGAATATCCAGGCTTTGCCGAGCATGCAGGCACTCCACAAGATAAACAAAATTTCACCTCATTATTAAGAGAGTTTAGACAAGCCATCGATCGGGAAGTAGTTCCCTCAGGTAAATCCAAACTTCTTCTCACCATTGCAGCTCCTGCTGGAGAATCTAATTTTAACAATATGGAATTAGGAACCATTCATACTTACTTAGATTGGATTAATCTGATGACTTATGATTTACACGGCAGTTGGGATCCTTATACGGGAGTAAATTCTCCCTTAATGCATGATTCCGTCCCAGGTGGAAAATTCTATGTCGATTATCCAGTAAGTGCTTATTTGAGTCGGGGGGTTCCTGCAGATAAATTAGTATTGGGGATGCCTACTTATGGAAGAAGTTATGGAGGCGCTCAGGGCATTCTTCCGAACAGTCCTGCAAATCCGGCGATGAGCCCACCACGTGGTCGTTGTACAGGTGAAAATGGCTTTTTAGCTTACTATGAAATTCAAGAGCTCATTCAAAATGGAATTTATCAACAAGCTTGGGATACGAACACTGAAACTCCTTATGCTTACGATGGAAATGGAAATTGGATGAGTTTCGATAATGCAATGTCGATCGGGAAAAAGTTAGATTATTTACAAAATAAAAAATTGGGAGGAGCCATGGTGTGGGCCATGGATTTAGATCAGAACTACAGCCTTATTTCACTTATGGCACAGCGTTTAATGGGTGCCGTTCCGGAACCAAATCCATTGCCAGAGCCAAGTCCCACGCCAGAACCCACGCCAGTACCTAGTCCAGAACCTAGTCCTTCTCCTACGCCTACACCCACACCTGAGCCTGCACCAACACCTACACCTGGAGCGCCCATGGTTCAGGTTTTATCTCCTGATTTCACATTGGAATTAAGTGTGGAGTCTTCATGGGGTAAAAATGAAGCTTGGAGTGGCGCTACGATGAAAGCTGTACTGAAAAATACCAGCAGCACGAAATCTTTTTCGCAGATTCAAGTGAAAGCCAATGCAGGTTCAAGTATTAATGTTTGGAGTATGGATGCAGTTTCAAAAACATCAACTGAAACAGTGGTGCAGTTGCCTGATTGGCAAAATGGACTTGCTGCGGGTCAAACTTATGCGTTTGGATTTGGGATTACACCCAATTCCATTCCTTCATTTAGCTTGCACCATAGCACTGAGGTTCCTGCTCCAACACCTGCACCAGCTCCGACACCTTCACCAGATCCAGAACCAACTCCGGAACCTATTCCACCACCCAACACAGGGGGCATGACACAGGTGTTAGCGAATGGCTTAACAGCGTATTTACATATTGATAATCAATGGGGGACTACCGAGTCTTGGGCGGGAGCGAGCGTGAGTGTGACCGTGAAAAATACTACCGCTTCGACTACTTTTAGTCCCATGAAAATTGCAGCTAACATGGGAAATAAAATTAATATTTGGAGTATGGATCCAGTTTCGAAGAGTGCGACGGAAACAATGGTTCAATTACCCAGCTGGCAAAAGAGTTTGGCACCAGGGCAGTCTTACACCTTTGGATTTACGGTGTCTCCCATTCAGATGCCAGTGTTTACTTTGAAGTAGTAGATTAGAATGGCTTTGTGAGTTTAAGGATTAATTTTCACGATATGAAAATTCTTGATCTCACGGCCGGAGAGTTTGCGGTAAATCCATTCGATTAAAAAGGCAATGAGCACGATGCCTAGCAGAGCAAATATTTTTTGCGGGGCTGTGTGTAAACGATAAGAAATAATAGAAGCGCAAGCTATCATGCAAGAGAGGAATCCTGCGAAAGAAATCCACTTTCGACCTTGAGTTTGTTTGGCTAATTTAATGTGAGCCCAGTTGACAGCTGCAAATATAAGTAAAAATCCCGCGGAAGCCATTATCGAAATATTTTCTATATCAAAAAAATTGACTACAATTAGAATAAGTAGGGAGAGAACAAGCAAGCCTTCCATGGGTTTGCCGACCACCGTTCGATCTAGAAATTGTGGGAGCTCGCCGTCTTTAGCCACAATATAGCTTACTTTAGCAGAGCCATAAAGCGCAGCATTGATTGCAGAAGCGCTCGCAATCATTGCGGCGATACTGATCAAAATAAATCCTCCTTTTCCAAAAAATGGTAGGGCGCTTTGAGCGAGAGCATAATCTTTTGCAACAGCAAATTCTGAAATAGAAAGATTGCCAATCGCGACAATCCCTATACATAAGTAAAGTAGAATGACAAAAATCACACTGATATAAAAAGCTTTTGGGATGTTTTTTACGCTGTGTTTAACGAAAGGCGTTGTGTTTGCAATCAGTTCAAATCCTTCATAGCTGAGAAAAATAATCATTCCTCCCGCTAAAATTTCTTCAAAGTTTCCCCATTGTGATACTCCAAGTCTCTGGGGTTCCACAGTCCACACTCCAGCAATAATAAAGCCAGCCAAAATAGTGAGTTTGAAAATATTAAAGAATAATTCGGACTTAAGAACCATTGAAGGGCTTACTAAGTTTAAAGTAGTCAAAGAAATAATTAAAATACTGGCAATAAACTTCTGTGACAAGGGATCGTGAGGAGGGGAAGAAAAAGTAATCGCATAGTTTGCAAAACCTACAGCATACAGGGCGATTATAATCACGTAACTTAAACATAATAAAACATTGAGAGTGCCTGCGAAAAGTCCACGACCAAAAGCCTGGTTCAAGAAAACAACACTTCCCCCTTGAGTCGGAAAGGTGAGCGAGAGTTTGGCATAAGAATAGGAAGTAAAAAGAGCAACGAGTCCGGCTAATAGAAAGGCGAGAGGAGTAGCTCCTTTGGCTAAAAGTGCAGTGAGCCCTAAGACCGCAAAGAGACCGCCTCCGACCATACCCCCGATACCGATGGAAAGAAGAGACCATAAGCCTAAAGTGTTTTTATTGTTATGTGATTGCATGAATATTTTTCCTTAATTTCTTTTGGTGCTTTGACAAGTTTCACGTAAAATAGATTTTATTACTTTTTTCCGATCATCCTAATACTTTTTAAGAGGGTAGATGAGTCAATTATGAGTTTGCGACAAAGAACATTACTTCTAGTTGGAGTGTCAGGTTTTTTACTGACAGTTGCATTGTATTTTATTCTTTCTGATATTTTTTCGAAAAGCTTTAAAAAATTAGAACATGACTATGTGGAATCTGAAGTGCTGAGCGTTCTTGATGCATTTTCAAGTATTATGGAAGAGCTGAAAAGGGGCTCTGCAGATTGGTCGGCATGGGATGATAATTATCAATTTGTGCAGACGCGAGACCCAAAATTTATTAAGTCGAATTTAAGCGATAACACTTTCGTCAATTTGAAGCTGAATCATATCATTATTTTAAACAATCAAGGAGAATATGTTTATCGACATGCCCATGACTTGATTCAAGGCAAGGAAGTTCATTTTCCTGAAAGCCTCGAAAAGATTTTGTCAGCGAATAGTTATCTTTTTAAACATTCTGAAGTAGATAGTATTCAGGCCGGCCTTGTGCTTTTACCAGAGGGAGTACTCCTTTTAGTTTCAAGGCCTATTACCAACAGTCTACAAAAAGGTCCAATTCAGGGCACTTTAATTTTTGGAAGGTATTTTAGTGATAAACTCATTCAACAAATGGGTCGATTGACTCAGCATGTACTTTCCGTCAAACGCTACGATGATCCCAACTTACCTGTAGATTTTGAAAATGCCCGCATGGAAATTTCACAACGACAGCCCGTATTTGTGCAGTCAATTTCAGATAATGTGATTGCGGGATATTGTGTTGTGAATGATATTTTTGGCAAGCCAGCCCTGATGATTAGGATGGATCAAGCCAGATCTATTTATCAGCAAAGTCTCTTAAGCTTGAGATATTTGATTTTATCCGTCATGCTTTCAGGAGTTGTTTCAATTATTGTTATTTTATTTTTACTCGAAAAATTGATTCTTTCACGATTGGCTATCATGAATGATGAAGTTCGTGAAATTGCTGAAAAGAATAATTTGTCCGGAAGAATTTCGGAAAAAGGTAAAGATGAATTGGGAGTTTTTGCCAGTACCTTAAATAAAACTTTAGAACAACTCGAAAAAACACAAATTCAAATTAAAAATTCTGAAGAATGGTTTAGAATTCTTTTTGATTATGCTCCTGATGCGATTTATTTAAATAATCCACAAGGACATATCATCGATGCTAATCGTAAGGCTCTTGTTTTGCTTGGAAAAAATAAAGAAGAAGTATTGGGTCAATCACTCAATGAGTTGAAGCTTGCGCTTCCAGAAGATTTTGAAAAAAAGAATAAAAAAGAAATGATTCGGGAGTTGTTCTTTACAGGGGATCAACAAAATACGCTTGTTTTAGAAATTCAAAGTTTTCCAATTACGTTTAAAGGTCAAAATATTATCTTAAATATTGCGAGAGATATTACCGAGCGTAAAAGTCTTGAAAAAATGAAAGAAGAATTTATTTTTACTGTTTCGCATGAACTGCGTACTCCTTTAAGTATTGTGAAAGCATTTTTAGGAAATTTGCAGGCGGGAACGGCAGGAATGTTGAATGAGAAACAAACTGAAATACTTGAAACCAGTGTTCGAAATGTGAACCGCTTGACTCGCTTAATCAATGATTTGCTGGATGTTTCGAGGTTAGAATCCGGCAAAGCTAAAATAAATAGAAAAGCTTCTCATTTACCATCGTTACTTCAAGAAATACTCGATAACTTTCAAGAGAAGTCTAAAGCGTCTCATATTCAACTGGTTCGAAATCTGTTAAGTACTCTCCCAACTTTGTATATTGATCCGGATATGATTGTTCAGGTGGTTTTTAATCTTTTGGATAATGCATTTCGTTTTGCTAAAAATAAAGTAGAACTCAAGACCTTGTTGCATGAAAGAGAGCTTGAGGTCATTGTTTCAGATGATGGGGAGGGGATCTCTAAAGAAGATCTTTTACTACTTTTTAACAAGTTTCAACAAATTGATCGCCCGATAGGAGGGGCTGGTTATAAAGGGACCGGTTTAGGTTTGGTCATTTGCAAAGAAATAGTACAATTACATCAGGGAAAGATATGGGCAGAAAGTGAAGTAGGGCAAGGAACTCATTTTCATTTTACTTTACCACTTGCCCCAATGCCCATAAAAAGGGAAAATAAGTAAAATATTATTATGTTAAAGCAAATTAAAAAGCCCAAAATTTTGGTAGCAGATGATGAAGAAGAATTGGTGAAGGCCTTGCGTGATCGTTTGCATTTTGAAGGCTTCGATACTGTGGCAGCTTTTGAAGGGGTACGAGCCATTGAAATGGCTCATAAACAAGCCCCCGACTTAATTTTACTTGATTTACGTATGCCTGCGGGTACAGGGCAATCGGTGTTAAAGAGTTTGAAGTCGCGTTTAGAAACCGAGAAAATTCCGGTGATTGTTATTACTGCTCTTGAAGGACGAAATTTGGAACAAGAGTTGTTAGAAGCGGGGGCTGTTGATTTTGTTCGCAAGCCTTATGATTGGAATGAGTTATTAGATAAAATTCGGACTACTTTAGCCAAGTTGTAAAATCCTACTTCACTTTCCTGAAGCAATCCTTTAAATCATTTAAAATTTTAAAAAATAATAGGTTTAGTTTTTCTGGCCTAGCTGCAAATTTTTTATGGATGGAGAGGAATTATGAAGAAGAAAAGTCTATGTTTAAGCTTTGTTTTATATTTTGTTTTTTTATCTTTAGCTTATTCCAAAACAGTGACGATTGGTTTGGAATCTAGTTATTATCCTCCGCGTTATTACAGCGAAGATGGAAAAGCAGCAGG
>CAYYEM010000005.1:7238-19882 GCA_964470915.1 uncultured Pseudomonadota bacterium
TTATTATTTGTCGAAAATTTTAAGATCTCCCGACCAGCTTGTTTTTGATGAATCTCTACCTTTGGCTCATAGCCCATTTTATTTATCGACGCTTAAAGAAGGTAAAGTTCTGCTCAAACTCAATGAGTGGTTATCTCAGCAAAAGAAAGATTCAGGAAAAGTACAGAATTAGTTTTTAAGATCCGCCTAGTACGCTGACAACTTGAAAGTTCCATTTCCATTGAGCATTAGGTCTGAAATGAAAATCACCAATCTTGGTTTGGAAAGAAGCACTTTGCCCAGGTGCAATCGAGAGATTTTTAAGCGGAACATACCATTCTTCAGCATTGGGAGTTCCTGCATCAAGAAGTACTTTAAGCCCAACTTGGCTTACACTCATTTGAGAATTATTTTGGAGTGTTCCTGAGATTTGATCCATAAAAAATTTGTGTTTAATTTGGGGTGAAATAATTTTCACACTGTCATTGGGAAGAGTAATTCCAATATTGGAATTGAAATCGAGTTGGGGATTATCGACTGATCCGCCCGAAATAAATCCTGTTATTCCCAAAACCATCATGGGAAGTCCTATGGCTATCATTAATTTATGACGGCTGACAGGATGATGATGTTTTTTGAAAGAGTAGGAAACGAGCACAATGAGTAAAAGTAGAGAAAGTCCTAAAAGGATAGTTGAGTTTAAGCCCATGAGCATGCCAACGATGAGAGTTGTAAATCCCCACCATAAGATAATGAGTTGTCGAGTGGTCATGAATCCTCCAAAGATTAATGTGGAATATTGGGGGTGGAATGTACTAGGTAGCGGCTCATTTGTGAAGGAAAGAATATGTTAAAAATTGCAGGCCTCTCAAAAAGCTATGGCGGACAGGAATTGTTCGAAAATGTTCAGCTTCAGATGAACCCAGGTGAGCGTTTGGGTTTAGTGGGGCGGAATGGTCATGGCAAATCTACACTTTTTCGATTAATTTTAGGTGAAGAAGAGCCCGATGAAGGAGCTGTGGTAGTTCCTAAAAATTATAAGATTGGTCATTTGGAGCAGCATCTCCATTTTACGAAAGATACCGTTCTGGAAGAAGCTTGCTTAGGTTTGGTTCATGAAGAATGGGAAGCAACTTACAAAGCTGAAAAAATATTGCATGGTTTGGGTTTTAGCGAAGAAGATTACTATAAATCCCCCCAACTTTTTTCTGGGGGCTATCAAATCCGTATCAATTTAGCGAAGCTGCTTTTATCTGAACCCAATCTTTTGCTCTTAGACGAACCTACCAACTATCTTGATATTCTTTCAATTCGTTGGATCACGCAGTTTTTAAGAAACTGGCCTGGAGAAATGATTCTGATTTCTCATGATCGCGAGTTTATGGATTCAGTGTGTACGCATAGCGCTGTGATTCATCGTCATCAGCTGCGCAAAATAGAAGGCCCTACCGAAAAACTCTATGCTCAAATTTTATTAGAAGAAGAAGTTCATGAGAAAACTCGTCAAAATGAAGAGAAAAAGAGAAAGAAAGAAGAAGCCTATATTGAACGGTTTCGGGCTAAAGCCAGTAAGGCAAGTTCCGTGCAATCACGTATTAAGCGTTTAGAAAAAATGCCAGCTCTGGAAAAGCTCGCTCATATTGATCATTTGGATTTCAGTTTTCATTATTCCAATTTTGAAGCGGAATATATCATGAAAGCTGCAAATCTAAATTTTTCATATGACACTGGGCTTAGCATTCTCGATGATTTTTCCTTGAATATCAAAAAGAATGATCGAATTGCGATTGTAGGAAAAAATGGAAAAGGAAAATCCACTCTTCTGAATATCTTAGCAGGAGAACTGAAAACACAGTCAGGGGAAATTTATATGCATCCTTTGGCTAAAATTGGTTATTTTGGTCAAACCAATATTCAGCGTTTAGTTCCCAACATGACCGTAGCTCAGGAGATTGAAAGTTCCAATGCGGATCTTTCTAGAACTGCTGTTGCTAATATCGCTGCCACGATGATGTTTGAGGGGGAGGCGGCTTCTAAAAAAATATCGGTTCTTTCCGGAGGGGAAAGAAGCCGGGTTTTGTTAGGTAAAATTTTAGCGCAACCAGCCAATATGCTTCTCTTAGACGAACCCACCAACCATTTGGATATGGAGTCGATTGAAGCTCTGCTGGACAGTCTAGAAGAGTTTGAAGGGGCTGTTGTGTTAGTGACCCATAGTGAAATGATCCTGAATGATTTCGCAGAGCGTTTGGTGGTGTTTGATAATGAAGAAGTAGATGTGTTTGAAGGTTCTTATGCGGACTTTTTAGAGCGTATCGGTTGGGCGGAAGAAGATAAGAAAAAACGTGAAAAAAAGAAGGCTAAGGAGCTGAAAAATAATAATAAAGATGATTTAAGGAAACAACGAGCTCAGCTCATTTCAGAGCGATCTCAAGTTTTGGGTCCGATCAAGAAGAAAATGGAAGACTTAGAAGCTTCTATTGCTCAACATGAAAAAATACTGAGTGAAAAAAACAGCTTACTTTTAGAGGCTTCTCAAAAAAATGAAGTGAATCAATTTACGATGCTTTCGAAAGAAGTGAAAATCCTTCAACAGGAAATTGATAAACTTTATCCTCAGCTTGAAAAAATCACCCAAGAATATGAACAGAAGAATGCGGAATACGAAAAGAAAATAGAGAACTAAATGCTATATACTCGTCCTGGAGTTTTAGGGGTGTTGTGATAGGGAAGAGCTTTATTAAGCTTTTCTAAGGTCTCCACTACCGTTGATTCAGCACTAAATGCATTCTTAATATATTTAATGGTACGACGAATGCTGATCATCGTTTGAATATCTTCTACCGAACTGAAGATGATAAAATCTTTGCTCAAGTGGTGATTGATAATTTTATTCAGTTTAAAGAGCAATTTTTCGAAGAGAAGTTGTTCTTCCTGCTTTCTAAGTAAAATCCTGCGAGGCAGAAAGTCGTTTTCGGACAATCCTTGGTCATAAGCTTCAGTGAGCTGATGCTGTAAATCCCAAAGATGGTTAGCAGTTTGCTTTAATTTCGCTTCGAGGGCTTTGATTTCTTTGTAAACAGGTGTAAATTTGCTCATTTGATCTTTCATCCATGAAGTATGCTGAGTCTGTTAAATCAAGCTCATTATTTGTTTTCAGCTTCTCGTTTTTCTTTGTATTTTTGAACCAATTCTTCCTGAACATTGCGAGGCACAGGAGCATATTTTAAGAATTCCATCGTGAATTCGCCTTTACCCTGTGTGGCGCTACGGAGATCAGTTGAATAACCAAACATTTCAGAGAGAGGGACTTCAGCATCGATCACAGCATAGCCAGTTTGGTTGCCGGTGTTTAAGATGACTCCGCGACGCTGATTGATTTGACCCACAGCAGACCCTTGAAACTCTTCGGGTGCTTGAGTTTGTAATTTCATAATAGGTTCTAAAATGATGGGTTTGCATTTGTCGTAGAATTCACGAACAGCTGTCATGGCGCAAACTCTAAATGCCATATCAGAAGAGTCAACGGCATGATAAGCTCCGTCATTCACTACGGCACGAAATCCCACAACAGGAGCTCCAATGAGTAAGCCTTTTTTAAGTTGTTCTTGAAATCCTTTGTCGCAAGCTGGAATAAATTCGCGGGGAATTTTTCCGCCGACCACTTCATCGACGAATTCGTAAGTTTGGACTGCATCAGCGGGAAGAGGCTCGAAATATCCTGCAATTTTTGCGTATTGTCCAGAACCCCCGGTTTGCTTTTTATGTTGATACATGAAATCCGTTTTTTGAGTAATGGTTTCACGATAAGCGACTTGAGGTTGTCCCGCAATAACTTCGCAAGCATACTCACGTTTCATGCGTTCAATGTAAATTTCAAGATGAAGTTCACCCATTCCAGAAATAATGGTTTGAGCAGATTCTTCGTCACGATGAACACGGAATGTAGGATCTTCTTTTGAAAAACGATTAAGTGCTTTTGAAAAGTTAGCCTGACCTGCTTTGTCTTTGGGTGCAACCGCTAAAGAAATAACTGCATTTGGAACATGCATCGAAGTCATGGTATATTGAACAGTTCCATCCGTAAAAGTATCTCCAGAAGCGCATTCTACGCCGAACATGGCTACAATATCTCCGGATTCTGCGCTTTCGATGTCATGCATTTCATCGGCGTGCATACGCACCAAACGAGGAATTTTTACTTTCTTTTGATTGGATTGGTTGATGATCCAGTCACCTTTGTTTACTTTTCCTTGGTAAATTCTCATGTAGGTAAGCTGACCAAATCTTCCATCTTCCAATTTGAAAGCTAGCCCAACGAAAGGTTTATTAGCCACTGATTCCAACATCACTTTTTCTTCATTGTTTTTCTGGTCATGGGCTTCGTTGGTTACTTCTGAAGGATTGGGTAAATAATAACCTACGGAATCCAGTAGCAACTGAACGCCTTTGTTTTTGTAGGCTGAACCACACATCACTGGAATAAATTTTAAACTTAAAGTGGCTTTACGAATTGCGGCACGAAGTAGATCTGCGGGTACTTCTTTGTCTTCCAAATACAACTCAGCGACTTTATCTTCAAAGTCACCCATGGCTGCGACGAGTTCATGGCGACGTTCTTTAGCATCGTTCAAAAGATCTGCAGGAATTTCTTCAACACGAACGTTTTCACCGTTATCACCATCATAGTAGTTAGCTTTCATTTCTACGAGATCGATTACACCTTGGAAACGATCTTCTGCACCAATAGGAAGAGTGATCATGTGTGCGTTGTGACCAAGCTTATCTCGTAGTTGATTCATAACGCGAATAGGATCCGCTCCAGCGCGATCCATTTTATTCACAAAAGCAATACGTGGTACGTGATAACGAGTCATTTGACGATCAACCGTAATCGATTGACTTTGCACTCCAGAAACTGAGCAAAGCACAAGAATGGCACCGTCTAATACACGGAGCGCTCTTTCTACTTCGATGGTGAAATCGACGTGGCCCGGAGTATCGATGATGTTGATGATTGAATCTTTCCACTCAGCATAAGTTGCAGCCGATTGAATGGTAATTCCTTTTTCACGTTCCAAATCCATGAAGTCCATGGTGGCGCCAACGCCTGACTTACCTTTTACTTCTTCAATCTTATGAATTTTATTTGTGTAGTAAAGGATACGCTCAGTGAGTGTGGTTTTTCCTGAGTCAATATGAGCGGATATTCCGATGTTCCTAATTTTTTCGATGTTCGCCATAAAATTTAAATCTCCTTAAGTTCTTGAAAGAGGAGGGCTTTTAACAAACTTTAAGATGAAAAGTCGAGAGCTTTTTTACAAAAATGACATTTTGCGTCATTTTTTTTATATCTTAGATCAGAGAGTCCTTTCCTTTGCGAAAAAATTCTCCTTAAGAAACCAAATCAGGAATCGATTTATAGAATTATCTTATTTTAATGTTATTAACCTTTGCAGCTCGGCATTTTTTGAAATTGTAGGGATTGCTGACCTAAGTGACGATTTTTTAAAAAAGTGACATTCTGCATCATTTTTTGGCTAATCTAGGCAACTAAAATAAATAGATACCGATATTTAAGTAACTAAGTGGGGAAAAGGTAGCTCATTATATTATACATAGGAGCTATTTTATGCCTCGTATTACCTCCACTCAAACAAGCCCTCTCGACACTGAAGTTTGCCAAGCTTATTCCGTTTATTTTTCGGTCAGGCCTCAAGAAATCAGCACTTGCAGCCGAATAGATTGTAGCTGGGATGATGGTCAAAACTCTCATTGTGGTATTCAAGCTGTCATTTCAGGAAATTCTCGAAATTTTTTCTTTCCTACAAAGGGTCGTCCGGAAATGGATGCAGTAGATTCACCCTTAGTAGATCCTCTAGATTTTTTAGGCGGTGGAGGAAAATTTTTAGCAAAATTGGGCACAAAATTCGTCGGAAGAAAGATGGTGGTAGCTGGTGTGAACCACATCCCCAATTATACCATCACCCCTTTACTTCGAACTATTGCTAACACTACTGTAGACAATGCTTTGGATGCGCAAAGGGTGGGAAAGGCTCTCAAATGGATGTTTGTGGTTACTTTAGATCAATATGGTTTAACTCGTAGCTTTGTTTTTCAACTCCAGAAACGAATAGGCTATGATCTCGCGAAGTCGCATGTATTTTCCTATATGATGTTCGAAAAGTTAACGGGGCAAACTGCGATAGATCCAGCTTTTGAACGTAAAGTGATTAATGAAATCATGGATGTGGCTCGCGAAATGTTTCTCAATATTCGGTGGTAAAGATGGGCGTTTCTTTTAATTCACATCCTGCTTGTTCCGATCCATTTTTAAAATTCCTTAAATCGGATGATCCACGATATCGCTTGGGTTTTAATCACCCACGAGTTCAAGATGCAGAGGCTTGTTGTTTGTTCGGGTCTTCACCCGACGAAGCACCTGACATTTGTGAAGCGAAGCTGGATGCTGTTTGGCGAGACCCAATGATTCAAGAACGTTGGTATCAAGCTCAAGCCAGCGTAAAATTCGAAATCTTAAAAATTCAAAAATTAGTGCAGCAGTTTGGCGAAAAGCCACAGCTTTTATCTCCACCAGACGTAGAGTTACAAGAAGCCGGAGCAGGTGAAGCACTCGCAAAAACAGCTTTGCTGGGTGCGCTTGCAGTGAGTGCTTTTGTTTTAGTTTGGGGAAATATTGCTCACAATAACCAAGAAACGAATCGGTGGTTCCGTGATACCTCAAGACCCTTTCCAGAAACAGGCACTTCTCGACCTCCTGTTCCAATTCCAATCGATGTAGAAGATTTTGATCGAGCTCCTCATCCTACACCCAAAGATGAACCCAAGCCGCTCGATCGTTTGCCGCCTCCTCCTATCGATTGGCCTCGTAGACGACGTTTAAATTGTGATCAATCACAAGCTTTAGCCCTTACCAATGTAGATGGACGTTTCATAGGCAATATCAAAACACAGTTTAATGAGTATCAAAATGGCGGATCCAATGAGTTTGCAGATCAATTCAGAGGGGTTAGAGAAGAAGAAAGATATTTCCATCCGAGACCTACTCTTTATTGGGCTTGGTCTCCCAGCGAAAATAAGCGTGTGCCGGTTTATATACGGCAACTTCCTTTTAATGTTGTTTATCCTCTGCTTTCAGAAGGAGATAAGAAGGATACCTGGTTAGATCAAGTGGAGGTAGTAGCTGCCAATATGGTGATTATGGTAGCGGAAACAGCCGATTGCGAATTCTTAGGTACAAGTTTGGGAGTATTAGAAGTACATAATCCTAAAGATATAAAGCCTTATACAACTTTTGCCGCAATTCGTTATTGGAAATTTCCAGATAGTTCAATTCAGTTAAAAAATTTGAGTTTAATATATTATTTAAGCACTTTGTTATCTATGAATCGCTTAGGTTATAATGAAGATCCTATTCCAAATCGTGTTTCAGTTGAGGCTATTCGTCTTGATTTACTTCAATCCATGAGAAAACATACGGGGACCGATGGCTATTTATATCGGCAAACGCGTATACGTGGATATCGAGAGAGAATAAATTTGGAAGATGTTTCTGTTATGGAAGCTTTACATACGTTACGAATGTTGCCTGATGGAAGATTGCCTAAAGATTAATTTTGAATCAATATGGAATTTGCTGCTGCGCTCGCCGAGGCCCAGGCCCACTGAAAATTGAATCCGCCGAGCCAACCGGTCACATCGACACATTCTCCAATAAAATACAGGCCAGGAACTTTTTTGCATTCCAAGTTTTGGGATGAAAGCTCATTGGTATCGATTCCTCCTGCAGTGACTTCAGCCTTTTCATAACCTTCATCTCCAGAAGGATAAATTTTCCAGCTTTGAAGTTCTTGGGCGATTTTATACAAGTCCTTGTCTGAAATTTGATTCAGTGATTTGGAGGGGGCGCGATTTTCGAGAAAAACCTCAAGGAATCGTTTAGAAATAAATTGAGAGAGAAAATTTTTGAGCTCACTTTTATTTCCAATATTTTTTTCATGGATTAAAACATCTGCTAGTTTTATTTCAGGAAAAAGATTGAGCGAAATGGCTTCGCCTTTTTTCCAATAGGAAGAAATTTGAAGAATCGCAGGGCCACTCAAGCCTCGGTGAGTAAATAAGAGATTTTCCCGAAATGATTTTTTTCCACAAGAAGCAATGCAATCAATTGAAATGCCACTTAAATCTGAATACAGTTTTGAATCTTCTTTATTCCAAAGCAAGGGAACAAGCCCAGGACGAGGTGTGATAACATTGAGGTTAAACTGTTTGGCTATTTTATAGGCGAAAGAAGTCACCCCAAGGTTTTGAAAGGAAAGTCCTCCTGTGGCGATGATGAGATTGTGAGATTTGAAATTACCTAAGGATGTTTTAATTGTAAAACGTAGGGGCAATTCATGAATTGCCACTACAGAATCCATTTTACAATTCGTCAAAATATCTACTCCTGCTTCTTCACATTCCTTCAAAAGCATTTGAGTGATTTCTTTGGCAGAAGTTTTGCAAAATAATTGGCCTAACTTTTTTTCAAAGTAGGGGATTTGATGTTTTTCAATGAGTTTTAAAAAATCTTCAGGCGTGAAACGAGCCAAAGCAGATTTGCAGAAATGAGGATTCTCTGAGATGAAGTTTTCAGACTTGATATAAAGATTGGTGAAATTACAGCGTCCTCCGCCCGAAATGAGTATTTTTTTGCCCACTCGTTCATTGTGCTCAAGTACTAAAATCTTTTTACCATGATGGCCCGCTATTTGAGCGCAGAAAAGCCCTGCAGCGCCAGCGCCAATGATAATGGCGTCATAATTCGTTAACATTATCTGCGCTTGCCGAGGAGATTTAATAAACTCAAGAACAGGTTGATGAAATCAAGGTATAAAGTGAGAGCTCCATAAATAGCAGGTTTTTCATTACTACTTATGCCTGGATTTGAGAGGGCAATTTGTTTGAGTTTTTGGGTGTCGTAAGCAGTAAGACCTACGAAAATAATGACTCCTCCAAAAGAAATCACCAAACTCATCATAGTGCTCTTTAAAAAGAAGTTTACGATCATCGCCAAGATCATTCCGAGTAAAGCCATGAAAAGAAAACTTCCCCAAGAGGTCAAATCTTTTTTAGTCACAAAACCATAAATGCTCATGCCAGCGAACATACCTGCGGTAAGAAAAAATACCTGAGCCACTGACGTGAGAGTGTAAGCAAGAAAAATGACGGAGAGGGTAATTCCATTCAAGGCAGAGTAAGCGACAAACATCGTGCCCGCTACAACTGCAGAAACTCGATTTGCCATAAAACTCATAATCATGACCAAAGCAAGTTCGGCAATCATGAGCCCCATGAACATGTTTCGGTTCATGATGAGAGTTTCTAATAAGTTTCTGGAATTCGCCACATGCCAAGAAATGATACCTGTGAGCACAAGTCCGCCGCACATCCATATATAAACTTTTTGTAAAAACTCGTTGACTAAACTTTGCTCGCTGAGTCCAGTGTAAGGTCTGCTTTGAATTTCCATAATCTTATCTCCTTATATATGAGCTATTATAATCACGGATGTGCCACAATGTGAAAGGTGATTTTTAACTCGTCCTTTACTTTAATAGTTCCTCCTAAGGCACTAGGAGGCTTAATGTTAAAATCTGTTTGTTTTAGTTTAAATTCGCCGGTGGCTTCTATTTTTTTATCACTATGCTGAATTTGGACCTCGATAGGTAAAGTTTTGTTCACTCCATGCAAATTCAGATCTCCTGTAATGGTGTGGGTTTCATTATTTTTTGCTGCCACTTGATTGCTTTTAAATATGATAGAGGGGAAGGTGTTGCATTCCAATACTTTGTTGCACAAAGTTTCTTCAATTTCCTTTTTATCTTTTTCAGGCGTGGGATTGTTTACTTTCAAAGAAGCACTGTCGACTTTGATTGTAAGGATGCCTGTCGAGAAAGATTTGGGATCAAAAGTGATACTGCCTGAAATGTCATTTGCTTTGATTTCAAGCTTGTGCCCTGCAGAAGCAAACAAGCCTGAATTTGAAGTATAAATAAAAAGATCGCTTTGAGAGGGATCTACCTTATAAGTGAGGAGAGGATTGGCAGCCATTGAATTCATTATACTACAAAAAAGAATTCCAAAAAAGAAAAGACCCATGAACATTTTTTTCATGGGTCTTTAGCTAACAGATAAGAACTTCTTTTTGAAGTTAATTATCGGTCTCTAAAACAGATAGCGGTGTTTTGAGAATCCAAGCTTACATAATAAAAAAGGCCTGCGTTGAAAAACATACGATGGGCAAGTCCATTAAATTCTTCTTGGTTATGATTTGCGAGGGCTGTCAGAAGTCCTATGATTTCAGATGTTGAAATACGGTCGCTGCTAAAAAGTCGAGTGATATTTGTATGAGTGCGTTGATCTATTTCTGGTGATACATGCATGGCATCTACCACCCTCCGAGCTATGGGATCAATGAGATAGTTAGTAGGGTTTGGAAAACGAAGTGATCGAAGTGCTGGATTTCCAACAATTTCACGATATCTTGCGACTAGGTTGTAAGACCAGAGCATCTCACTTTCTTGCACGGGACGTCGCTGAGTAAATGCTTGTCTAGCTATACTTTGGACTGCAGTCAGTGCGCCGGCACTAAGGGAAGAGGAAGGTCTGGTATAACAAATGGGGTCGGACATAAAATCTCCTTAACAAGATCTGTATGCCCTTAGGATTTTTATCGTGGAATTTGTGAGGAAGTTGCTGTCAATAAAATCCAGTTTTAACATCTTTTTACAATGAGTTACTTTATTTTTACTTTTTATTCATTAAAGTGCTGAAGGCCTTTCGATTTGATTCCAAAACTGATCTAGACGTTCAACAGCTTCATCTAAACGATCAATAGAAAATACGAAACGATAATGATGGGGAACGCCTGCCCATTGATCTGATTTGATTCGAATGCCGGCATGTTTCAACAGGAGATGATGAAAATTTTCTGCAGTTAAACGTTCTCCATGAATAAAGTGTGGATTACTAAATAATTCTCCCAAATCTGCAAAAAGAGAGTAGCCGCCTTCCACCCGGTGAACATGAATACCCTTTGCACTGAAAAAACGTTCCAAGCGACCTGCGCGATTTTCTAAATATTGAATGTGTGGCGCTAGCAAAGAACGCCATTGGTTAAGAACAGTTTCGCCAGCTGCCAAAGAAATAGGATCCGCTGCATATAGAGGATTTTGCTTCATAGTTGTTATAAGATCTGTATTGAGACTGGCCGCAAAACCAAATCTTAAACCTCCCAGAGCAAACTCTTTTGAAATTCCTCCAAAGGTGACCAAACGTCTTCCGACACTTCCTTGAAATGCATCCATGCTTCCGGCGCTTACAGGATAGGTGAGATCAGAAAGTTTTGTTAAGCCAAATACTTCGTCCACGAATAGATAGTCTCCCTGAGCAGTAGTCGCTTGGGCTAAATCATAGAGATCTCTTGGCTTGTAATATTGTCCCGCAGGATTTGTAGGGGTGTTGATGAGCAGCACACGCGTAGTGCCAGGAGTTCTGGGGAATGCTCTTAAGGCGCGAGGCGTTAGTAAAAAACCTTCAGCAGAAGAAGTAGGAACTTTTACCAACTTTGCTCCAGCAGCTTCTATAGTGGGAAAGAAAATTCCATAGCTGGGAACAGGTACTAATACTTCTATATTCTTTGCAGGATCTAAGCTTTGAATTCCTCGAATCGCAGCAACCACGAGGGGTTGTACGCCTGCGCCGAGGGTGATTTCATGATCCGTTAAAGAAAGTCTTCTAGAGCTATCAAGATAACTTAGAGTGGCAAGATGAGCTCTTCTGTGAAGTTCTTCAGGTAGTGTTTGTGAGGCTCGTTGTAAAACTTCTCTCCAAGCGATAGGGGGCTTCCACTCAGATTCTCCGAAATCCATCACGATAGGATCGGGATGGGTGGTAAGAGGTGAGCTGTAAAATGTATTAGAAGCGCCTAATTGTCGTGCAAGAATTGTTTGAGGATATCCATCCCATTGAGTTGGCTTTATTTCCCCATAGCGTCCGGTTTGTTCTATCTCTGCTCGTACATCAGCTTGAGTAAACAAAGCAGAATAAATTGCCTGTACAGCGCTTGAAGCACGAGAATAGGTGACGTCTCCATAATGCATCATTTGTTCGTAGAGCTTTGAATGAGGAATAATGGCAGCCGCTAAGGGGAGGGAAGCTGCATGAAATAGGCTATCGACAGGGTGAATGACCACGCTTTGTGCGAGAGCTTGCGGAAACCTCGATAAAGCTTTTAGTAAAACTTTTCCATCTGAGGAGTTAATGAGGGCTCCTTGCTCTTCTAAAAATACTAGAAGAATATTATGGCGGATTGCGACAGAAAATAACTCTTCAAGATTTTCTCTGCTTTTCAAAATTTGCCGTGAGAATTTAAGAATCAGTACTTGAGGAGGCTGAGCTTTGACTCTTTCAGCAAGACTATGTAGATTTTCGTCGAAGATTTCCTTTCGAATCTCTGGATAAGCATCGACCACTCTTTGGGAAGCAGGATCGAGCTTGCCCACGATGCCCACTTTTCTTAATGGAGCGACAGCTAGTCTCAAAACTCCGTCTAAAACAATAGCATGAGAAGGTGCGATAAAAACAGTTTCTGGGTCAATTTC
>CAYYEM010000005.1:19982-21830 GCA_964470915.1 uncultured Pseudomonadota bacterium
CTTACAATTAACAAGGGTTCATGAATCCCTCTTACAGGGTATTCGCGGACCAAAATATTTTTGCCTTCAGTGATGGGAATTGTGAGAGAAACCATTTGTCTCAAGGCTTGCAATGTAAAGTCACGTGTTTCAGGATTACGGGCATATTCATAAAGTTGCCGAGTTACATGTAATGCATTGGCTTCAGGGTTGTCATGGGTGTAATTAAGTAATCTCTGGGCCCATTGTTTTGGTTTTTCTTCAGCACGGCGAGTGAGTTGAGATCGGACATCTTCGGGAATAGATGCAATATCTGCCGAAGCTGCCATAACAGGGAGGCGATTGTTCCAACGAGGTTCGATCTGTGTAAAATGATGAGATAGTACTTCGCTTCGAAGTGATAAGCTTCTTTCTAAAGTTTGGAGACGACCCCCTGTAAGCCTATGACCTAAAGCAGAACCCGCGATCATCTGCCAATTCATCGCTTCCGCACGGAAAAGTTTTTCAATGAAAGTGCCAGATTCTCCAGGAACCCAACCTAATTGCGCTCCCAATTCATGGCCGCTTACCATGGCAAAATCTTGAGAGGCATGACGAAGGAAAATATTCTGAGTGCCGGTGGCGGCTCCTGCAAATTTCAACAAACTAAAATCAAGTGCGGTGCCGAACCAGGATTTTGGATTAAAAATTTCTTGTAGGGGCAATTCATGAATTGCCCCTACGGAAGAGGTCAGCAGAACATTACTCGCCCTAAAAACAGTGACTTCTCCTGCCAAAGCGCCAGTGTAACCGAGTACATTTCTAACAAAAGGATTTCGAGTAAGTCCAAGCCCCAACAAGCCTGCACGGGTTCCTTGAAAAGCAAGGCTTCCAAAAGTCATTGAAGCAAGCGTAATCGGATTGGACGCTTCATCCACAAAGTGATTGATGGTGGAATCAAGTGCAAGTTGCCCCGCACTTAAAGAAGGGCCGCTGCCTATTTCCAGTCGTCTGGATAAAAGGTTTGAGTGTGTCATAACTCTAAAATGAAATTCTCCTATAAATTTTATTCGGAAATCAAAGGAACAAGTTGCGGCATATTTTAAGTTTCCGCTAATTTTAAATAAATTCCGACTTGATTAGTAGTTTAAAGACTCTACCACCGCCAATGTAACACTGGCCTTGATAATCAGTTTTTGAGAGGGGAATCCGAATACTTCCGACTCCACAATAATGAGGCGTTTTCCGGCTTTAAGAACTTTCGAATGACATTCGATTTCTTGTTCTGTTCCCGGACGTAGCAAGTGGACATGAAATTCCGAGCTAAGAATAATTTCTGAATCTTTGATTAAGGTTCCTGCACAGGCACCCGCCGTGTGATCAGCAATCGCAGTCAGCACAGCGGCATGAATAAAGCCGTCTTGTTGAAGATGTTCGGGTTTAATCTTTAAACGTGAAATGCAAAATCCCGCTTCACATTTTTCTAAAACAATTCCTAAATGTTGTATAAAAGGAGCTTTGGTAAAAATCTCTCGAGTCTTTTTTTCGAAATTTGGATTTTGTGGTTTCATAAAATTATTCTTCACTCGTTATAAATTGTGAAGAAGTAGAAAATTCTGTGATGGCTTTGTCCATTTTTTTACGTGCTTCTTGAACCAGCATTCCTACATCAAAATTTCCATCTTTAATAAGATTGCGTTGCAAGGCTGCGCTTGGGACCCCTTTTAGATTTTTGGCAAGTTTGACCCAACTCAATATTTTTAAAATGTAAAAACTGACATCTATTTCCCACCAGTAAAATCCCTGACGAGCTGCAGCTTGAAAATGATGATGGTTGTTGTGCCAGCCTTCACCCAAAGTAATGAGCGAAAGTAAAAATGAATTTCGGCT
>CAYYEM010000005.1:21930-42500 GCA_964470915.1 uncultured Pseudomonadota bacterium
AGGCATTAAATGAGCTGCAAAGAAATGACTACAGGCCACCCAGCTTACTTTTTCAGAAGGATCTCGAGAAAGTGTTTTCATGGTTTTCTTTTTTACTCTCCGATCAGTTGTCTTAGCAAGCTTGATTCGCGTTTATAAAAACCTTCGGTATGAAAAGAATCGCGTAGTTTGAAATAGGTATAATCCATGTGATGTAAAATTTCGTGCAAAAGAGTTCTTAAAAAAGTTCGAAACGCAACAACTTGAATACGTTTGGCAGTGCGCATCCATACAGTAATCAAAAACCATTTTCCTTGAGGGTGGGCTTGGTAGAGGCCATGTAGCTCTCCCCAAGTTTTGGATGGACGTTTTTCTAAAACTATTACTTTGACTGCAGGGACTCGGAATGTTTGGCAAAAATAGCTCACAAATCTCTGAACATTTTCTTCGGTTTTGCTTTGATTTCCAAGATGAAGGGATTCGGCTATATTTTGAAGGATAGGTTTGAAGAAGTCTGGTTGAGGGAGATTTAAATAAGATATACCATCGCTTTGATCGTAAATTTTTTTCTGAAAAGGTTTAAGGCGTTTATAGTATGTGTAAGGCATTAATGTTTAACTTCAGTAATTCCCAGGACTCCCTTTGATTTATGACATTGATAACAGGTTTGAGTCATCGCAGGAATTCGATCAAAAACTTTAGGATCTTTTTTGCTTTCTAATATTTCAAGTTCTGCCACCATGCTGATTAATCTACCAAGGTAGGCTTGCGCATTCGCATCCATTTCTTTCTTTTTGATAGAGAGGAGATTTTTTTGGATGCTTTGTGTTTTGCTTTTCATCTGATCCCAGGGGATGGGGTTTGTACTCTTAAGAGATTGAATTTCTGATAAAGTGCTTGATATTTCAATCATCTGTTTTTTGAGTTCAATTGTCGGATGGGGGTTTTGTAATTTTTGAGATTCTTGGCCAAAGAGGAGAGAAGAAAAAGATAAACAGTAAGAAATTAAAAGGACTAAAAATAGTTTTTGCATAATGGTGGCCTAGCATTTCTGAAAAAATCTGACAACTATTCAGGGTTCGCTATTGTTGATATTTTTTAAGAGAGGTTCGATTAAGTTCCAGCCCTTGTTTTTGAGGTCAATTTGCCAAGGGTTATTCAGTTGGATTGGAGGGGTTTTGACAGGAACATTATTAAGAGAAATCACTCCTACTTTAATTTCACCATCGGTATAATAAGGGTCTCCCCCTCCATTTTTTCCATAAAGAGTCGGGCCGACGCCACTCACTTCGTAAAGACTTAAAATTTGTTCGACCTGAATGAGTTCTTCGATAATGCTATCTCTTTCGTCATCGATATTAGGAGCAATATGATGAGTGATTTGTCCGGTATAATGACTTAAACCCACAGATTGATCGTAGGTGGCTGCTCCAATCCAAAGAGGGCGTTCATATTTATCTAAGATTTTTGTTTTCCAAAATCTCACATGATGTCGTTGTTTTGGAGAATTGTTTTGTTCTTTTTCAAAAGCAAGGTCTTGTTTTCTGTCGAACAAAAACAAATTGCTTACGGGAGCTGAAGGATAAGATTTTTGGGCTAGTACACTCCAAGCAATTTTTCGAGAAGTAGAAAATGTAATAGTATCAGCAGGTGACCAATCCGTGAGTAAAAAGGCGTTAATAATTTCATCTTCTGTGCCTACAAGAGCGATGTTGAGAGGGTCTCCTGGAATTCCGTTAGCGGTATTTGTTTTTTTAGGGAAGCTTTCCATTTCCGGATTGTGTTCATAATGTTTCCACAGCGAAGGAAGTAGAATGTAAGCGAGTAAAAAATAAATCAGGAGAAGGATAAGAATGAAGTAAATTAATTGACGGATCATGTTGTTAAAATTTCCTGAGCCCTTTTTAAGGCGAGTTTGAAATCTTCTACTACATTTTTTTCACCAAACTCAGAGATGAGATCTGCATGATCTAGGGCAAAATAAGGTTGAGCATGGATTCCTTCTAAAATAAGTATGGTTCCAAGTTTTTGACAAGTTTTTCGTAAATCATTGAGCGCCCGAATTCCTGTTGCATCTAAAGCAAGCACATGTCGCATTTTAAGAATCATGACTTTAGGTGGCTTGTCACCAATATCTAAATTTTCACGAAGCAATTCTGCAACACCAAAGAAAAAAGCTCCTTCTGCTTCAAAAACACTCACACCCGCAGGAATATTTTTTCCTTCAGTTGAGAGCGAATCCTGATCATTTTCGTGTTGGAGGTTTGCAGTGATATCTTTTACGCTGGTTACGTCGGTCATGCGTTTCATAAAGAGAACCATGGACATTAACATTCCAATTTCTACCGCCACCGTGAGATCTACAAATACAGTGAGTAAAAAGGTCGCAATTAAGACTGAGATATCCATTTTAGGAGCCCGCAAAAGCGCTTTGAATGCTCTCCATTCACTCATATGATAAGAAATCAAGACAAGAATAGAAGCGAGGGTAGCCAAAGGAATAAGGGTGGCCCATTTTCCAAAAAGTAAGACAATCAATAATAGAGTGAGTGCGTGAATGATTCCAGCGAGGGGAGTACGTCCCCCGTTTTTCACATTGGTGGCAGTGCGTGCAATGGCGCCTGTTGCGGGAATCCCCCCAAATAAGGGGCTTGCCAGATTGGCAATGCCTTGAGCGATAAGCTCAGTATTGGAGCGATGTTTGCTTTCAATCATTCCATCTGCCACAGTAGCAGATAGCAAAGATTCGATAGCGCCCAACAAAGCTACTGTGAAGGCAGGGCCCATCAGCTGTTTGATTTCAGCTAATCCAAATTGAGGCCAGCTAGGTGCAGGCAGCCCACTGGGAATAGAACCAAAGCGGGAACCAATGGTTTCCACTGGTAAGTGGAAGAAATGCACAATGGAAGTCATGATTAAGATTGCAACAATAGAGCCTGGGATTTTTTTTGAAAAGGCATAAGGAATTCGAGGCCAGAAAACTAGAATTGCAAAAGAGAAAAGACCTACCAGTAGAGTGGGTGTTTGTAGAGTGTGAAAATGTTTGAAGTAAAGTTCCCACTTATCGATAAAATCTGCGGGGAGATTTCCTATTTGAAGTCCTAGAAAATCTTTAATCTGAGAAGAAAAAATTACCAAGGCAATGCCTGAAGTGAATCCAACGGTCAGAGGATAAGGAATAAATTTAATAATGGTGCCGAGTCGAAGGATGCCCATGAGTATGAGCATGCAACCCGCCATGAGCGTACACAGAATGAGTCCATTAATGCCATACTGTTGAACAATTCCGTAAATAATGACGACGAAAGCCCCTGTGGGGCCTCCGATTTGTACTCTTGAACCACCCAATAAAGAAATTAAAAAGCCTGCTATAATCGCTGTGGTGAGACCTCGATCTGGTGTGACTCCCGATGCAATGGCAAAAGCAATCGCCAAGGGAAGAGCGACGATGCCCACAATAATTCCCGCTGATAAGTCTCCCCAAAATAGAGAAAGAGAGTAGTTTTTAAGCGTACTTAAGAGTTTTGGATAAAAAAGGAGAGTCTCAGATCGACCGGTTTTTTTGCCAGAAGCTTTGTTTTCAGATAACGAGATCATATTTCTTGTTTTTATATACTAAAGTTGAAAGAGACGACGCAATCAATTTGATTTTCCCATTCCTAAAGCTTCCATTGACATTCTGGCTAAATAGGTTTCTAATAGCTGGGTTCGTTAGGCATGAGGCCTGGCAGCGGACCCCTGACCCGTTTCTTCCGCGAGGGGTGGTTCTTTAATGTGTTTGGAAGATGTATGCTTCGTGCCTATCTGTAGAAAAGCCTAACATTTCTTTCCTACTCTAGGTCGTAAGCGATGAATTGTAGAACTTCACTTTTAGGGTGAGTTCTAGAGGTTAGTATGGGAAAGAAACTCTATGTAGGGAGCCTCCCTTATTCCACCACTGAAAATGAATTGCGTGACATGTTTGCAGCCTGTGGGGCTGTGGACAGTGTAGCTATCATTCAGGACAAATTTTCTGGTAAATCCAAAGGATTTGGTTTCGTGGAAATGAGCAATGATGATGAAGCTCAAAAAGCCATCAACGAATTAAACGGTCGTGATATGGGCGGACGCTCCATTGTAGTCAATGAAGCTCGTCCTCCTGAAAAGCGTTCCGGTGGTTTCGGCGGTGGCGGTGGACGTGGTGGTCGTGGCGGTTTCGGCGGCGGTGGACGCGGTCGTGATCGTGATGGCGGCGGCGGACGCGGTCGTTGGTAAAAAATAGATAAATAATATATCATTTTAAGCCCTTCGGTGTTAAATCCGAAGGGCTTTTTTTTTAGAGTATTATCCAAAAAGTGCGACCGACAGATTATCTGCGATCATCATGTGGCTTCACAAATAAGCTCCTGTTGTTTTTTTTGCAGAGATGTTGCGTCTACTATTTGAATAGACCAATGAAGGTTAAAGGAGATTTTATGGATATCAAAAACACTATTTATTTAAGACTGTTTGGTTTGGCTAAAATCCCCATGCTTTTTATGTCAAACCCAGAAGTGGTTAAAATGACAAATGAGGAAACTATTATTAAAATTCCTCTCAACTTCATCACAAAAAATCATTTAGGCTCCATGTATTTTGGAGTGCTTGCAATGGGTGCTGATTGCGCTGGTGGGTTTATGGCCATGAATCTTATCCGTGCAAGTAAGAAAAAGGTTTCCCTGGTTTTTAAAGATTTTAAGGCAAATTTTTTAAAACGTGCAGAAGGGGATGTGTATTTTACCTGCAAAGAAGGAAAGAAAATCGCAAGCTTTGTGAAAGAAGTGATCAAAAAGAAGAAACGAATGAATAAAGTTTTAAATATTGTAGCCACGACGCCTTCTGTTTCGGGTGATGAACCTGTAGCGACCTTCGAGCTCACTTTATCTTTAAAGAGTTCTTGAGAGGTTTTGCATGGATGAAGGACTCCTGTTTTTTATAGTCTTTGTTTTTTTGGATCTGTTTTTACTGGTAGGAATTTTTTCTTGGATACAATGGCGCAAAAAACAGTTCAGAACAGGTTTGCAAGCTTTAGCTTTACAGCGAGCTTGGAAGCTTTCATTAGAAAATTCCCAACAAATTGTGATTCGAAGTGCTGAGCTTCCTTCTGATTGGGAAGTAAAAATTCTGCTTCGTCAAAAAGGAAAGCGACATAGAGAATTTGCTTTTTTAAATGCAGCATTTACTTTTTCTAAGGAGATTAAACTGCCTCCTGAGTCTGTTTTTCTGATGGGTCCTAGGATGGAGGGGGATTATCAAAAACTTAAAAATGCAGCTCCCTTCATGAAGAAGATGCTTGTGACTCTTTTAGGACCGCAAATGGAGTGTTTGTTCAAGCTCCAGCCTTATGCTTTGCCTAGCTATTTAGCAGAAAAATTTACTCTCTTGTGCAGTGATGAAAAATCAGCATCAGAATTTCTTACAAGTGCTCGTGAAAAAGCTTTCATGCATTTGTATGATCAGTTTGGTAAACACAGTTTCCCTTATCTTTATCAAGAAAACCAAAAACTAGAGATTCGTTTTAGAAGACGCCCTCAGTCAGCAGAAGAGGTGGCTCAGTGGGTAGAAGCGTGTTTGCTGCTTTCGCAGTAATGAATGAGATTTGTGTTATTGTGAGTTGATTTTTTCAATCGTACTTTTTTTGTTTTGCCAATCAAGAAGAAATAGAAAAAGTGCAGTAAAGGAATAGATCAGAGCAAATTCAGGAGCAGCTGCTATGCCAAATTTATTTTGAATGCCAGTTTCTGTTAAATTAAACGAGTGGATGAGTCCGAATAAAGAAAAAATTCCGGCTAACAAAGCCCAACAACCGGCTTTAAAAAAATCTTTTTCAATAAAATAAACCATCATGGCTGCCAAAATCATCGAAGAAAGTAAAAAACCTTGGCTCAAGGCAATGATTCCATAAATGTAGAGAGAATTTCCAAATTGAGGAGCAGCTTCAAATAAACTACTGCCTGCTTTTCGAAGAGTGGTTTCAATCAAGAGTAATGCCCAAGCAGCCAGTGAAGGAATGAGCCCAACCGCTACGGCAAGCGCATGAGCTTTGGGTACTTCCTGAAAAGCCTGCGAAGTAATTACAATTCCTATCCAGAGTAAAATTCCCAAAGTCACTTCCAGTGGTATCCATTGTAAAATGAGAGTGATGCCTCCCACAAAGCACAGTGCCGCAATCACAACGCCGTTTAAAACTGAATAGCCACTTCGTGCTCCCATCGCTTTCCAGGCAGGATGACCAATGTAGATGGTTGTAGGAAAAGGGCTTCCAAAAAGTGCAGCAATAAATCCGCAAACTCCATTTGCAAATAAGGAAGCTTTTGTCGGATATGAATCTCCTGCAGCTTGGGCACTTTCGAGATTTTGTAAAGAACCGATAATATTAAAAAGCGACATGGGAAAAATCACCGCCATATATTTCCAGCCTCGGTCACTCAAAAGAAATCTAAACAGATCTTCGAAGACAGGAATAGGGAGATGAATCCCAAAAGTATAATTTTCTGAAGAAGGATGAAAAATATTCAGTCCTGCCAAGCGGGTGCCCCAGGCGATGAGGCTACCTAATAATACTGCGACAAAGCCACCGGGGAGTCCTCCTGGGAATTTAATTTTAGCAGAGTAAGCGATCAGGATAATGAACATGGGAAATAAGGCAAGCAGGGGAGAGGCAAAAATTTCAAAAACAAATCCCATGGCGATGAAAGTGATAGCAATTCCAGCGAGAGAAGAAAGTAAGGCTGCGCGAGGCGTGTGTTTGCGCAACCAATCTCCAAAAAATACGCCAATCAATTCGATGAGTGCGCTCATGAGCGAAGCAAAGAGGCCGACTTGCCATGCGAGTACGGGATCTTTAGTTTCTTGATAAACCGGGCCCATGACAAAAAATACAAAGGCCATCAAGCTGACAGTGTTGATTCCATAAGGAAGTGCAGTAACATCTGAGCGCCCTGTTTGTTTAGCGAGTTGACGAGCTTGCCAGGCATAAAAAATATTTCCCGCCAACACCGAAAGAGCAGCGCCTGGAAGAATTTGATGCGTGATCATCTCAGTAGGAAGCCCACAAACCGAGCTGCACAGGACTACGATGAGCATGAACTGCAAAAGATTATCGACGAAAAGCCCAAAAAATCCATCAAGATCGCCAAGAGTGAAATAGGGGAGTTTAGTCATCTTTATTATTTTACATTTTTTTTAAGGATTGTACGAGTTCATTTATAACCGACTGTGCATCCCCATAAAGCATGCGGGTGTTGTCCGTAAAAAATAATTCGTTTTCGATTCCGGCAAAGCCTTTGCCTTTACCGCGTTTGATCACGACGACATTTTTAGATTTATCGACATCTAAAATAGGCATTCCGTAAATGGGGCTCGAAGGATTGTTGCGTGCGGCAGGATTCACCACATCGTTGGCTCCAATCACCAAGCTTACATCGGTGCTGGGAAATTCTGCGTTGATTTCTTCCAAATCAAAAAGAGATTCATAAGGCACACCGGATTCAGCAAGAAGTACATTCATATGTCCGGGCATGCGACCCGCTACGGGATGGATGGCAAATTTTACTTCAATTCCTTTGCTGACTAACAAATCTAAAAGTTCTCTCACTTTGTGCTGAGCTTGAGCCACGGCCATTCCATAACCTGGAACCACAATCACTTTGCTCGAGTAAGCGAGAAGAATAGCAGCATCTTCCAAGGCAATTTCTTTTTGGTTTCCCTTGATTTCAGAGCTGGAAGTTTCGCAAACTTTTCCAAAAGCACCAAATAAAACATTAGTAATGGAGCGATTCATGGCCTTGGCCATGAGTTGAGTGAGCAGAGTGCCGGCAGCGCCTACCACGGTGCCTGCGATAATCATCGAATCATTGCCTAAAGCAAAACCTTCAAAGCCAACAGCGAGGCCCGTGAAAGCATTGTAGAGAGAAATCACCACAGGCATGTCACCTCCGCCGATGGGCAGAGTCATGAGAATTCCAAATAAAAGCGAAAAAGCAAAAAAGCAGGGGGTGCTTAAAGGATGATATTGCATCCATTCCAAAACTCCACTGGTGATGGCCGCTGCCAAAATGAGGAGGTTGAAAATATTTTGTAAAGGAAAGGTGATGGGTTTTTCTCGCATCCAACCCTGTAATTTTAAAAAAGCGATGAAGCTGCCTGAAAAGGCAATGCAACCAATTAAACCACCGACGAGAGTTAAAGCCGCCAAGATAGAATGAGGATGATGCTTGCCTAAAATTTCGATGGCTGCAATCGCGGCCGCCGCTCCGCCCCCCATTCCATTAAAGAGCGCAATCATTTGCGGCATTTCAGTCATGGGAACTTTTTTGGAAGCGATCCAGGAAGGAATGACGCCCAGGGCCATCGCGATAAGAATGAGTCCGTAGTTGGAAAGTCCGGGGCTTAACAAAGTCACTAAACTTGCTAAGCACATTGCGGCTCCCGCCCAGATAATACCACTTTTAGCGGTGAGGGGAGAGCTCATGCGTTTCAAGCCCAAAATAAAAAGGAGCGCGGTAATAAAATAGGTGCTTTGAATGAGAATAGTCAAAATATTTTACCCTATTGGTTCGACAGGCTCACCACGAACGGGAGAAAGAAACCGTTCATCCTGAGCTTGTCGAAGGATTAAGTTTTATTCTTCTTCGCCTCAAACATTTTCAGCATTCGAACGGTTACGGCATAGCCACCAGCAGCATTCATGGCTCCTAAAAATACTCCTGTGAATCCGATGATTTTTTCTTGGAGGTTATCCGCATGTCCCAAAGTTAAAATAGCGCCCACGAGAACAATGCCATGAATAAAATTGGATCCGGACATGAGCGGTGTATGTAAAATGACAGGAACCCTTGCAATCACTTCATAGCCCGTGAAAATAGCGAGTAGAAAAATATAAAGGGCAGGCCAGAGAGATTCGGTCATAAATTTCCTCAAAATGCTTCGACAAGCTCAGCACGAACGGAAAAAGAAATTAAAATAGTTCGTTCATCCTGAGCTCGTCGAAGGATCATAATAAAGCTCCGGAAATAATTTCGTCTTTTAAATTAAAATCGAAAGTTTTTCCACCTTGAGTGAGATGCTCGATAAAATTAAAAATATTTTTAGAATACATCTCAGAAGCATGAATCGGAAGCTCGCTAGGTAAATTGATCGGACCAAAAATTTTAATCTGATTTTTTTCGATGAGTTTTCCTGCTTGGGTGAGAGAGCAATTTCCTCCACCTTCAGCTGCAAGATCAATCACCACAGATCCAGGCTTCATTTTTAAAATCGTTTCTTCATTGAGAAGAATCGGAGCTGCTTTTCCAGGAATTTGGGCCGTAGTAATTACGACATCAGATTGTGAAATATGTTCAGCCAGTTTGGCTGCATCCTGGGCTTTTTCTTCTGCACTGAGCTCTCGAGCGTAACCCCCTTGAGCTTCAGCATTAACACTGCTGCTAATAAAACGAGCCCCCAACGATTCTACCTGTTCTCGAGCTGAAGCTCTTACATCGTAGCCTTCGACGATAGCACCTAATCTTCGAGCGGTAGCAATGGCTTGTAAACCTGCCACACCAGCCCCCATCACTAACACTTTAGAAGGGCGTATAGTGCCAGCCGCTGTAGTTAACATTGGAAAAAAACGTGGACATAAATCCGCGGCATGGAGTGCAGCTCGATAACCTGCCACCGTGGCCTGTGAAGAAAGCGCATCCATGTTTTGAGCTCGTGTTACACGGGGAATTTTTTCCATGGCAAAAATATGAATCTTTTTTTCCTGGAGAGACTTCATTTCTTCGGGAAAGCGATGGGGAAAAATAAAACTCACCAGAGTGCTGCTTTCTTTCAAGAAACTAATTTCATCTTTTGTAGGAATTTGTACTTTTAGAAGAATTTGAGAATTTTCGTAGAGGCTTTTGGCATTTTCTTCTAGCTTTGCCCCTGCTTTTTCATATTGGGCATCGGTAAAAAAGCTATTCAAGCCCGCATTTTTTTCAACGTGAACGCTGAAGCCGAGTTTAAGCAGACGGCCGACGCTATCCGGGCTGAGCGCGACTCGTTTTTCACCTTCTCGAATTTCTTTGGGGAGCCCAATGTTAATTCCCATTCTATTTTTCATTACAACAAGCCCTTCCAAAGCCCCAAGGAAAAAATGTATAATGTAAAATCTTTCTTTGCATTTAAAGGGGAATACCTCTATGGGAGAGGCCCCCATAAGGGTTTTGAAATGAATGGAGAACTATGAAATCGAATGCACAAAATGAAAAGATCCGTAACGTAGCCATTATCGCCCACGTCGACCATGGTAAAACCACCCTGGTCGATTTCATGCTCCGTCAGGCAGGCGTGTTCCGGGCCAATCAGGAAACGGAAGACCGGGTGATGGATAGCATGGATTTGGAACGTGAACGCGGGATTACCATCGCTTCAAAGAACTGTTCTGTGGCCTGGAAGGGACATAAGATCAACGTCATTGATACACCAGGCCATGCGGACTTTGGGGGAGAAGTAGAACGCGGCCTTAAGATGGTGGATGGAGCTATTTTGCTTGTGGATGCTTCGGAAGGTCCTTTGCCTCAAACCCGTTTTGTACTTCGCAAAGCTTTAGAATCTCATCTTAAAATTATTGTATTAGTGAATAAAATTGATCGTAAAGATGCGCGCCCTCAACAAGTATTAAATGAAATTTATGATTTGTTTATCGACCTTGATGCAGATGAAAAACAAATAGAATTTCCAGTACTTTATGCCATTGGACGTGAAGGAATTGCTCAACTAACTTTAGAAGGGAAAGGCACGGATTTAGCGCCTTTATTTGATACGATTATTTCTGAAGTGCCCCCACCTCGATATGACTCTCAAGAACCTTTTCAGATGTTAGTGACCAATTTGGGTTATTCAGATTATTTGGGTCGCCTAGCCATTGGTCGAGTGTTTCAAGGCGCTGCCAAGAAAAATGAAACCTTGGTTTGTATTGGTAGAGATGGGCAAGCGAAGAACCTTCGTGTTTCTTGTTTGCAGGTTTACGAAGGACTGAAATTTCAAGAAGTAGAACAAGTTGATCCAGGTGACATCGTGATTTTGTCAGGAATTGAGAATGTTGAAATTGGAGATACGATTTGTACTCAGGCTCAGCCGAAAGCTTTGAAACGCTTGGTGGTAGATGAGCCTACTGTAGCGATGAAATTCATGCCTAATACCTCTCCTTTCTCGGGAAGAGAAGGAAAGCTCGTTCAATCTCAAAGAATTTGGGACCGTTTGCAGAAAGAAACTTTACACAATGTGGCACTGCGGGTGGAGTCGAGCCCCAACCAAGATAGCTTTGTAGTGAAGGGTCGCGGTGAGTTTCAAATGGCTATCCTCCTCGAAACGATGCGTCGGGAAGGATTTGAGGTTTGTGTAGGGCGTCCCCAAATTATCTTTAAGGAAGAAAATGGGCAAAAACTTGAGCCGATCGAACATTTATTCGTCGATATTCCAGAAGATTACATGGGAATCGTTACTGAAAAACTTTCTCTTCGTCAGGGTCGAATGATCAACATGGTGAATCATGGTTCGGGAAGAATTCGTTTGGAATTTTCCGTACCTTCAAGAGGTTTGATTGGTTATCGCAGTGAGTTTCTTACTGACACCAAGGGAGTAGGGCTCATGAATTCTTATTTGATGGGCTATGAGGCAGTTCGTGGCGATATCAAAAGTCGTGTGAGTGGATCTTTGATTGCGGACCGGCAGGGAGAGAGTGTGGCTTATGGTTTATTTCATTTAGAGCCTCGAGGTGTTTTATTCATTGAAGCTGGTGTGCCTGTTTATGAAGGGATGATCGTCGGAGAGCATAATCGCGATAATGATTTAAATGTGAATGTTTGCCGTGAGAAAAAACTGACCAATATGCGCGCCTCTGGAAAAGATGAGCACGTAGTGCTTACCCCCATCACTCCGATGACCCTGGAAAAGGCTATTGAGTTCATCAAAGATGATGAATGGGTGGAAGTGACTCCCAAAAGCATTCGCATGCGCAAAGTAACTCTTGCAGCTAATATGAGAAAGTAGTTTTTCTTAGATTATCTTTCGAAAAGTAGTTAAGCTCACAAAATGAAATGGTCGATCTTAGAAAGATATCCTTTATGGTTTCAGGTTGCAGTAGGTCTATTGTTGTTGCTCGATCTGTTTTTAATCTACAAGCATTTCAAAAATAAAAAAGAAGATGTTTGGGAACTTGTTTCAAGAATAGTAGGTAGTAATTTTTTTGGATTTTATCTCGTTTATAGAATTGTTTCGAAGTTCCATGTAGCATTTGTATCTTCAAAATCTATTCCTTGGTATTCATGGTTGCAGTGGATTTTAATCATTATTCCCTTTGCCATTTTTTTCTGGAGCTATCTTTTTCGAAAGCCTGCTGTTCAGACGGCAAATCGTTTCAGAGAAATTCTATTTCCTTTCTTTTGCGCAATTTTACCCTTTGGGGTTTATGAATCCAGCTTGCTTGTTTATGGAGCCTGGATCGCCAAGACGCCGAGTTTGTATTATTTCATAAAACCATTTTATCCAGGTGGTTTTGAATATTATGATATCTCCGCTTTTATTTTGATCTTGATTGGTGATGTGCTGGCTGTTTGGGGGATTATTTATTTGAGAAGTTCTTTCAGTATTATGACTGAAGTGCGAGACTGGATACATCAGGGGCCTTATCGTTGGCTTCGGCATCCTATGTATCTGGGAGAGATTTTGGCAACGATGGGATTTTGCTTACTCAGATTTTCGTACTTGAATCTCTTTTTGACCCTTCTTTTTATATTTTGCATTTCACTGCGTGCAAAATTTGAGGAAGCAAAGATAAAAAAGGTTTATCCGGAGTATGAGACTTATCAAATAAAAACAGGTTTTTTGTTCCCCAAATTCTGATAAAATAAAACTTAGGCAAGACTCAAGTTTTAGCCTAAGAGAAGGAGAAGGATTCCTACATTATGGCAGAAAAAATATTCGATCATTCAGAGGATTATAATGAAAGTGAGGGGCAGGTTCTCACAGAAGAAGAAGTTCGAGTAAAAAAGCCCAATCTCTATCGAGTTTTTTTGCTGAATGACGACTACACTCCTATGGAATTTGTCGTATATGTATTACAAAAAATTTATCACAAGCCTATCGAAGAAGCGACTCGCTTGATGTGGAAAGTACACACAGAAGGTCAGGGTTTATGCGGTGTTTATCCTTATGATGTGGCCCAGACTAAAGTATATCAAACCAAAGCCATGGCTCGTAAAAATCAACATCCTTTGGAATGTATTATGGAGGTAGAAGAAGGATGATTCTTAATGAAGAACTCGAAAAAACACTCCGACGTGCTTACGAAGAAGCAAAACTGCGTCAACATGAGTATGTCACTGTGGAACACTTGCTCTATGCTTTGAGTTACGACAAGTTTGCTTCTAAAATTCTTGTGCATTGTGGAGGGGATTTAAATAAAATTCGACGGGATCTTGAAGTTTTCTTTGATATGCATTTAGAAAAAATTCCAGGAGAAGAAGATCCTGCCTATACGGTGGGTTTGCAATATGTTCTGCAGATTGCAGCCAGCCACCTTCAATCAGCTGATAAAAATGAAATGGATGGCGGCGCGGTATTAGTAGCTCTTTTTAGGGAAAAAGAATCTCATGCTGTGTACATTTTGGCTCAAGCAGGCATTACTAGATTAGATGTTCTTCGCTATATTTCTCATGGAATTACTAAAGCAGAGGGAGAAGAAGGCGAGGGAGAAAAATCTAAAAACAAAAAAGATGCTCTCTCTAGCTTTTGTGTGAATTTGAATGAAAAAGCAAAGGCAGGAGAGGTAGATCCTTTGATCGGACGAACTCTCGAGCTCGAAAGAACCATTCATGTTTTGGCCCGCCGACGTAAGAATAATCCAATTTTTGTAGGAGATGCAGGAGTAGGTAAGACAGCTATTGCAGAAGGTTTAGCTCTGCAAATTACTAAAAAAGAAGTGCCGGACTGTCTTTTACAATCGACTGTTTATGCTTTGGATATGGGGGCCTTGTTGGCTGGAACAAAATTTCGTGGAGATTTTGAAGAGCGATTAAAAGCAGTGATGAAAGCCCTCGAAAAAGAAAAAGATAATATTTTATTCATTGATGAAATTCATACCATTATCGGAGCAGGCTCTGTTTCTGGAGGAACCCTCGATGCCGCTAATATTCTGAAGCCAGCCTTGGCGAATGGCAAAGTGAAGTGTATTGGCACCACAACGTATAAAGAATACCGAAATATTTTTGAAAAAGATCATGCCCTTTCGCGTCGTTTTCAGAAAATAGAAGTGAATGAGCCGAGTGTTGAAGATTGTTATAAAATTTTAGCAGGCCTTCAGAAATATTATGAAGAATTTCATGGAGTGAAATATACCGAAGATGCTTTGAAAGCTTGTGTCGATCTAGCTTCAAAATATATCAACGATCGTTTTTTACCTGATAAAGCCATTGATGTGATGGATGAGGTGGGCGCTGAAGTAAAATTGAGAAAGCAGGCGATAGCCGTTGAGGGGGAGACTCTTTCGGCTTTGCCGAAAGAGGGGGCGACGCGAGCCCCTGTGAAAGATGTGATGGATGAGGTGGGCGCTGAAGTAAAATTGAGAAAGCAGGCGATAGCCGTTGAGGGGGAGACTCTTTCGGCTTTGCCGAAAGAGGGGGCGACGCGAGCCCCTGTGAAAGATGTGATGGATGAGGTGGGCGCTGAAGTAAAATTGAGAAAGCAGGCGACAGAGGTCACTCTTGCAGACATTGAGAAAATTGTTTCACGCATTGCAAAGGTTCCCACGCAATCTGTCAAAGTGGATGATAAAAAGAAATTGGCTAGTCTAGCGCCAGATATTAAAAAAATAATTTACGGTCAGGACAATGCCATTGATCAGGTGGTTCGAGCGATTCAACTTTCCCGTGCAGGTTTATCGGATCCTGATAAGCCGATAGGGAGCTTTCTTTTTGCTGGGCCTACCGGCGTTGGCAAAACTGAACTCGCTAAGCAACTTGCCAAGAATTTAGGAATAGAGTTTTTACGTTTCGACATGAGTGAGTATATGGAAAAGCACACCGTGTCACGTTTGATTGGCTCACCTCCAGGCTATGTAGGTTTTGATCAAGGGGGGCAGCTTACCGATGCGATTCATCGCAATCCACACGCAGTACTACTTCTCGATGAAATTGAAAAAGCTCATGAAGATCTTTTTAATATTCTCCTTCAGGTCATGGATCATGCCACGCTGACTGATAATAATGGTCGTAAGTCTGATTTTCGACAGGTGATTTTGATTATGACTACTAATTCAGGTGCTCGAGATAGCATGATTAAAACAGTAGGCTTTGGAAGTTTGGAATTTGAAGATAAAAGTATGAAAGCGATTGAAAAACAGTTTAGCCCAGAGTTTAGAAATCGTCTGACATCAATTGTTAGTTTTAATTCATTGGGAATTAAAGTGGCCGAACAAATTGTTGATAAAATGATGAGTGAGCTCACCAAACGTTTGGAATCCAAGAAAGTTAAAATTAAGTTGGACGAATCTGCTCGCAAGTACCTGGCTGAAAAAGGCTTTGATCTTAAATTTGGTGCTCGCCCAATGAGGCGCTTGATTGAAAACGAAATTGCTCAAGTGATTTCTACTGAAATACTATTTGGAAATTTGCAAGAAGGCGGAAATGTAGTGATTAAAGCAAAGGATCAGAAGTTGGATTTTGTTTATAAGTCTGGTTCCTGAATCCATTTTTCTTCTTCTTGATAATGGTGCTCTTTCATTTTTTCGACAAGTGAGTTGGGATTAGAATCAGTAAAATAGAGTTTTCTGTTTTTTTCCTTCATAAATTTTTTTTCAATGGCTTGATCTAAAAATTTTAGAAGTTCATCGAAGTAATGATCTATATTTAAAATCCCACATGCTTTATGGTGTAAGCCTAGTTGTGCCCAGGTAAGAATTTCAAAAAGTTCATCTAAAGTTCCTAGTCCTCCAGGTAGAGCAATAAATCCATCCGATAAATTATACATTTTTTGTTTTCGTTCATGCATGGAATCTACAATAAAAAGTTCTGTAAGTCCTTGATGGGCTACTTCCTTTTGAAGCATTGATTTAGGGATAACCCCGTAGGCTTTTCCACCGAGAGTTAACACCTGATCAGCAATAATACCCATGAGTCCAATGCTAGCGCCCCCATAAACCAGAGAAATGTTTTGCTCGACAAGTAGTTTGCCTAGGCTTTGGGCAGCGAGGCTATAGTTTGAATTATTTCCGGAATTAGAACCGCAAAAAACACAAATCGATTTCATTCTTTGTATTATGACTTGATTGATCGCAACTGTCGATAGGCTTCGTAAACCACTATTCCAGCTGAAGTGGCTAAGTTAAGGCTGCGTACTGGTCCCCACATGGGAATGGTAAGGATTTGTTCTGGATATTTTTCAAAGACTGAAGCTGGCAAGCCCGCACCCTCAGAACCAAAAACCAAAATATCTTTATCTGTAAATCTTTCTTCGGAGTAGATTTTTTTCCCTTTGGTGCTTAAAAATAAGAACCTGGCATCTGGATTTTCCGAAATAAGTTCTTCAAGAGAATTTACTTCTTTTAATTTAAGATCTTTCCAATAATCTAAACCTGATCGACGAATTTCTTTGTCGCCAATAAAAAATCCAAGTGGTTTTACCAAAATGAGCTCGGTGTTGGTGGCGACGCAAAGTCTACCGATATTACCGGTGTTTTGAGGGATTTCTGGTTGGTATAAAACGACTTTCATATTTTTGTATTTCAGAATAATCTATTCTCATTAAGAGAGGTTAATTATGAACCATTGGTTTTTCTACCTATTTGTTTTTGTCTATTTTTTCCATGAAATCTTTGAGACTTATTTAAGCCTCTTAAATAGTCGTTATGTGTTGGCGCATCAGTCTGAAATTCCAGCCTACTATAAAGATAAAATCGACTTTCCAACTTATCAAAAAAGTATTGCTTATAATTTAGAAAAAGCACGTTTTGGGTTGTTCATGCGATGGGTGGGGGTGTTGATTACTTGGAGTCTTATTCTTTCAGGATCTTTTGATTCTTTGGGAGAGTGGCTTTCTCAATTTATTTCGTCGCAAACGCTTACTTATTCTGTTTTGTACTGTTTGGCCGTGGGCTTTGTCATTATGTTGATGGGAATTCCTTCCTCTCTCTATTCACAATTTGTGATTGAAGAAAAATATGGCTTTAACAAAATGACAGCCAAATTATTTGTGATTGATTTGATTAAGAGTCTTTTATTGAGTGTGATTTTGGGAGCCCCACTTTTATATTTGTTGTTTTGGCTTTATCAGGTGAGTGGACCCTACTGGTGGCTTTGGGCATTTTTAGCCTTTTTTGGTTTTCAATTATTTTTAGCCGCAGTTTATCCTACTTTTTTAGCGCCTCTATTTAATAAGTTTATTCCTTTAGAAGAGGGTTCTCTCAAAACTGCTATCGAAGCCATCGCCGCTAAAATTAAATTCAAGATGTCTGGTATCTTTAAAATCGACGGTTCTAAGCGTTCTTCCCACTCCAATGCGTATTTTGCTGGCCTTGGAAAATTTAGAAGAATTGTTTTGTTCGACACCTTGATTAAACAGATGGATGAAGAGGAAATTATTTCCGTACTTGCACACGAAATGGGTCACAATAAAAAACGTCACATTCAAAAACAACTTATCTTGGGTTTTCTGAGCGGCTTACTTGCCTTTTGGGTTTTATCTTTATTGGTTCATTGGATGCCTTTTTATGAAGCTTTTCGGGCAGGAGCTCCGAGCCCCGCTAAAGCACTTGTTTTGTTCAGTTTGTTTGGAGGAAGTTTTACTTTCTTTTTAACGCCAATTACTAATTATCTTTCACGGAAATACGAATATGAAGCCGACGCGTTTTCAGTAGAAGTGACTCAAAAAAGAGAGCCAATGATTACAGCATTAGTGAAGCTCTCAAAAGAAAATCTTTCAAATCTTACACCGCATCCATTTTATAGTTTTTATTATTATTCTCATCCCACCACTTTAGAGCGGGTGAAGGCTATTGAGAATTAGAGTTCTTGAATGGCTTTAAAGATGGTGTTCATGCCTTCTCCACCGTAAGCCGCTTCAATTTTAAAGATATAAAAATTGTGGAGTGTGATGCGAACGCCCCCTCCAACTGAGTAGCGGAAATCTTTAAATGAGAAATCTGTGATCTTGTCGAAGACGCGACCAGTATCTACAAATAAACTACCATCAATATTTTGCCAAAGAGGATAACGAAGCTCAGCATTAAACACGACCATGCTGTTATCGCGGAATCGTCCTCGATTGAATCCGCGTAAGGGTGAGAAAACATCGAGAGCGGGTAAATGATAAAAGGGAATTTGACTTCCTGAAAAAGCATCCGCAAAGGACCAGGCATTATGAAGCCATACTATTGTTCGAGGTGGAGGTAGCTTGAAATATTGCTCAAAATTAAAATTCAGTTTGTAGAAATCATAGCCTTCTGTATTGAGACCTTTCATGACATGAAGGGTCAGTGAACGCATGCCCCCGTGTTCTGGGTAATAAAAATTATTCCGAGTATCGTGACTTAAACGAATCCCGAGATCCGCATAGCTAATGCTGCGATCAAATCCAACTAATTCAGAAGCTGGAAAAATATCAGCGACACTGGGGCCAGTATTTAAATCACGATAGGTAGTTCTTCCCCAGACATATACAAAATGGGGGGCAACCATAAAATGAGGGAGTACTTCAATGCCTAAAGCCCCCCCTGTCCGAAGAATTTTGATGTCAAATTCTCCAAAGGTATTTGGAGAGGTCTTGGGCCCGATGCCATAGTAGTCTTCATCGCCATCCATGAACCAATCCGCTCCGGTAATAAATGAAAAGTCTTTTCCTTTCCATTGAAAGGCATTTCGTTTTCCTAAAGCCAGTTCAGCTCTCACATCAAGATCTGTATAAACCACGGCCCGAGTAGTTAAAATATATCGATCATTTAAAAAATTGGTATCGGTTAGGCCAAAGCCACCGCCAAATCTTGAACCATCGCCATAAGTGAGCAGCGGATACACAGTGAGGGCGTTGTGTTTTTTATTTACAAGTTCAACCGATTTTTGGGCAAAGGGATTGCTGTCAATCCATTGTCCAAATTTAGAAACAGGATATGTGATTCCCTTCAGAAAATAATAGGGGAGCACAATATCGGGAACATGGGGTAAGCTTTCAGCCATGCGAGCTTTTCTGAGCGCTGGATTCGTTTCAGAAGAGGGTGGAATACTTAAGTCTTCCTCTCTTGCCTCACTTTGAATGGACAAGAAGGATATAAAAAGAAAAATAATCAAACAAATTCTTTTAAAAGAGTAAGAAGTCATTTATTTTAAAATTCCCAGTTTTTCAAAAATTAAAATTCCCACCAAAAGAATAAAAGTGGATAAAGTCATTGCCCAAACAAAAGGGATTTGTTTTTTGAATAGAATGTACGCCGCTATAAAAAATATTAAACTCGGAATGACCCAGATAAATACATCCCAGGTGTATTGGGCGAGCATTTCCAGATTTTTATTTTCCCAATAAATCCAAATCAGAGAAAGAAAAGTCATAAGGGGTAGGGCTGTCAGGAGCGCTGCCCATTTGGGGTAGTTTTTGGCAAGTGTACTAATCAGGGCGATTAAGATTCCAGAAACTGAGGCTTTAAAAATAAAAAACGCAGTTTGGTTCATGGTTATTTTATATAATTACCAGCATATCTTAACAAGTTTTATCAGTGCATTTTTTAAGCAATTAAGAGTGTGTTTAGCTTACTAAAATAGTCTATAATCTATAATAAGAGTGATATTAGGGAGACAACTTTACTTGGATTATGCGACGATAAGCTTACAAGTATTATTCTGACAAACTCATAATTGAAGGGGGCTTCCAGTGAAAAATAGTAAAACATATTTGATATTAGTAATGGCATTTTTATTCTCAGGACTTTTAATCCATGAGGCTGAGGCAGGTATTGAGGTTAAGGGAATGGTTGATAAAACAGTTTTTGCAGAAGCAGCCTCCAGTGTTAAAGTCATTAAGCCTACAAATGTTGAGATTCTAGAGATTGATAATTCTATTAATAAAAACAGTGCAAAAGATGAAGCAAGGGAAATTTGCTCAAGCTTTATGAAGGATGAAGCAAACAAGTCTGAGGCTTGTTTAGAAGCTGTCGAATCTTGTGCAACAGATACAGAGTCAAAATTAAAAGACGCTTTGATTTTCAAAATACAACCTCAAAATATGCCACGATGTGAGTATAAACCTATTGTTACAAAAGATGGTGTTGAAATTCCTGCTCGTTGGGTTTGTGCCAATGATGTTTGGAAATTTATTCAAGATGAAGTTACAAAAGCAGTGAATGATACAAATAAAGAGTTGATTGATCAAACTTGTGTTTTAAATATCCAAAATCTAGGTAAGACACAAAATACTATTCCTTCGAATCCTTCCGCTTCAGATACTTCTCCACTTCCATCTGGAGCTGGCAAAGAGGGAACGGGAGGTTTAAAGCCTGATGAATCTACATCGAGTGTAAGCTCAGATCCAAATAGTAAGTTAAGAAATGTAAACTCAGCAAC
>CAYYEM010000005.1:42600-46488 GCA_964470915.1 uncultured Pseudomonadota bacterium
ATTTGTAAAAGTTTTACAAAGGGAAATGTTACAGAATCAGAAGTTTGTTTAAGTGCAATCGAGGAATGTGAAAAAGAAAATTATCCTAAGTTACTTGTGATGTTAAATGATGCAGCAGCTTCACCTGCTTGTGAAGATAGATCAGTATCATGGCTGTGTCCCTCTAGAAGATGGCAAACTATTGTGAGTGATATAACCAATGGCACCAATGACACAACTAAAGAAATTGTTGGAGCAGCTTGTGTTTCAAATATGGCAAGTAGCAGTGGAAGTGGATCTCCTGCGAGTCCAACTCCTGGTACTCCAGTTCCTAGTGCTCCAGTGCCTGGCGCTCCTCCTTCAACAGGAAGTCTTCCGGGATCTGCTCCAACGCCTCCTTCATCAGGAGACGAAGCTAAAACGAGTTGCTCGATGAATCCTCTCGCTTTGGGAAATGTGTGGAGTGGAGTGTTAAGTTATTTGCCATTCTTCATGCTGATGCTTGTTTTTGGATTTAAAAGAAAAGAGAAATAAAGTAATTGAAGTAAATTCAGTAATTCAAAGAGGAGAAAGTCCAAAGCTTTCTCCTCTTTTTTTATCTTAAGCTTTCATCGATACAAATTTTAGTCCAACGATGGAACCTATCAAGGTAAACAAGAAGATGAGTCTTAAAAAATCTGAGGCTTCTTTAAACAACAAAATTCCTACTGTAACCGTTCCAGCAGCGCCAATACCTGTCCAAACAGCATAGGCAGTACCAATAGGAATGCCTGTGATAGCCTTGTTAAGAAAGGCAAAGCTTAAAATGGCACAAACTGCAAAAAGTGCGGTATAAGGAATATGGGTAAAATTATCAGAGAGTTTTAAAAAAGTGGTAAAACAAATTTCAAAAAATCCAGCGATGATAAGGTAAGTCCAAAACATAATAATCTCCTCGTATCTGCACTGACTCTACTAAATAAAATTAAAATAAAGTAAGTTTAATTAAAAACAACAATGGAGCATTCTTACTGTTAAAGCAAGATTGCGCCTGTTGGGTAATTTATAAAATTGATAGTATAAAAAATAAACCCCTAATTTTAGATTATTTTCAGGAAGCCCCCTTGTGTGAAATTACGAGTGGTGTATCATTAAACAAGAGGGGGGCACTCATATGAAGAGGGGGATTTTTTTCCTTTTGATAGGTATTGTTCTTGTGTGTGCGGATATTATTTCATGCTCAGGAGCAAGTTCTAATACGGAGGGAACTACAGGGGGTACTGAAGGCGGCGATTCAGGTTCTGAAGAAGACGGGTCCGGTCCTGGGGATCCAGGCACTCCAGGAGATAGAACCATTCCCAATTATATGGTGGGTAATACTGATCCCGATGCCATATTGCCTCTTATGTCGATTACATTGCCTTCAGTGGGCGAAGCAACGGTGGATCCAAGTTTTGGAGTTACATTCTACCGTATTTCAGATACGAGTTCGAGTGGTGGATTTGGCACCCAGATTTATTCTCAACTCCAGGCCTTTTCTTCCGATAATCAGTATATTTTATTGGTCGAATCTGAAAATTATATTGTAAGACGTTTTTCGGATTTTACCCAAGTGAGCGGTTTGGATACTTCTTCCTGGAATGCACCTCGTTGGCACCCTAGCGATGCTCATACGCTTGTTTATTTCGATAGCAATGAAGATGAAACGCTTCGTGTGATGTTTACTAATGTGGATACGCTTCAAACTTCCACTTATTATACTTTCCCTTCTTCTTATTTGCGTATTCGGGGCAATCAATCCTTTGATGAACTTTCAGAAGATGGTGTGTGGCTTGGAGGCATGATGACCCGTAGTGATGGGGCGAATGTGATTTTTTCTCTCAATCTTGAAAGTCAAACTTTGGGGGCTTTGATTCCTCTTCCTGATTTGTATGCGAGCTCCTGTCAGCCTGATCCTACCTGGGGTGAGTTAGAGCCAGACTGGGTAGGCGTATCTCCCTTGGGCAGATATATTATGGTGCAGTGGCAGCGTGATGGAACGAGTCGTTGCAGTGGTTTGGAAAGCTACGATATTCAAAGTGGCGCTTTTGCAGGGCGAGTTTATGATGGGCATCAACATGGAGATTTGGGGATTATGCCCGATGGGGATACAGAGTTTTTCATGACTTTTGAGCTGGCTGCACCACCTCCCGATAACGATCGGCCTGCTCTGGGTTTGAGATTGTTACCTGGAAACAGCACCGTTGCAGAACCCGAATTTTTACAGGTGCTAGATTGGGGAAATGCGGAGCATATCTCTTGCCGTGGTCCTTGGGGCATTTGTTTGATCACCGCAGGCAGTGATAGTGGAAATGGTTGGAATCCTTTCGAGGGAGAACTGTTTTTGCAATATACCGATGGATCTGTGCGTCGTCTGATACATCACCGCTCTAGTAGTTGCGGTTATTGGGTTCAGCCACGCGCTTCTATTTCACGAGATGGAAACTTTGTGATTTTTGCCTCTGACTGGGGAATGCAAAGCGGGCAGGGAAGTTGCGATTCGCTGACGGATGGCCAAGGTGATCCCTTCTTGATCGATTTAAGAAATTAATTCCTTAAAATAAATTGTAACTTTTACAGGTGATAGACATCTAACTCTTAAAAGGAGTATCTTCATGAAGAGTCTATTAATTCTTGTGTTTGTCAGCTTCATATTTTTGTTAGTAGGAGTTAGTTATACAAAAATGAAAAAGGAAAATAAAACAATGGATAGTCATGAAAATAATTTGATGACCGCTACTTTTGCGGGAGGATGCTTCTGGTGCATGGAAGCTCCTTTTGAACAAATACCAGGAGTGTCAAAAGTGTTGTCTGGTTATACAGGTGGAAGCCGTGCAAACCCTACCTATGAACAAGTTTCAACTGGAGCGACTGGACATGTAGAAGCTATTCAGGTTTTTTATGATCCAACTAAAGTAAGTTATGAAAAACTTTTAGAAGTATTTTGGAAAAATATTGATCCCACTGATGATGAAGGTCAATTTGTAGACAAGGGCACTCAATATAAAACCGCCATTTTTTATCATAACGAAGAACAAAAGACACTGGCAGAAGTTTCTAAACAAAAATTAGCAGCTTCGGGAAAATATTCTAAACCTATCGTTACTCCAATTAAGGAAGCAAAAGCATTTTATCCCGCAGAAGATTATCATCAGGCTTATTACAAAACACATCCCTTTCAATATCGATTTTATAAGATGAATTCGGGACGTGAACAGTTTATTGAAAAAATCTGGGGTAAAGAAAATCAGGAGATTGTCAAAGTGAAACAGGAAGATTTAAAGAAAAAATTAACTCCTCTGCAATACAAAGTGACTCAAGAAGCAGGAACGGAAGCTCCTTTTCAAAATGAATATTGGGATAATCATCGAGAAGGTATTTATGTCGATGTAGTGACAGGTGAAGCCTTGTTTAGCTCAAAAGACAAATTTGATTCAGGAAGTGGGTGGCCCAGTTTTTCCAAACCTCTTTCGAATGCGAGTATTGTGGAGAATAAAGATGTAAGTTATGGAATGACCAGAACTGAAGTTGTCAGCAAAAAAGGCAATTCCCATTTAGGTCACGTGTTTCCTGATGGCCCTGGCCCCGAAGGAAACCGCTATTGCATTAACTCAGCTTCTCTCCGCTTCATTGCCAAAGAAGATTTGGCAAAAGAAGGATATGGAGAATATTTAAAATTGTTTGAATGAGAAGAAACGTTTTTGAAAGATTGCCGATAAAGCATGAGAAGGGGGTATGCATTATGGCAATCAATGAATGTGGAGGCGGAGCTCTCCGAGCGAGAATAGAGCTTAGTGAAAGTGCTGCAAGTCAATCCTCGCAAACCTCAGCGACGAGTCCTCAATTACAAGTAGATTCAAATACTATTTCAAATGTGGTGGTTACTAAAAG
>CAYYEM010000005.1:46588-48790 GCA_964470915.1 uncultured Pseudomonadota bacterium
GTCCTCAATTACAAGTAGATTCAAATACTATTTCAAATGTGGTGGTTACTAAAAGGATTACCTTTGTGGTATCAGGCCCACTTCATCCAGTCTCTGAGAAAAAACTCCAGGAGGCTAAAGCGGTGATTTTACCTACAGCTAAGCCTTAAGAAAAATGTATATCGCGTTCTAATACTGGACCTTCGTGGTTTCTTTATCTATACAGCTCAAATGCCTCCTATTCTTACACTTAAAGATTTAAGCAAATCTTATGGTTCTCGTCCGCTTTTCGAAAATCTCAATGTTTCAATTGAAGCGGGAGAGCGAATTGGCTTGATAGGTCCTAATGGCGCGGGCAAATCCACTTTGCTTCGTATTATTGCAGGAAATGTTAATGCAGATGAGGGAGACGTGGCTACGCAACGGGGTTTGAGAATTGCTTTCATGGAACAAGTCCCCACTTTTAAAACGAAATCTACAGTACTCGAAAGTATTCTGGAAGGTTCCGCTCATTCTGACGAAGGCAGTTCGCTCACTCTCGCTTATGAGCTTATTTCCAAACTAAGCCTAGATGGATCTGAAAAAATCTCATCAGAAACTTTAGTGGATCATCTTTCTGGGGGATGGAAAAAACGGGTAGCTTTAGCTCGTGAGTTGATGCGAGAACCTGATCTTTTGCTTTTGGATGAACCTACTAACCATCTGGATGTGGAAAGTATTCTTTGGCTGGAAGATTTTATTAAATATTCATCCTTTGCCACGATCACGATTACGCATGATCGATATTTTTTACAGAAGGTCGCCAATCGTATTCTGGAATTGGATAAAAGAAACCCTTCAGGACTACTTAGTGTAAAAGGTCATTATGAAGATTATCTGGAAGCGAAAGAGGAGCTGATTAAAAATCAGGAAATTCGTGAGCAAAGTTTACGTAATACCCTTCGTCGAGAAGTAGAGTGGTTGCGCTCGGGCGTGAAAGCACGCGGTACTAAACAACAAGCTCGTATTAAAAGGGCAGGAGAACTAGCTGAAGAGGTGAGCGAGTTACAATATAGAAATAGTTCTAAAACAGTAGGGATTGAATTTGAAGCTTTGGGTCATCATCCTAAGAAACTTTTAGAAGCCAAAAATATTTCTAAATCCATTTCAGATCGAGTTCTTTTTGAAAATTTAAATCTCATTCTTTCTCCAGGTTCAAGAATTGGACTTTTGGGACCCAATGGTTGTGGAAAATCCACGCTGATTCGTGTGTTGCTGCATCAGCAAAAATCGGAGCAGGGAGAAGTTTTTCATTCAGATCAGTTGAAGATTGCCTACTTCGAACAAAATCGCGAATCTTTAGACCCCAAGCAAAGCTTGATTAAAGCCATGGCTCAACATGGAGATCAGGTTATATATAGAGGAAATGCGGTGAATGTGCGTGCCTATCTGGATCGCTTTCTATTTACGCAGGCTCAGATGAATATGTCGGTGGGACAACTTTCAGGGGGAGAACAAAGCCGTTTGTTGGTCGCACGTTTGATGCTACAAGATGCAAATCTTTTGGTGTTGGATGAACCTACGAATGACTTGGATTTGGAAACTTTGGCAATTCTTGAAGATTGTCTGACAGAGTTTGAAGGTGCGGTTCTCTTGGTTACTCATGATCGATTCTTTCTAGATCGGGTTTCGACACAAATTTTAGCATTTCATCCTATGGCAGATGGAAGAACAGAAATGTTTGCATCGTTGGATCAATGGCAAGCTTGGCATGCTTTGCAAATCAAAGGGCTAAACAACAATAAAAAATCTCAGAAAACAATTCTAAATACAAGCGCTGTTCAAAATTCCGGAAAAAAGAAATTAAGTTTCAAAGAACAAAGAGAATTAGATTTGATGGAAACAAATATTCAGAAAATTGAGCTGGAATTGGAGAAACTCAACACGCAAATTCAATTACCTGAAGTAGCGGTCGATGCAGCAAAATTGCTTGAACTCAGTGAAATGATTTCTGCAACACAAGCGGAACTAGATCGTCTCTATACACGTTGGGCTGAGCTTGAAGAAAGTAAAAAACTGTAAAGTTCAACATTTCTTTCATGATTACAAGATTCTCTTTAGTTTACGCTTACTCTAGTAATGTTGAGCTGTTACAATTATTGAAATTCTATAAAATTAGAAAAGCTTAAAAGAATTTAAGAATTGGTTAATGATTTTATTTTCTTCATCGTAGTTTGTTTCAGT
>CAYYEM010000005.1:48890-65898 GCA_964470915.1 uncultured Pseudomonadota bacterium
ACTAAATTTTTCAAAACTTAATTCCTGAGCCCGAGTGTCTTTTAAAAAACCTTCTTTGGCACGAGTCAGGAGAGCTTTGGTGCTTTGAGTTGAAAGAGCAATGTTCGGTAATTCAGAGTAGCTGACAATAAATTCTTCATAATCTGTTTTTGAGATATAGGTTTTTTCAATTACGTTTCCTGCAAAACTTTTATGAATGATTTCTTTTAAGGTAGGCTCATTAGGCATCCAAACACTAAAACCACCTTCTTGTGAAATAAATGCAGAAGAAGGAGATGAACAAATTAAAAGAATGCAAAATAAGATAAAAGCAGGAAGTGTTTTTAACCAGGTATACACATTTAAATATAACAAAACTTTAGGGTAAATGTAAGAGGAGTTTTTGACACATGCCGGCAAAGCTAGATTATACAATACAATACGAAGGTATCCAGCTTTTTTTAATCATTTCATCTGTGACAGTGCTGTAGTCAAAAGCGAGGCCATCTTGAATCATTTGGTCTACGTCGTAGAGAAGTTTAGCTTCAGGGATATCGTGGAAAAAAACTTTATAGAGAGGTTTCATCATCCATCGAGCCATTTTGATTCCAATTTTTCCCAAGTAATTCCTACGTTGGCCAATATGGGCGAGTTCATCTGCCATGATTTCGTGCAGAAGTTCACGAATGCGATCACGCGCTTCGGGTTCATCCGCAAAAATTTTGTCTAAAAGTTTATCGGTGTGAATGTAAAAAGTCATTCCCATCAATTCAGTCACAAAAGCAGGAGCCGCCATCAGTTTTTCAGGGATATAGGGAAATATTTTATAAATTCTTTGAGTCCATTTGCCAAGTGGCACCCACTTTACCTCTTCCAGCTGACAGGTCCGAAACATTTCATGAAAAAAACGAACATGACAAAACTCTTCGCACAAATGATAGCGGCTAATTTTATCGGTTAGATTTTTTGCCTTAGCCAGCGGGGGAACAGCGTCCCAGGCTGCAGAAATGCCGACCCATTCATGGCGTGCGAATTTATAAATGGTGGTGAGCAACAATGTTTTTTGATCAAAAGTCTTAGGATCATCTTTAAGATGAACATAATTTTTATAAAACACTTCAGGATGCGCTAAAGGATGTTTCGATCTGATTGCCTGACTTTGGTAATGTTCTAGTTTCTCACGTTTGAGAGTAAGATTTTTTTCAGATTCTAAAATAGCCCCGCTATGGGCAAGATCGAAATCCCAATAACTTTCAAAGTTTTCATTTCTTTGCTTTTGAGTGCTGGGTGAGAAAATGGAACGGTATTTTTTATTTGAATGGATATACATATTTAATCATAACCGACTTAGATGAAATATGTAAGGAAAGATATAGAATTAAAAATATATTTTATGGGTGGCGCAGATATTCCATATAATGCGCTGTGTCTTCGGCAACGGTTTTGCCGAACATTTTTTCGACGAGGCTGAAAGCCATGTCAATTCCTGCTGAAATCCCTCCAGAGCTGATAATTCCATCGTTTACCACTCTTTGGTTTTTGAGAACTTGAATGCTGGAATCCATGCTTTGAAGTAAATCTAAAGAGGCCCAATGGGTAGTCGCCTTGTGGTTTTGGAGGAGCCCTGCTTTGGCAAGGAGTAAAGCACCAGTACAAACGGAGGCGGTTTGTTGAGTTTGGGAGACTATTTTGCGAATCCAGTCGATTGTTTTTGAATCATTGATCAAGGTCCTTGTTCCAAGTCCCCCCGGAATGATTAAAATATCGAGCGAAGGTACTGAATCGAAAGAGTAGTCCGGAATAATTTGCAAACCACCTGTGGCGCGAATCGGAGAGCTTGTTTCTGCAAGAGTGAACACCTGAAAGGGAGCACTTGCCTCAGACAAACGAGATTCTACACCCGCTTTAAGTCGAGTTCTGGAAAACACTTCGTAAGGGCCACAACAATCTAGAACTTCTACGTCATCAAAAATAAAAATGCCTACATTTAATTTTTTGGAAATATTTTTCATTTAGATATCCCAATTAGGAATATATTCGATAGCTTCTCGTGTGTTTTCTACCAACATTTGTGGTTTTGCTACAATCACTCTGGAATCCGCTGGTATAGATTGTGTAATCCAGCAAGAGCCACCAATCACAGAACCTTTGCCAATCTTAGTTTGCCCACCTAAGATGGTTGCATGTGAATATAAAATAACGTCATCTTCAATGGTGGGATGACGTTTTTGTTTTTCATCTTTTGATTTCATCGCAATGGCGCCCAAAGTAACCCCTTGAAAAATAGTGACTCGATTTCCGATGACAGAGGTTTGACCAATGACTACGCCAGTTCCATGGTCGATAAATAAAGATTCACCCAATTGAGCATCTGGATGAATGTCGCAGCCTGTTTGCGAATGGGCGTACTCGCTCATCATTCGAGGGATTAACGGAACTTGGAGTTGTGAAATTTCATGAGCGAGACGATAAGTCATAATAGCCTGAAATCCTGGATAAGATAAAATAACTTCATCTACACTATGTGCTGCAGGATCTTTTTCAAATGCTGCTTCCGCATCTTTTAATAAACGTGCCTTAATGGATGGTAGGGTATTTAAAAACTCCTCTGCAATTCTTTTAGCTTGGTGATTATCTTGGGTTTTGAGTGCGCGTTTGAATTGTTGAATAAGCTCGCGATGACATTTTTTTAAAATCGACTTGGAGGAGGGGAGAAAGTTATATCCTTTTATTTTTTTTCCAGAATGATGATGTTGGGGGAATAAAAGAAAATATAAGTCCTTTAAACATGCAATGACTTTATCTCGCTCGGGCGACAAAGTTTTTGGGCTATAAGGAAAAATTTCATGGAGTTTTTGCAAAAGTGACATCGAGGTTCTCTAAATAATTCCTTCATACAAAGCTGTCGAAAGATAACGTTCTCCAGAATCCGGCAAAATGACTACAATGTTTTTGCCAGGATTTTTTTCAGCGACACGTAGTGCAGCCACCATCGCGGCGCCACAAGAAATCCCTGCAAGAATGCCTTCTTCTTTGGCTAAACGCCGTGCCATGGCGATCGATTCTTCACTTGTGACTTGCTCCACTTGATCAAGTAGGCTTAAATCCAAATTTTTGGGCACAAATCCTGCACCGATTCCCTGAATTTTATGAGGACCTGGTTTTATTTCCTGTTTGTTCAGGGTTTGGGTGATAACAGGGCTTTCTACAGGTTCCACAGCGACTAAGCGAATTGTTTTGCCTAAGGTATTTCGAATGTAGCGGCCGACTCCTGTAATAGTTCCACCAGTGCCTACACCTGAGACAAAAATATCGACTTCTCCTTTTGTGTCTTCCCAAATTTCAGGTCCCGTAGTTTTTTCATGAATTTCCGGGTTAGCAGGATTTTCAAATTGTTGCATGAGCACCCATGTATTGGGATCGCTTTCATAAATTTCTTTGGCTTTTGCGACTGCTCCTGACATTCCTTTGGGGCCTTCAGTCAAAACTAATTCAGCTCCAAATACTTTCAATAATTTTCGGCGCTCCAAGCTCATGGTTTCGGGCATCGTGAGAGTAATCGGATAGCCTTTGGAGGCTGCAACAAAAGCAAGCGCAATCCCTGTGTTGCCGCTAGTGGGTTCCACAATTTTTTTTCCAGGCTTTAGAATGCCTCGTTTTTCAGCATCCCAAATCATGGAAGCCCCAATCCGACATTTTACAGAATAGGCGGGATTGCGACCTTCAATTTTTGCATAAATAGTAGCTTGAGTTGAGTTTAACTTGTTGATTTTCACCAAAGGAGTTTTCCCGATGGAAAGAGAATTATTATTATAGACACTCATAAATATTTCCTTTCAGTCGCCATAAGTTATTCATTTTCTCTTCTTGCGGTCACCGTGCTGCCATTTTCTGAATATGAAATGCTAATAACGATGGGTTTGCAGCACACATGACAGTCTTCCACATATTCTATTTTTTCATCAGAAGCTTCAGGCTCGATGACAATACTTTCGGCACAATAGGGACATTGGATAAAAATTTCTTCGTTCATTTTTTAGAATTTTTTGAATGGACGAGTGTTGGTAATTTAGTTGAGATCACAAGGCTCTTTGCAGCTCCAGGTTGCAGTACATTTTGTTTGTGGTTTGCTAGGGTCTTTTTCATAAGAGTCATCTCTTATGCAGTAAACCATGGGCGCATTATTTAGTAAATTTGTTATATTTCTCGCTGGCCAGCATTTGCCTGGATCTGTAGGGTTTGTTTTTCCTACTTTTTGTTTGGGGATAATAAAATCCTTTGTGGGATTTTCGCACTTGCAATGAATTTCTATGGTTTGACAGGGGCTGTCATTCTGAACTGTTTCTGCAATTGAAACCGAAGTGCTAAGTAAAATTAAAATCACTAAAGTGATACTGTAAAGTGTCTTCATAGACTCTCCCTATTATTTAGAAAGCAATTGTAAATAGTTTTGATATTTCTGTAAAACTGTTTAATTTTAGAGGGGTTCTTAGAAAGATCAAGTTAAATGAAAGGAATGGGCTGTGAAACAATTTTTGGTATCAAGTTTTGTTTTGTGGATAGGGTTCATGTGTCTCCCTTTTGCTTTATCACCATCTCAAGCAGGGGAAAAAATTCCCTTTAAACTTAAACAACAGGAGGTAAATCTCTCAAATGCAGAGTTAATATCGGAGCTTGAGAAAAGCTTATTTGATCAGACAAATCTCTTGCGACAAAATAAAGCTTTGAAGATTTTTGAAGCCAATCCTGTTTTGTTAAAAGTGGGACGTGCCTATTCAAAGGACATGTTGCAAAGAAATTTTTTTTCCCACTTCGACCCCGAAGGTAGAAGTGTATTAGAACGTATACAAAAAGTTAAAAAAGGTTTTGATGAAGATTGTGCGGAAAATCTTCATCATATTTACAGCCCAGGGGGCTTAAAAGATCCTCAAGCTATTGCAAAACAAATGATGCAAGACTGGATGGGATCTCCGCCACATCGAAAAAATCTCATCGCAAAAAATTATCATTTTATGGAGGTGGGATGTGCGACAGATGGTTTTAAGGTTTATTGTACTCAAGTATTCTCGGGAATGAATTTATAAAAAAGAAGAAAATATAAAAAACATTGCTTCCTGTATTTTAGAATGAGCTGAAAAATAAAAAAACCTTGAAAGAGTAATCTTTCAAGGTTTTTGTTTTTTAATAGATAAATTTAAATCTCAATCGAAATGTTTGTGTCTACTTCAAATGTTTTGAAACAAGCTTTGTCATTTCAAACATGTTTACTTGTTTTTTACCGCCAAAAACGGGTTTTAATTTTTCATCCGCATTAATGTTGCGTTTGTTTTTGGGATCTTGAAGCTTGTTCTTTTTAATATAAACCCAAAGTTTTTTAACTACTTCAGTTCTGGGTAATGCTTTGCTGCCCACAATTTCTGCTAGTGCAGCAGAAGGTTGTAGCGCTTTCATAAAGGCTGAATTTTTTGTTCCTGAAGATTTTTTCGCTTTTTTTGTTGCCATGAATGGCCTCCTTTTTGTGTATTGTATTGATAATGAAATGTTATAGCAAAGAATACTTATTAAAAAGGAGAAATAATATATATGTCGAAGAAAACTGTAAAAGTGGTGGCTTTATTTAAAGCAAAAGTTGAAAAAGTAGAGGCTTTAAAAAACTTTCTAAGTTCATTTATTGAACCTACTCGAAAAGAAAAAGGATGTTTGCTTTACGAGTTGCATCAAAACACAAGTGACCCTAGCGATTTTGCGTTTATTGAAGAATGGGAAAATCATGAAAGTTTAGACCAGCATTTGCAAAGTCCTCACATTCAGAAAGCATTACCTTTAATAGGCGATTATGTGACAAGTGCTCCCGATATTCGACGATATTTGATATGTACTTAAATTTTAAAGAAGAAATGATTTAAGCGACTTTTCTAACGTAGACACCAATAAGAGGGCGGTTTGAAGGGCGTTCTGATACGAAGTCGCTCACAAAGCCTTCTGCACTACGAATTTCAACATGGCCAGCTCCATTTCCGCCATATACTAAAATGGCACCAATCGGAGCTTCAAAGGGGTCTGAAATTTCCAGCTTTTTGAAAGCAAATTTTTGTTCAAGCTCATCACCAGCTTGTTTGGCATATTTGGTAGTGGGACGAAAATCAATCAAGTTGGCTTCCAATAAGGCTTTTTTAACCGCACGCCAACAACGACGTCTTGAAGACTTATAAGCACTTGAGGTGGCAATTTCAGCTGCATCGATCATGCGACTGTCATATCGAAAAGCTTCTAATTTAGGCAAAAAATAGAAATCGGGCTCATCTTCTGCAGTTCCTGCGGAACCCGGTGAAACAAGAGCACACATGCCAAGTAGGCAAAGCAACATGTAAGACAGTAATTTTTTCATTTTGGGGCAAACTACCTTTTTAAAGTTAAAAATCAACCCTTTTTTGAGGGGGTACTGCTTTATCGGCACTTATATAGATAAGTTGATTATTTAATCTTAAGGTATTGAAATTTATAGATTTATTATATTCAGGCATGATGGGGTGCCGCAGGGGACAGAGTCAGGATTGCGAGAAAATGAAGTAGGATCAACTAAGGATGCTTATTCTAAATGGAATGAATAGAAAAAAGGAGCCCCCAGCGGGGCTCCTGAATCAATCATCTTTGGGCAGTATAAATATTGAAAGATTCCGGTTTTGCCGGAAATATTTATCTGTTTATACAAGCATCCACAATACCCGTCGCAGTGACGCTAATCATCGAATTTCCTCCTAATGATTGCGCTTGGCAGGAAGTGCCTGACATATCAAGCCAGGTTCGGAGCCCTGCTTGTGCTGCTTCTTGAGAAAATACGGTATTAAGTTCTGCTTTAGTAGCATTAATAAAAGCACAACCCAAAGGCAGGCTGCTTTCAGCTGCGGTCAGTGTGGCGCCCACTCGGCTAAGCATAGCTAGGTAGTTTTGAGATCGATTACGTGCAGCTTGTTTGAAACCCTCCTCAGAATCGGTTCGACATTCCACTCCTCCATTCACTGCTTCAATAGTGATGTCAAAATTGTTTTGGACACCCGAAGTGGCATCGTATTGTAGGCCTGCGCAATCACTATCAGAAACGCAGGATGTAGGTTGATAGCGACCTAGCAAAATATCATGAATGCTGGGTTTGGGAGGCTGTTGGGTCATGACATAAAAGATGGCTGTTTCAAAATACATTTTACCATCATAGGCAACCAAGTCTGGCCAGAGTAACAAGAAGTTATAATTTCCATTAAAATAGGCCGCAGAAAAACCCGCATAGTTATAGTAATAGGTCAGTTGTTTAGGGCCACGACCATAATATCTCGCCCATCCGTTGGTAGTGCAGTCAAAAGGTCTGGCGCAGCCAGTTTTGAAATAGCTGTTATCACCTCCGTTCACATACCCGTATTCTCTTAACCAATAGAAGGATTGTGTGACATCGGTGTTTCCAGTTTCTTGAGAAGCATGGGCGAACAAAGAAGAAAGTTCGCGTTTACACGCTTCTTCAATAGAATCGAAATAACCTTGCTCCCCACAAAAGTAGGGATATCGAGCGATGGCAGTGAGGAAGTTATTATAAGCCTCCGCTTTATAATTTGCCTCCGCTGGCCAAGGCACTGAATTGCCATCCGCATCTAAATAAGACAGCCCTAAATCGCCAGTGTAAATTTTACTGGCAAGAGCATCCCAAACCTCAGGGGTCAAAATACTTTGTACTAAAGTGACATTAGAGGGAGTGTAACTTGTCAAGTTGGGGTTACAAGGTAACATATATTCACGATACAGGGCGTCTTTGTCTGCTTGATTAAAACCTCCAGAAGGGGCTGCTCGCGAAATTTCACCTGAGGCAATACTGGTATTAATGATCGATTGGATATTGCTCAAACTATAGTCACTTTCAGTGCAATCAGGAATTGAAGGATAACTCGCTTGTAGAGCAGGATAATTATAATAAGCAAATTCGTGTTTTACACTAGGATCATAGATTTTCCATAATCCAGCTGCAAAAGCAGAGGAACAATCACTTTGTACAGGACATTGTCCTGGGTTTGCCCACCAGCCATTTACGTAAGTGCTTCCTTTATAGGTGACTACTGTATTAGCTTGATAGCTTTGAGTAAAATCATAAGGTTGAGGAGGGGCTGCGGAGAGTCTGAAACTAGGGACGCTTGTGGAGTAATTATTTGAGTTCTCAATAGAAGACCGAGTGCTAATGCTAGTACTTGCAGTTACAGGTTCTAATTTGAGGACCATAAATTGGTTTCTATTATTAGGGCTGTTTTGTGAAATACTAACTGTATAGCTTCCTGCAGAGAGAGTGATTGAGGTATTTGATTGTTTGTTACATTCTATTGCATCTTCAGTGCTAGTTTGACTTAGCAGAACAGTTCCATTTTCATCCAGTAATTGAAGGGTGTAGCTTGGGTTGTCAGTTAAAACACAGGTGTTAACTTGTATATCTTCATCAATAGTAATGGCAAATTCATCTTCTCCCAGTGTGTCAGTATCTGTAAGAGTGGTAGAACCATCGATCGCTTCGAGTTCAAAGTAAATGCTTCTTTCTGATACTAAGCTATGGACAATGCCGGCCATATATTCGGTTTCAGAAAACACAGTATTGATTTCGCTTTGATTACTACTGTTTTGAGAGCTGCCGTTACTGCTACCACTGCTGCTGCATCCATTATGAATTGTTAATAAAAAGACAGATAACATGAAAGTATATAAGAGCTTGTTTAACATGATTAAGCTTCCTCCATCTGAAAAAATATTTTTAGTTGAAACAAAAATTCTAATGGAAAGTTTTGAGGAAAACAATTTCTGATCATTGTAAGTGAAAACTTGTTAAAGATTGATAAAAGAAATGTAAAATTTAAATTTCATAGGTATATAACATTGTTAAATAGAAATGACCGAGGTGACTTTTCCTATGCTTAAAGATTCAAATACTTGTTGTGCCTCTTGTTTACAAAGTAAGCCATCGCTGAAAAGCAAGCTTCAATGTGGTGTTTGCGAGTGTTTGCTTTGCAAGGATTGTGTTCAATTTCTGGAAGAAGATCATTTTTCTTTTTTAAAAGAGCCGGCCGAGGAATTAAAGCATAAAACTTATTGTAGGAATTGTTATGATGAAAAAGTGATGCCTGCTCATGAGGCTTATTTAGAATTGATGGAGCGGGCTAAGCAGGTTTACGTTTTTTTTAAAAAACATAATATTCCACTCATTCGGAAATCGAAACATTGGGTGAGTGTTCAAGATTGTCCTGATCGAGAGGAAGCTTTGTTGCGTTTGGCATTTTTTGCTGCGGAACAATCATTTAATGCTTTAGTGGAAGCGAATTTGATTTCAGAAAAACGCTTTGTGAACGGCTATCAAAGTTTGATTTGGCATGGAAAAGCTTATCCTGCTGAGATTCGAGTTGCAGGTCTTGAAGAAAATCGTTTCAAAGAAAAAGAAAAACCTCAGCCTGAACGTATTCGAAAAAAGAAAGGTCGATAAGATTTTATCTTAGGATTTAATTTTGTAACCTGTTCTGAAAAAAATCCAAACGACGACTAAGCAGAGAAAAAGAAAAAGAAGAGTCAGGCTGAAGCTGAGCCCTAGGCTTACATCTGCCACTCCAAAAAAACTCCAGCGCAATCCGTTAATCAGATAAACGACGGGATTAAAGAGTGAAACCTTTTTCCAAAAAGGAGGAAGCATATCGATGGAATAAAAACTACCTCCCAGAAAAGTGAGTGGAGTGATGAGTAAGAGAGGAATGATCTGAAGCTTTTCAAATCCGTCGGCCCAAATACCAATAATAAATCCAAAAAGACTAAAAGAAAGCGCGGTGAGAATGAGGAAGCTGAGTGCCCAAAAAGGATGAACAATTGAGTAATCCACGAAGAAATGAGAAGTAAGATAGATAATAATACCTAAAATAATCGACTTGGTGGCTGCAGCCCCCACATAGCCCAGTACAATTTCGAAAGCAGAAATCGGAGCGGAAAGGATTTCATAAATCGTTCCAGAAAATTTTGGAAAATAAATTCCAAAAGACGCATTTGAAATACTTTGAGTAAGCACCGAGAGCATGATGAGACCAGGGACAATGAAAGCTCCATAGTTCAGCCCATTCATTTTGCTCATGTGTGAACCAATAGCCGCTCCAAACACGATGAAGTAAAGCGATGTCGAGAGTACAGGGGAAGCAATGCTTTGAAAGAGGGTGCGAAAAAAGCGCGCCATTTCAAATTTATAGATGGCTTTCATGCCGTAAAGATTCATGAGCCACCTCTCACCAGTTTTACAAAAATCTCTTCGAGAGAGCTTTCTGAAGAACGAAGATCTTTAAAATCAATTCCATGATCCCCCAATTTTTTGAGCAAGGTAGAAATGCCTGTTTGTTCGGCTTGAGAATCAAAAGTGTAAACCAGTTGATTGCCCTCTTGAGTGAGCTCTAGAGGGTAATCTCTAAGTTCTGGAGGAATATCTGCAAGGGGTGCTTGCAGATGAAGAGTAAGTTGCTTTTTCCCCAACTTTTTCATGAGCAGCGATTTGTTTTCAACCAGCATTAACTCCCCTTTATTAATTACCCCAATCCGATCTGCCATTTCCTCAGCTTCTTCAATGTAATGAGTGGTTAAAATAATGGTCACTCCTTTTGCACGCAAACGACGAACCATTTCCCACATGTCGTGACGAAGTTCGACATCTACGCCGGCAGTGGGTTCATCTAAAAAAAGAATTTCAGGTTCATGGGATAAAGCTTTGGCAATCATCAGTCGACGTTTCATTCCGCCGGAAAGAGTCATGATCTTGTTGTCTTTTTTGTTCCAAAGAGAAAGATCTTTTAAGACTTGCTCCAGATAAAGAGGATTTGCGGGCTTGCCAAAAAGTCCACGGCTAAACTGAAGCGTATTCCAAACTTTTTCGAAAGCATCATTGGTGACTTCTTGAGGCACAAGACCAATCATGGAACGGGCTTTTCGATAGTCTTGAATAATGTCATGACCATTTACTGTGATTTTTCCTTGAGAAGGATTGACAATGCCGCAGATAATACTGATGAGAGTCGTTTTGCCAGCACCATTGGGGCCCAGGAGGGCAAAAATTTCTCCACGACGAATATCCAAATTCACATTTTTTAAAGCCTGGAAACCCGAAGCATAAGTTTTGCTTAAGCTCTCCACTGAAACAATATTTTGATGATTTTTATTCATGCAAAGCTTGCCTTATCAGAAAATAAAAAGCTCTGAAAGGGAATCCTTTGCTAAAGAGATCGCTAATCGCTTGACCCCTTGAAATGAGCATGTTTTAAGGGCCCAAGTTATGGTGGGTATATTAAAAAAAACTCTTCTTTTTATTGTCAATTTTCTCTTTTGGAGTTTTTTTGTATTAAGCTCCATGATTTTAGTGATCGGAGCTGCTTTGATTCGAATTGTTAGCAAAGCTTTTGATCCTAATCTGAAAATTCTGCAGCAATATTCCTGTTTTTGGGGAAGTCTTTATCTGTGGGCCAATCCTTTTTGGTCTCTCAAAAAAATAGGTTTCGAAAAAGTAGATCGCAAAAAAACTTATGTGATTGTTTCGAATCATCAATCGATGGCGGATATTCTCGATATTTTTAATACTTTTCTTCATTTTAAATGGATTGCGAAGAAATCTCTTTTTAAAGCACCTCTCTTAGGATGGAATATGATTTTCAACGGCTATATTCCTATCGATCGTGGAAATCCTGAGAGCCGAGATCAATGTTTGCAAGCCTGTAAAGATTGGTTAAAAAAAGGATCTTCGATTTTATTTTTTCCTGAAGGCACTCGATCTAAAGATGGTCAGCTCAAAGAATTTAAGCCGGGAGCTTTTCGCTTAGCACTCGAAACAGGGCATGATGTTTTACCTTTGGTGATTCAGGGTTCTTTGAATGCGATTCCCAAGCACTCTCTTTTACTTCACGGCAAATCGAAGATGATTTTGGAAGCGCTTCCAGTGGTTTCGATTCTTCCTTACCAAAAATTAGGAATTGAAAAGGGAGCGAATGAACTTTGTCGAACAGTCAGAGAGATGATACAAAGAAGATTAGTCGAGATCTAAACATTACTCACACCATTTACGGATTTGCTCGTAAACCCGCATGCTTTTTTGTAAGCCAACATGAGAGGTTTCTGAGATGATTTTGCAATGTTCTTTTAAGAATGGAATAGGACTGGAGGTGAATAAACTTTTTCCCGTAGCACTTGCTGGATGAACGAGTCCGTCGCCTAGCAGTCTTCCCCAAGTTGAATCGATATTTTTTGCAAGTGTTCCACAAATCAAATAATGTTCGGCACTTTTTAAAAGAGGTGTTTTGTTTTCGTGCCAGTAAAAAAGGCTTTCCGCGTTTTTATGTTTCCAATCTTCATCGATGATATATCCGTGTCGCAAATCTTTAATTCCAGCGCTGCGTAAATTACCTAAGAATACTATCGCTTTGGTTAAAGGATTGGGGATGAGATCTAATGCACTCGTAGTGAGCTTGCCAAGTAATTCAAAATGAGTTCCTAAATGAGGGGATCCCAAATAAAATACTTTTCGAACTAGCTTTACCCATTTTTTATTGTCTTTTTCTCCATAATAACAGGCACTCCTGAAAAGTAAGCCCCCCATGCTATGGCCAATCAATATCAGCTCAGAAACTTTTGTAGGATAATGATCCACAAGTTTTTCTAGTAAATTTGATAAACGTTTACCGTTTGTTGAAATGTGAAGACCGGAGTTGTAGCGGAGAAAGAGTGGGGTAAAACATTTGTCTTGCTCAAGAAGAGAACCGTAATTCGTTAAAGACTTTTCTTTAAAATTCCAGCCTTTTTCAGAATCACAAATACCATGAGCCAAGATGCAAATTTTTCCATTTTTGGGAGACTCTATATTCAGGAGAGATTTCTTTGTCAGAGTGAGAGCCCTGCCATGAAGATAAAGTTTCATCTTCGTGGCGAGCTTCAATCTTTTTTTCTCCAAACTGTCTCCAAATACTCCATTGAGAATGGATAAAGTTCTTTCGGCGACTAAATTTTTATAAACCACATAATGTCCCATTGATTTGACATTGAGTTTGAGTGCCTTGACTTTGCTGACTGGCATTCAAAGTGCTAATTTTTGCATTTGTTACCGTAGAAGGTGTGCAACCACAAAGTTGACTGGCACAACAACTACACTCTGCAGCTGATTCTGCTTTGAAAATTTCACTTAGATCACAGTTTTGTAATCCTAAACAAGCATCGGCAATCAAGGTCTGATCATCAGAAGTGCAAAGGGTCGCATCGCAGGTATAGCCGAGTTGGATGCTATCTGCTGCTCGTTGGCAGCTATCGTATTGTTGGCAAACCAGCGTGCAATCAATTCCGCTATTTGCAGGTAGAGCTGTCACGCCAGGTTCATACAAACCACAGCCACAATTTTCAGGAGGAGCATCAGGTATGCAGCTATCCAGTCTAGAACAAGCATCTCCTGAAGAAGTGGGGGGCGTGATCAAGTTATAAGCTGCTGAATCAATATAAGGAGAGTCATCGCAAGATAAGTTGTCTTTGCCTAATTGAAAGGGACCATCATAAACAGGGCAAAGGCACTCAATCATGGTGGTACCTGGTTCGGTGCCAGGCTCCCCTGAGCCGTAACAGGGAGCCGTCATGCAGCCTGCATAAGGTCCTGGCTCTGAAGTACAATCTGTACTTCCTATGGGCTCTTGAGTCGCCCGGTAAAAACTAAAAGTAGAAAAAAGATCAGCGCCTTGCATGAAAGAACCAGAATTCAATGAGGCGCAAACAGGTGCCTGATTAGGAATATGACAGGCTTCAGGGTCATTTTCACAAAAAGTTTTGGTTTCATTGTAAACATCTTCATTTAATATCGCATTGATATCTACAAAGTTAGTTCCAAAGGTTTCAAAACAGGGACAGTTCACTAACTCTCCTTTATATAATGAATTAGAAGTGCATTCTGCATAAAAACAGAGTGCATATGGACCAAAGCAAGTAATCCAGTCTGCACCACTTTCAACCACGTTTGCCCAGGGTGGACCATAAGGCGTAGTTTCCTGAGTATTTAAGGGGAAAGATCCTCCACAAAAAGGGTAGGGTAAAGGGCAATCGGAACTACTGTTATTACAAGCACCTCCCATTAGAGTTAGTAGAAGTAATAATGGCAGCATGAAGTGGAAGCGTTTTTTATGATGCATTGATGTTCTCCCTTTAAAAAAAAAGTGAGCGAAATTAAATATTTCGTTATTTTGAAGTGTTTTAATTTTTTCGTCACCTGTTATTTGCAAAAAAAAAGGAGAAAGCTGCTATCTTTCTAAATATTTGTTATGTTACTGGTATTCTTAGGAGGATTTCTGATGAAAAATATCTCAATGATTTTTTGGCTGCTGCTTCTCTCGGTCTTTTTAGTACCACTTCAAAAAGCGACGGCTCTAGATGCTGTTTGTGAGAGCGTGATCAAGGCCTGTGAGGCGCGCACGAATGTGCCTGCATGGCAGAGTGTCACCGAAATGGGTGCGACTAAACTCGAAGCCATGAAGGCGAATGGTCAGTATTATATACGTCGGAATGCGGCTGCATGGACCAAAACAGCAAACATCGATAATGCTGAGCGAGATTTGGTGGCGCAGATGAAAAATGGCCAGATTAAGTTGAGTGAGTGTAAAAATGAAGGCAGCGAAATGGTGGAGGGTGTAGATACCAATGTGGTGAGTTATGTGATTGAGATGCCAGGGGCTCCTCCTGCCAGAACTAAACTCAGAATTGGCAAAACAGATGGCTTGCCCTATGCTCAAACTTCAGATGTGATAAAAGCGAATTATCGTTACAAAAACGTAGCAGCTCCTAGTCTTTAGTTTTTAATTGGTGGATGAAAATAAACTCTTGAGTTGGATTTATTTTACTCGAACATATTCCATTGTCATAAGAGTGTTAGCTAAGATATTTCAAAAACAAAAATGAAGCAAGGAGTCTCCTTCATGAAAAAAATTCTTATTTTATGTATTTTAGTTTTATCGATATCAGCAGTTTTACCCTTAGAGGCTTCCGAAATTTTTGGTAAAATTTCATACAAAGGAAGCCCTTTGAAAAACGCAGAAATTAGTATCAATGGCAAACTCAGTAAAACCAATGATCTTGGTTTTTATTCTGTTAATATCGATCCGGGTTCCTATGAGCTCAAACTCAAACTTCCGGATGGCACAAGTCGTGACATGAAGGTTGACGTTTTTCCTCAATCCACCGAAAAAAATTTAAAATTGGAGTAATCATTGAATAAAGAATTACCAGCACCCAGAAAGTTGGATCTTGTCGCAAAAGTGCTCACCGCTGTTGGAGCGCTTTTGGCGGGGGTCGCCATTCCCATGGTGATCAATTACAACCAGGAAAAAAACCGCGAGACACAACTCTACGTGCAGATCATGACGCAACGGGAGCAATCTGATAGTGCCTTGAGATCGCAAATGTTCAACGCACTTATTGGAAGCTATTTCGGCGAGTCTATCCTGAAGGATCCAGAAAAACAGATGACCTATCTTCATCTGCTCACTCTCAACTTCCAGGAGTTTTTTGACGCCCGCCCGCTTTTCGAAGATCTCGACCGACGGATTAACCCCGAACAACGAACGAGGTTGGTGGCGATTGCGAGAGATGCAGCGGATCGACAAGTGAACTTGTTAGCCAAGCCAAACAATGATCCTACCGAGTTGAAGCTTTGTGTGGAATCGTCCGACGATTGTAAAAGTATGGGCAGTTTTAATCTGAAGGGAAAGGAGGGGACTTATCCCTTCGTGGTCAAACTCCAAGAAGTGAGCCCCACTGACATCCGCGTTCGAGTGAGCTCAGCGGCGGAAGAATTTAATTTTAAAACGATTGAATTTTCTGCCTCTTATTTCGACACACCTTTCATGAATAACACCAAGTTGATTGATGGTAGCCGATTTTCTTTTGTGCTGCGTAATGCAGATCCAGAGAGAAAAATGGCTACATTCGAAGTTATCACCTTCCCTGAGGAATATACAAACCTGCGTGATCGTCCTTACTTTGATGAAATGCTTTCGCGCTTAGGTTCCCAGAACGATTCTGATACGCGGAAGAAGAAATAACCAGCATTGAAGTGCGTTCCCAAGAAAATTGCAAAACTGCGATTTGCCAATGAGAGGAAAATCTTTGCCCGTGGCTTAACTGGGTAGCCAGCTCAGATTGGTTTTGGATTTTTTGCATTGTCGAACCCTACGGATTCTCATCCCGCAAAGATCAAAAAATAAAAAAGCCCGACCCAGTGGTCAGGCTTTTTTGTTTTTGCGTCCCCCAGTTACAGGACGAAGTACTCCTTAGCAAGCCGTTTTGCATACGTATTGTGCCCCCACCTCGCACTATCAAAGCTAAAAAGAAAGCAGGCACGCCGTGAATACGTCATCCATGAGAATTTTATCTGGCTACAAGGACATCGCTTCTTTTCTGGGAGTCTCCACTAAAACTGTCCAACGAAACTTAAGGACAATCCCTGTTTCATGGTTGGGTACAAAGGTTGTAGTGCTGGAATCGGATTTAATCCATTGGCTGCAAAGAAGATCTAAGAGATCTTCCAGGAAGCTTCGCTTGTCCAAATGAACAAGTATTCAGAGCGGTATGGATCTATTGCAGGCTATGGCTATAATATTATTATATTACATATTTTATATTAACTAATATATTCATGTAGTTACAGCTATAATTACATGAATTTTTAATAAAATAATGTACTTTTCTCTCTGAATATCCGATAATACTCAAGAGGTTATGTATATGCATGAAAAAACAGTCGATCTCTTAAGAAGAAAACTTTATCCGGGGAAAGTTTACCGTCGGGCGGATCTTGCGCCTTTTTCTTCCAATGTCGATCGGCACTTAAAAACCCTTGTTCAAGAAGGTGCTTTAACCAAGCTCCAAAATGGTCTGTATCTTTGCCCGCGGCAATCCACTTTTGGAGAAGTTCCCGCTGAAGAGAATAAATTGTTGGAGAGATTTTTGAAGTCTTCCAAATTTCTTG
>CAYYEM010000006.1:0-7926 GCA_964470915.1 uncultured Pseudomonadota bacterium
AAAAACTTTTGCTCCCGAAATGGCAGATGAAATCTTTAAAAAGCTTGATCTCATCAAAGCTGAACTCTCCACAATCAATCCAAGCTCTGGCGAAGAAGTAAACAGCCCCAAAGACAATCCTTCTGTAAAAACACCTGTTCCTGAAAAACCTGTTCAGGAAGAAAAAGTAGCTGCCATCAAACAAAATGTTGAAGCTCACAAACCCAGTTCCACTCTTCCTGAAAAAGAAGAATATATTCCAGTCCCCATTTCACGCATTAACAAACTACTTAATCTGATCGGTGAAATGGTCATTAACAAAGTCAACTCTTCCTATAAAGCTACCCTGCTGAAAAAACTCACTCAACAAGCTGCTACGACTGAAAAAATGTTGTTTGATCTGGAAACACTCTTGAAAGAACAACTGAATATTCCCGATGAATACTTTCAAAGCAAAGGAACTATTTTAAGAGCATCCCAAGAAATGGAAAAAGCAGCACAAGTTCTTCTTCAGCTTCATAATATTGAAGCGCTGTTTGGACGTGTCCATAAAGATCTGCATCGCTTGTCTGATGATACATTGTCAGAGATTTTTCATCTCAATCCAGTGATCGAAGAGTTACAAAATAAAATGAAAGAAATCCGAATGCTGCCCTGCTCTAGTTTATTTGAGGGATTTCCAAGGCTGATTCGTGACATTGCCCGAGAGCAAAATAAAAAAGTCGAGCTCAGTATTCAGGGGGCTGAAACAGAACTCGATAAAAAAGTTTTAGAATCACTCAAGGCACCTCTTATTCATCTGTTACGAAATGCCATTGATCACGGCATTGAAGCAGCGGGAGAAAGAAAGGGAAAATCTGAAACTGCACATATTACTCTTTCAGCCTTTCAAGAAGGCAGCAAAGTAATCATCACTATCAGCGACGATGGAAAAGGTCTTTCGCTAGACACGCTCCGTGAAAAGGCTCTTAAAAAAGGGGTGGTCAATTCTCAAGAATTGGAAGCCATGGATGAAAAAGAAGTATTAAACCTCATTTTCACGGAAGGCTTTTCAACAGCTCCTTTAATTACTGATGTTTCAGGAAGAGGTATTGGCTTGTCTGTAGTCAGAAAAGAGTTAGAACGACTAAAAGGCAACGTCATTGTTGAAAACCGTCCTGGACAAGGGATGACTTTCAGACTTGAACTCCCCCTCACGATTGCCATTCTCCAGGTCTTATTGATTGAAATTGAGGGAATAAAGTGGGCCCTCCCTCTTCTGGGATTAGAAGAATGCATCAAGGTAAACCTAGAAACTATTCCTACCTTGGAAAACCGCATGATTCTTCAGGTTCATGGAGTTTCGGTGCCTATTATTCCTTTAGCGGACCTACTGGGAATCCAGAAAAACTCTTCGAGTGAAACTCCTGAAAAGAACAAGGATGTAAATATTATCATCATCAATACCATGAATAAAAAAGTAGGCTTTGTGGTGAATAAAGTTCTGGGAGAACAAGAAGTTTTTATTAAGAATCTTGGAAAACATCTTGGATCTGTAACAGGAGTCAGTGGAGCTACAGTGTTGCCCAGTGGAGAAGTGATAGTGATTCTCAACACCCAAGATCTTATTACACAATCTCAAATGGCGCATCCTGCCATGCAAAACCGAAAGAAAATCACCCTGAACAAGAAAAAGAAAAAAATTCTTGTGGTGGAAGACTCTCTCACCACCCGTGAACTCGAAAAAAGCATTCTCGAATCTCATGGCTATGCGGTGGAAACTGCGATCGATGGTCTTGATGCCCTCGAAAAATTGAGATCCACTCTAGTCGATTGTATTGTTTCAGATATTCAGATGCCCAGAATGGATGGTTTTGAATTCTGCCAAAATGTAAAATCAAACAAGGAGCTCAAGGATCTTCCCTTTATTTTTGTCACTTCTCTTTCCAAGGATGAAGAAAAAAGAAAAGGAATTGATGTGGGAGCACAAGCCTATATTTTGAAAAGTCAATTTGACCAAGGAAATCTCCTTGAAATCATAGAAAGGCTTTTATGATCCGAGTTTTGATTGTTGAAGACTCTGCCCTCCAGGCTTCTATGATTAAAGAAACCCTGGAAGAAGACTCTGAAATTTCAGTGATTGGCATCACCTCGAAAGGCGAAGAAGCAGTTGAACTGACGGCCAAACTGAAACCAGATGTCATTACTATGGATATCCATCTAGATAGCGACAGTATAGATGGACTTGAAGCCACCAAACAAATTATGGCTTTCACGCCAACTCCCATATTGGTTCTAAGTCAATCTACCGTTCATCATAACACTGAAAAAGCTTTTCTGGCCCTTTCTTACGGAGCCGTAGATGTCATGGGAAAGGAATGTATCGGTTTTTCTAGCCCCACTTATCAAAACACATCAATTCTCGTAGAAGCTATCAAGACTATTTCAAAAATCAGAGTGCTTAGCCATCCTCTTGCTAAACTCGAGAGGATGAAAGAAAAACAGGCAAAAGAAGAAAACGCCAATTTTTTAAAAAGCCAAGGTTACAACAAAATTGTCGGGATTGCTTCATCTACAGGAGGCCCCCAAGCCTTACAGGAAGTTCTAAAAGCTCTTCCTTCAAATTTCCAAGCACCTATTTTAATTGTGCAACATATTTCTCCTGGATTTTCAGGAGGTTTAGTGGAGTGGCTTCAACATTACACCTCCTTAAAAATAAACCTGGCTAAGCACGGTGATGCTATCCAATTAAGCAATGTATATCTTGCGCCCACAGGACAACATATGAAGCTCAATTCTTTGGGAAAGATTGAATTAGTGGATACTCCTCCTGTTTCGGGAGAGCGACCCTCAGGCACTGTTTTATTAGAATCCATTGCTCATTACGCCAAGGAAATGGCTATAGGAGTTATCTTGACCGGCATGGGGCGAGATGGAGCTGCAGGCATCTTATCCATTTACAAAAAAGGTGGCCAGACCATAGCACAAGATGAAGCAAGCTCCATCGTTTATGGAATGCCAAAAGCAGCGGTAGATTTGGGAGGAGTTACAAAAATTTTACCTCTTCAACAGATTGCAAAACAATTAATTTCCTGGGTTCAATAATATGAAATACGTCTCATTTGTATTAGAAGGTGAAAAATTTGCGATCCCAATCCACTTAACAAGAGAAGTGCTGCGCTTGGGTGAAGTTTCTCCCTTACCTAAGGCTCCTCATTTTATTGATGGAGTGATCATGCTTCGCAATCATAGCATTGTGGTGATTGATCTGAGGAAACGATTTAACCTCCCTGCTTTAAAAAATGCTTCCACACAAAACGTCTTGATTGTTTCGATTGATAAAATGATTGTGGGCTTAATCGTAGATCAAGTAGAAGATATTGTAGAAATTTCTGACAAACAAATCGACTCCCTGGGCAAAATCATTCCACTGCCTGGAACAGAAAAATTAATTCAGGGCATTGCACATCTAGAACAAAAAAATATTTTCATCATTGATACCTCTCACCTTATCAACTCAGATGAAAAAGAAGCTTTAAGGAAACGAGAATGAAAGAAGAAACCTTTTTTCAATTTCAATCCTGGATCGCTCAAAAAACGGGTATCTTTATAAGTCATGATCGTCAAGATTCTCTTCAAGAAAAAATCCAAATTCGAATGCAAGCCCTCAAGCTTGAATCTGAAGAACAATATTTTTTAAAGTTACAACACAACCAAGCAGAGTTTGATCATTTCACTGAAATGCTGACGATTGGTGAAACCTTTTTTTTCAGAAATGAACCACAATTTGAAGCGATCCAACAATATGTATTACCTGAACTCATTGAAAAAAATAAAAATTCAAAGGAAATTAAAATCTGGTGCGCGGGTTGTGCCACGGGCGAAGAACCTTATACACTCGCCATTCTTCTCAAAGAAATAGGCTTGGAAAAAGATTTTAAAATTTCCATCCTTGCTACAGATATTAATCGCTATTTTCTGGAAAGAGCAAAGAAAGGTATTTACAGCCCTCGCTCTGTTGAACATGTACCACCCGCTTTGCTAGAAAAATACTTTAAAGCACAGCATAAAATGTTTGCCCTTTCTCCCGAAATCAAAGACAGCGTGGAATTTGTAAGACACAATCTGGTTTCTGAACCCTTTACTCATCCTGGAATGATAGAGTGCGATGTAATTTTTTGTAGAAATGTAACGATCTATTTTAATCTAGCCACCACAAAAAGAATTATCCAGCAATACGCGGATGCTTTAAAAGAAAAAGGATTCCTGTTTATTGGTCATGCTGAAACCTTGTGGAATATTTCAGAAGCGTTTCATCCGATTGAATTTCCCAGAACCTTTATTTATCAAAAAGGCCCTATTACAGAAAAAAAACCACACCAATTTTTCCCCTATCATTTACCAAATCTTGAAATCAAATCTCCAAGTCTAGAACATTACTCACTTGAAAATGCGACTACAGCTCTTTCGTCCATCACTTTACCTTCTGCCGCTTCTTCTACAACACCGAACACTTCTTCAGAACCAAGCCCTACAAAAAAATTAAATACTGAAGACATTCTCAAGAAAGCTGTTGAAATGGCTGATCAAGGAAAATGGGATGAAAGCATTGAAATTTTGCAGCAAATTCTTCAGCAAGATAATCTAAATACTTCTGCCTATTTTCTGCTCTCGATTGTTTTGATCAAAAAGGGAGATTACCCAGCTGCGATTGCAGGCCTTCGAAAACTGCTCTATGCAGACTCACATCTTGCGATGGGATATTTTCAACTTGGAAATCTCTATCGATTAACGATGCAACCCCGATTAGCAAAAAAAGAATATAAAAACTGTCTTAAACTGCTTGAAAAGATTCCTGAAAATGAAAGCATTGAACTCTCTGATGGCATGACAGCAGGCGTACTCTATCAAGCTACGCGCCAAAACATAGAACTTCTGGAGGAGCAAAACCATGAAAGCTAAAATACTGCTTGTAGATGACAGTCCTATTGTTCATCAAATGATAGGAGCAATCCTCACTGAATCCTCTTATGAGGTTGTTCATGCAAACGATGGTTTTGAAGCGATCAATATGACCTTCAAAGAAATGCCAGACCTGATTATTTTAGACATCAACATGCCACGTATCAATGGTTGGCAAGTTTGCAGATTATTAAAAGATCATCAGTTAACACAAAAAATTCCTATCATTATTGGTACCAGTAAAAGCTCTACCAATACAGTTCAAGATCCCCGAAGCTGGAGTAATGAAACTGGGGCCAATGATTATTTTGATAAAGATACAGATGAAATGAGCGCAATTCCTAAAATGATCGAAAAATTTATTCCAAAAGATTACAAGCCGCCCGAACATCGCCCCAGTTACCCTCCCTTAAGTGAAATGGATGTCATGAGATATCTTTCTTCTCTTTTGGATAAGCAACTCTATAACGACGTTACCCATCTTAAACTACTCGATGAAAGAAAAAGCGCCTTCGTTGCAAATGTATCTCACGAGTTTAAAAGTCCCTTGGCTATTATCAAATCAAATGCTGAGCTCATGTTAGATGGCATTGTGGGTCCGGTACCTGAAAAAATGCAACGCCCCCTCACAGCCATCCGTCAAACCAGCATGCGACTTATTCGCCTCGTCACAGATCTGCTAGATCTTGCAAAAATTGAAGCGGGTAAAATGGCCATCAAATCAGATCGAATCAATATTGCTGACCTATGCCAGGAAGTGATTACATCTTATGATGTATTGATCGCTGAGAAAAAACTCCAAGTGAGCTTTGAGAATAAAAGTACTTTTCCATTTATTTATGGTGATTATGATCGTCTCACGCAAGCTATCGTCAATGTGTTGAATAATTCAATCAAGTTTTCAAACGAAGGTGGAAAAATCTGCGTGCGTTTAAGTGATGTGGATGCAAAACTTAAAATTGATATTATTGATAATGGTCCGGGTATGAGCCCTGAAAACTTGGAAAAGATTTTTGACAAATTCGAAAGAGTGACTGCTGAAAAACGAGAAGGAACTGGATTAGGACTCCCCATAGCTAGAGACATGATCGTTTTACATCAGGGGAAAATCTGGGCAGAATCTAAAGAAGGACAAGGATCTACTTTTTCTATCTTGCTTCCCAAAATTCCAAGCTCCACTGAAATCAAATAATTTGACAGTCTTCCACTTTTGTTCGAAGCTTTTAACAGAATGATTCCCAAATACTCGAATGAATCTGTTTTCTATAGTTATTTTAATCGTCGAGTTCTTACCATCTTAGGCCTGTCATTTTCATCGGGATTGCCTCTTGCGATGGTGGGAGGCACTTTACAAGCCTGGCTTGCGACAGAAAAAGTAGATATCACGACTATTGGATGGTTTAGCTTGGTGGGTTTGCCTTACACTTGGAAATTTCTTTGGTCTCCTTTTTTTGACCGTTATGTCACCCCTTTTCTAGGACCTCGACGAGGCTGGATTTTAATTTTACAAATTTTCCTGATTTTAGGTATCGCAAGCCTAGGTTTTTTAAATCCTTCCTCACACCTCAAGTTACTCGCTTTCACTGCAATTTTGGTAGCTTTCTTAAGTGCAAGCCAAGACATCACAATCGATGCCTATCGTGTAGAAGTCCTTCGTCCTAATGAACGAGGAGCGGGAGCAGGCATCACCAACCTAGGAGCTCGTCTAGCTCTACTGTTATCCGGTGCAGGAGCTCTCATTTTATCGGACCACCTACCCTGGAGTACAGTTTACACGTTGATAGCTGCTTGCTTAGTATTAGGCATCCTCGCTACTCTTTCAGGTCCTGAACCTGAACAAAAAATTAGTCATCCTAAAAGCCTCAAAGAAGCTGTCTTGGATCCTTTTTTAGATTTCTTTAAGCGCAAAGATGCCATCGCAATGCTTTTGTTTGTGATTCTTTATAAATTTAGTGATGCCTTTTCGATGTCTCTCGCTACTCCTTTTTTCTTAAGTGTTGGATTTACAAAAACACAAATTGGAATTGCATTTAAAGGAGTAGGAATGATTGCTGCTATTTTGGGAGCCCTAGGAGGCGGCGCGATCATTGCACGTATTGGTTTAAATCGATCGCTATGGATTTTTGGAGTTTTGCAAGCTCTCTCCAATTTTGGATTCATCTTGCTCTGCTACTCTGGCAATAACTTTCCTCTTTTACTTGGGATTATGGGTCTTGATAATATTTGTGGAGGATTAGGAAGTGCTGCCTTTTTGGCTTTTCTCATGTCAATTTGCAATGTTCGCTACACAGCGACTCAATATGCTTTGCTTTCAAGTGTAATGGCCATTGCACGTATTTTTGTAGGTCCTCCTGCTGGATATATTGTAAAAGCTTTTGGTTGGCCCACATTTTTTGCAATCAGCATTTTACTAGCCATTCCAGCACTATTTTTACTGCAACGATTTGCTCCTTGGGGAAAATGGAATCAAAATCTGGAAGAACTTGAAATTAAAAATTAACGTCGCAGTTTATTAAAATAATCAGGCTTAGGATCACTCGAATGGATGCTGTTTGCATTTGCGTCTGGAGCATTTGCTGCTTTTTGACTTTCACTTTGCTTAGGAAGCTTGTGAGAATAGAAGGTGTAACTCAATAATTTTCCACCATATATTTTTTCGAGCTGCTCAGGCTGAGTAAGCTCTGTCCAGTTACCATGTTTATCGGCTACTCCGATAGAATCCAATACCAACTTTAAAGTTCTGCCATAAAAATCATGTTCGGCTCGTGAGAAATACAACTTACATTCATAAAAAAGATTAGGAGCTTCGGTTCGGCAACGGGGTCTTAAAATGTCTATCAATTCATCATCCAGGTAAGCTTTAAAAAAGATTTGAAAAGTAGAGGGATCTATTCCCACCATTTGATCGGTCGCAGTAACCCTAAGATAAATATAATGCCAAGCTCTCTTAAAACGCATATTCATCTTACCTTCATGGACTGTCCAAGACTCAATTTTTTCGATCAA
>CAYYEM010000006.1:8026-22265 GCA_964470915.1 uncultured Pseudomonadota bacterium
TTTGGGGATACAGAAGGAAAGACTGAAGAGCAATCAAAAAGTAATATCCAATAAGAGCCCCCCCAAAAAACAAATGCGCCGCTCAAGGAAGGGGTTTCTCGAACGACGCATCGTAAATTAGCCGTTTAAGGCCAAAATGCTTAAAATTTTTGAATCAAACTAATCAGCGCTAAAGGCGCTGTTGAGGGGGAGGCTCCGCCGGCTTTGCCGAAGGAGGGGGCGACGCGAGCCCCTTCTAATGAGCTCCCCCTTCAATTCTCCAGAGATTCAATCTCTGACTTTATTATTATCGGCATCACCCCAACAAATGTTGTCTATTTGTTTGTTTTTTTCAAATAAAAAATATTATTTATCTATATGATAATATTGATATTATTGTTTACACTCTAGATTTTTTTATCCATAAAATATTGAAATTATTAATATTTATTTATTAGTGTAATTAATGTAATTATTTATTAAATAATTACCTTTTTTAAAAAAGGCGAGAAAAGCTCCCATTCAGGAAGCAGAGGCAACGTTCCAATCAAAAATCGTTGAGTTAAAATGTGGGCTTCAGAATCGCAAGCAAGACGATCGCTACAAGAAGGAAAGTAGGCACTTCATTGATTAAACGACAGGCTTTTTCGGAAAGAAAATAATTTCCCTTTCTAAACTTTCGAAAGGTAATACCGGCAAAAAATTGATAGGCCATCAGTAAAACCACAGCACCTAACTTCGCATGCATCCAAGGCTGTTTCAGCAAAGCAGGATTGAGTATTAACATCCATATGCCAAACAAAAGAGTCATTCCCATCGCTGGATGAGAAATCATATAAAGCAACTTCTTTTCCATGATTGTATAAGTCGCGGCCATATTCGCTTCGCTCTTATGCTTTACATGGTAAACAAAGAGGCGAAAAATATAGAAAAGCCCCGCAAACCAAGCGACCATAAAAATGATGTGAAAAGCTTTAATCCAAAGATACATATTTGAGTTGCCTGTTGCCAGATATGACTGGTCAATATTAGGTTATAGTTTAGAATTCATTATTATCACTAAGTGCGAAGCACTGACAACTAACATCTGGTAACAGATCTCAATTTTATGCTCCATTTTATTAGCGCTGAAAATGTTCGAAAACCACTCAAGGGGATTCTAGACTCCCTGATCGAACTTCATATTGCCCATCGCTTAACAGATGATTTCCTCATCTTAACTCCAGATGAAAATTCTGCACAAGATATTCGAGATTTTCTTCTCGAAGATCCGCGTCTAGGCACCATACTCACCGGACAAAGCATTTTAACAATTGATCGATGGATTAAAAAATGCAGCGACGAACTTCATCCTAATACACGCACTGCCCCCTCTTATATTCATGAAGCCCTTTTAAAAAATATCTTAACGACCACCCTACCTGCTTCTTATTCAAACCTATCTTTTGAAAGCTTCTTTTTATTACTCCAAAGTTTTCGCAAGGAACTTCTTAAACCTAGCTCTCTATTCCAATTTCTAGAAGCCTTTGATCCTGAATTGGCGAAACAATGCGGGATCTGCTTTGAGAAATATAATGATGAAATCGATGAAAATCTGTATCTAAAAGATTTTGTTTGGCAGATAAATTCTGTTTTAGAAAGTTTAAGCAAAAGAAAAGTGACCCACTTAAAAAATATCCGCCGAATTTATTATTTAGGTTTTATCGATTTTCCCCCACTACTCAAAAAAACTCTTCAAGCAATCGAGCAGTGTTACCCCGAAATTGAGCAATTAGTTCTTTGTCAAAAACCTTCCTGCTTGTCTAACCAAGACTATTTTTCGAAACATTGGGGAGAAGTACCCTCTCAGCTACATGAATTCCAAGAAAGTCAAAATACAAACTCGATCACATGCACTGCCTATGCAGGCGCCTTCAATGAAACATCAGATGTTATAAAAAAAATCACACAGCTCGTGAAGCAAAACGTAGAAGCTTCTTCTATCGCTCTTTTCCTGCCTGCTGATGACTTTTTAAAATCCCATTTCGAACAACAACTCTTCCGTATAGGACTTTTTCCTGTTCCTCAAAAGAGAAAGAAATTAATCCAATTTGCTATTTTAAAAGACTCCTTTCAATTAACTCCTCAAGAAGCTCTGGAATATACAAACAGGGCAAGAGAAACTTCACTTTCTCCAGAAGAAATGAGAGCCATAGATAGCTGGGCAGATATTCTCGAAGAAATTTTATTCTATGAAGAGGTCTATCCAGATCTAAAAAACTATTTCCCCTCCTTAGAACACATTGCTCAAAAGCAATTCATTGAAACATCTAGAACTTTTCATGAGGGCATCCAAATCAGATCCAGTACTCAAGCAGGATTAAAAAGTTTTTCTCACAGTTTTATTCCTCAAAGCACCGACGACGTTATACCCCAAAGAGCTGAACATTTTTTTGCTTTTGCTTTACCAGACTTTGAAAAACAAATTTCATACCAACGACACCTCTTTCAACATCTCATCTGCTCAGGAAATGAAAACCAAATCAGCTATGCAAAAATTGGATTTCAAGGTCAGGAAAAGTCCCCATCATCTTTTATCAATCCTTTTCCAATAAAAGAACACGAATCTTCCCAGTTAAACTGGATTGAAACAAACTTGGAAGAAACACTTCCAGAACGCCTACAAATTGAAATCAAACGAGAAAATGACTTAACTTATCAATATTCTCATGGCGCTTACATTCAGAATAAAGAGATTCTTGAGAAATTACACCAGTGGGTTGAAAACAAGATCTTTTCCCCTTCCCGGCTTGAGAAGTATGCCACTTGTCCTTTTAGTTTCTATGCAAATTCCCTACTAGGTATTGAAATGGAAGAAGAAAAAACTTTAGAAGGAGATGTGCGCGAACAAGGCAAGTGGGTCCATCAATTACTAGAATATTTTTTCACTGAAAATCTCTCTTTACTCAAAAAAGCAGGTCGAGACCTTACCTTACGAAACGAAGTTTTTGAAAAACTCAAATCAACCACACAAAATTTTACCAAAATTTTCCTTAAAGAAAAACAATGGGTACATTCTCATTTATTTGAAGATTTCAGCCAAAGAGTTGTGGAAGCCAGTCAGGAAATTATCATTCTTTTTTGGAAACAATGGGAAGACCCCAAAGCTGAAAGTTTTTTTATTCCACGATTTTTCGAAAAAGAATTTGGAAAAGAAATTCCTTTTGCCTTTCATCATCCCCGCTTAGCTCAACTTCGTCTGAAAGGCCGCATTGACCGAATTGATGTGAGTGAAGATGGAAAACAATTCATCACTTGGGACTACAAAACTGGCTCTCTTCAGAATTTTACTTCAGAAGTACTCAAATTTAAAAAACTTCAAATCCCCATCTATTTACTGGCGGCACAAAAAATGAAAGAACTTGAAGCGATTGAGCCCATCGCTTCTCTCGCTCTAGGCCTACAGGATATTACTTACAATCAGGGCTTGGCTCAAAAAGACAAATCTAAAAGTCTTCGAATCAATGGGCGCTCGTCTTCTTTGCTCGATGAGAATAAATGGGAAATATTTTGGAAAGAATTTGAAAAAAATATTTTAGATTATTTTGAAAAGATTTATCAGGGGGATTTTAGACCCATACCAGATCCTTGTTCAGAGTTTTGTGAATACAGAAATATTTGTCGATACCATGAACGAAAAAAAGCTTAATCATAATCAGCAAAAAGCAGCTGAATACATGGGCGATGCTCTTTGCATTCTTGCCAGCGCAGGGTGTGGGAAAACCACTGTGCTTGTCGCCCACTATTTGGAACTTCTCAAAAAAAGGAAACTGCGTCCTTCACAAATCGTGGTCACCACATTTTCTGAAAAATCCGCCGCCGACATCAAACAGAAAATCTTACAAGAACTCGAAAGATCCGGAGATGCCGATGTCTTCGAAAACCCAAATCATCAGCCGCACAGCGGCGGTGAGGGGGAGGCTCCAACGGCTTTGCCGATGGAGGGGGTGACGCGAACCCCTCTAATAGACGAGTTTATGCAAGCTCCTATCTCGACTTTACATAGTCTTGCGGGCAGAATTCTACGCGACAGCTCTCTTTTATTGGGCCTGGATCCTCACTTCGAAATTCTGGATGAAAACAAAGCAGCTACTCTTAAAATGCAAGCTTTGAGAGAAGTCATGCAAAGCCATCTAGAAAACAATTCTCCTCTTTTACACTTACTTATCAAAGCTTATCCCTGGAAGAGATTGGAAAATGAATTTTTCGAAATGCTACAAAGATGGCCTGAATGGAAAGAAATTTTGGAGCAAGAAACCCCATTTTCTTCTGAGACTCCATCTACTGAGATAGAATTAAAATTGGCCTTCCGTAAAATTTTCCTTAACATTCTTGAAAACTACAGCAGCAAAAAGGCATTACAGGAAGTCCTCGACTTTAATGATCTTGAAGAAAAATCAATCTCACTACTCCAAAAATATCCCTGGGTAGCAAAACATTATCAAAAACAATGGAAAGCCTATCTGGTGGATGAATTTCAAGACACAAGTGTACGACAAGATATTCTACTCTCACTCCTTCTCAACATTTCCAGTGACTCTCAACTTCTGTCTGATACTCATCTGGCTATTGTAGGGGATCCCAAACAATCCATTTATGGATTCAGGGGTAGCAAAGCACACATTTTTGAAAAATATCAGTCTCTTATTGAAAAAAAAGGCGGACTCACAGTTTATCTGGATGAAAATTATCGAAGTCCCTCCACAATACTTGATTTTGTGAATGTACTCTTCAAACCCATCTTCTCAAATTACTCTGAGCTGAAAGGGCCACTCAGCTCATCATCTGCATTAGAAGTTCTTCAATCTGAAGAATTTGAAAAAAAACAGAGTGCAGAGAGTAAAAGAAAATATGAAGCAGAGCGCTTGGCTCAACATATTCAGGAACTCATTCAAGAAGGAGTAAAGCCCGAAGAAATCTATTTATTATTCAGAAGTTCAACTCCCATGCCACTTTATTTAAAAGCCTTTCGAGAAAAACATCTGCCTGTTTTTATAAAATCAGGAGAAAGCCTTCTGGAAAGACAAGAGATTCAGGATCTACTCCATGCCATCAGATTGATTATTCATCCTCAGGATTCCCTAGCCTGGGTGGGTTTACTTCGGTCTCCTGCTTTTTCGATCTCGGATGAAACACTTTTGGAATACAGTCTCGCCCATTCTCAGAAACCAGACTGGAGCGGAATTCATCCACTCGCTCAAGCCTTGGTTCAACAAAATAAAAATATTTCCCCCACTCAGTTTCTAGACTGGTGGTTTGAAAAAACCCAATTAATCAAGCTCTACAGCGCTGAACCCAGTCTTACTATGAAAGCACAAAACCTTCTCCAATTTTATCACTGGAGTTTTGAATGGGAAAAAGAACATTCAGGAGTAAATCAATCTAACCAGCCCCAAAGAAGCAATGAGGGGGAGGCTCCAGTAGCTTCTCCGATGGAGGGAGCGACGCGGCCCCCTGTAATCGAAGAATTTATAAAAGAAATTGAATGGCTGATTGAAGAAGGCATCAAAACGAATGCTCTCAGTGATCAGCTGGGTAGCAGTCAGGCTATTACTTTCATGACCATACATCAATCCAAGGGTCTGGATTTACCAGTCGTGATTCTTCCTGACCTCAAAACCAGCACCCATCATAGCGAAAATAAATTACTCTGCTGCAAATCAGAAAATTCTTGGGGGCTTCGTATTCCAGACTCTAAACCTGGTCTCAAAAAACACCTAAAAGCCAGTCTCGATTTTGAAAATAATTTGCAAAAAATATATTGGCAACAAGCGGAAGAAGAAAACAGAATTTTTTATGTTGCTGCGACTCGTTCTACTCAAAAACTTATTTTAGGTTTTCTCCCCTCTCCACCTCAAACCATTAAAAAAGAGGCTCCTCCTCAAGTAAGAGATCGGCTCGCTGAAATATGTAGTAGCTATCCAAACATCAAATGGATTTTGAATGAAAATATTCAAATAAACTCAGACACAGTGAAAACCCCTCTTCCAAACATCGAAATATTCCCTCATTTTTCACAAAATCGTATTCTTCATTTCGCAGTGACAGAATTGGAAACTTTTCTTCGTTCTCCTCAAGAATATAATGAACGTTTTATTCAAAATATCTCAGCGAAAAGTTCAACTCCGCGTTTTGGACAACAAAAAAAATCTGTTTTAAGTTCTCTTGAAAGAGGTCAAATCTTTCATGAAGCACTTTGCTTGTTCAGTGAAAGCAACAATGCTTTTTCCCCTTCTGAAATCATTCGTAATTTAGCCGCCAGACACCATTGGGCTCATAGTATGGAAACAGTAATCGCAACGCTGGAATCTACTTTTAATGAAATGATCAAAAACACTTCACTTCAAAAGATTCTTCATGCTGAGGAAGCCTACTCTGAAATTCCTTTCAGACTCCAACTCGAACCCTTTGTGATTCAAGGTGCGATGGATCGTCTCATTCGCGAAAAAGATCAGTGGAAAGTCATTGATTACAAAACCCATACAGCTTCCAGCTCTAAATTACTGCCTCCCAAGGAATTTGAGTTCCAGCTCAAAACCTATTGTTTGGCCGCCAGCAAAATGCTTCATCGCTCCGTACAAGAAGCACAGATTTATTTTGTAATGCCCCATAAAACCTATAATTATTTATTCAATGAAAACGAACTCAAACAACATGAAGATGCTTTAAGGAATTTGATGCAAGAGATTAATCATTTTGTGTATAGTAATTCTGATGCAAACCCAAATACGACAAATATTAGATTGGTCAGGTGAGCCCGAGCAGGCTTTTAGAGATTTTGATATTTTTTTGAATGAATATCAAAAAGTCAGCGGACACCCTTTTGACTTAGAGCCTATTAATGCAAAAAGATTATTGAGCATTTTTGGAAACTCTTATTTTTTAACTCATTTCATACTCCAATACCCTCTAGAAGCAGACACTCTTGTCAATTCCCCCTGCATTGAAACTGATAAAAAAATAGAGGATTATCGAGAAGATTTAAACGCTTTATTTCCAGCACTACAAGATTCTTCACTGCTTGAGTTTGGAAAAAAGATTCGTCTTTATAAATATCGAGAGTTTTTACGCATGACTGTAAAAGACCTCTCTCAAGCGGCTGGCATGGAAAGTCTCTTGGGAGAAATTTCAGATCTTGCGATCGCTATAGCTGAGGTTTGTTTTAATTTTTTCCATCCGATTCTTTGCAAACAATATGGCATTAGCATTCTTTCTGAAGAAGATTCTAGTTCCAGCGCTTTCTCAATCATTGCTCAAGGAAAGTTGGGAGGCAGAGAACTGAATTATTCCTCTGACATTGATATTCAGTTTATTTACGATAGTGCCTCTCCTGCTTTTAAAAATAAGGAAATATCTTCGCATGAGTTTTTTGTAAAACTTTCTGAAAAGATTTTATGTTTTCTCAGCGAAAAATCAGAAGACGGTTTTCTCTATCGTGTAGACATGAATCTGCGCCCTGAGGGAAATAATGGCCCCCTTGCTAATTCGCTACTGGGCATTGAACAATACTATGAAAGTTTTGGAGAAGAATGGGAACGACAAGCCTTAATTAAAGCCTTACCTATTGTGGGAGATTTCCAAACAGGTAAACAATTCATGGAAATCGTCTCCCCTTTTGTCTGGAGAAAAAGCTTTGATCTTAACTCAATTGAAAAACTTAAAGAGATTAAAAACAAAGTTCATGACGCCGCCAAAAAAAGTCCTCAAAAAGGTTACAATGTAAAACTGGGTGAGGGAGGTATTCGGGAAATTGAATATTTTATTCAGATACTGCAATTATTATACGGTGGTAAACATCCTGAACTGAGAATTCAATCGACTTTAGAAGCATTAAGACAACTGGAAAAATTACAACTGATATCCAACAGGGATGCGCTGCAACTCAAAGATGCTTATTTATTTTTAAGAAAAGTTGAACATAGACTTCAATGTGTCAATGAAGCTCAAACCCATCACATTCCAGCTGATGCAAAACAGCAAATTGCCCTTGCGCGACGCATGGGTTACTTTGAAGAAAATCCTGAGGAATCCAGACAACGTTTTTTAGACGATCTCACCCGTTACCAAACTTTTGTTAAATCTACTTTTGAAAATTTATTTAATCCTGATTCACTATGAATAATCCATTACTTAAAAATGAATTATCTTTGCTCGTTGCGGAAGCCCCCGATTTAGAATCCAAACTGGAATGCTTACGTATTTTTAAAAATGAACATTTTAAAGAAATCCAAAACAAAGATCTGTCGGCCGAGCTAAGCTTGCCAGAGGTTTTTCGATCACTTTCTGAAATTGCCGACACGGTTTTGGATATGGCCCTCAAAATTGCAGAGGACGAAACCTCTAAAATTTACGGTTACCCTACTTTTATCGATAATGATGGCAATCTTTTGCGTGCTGAATTTGCAATCGTTGCTATGGGAAAATTAGGCGGATGCGAAGTTCATTATGGCTCCGACCTAGACTTGATTTTTCTTTACTCCCGTAATGGCGAAACCGAAGGTCGGCAAATCATCACGAATAAAGAATATTACGCTAAGCTGGTACAGAAAATGATCTCTTATTTGTCCGTTCATACTCTACGGGGTTTTGCCTATAAAGTAGATACTCAACTCCGACCTTCTGGCAACCAAGGTCCTTTAGTATCAACCCTCGATGCCTATGCAGATTATCAACGGAACATGGCTCAAATCTGGGAAAAACAAGCTCTACTCAAAGCCCGCTATGTATGTGGAGATAATGCTTTTGGCAGCACTCTCAATGAACAGTTTCATCAATTTATTTTCTCCACTGAATTCCCATTAAATTTGAATGAAGAGATTCATCACATGAGAATGCGTATGGAAAAGGAAATTGCCAAAGAAAACGAACGACGCCTGCATTACAAACTTGGCATAGGTGGACTGGCTGATATCGAATTTTCAGTTCAGTACCTTCAACTCAAAATGGGAAAAATATTTGAAAATATTGTTGCTCGCAACACCTTGGAAGCTCTTGAACATATGGGTGAACGTGAGATTCTGAAAAAGAATGAATATGAAACTTTTAAATCAGCCTATCTTTTTTATCGTCTCTTGGAAATGCGCATGGAAGCACGTTTTGATCTTAAAGGCGGATATCTAGACCCCACCAGCGATTTACTTGAAAATCTATCCGAAACCATGGGAGAAGCTTCTCAAGAAGTATTGCTCGAAAAATTTAGAATGCATCGCCAAAAAGTTAGACAGGTTTATCTTAGAGTGATGCAAGTGGAATGAGGCTCTTATGAAATTTCAAGAAATTTATAAATCTTTTCAAGAAAATGAAACTCGGCTTGATCGCTATTTTGAGGAACAATTTCAAAAAACTGCCCCTCTCATTTATCTTTCTACAGACTTAAGACATTCGGGTTTTAAAATTGCTCCGGTAGATACCAATCTGTTTCCAGCGGGTTTCAACAATTTATGCAATTCCTTCACTCACCTTGCCAGCGAAGCTTTTAGTTTGTACCTTGAAAGATATGCGCCTCAAACAAAGAAAATTTTATTGTATGTTGAAGCTCACACACGAAATCGTTTTTATTTTGAAAATGTATTGCGCCTTTCTGCAATTATTACTCATGCAGGATATGAAGTAAAAGTTGCCACCCTCTCCCAAGATTTTCAGCAGGATCCCAGTCCTATTATTTTAGATGGCAAGGGAGAGCTGCTTATTTACCAACTCCATCAAAAAAACCATCTGTGCCTATTAAATGATTCTTGGACACCCGATCTTATCTTATCTAATAACGACTTTTCATCAGAAATCCCTGAAGCTTTGATGAATATTCAACAAAAAATTATTCCTTCTCCAAATTTAGGTTGGCATCAGAGAAAAAAAAGTACCCATTTCCAGCATTACGAAGCTGTCGCAAAAGAAGTGGCGGAACTGATTGGTATAGATCCTTGGTTTATCTCCACCGCCTTTACTCATGTCACGGATATTAATTTACAAGAAACTTCTAGCTTAGAAAGACTCGCTAAAAGTGTGGATGAAATTTTGAGTAAAATCCAAAAAAAATATACCGAATATAATATCACACAAACACCCTATGTGTTTGTTAAAAACGATTCGGGGACTTATGGCATGGGCATGGCCTACTTCACCAGTGGAGAGGAACTGCTCAACCTAAATCGTCGTATGCGATTCAAACTCAGCTCCACTAAAGGAGGCGGCAATGTAGACCGCTATCTCATTCAAGAAGGAATTGTGACAGCCGACTTCTATAGTGGTTACCCTATCGAGCCTGTGATTTATATGGCGGGAGAACAGGAAATTGGCGGTTTTTTTAGAATTAATGAAGAAAAAGATGAATGGAGCTCACTCAATACCAAAGGTATGGCCTTTTCTTGCCTTTGCCTACATAAAATGGATGAACCGCACGAAGGCCCTTTTCTTAATTGTGTAGAAAAAGCACATTTAGTAAAAATGTCCTTCAAGATTGCTAAAATCGCTGCTTTAGCTGCTGCACGAGAAGCGACGCAAAATTAAAGTAGAGTTGTCACCCTTCGAGCTCAATTCCTACTCAGCGTAACTCTTTTCCATGCGTTCTTGTTCTTCTTTGCAGCGAATACAAAGGTCGGTCACAGGACGCGCTTCGAGTCTTTTAAAGCCAATCTCTTCATCACAAGATTCGCAAATGCCATAGCTACCGTTCTCAATCTTAGCTAAAGCTTTATCGATTTTTTTTACCAAGACTCGCTCTCGGTCTCGAAGCAAAAGATTCATCGACTGATCTGCTTCTGAAGAAGCCAAATCTACTTCATCTGGAAGATCATCCGGATCAAACACCATCCCGCTCTCGCGAGTAGCTTGGGCGCTTTTAAGCAGGTCTTGTTTGCGGGCTGTGAGTATATCTTTAAAATGGTTAAGTTCTGTTTTTTTCATAAGAGGTTCCTCCCCTCGAAATAATGTATTGTCTCATAAAAAACATGAAAGGTGTGAATCTCTTCGATCCACACCCTAGAAGTTCTATCAAATTTAGACTAGAGGTTCGTCTAAAATGGGGTTTTTTGTCAATGTTAAATTGATTATTTTTATAAAAGCTTTGACGAGTTGCATCATCGCTTGATAACTTTTAACATGGCCAGAAACTCATCCCCACAATCCATTGCAGACATTTTAAAAAACACACTCAAAAAAATGCAAATTGATCAGCCCATGAAAAAATATTCCATTTGGAATTATTGGGCAGAAATTGTGGGGCCAAAAATAGCTAGCAAAGCCCAACCTTTGCGGGTTCAAGATAACACGCTCGTAGTTGGAGTCATCTCACACGCTTGGATGACTGAACTCACTCACATGAAAACAATGCTCTTAAAAAAAATTCAGGAAAAAATTGAGAAATGTCCCATTCAGAATATTCGATTTGAGATCAACAACACCTCACGCCCATCTTCACTCAATAAATAAAGCGAAGACTTATCCTAAACTTTACAACTTTTCGCCTTCTGCAATCGGATTAAACATCAATCCTGAAAGCAGTTTAGGATAGAAGAAGGTAGACTTATGCGGCATGCGTTCGCCGATATTGGACACCTCTTCCACTTGCTTCATTTTAGTAGGATTTAAAATAAAGCTAAGAGAGGCTTGACCTTTCACAGGCGCTTGAAGAGCTTCTTGAGTATCTTTGACATAATGGATTTTCTTGGCTTCATCCCCTTCGTGCAAATTAATCTCAAACACTTCGGGCAAAAGATATTTATGAAGAATAGTTACATCCAAATTTCGCACTGCGGGAGAAATTTTACTCAAGCTTTCAATCTGGGCTACTTTTTGAGCATTGGTTTTAATCAGGAAAAATTTACCTTCTGCGCTGGAAAGTAAAAAAGCAATCTCCTGCTTCGAACTTTCCAAATCCTTCAAAGCCTGATTGGAATCCGCATATTCTTTTACTTCAAAATGTTTTTTAATTTTTTCAAGGGCAGCAGACCAAGAAACTTTTGATTTTTCAACCAGCACACGATGAGTCGGCAAAATCACCAAACCTTCATCTTCCATTGGGCACAAATACATCATCACAAAATTGGCAGCATCGTTTTCATCTTTCAGCTTTCCTTCAGCTCTCAAATAATCACGATATCCCAGGGCGGTTTCATAACGATGATGACCATCCGCAATAAAAACAACTTTGTCTTGCATGCCTTCATTCACCTGTTTCAAGGTTGAAACATCTGAAACACCCCAAACCTGATGTCGGTTTCCATCATCCGTCGTAATATCAATCAGCAGTTTTTTTCCGGGAGCATTTTCGAGAAGATTCAAAACTTTTTTTCCAGGATCACCATAAATCCCAAAAATAGGTGAAAGATTAGTTTGAGTTGCCTTAATCAAATGCATCCGATCGGCTTTAGGACCCGCAAAGGTATGTTCGTGAGGACGAATGCGGCCGGTGTCAAACGATTCCAATCTTCTCGCGGCAATATAACCCTTTCGTGTCAGACTGCGCCCATCTTCCAATGTATAAGTTTGGTGATAAACATAAAGTTGAGCTTCTGCATCTCGCTCAACAAAACCTTGCTTTTGCCAATCTTCCAAATATTTTTGGGCGACTTCATACTTGTTAGACCCCTCGGAGTCTTTGGTCAAAATGACCCGCACCACATTGGCAGGGCTTTTTGCGTAAAGCTTTTCACGAAGTACATCATCAATCACATCGTAAGGAGGGGCTACCACGTCCGCAATGTTAGAATTTTTTTTAGAACTATATCGAAGACCTTTAAATGGTGCGACCACTAAACTCATAAATATCCTTTCAATTTTGACTTTGTAATCTTACCTTCTCGAATTATTTTAAACGGTTCGGATGTCACATCTAAAACAGTTGAAGCTTGTTTCGAATTCTTTTCGCCTCCGTCTATCATTCCGTTCAAAATCTTTGACTCTGAAAAATATTTCTGTACTTCTTGAACAGAAGTTGCAGGAGCTTTTCCGCTGGGATTAGCACTCGTCGTAGTGAGGGGCAAGCCGAATTCTTTGCAAAGTTGCTGTGCGAGCGGATCGCTCGACATGCGAATTCCAATTTTTCCAGTAGAAGCCAGCAATTCTTCGGGAAAGAATTTTTCTTTGGCCTCAAAAACCAGAGTTAAAGGTCCTGGCCAAAATTGATCCATTAATTCCTGGGCACGCATTGGAAACGGCTTCACACATTGAGCTAACATTTCAAAAGAAGAAATTAAAATGGAAATGGGCGACTGATCAGCACGGCCTTTTAAATCAAAAATCTTCTGAACCGCTTTTGCATTGGTAGCATCAACCCCCAAACCATAAACTGTTTCGGTAGGATAGGCGATGACTTTTCCTTTTTTCAATAATTCTACGGCTTCTCTTATTTGAAAAATAGGAATCATGGAATTTCCTTTTTCGACAATGCCTTTGCTGCAATATCTTTTCGGTATTGCATTCCTCGCCATGATATTTTGGAAACCGCTTTGTAAACTTTATCGACCGCTTCTTGCAAAGTATCCCCTAAAGCGGTCACCACTAATACTCGCCCGCCATTCGTAAGCCATTTTCCGTCTTTAAAAAGGCTTCCGGCATGAAAAACTTTCACCTGATCCAATTTTTCTGCGTCTTCAATTCCAGAAATCACATCCCCTTTGACAGGAGTTCCAGGATAGTTTTCCGCAGCTAAAACTACTCCCACGCAAGACTTTTCATACCACTGCAACTTGAACTCCGACAATCGACCTTCCACTGTTGCTAACATTAAGTCTACAAGATCAGATTTCATACGTGGCAAAATGACTTCACATTCCGGATCTCCAAAACGCACATTATATTCAAGCAAAGAAGGGATTTCATCTTCGATCATCAGACCAGCATACATCACTCCTTTGTAATCGATCCCTTGTTTCGCTAATCCAGTAAGAGTAGGCTGAATAATTTCTTTCATGCTTCGATCGAAAACATTCGGCGTTACTACTGGCGCAGGAGAGTAAGCACCCATACCACCGGTATTGGGCCCCTTATCACCCTCAAAAATTCTTTTATGATCTTGGCTCGTGGCTAATGAAAGAGCTGCCTTGCCATCTGTTACCACCATGAAAGAAGCTTCTTCGCCGTAAAGAAAACTTTCGATCACCAACTTGCTTTGCGACCCTAAACTTTTCTTGACTAAAATTTCTTCAACCGCTTCCAAGGCCTGCGCAAGATTTTCAGCAATAACGACACCCTTTCCTGCTGCCAAACCATCCGCCTTGATCAC
>CAYYEM010000006.1:22365-30624 GCA_964470915.1 uncultured Pseudomonadota bacterium
TCTTTCGTAAAAGCTTTGGAAGCTTCCATTTGAGCGCCCCCTGAAGTGGGACCGAACACTGGAATACCTGCCTTCCAAAATTCATCAGCGACTCCTGCCACCAAGGGAGCTTCAGGACCTACGACTAAAAGTTTTATTTGATTGGATTTTGAAAAATCAAGAAGTTGAGCTGCATTACAGGGATCCAACTTTACACACTCGCCTAAAGTCGCCATCGCATCGCTTCCGGGAGCAATAAAAAGCTTCGAAAGATGAGTGCTTTGTGAAATTTTCCAGGCAAGGGCATGTTCACGCCCGCCAGAACCGAGCAGAAGGATGTTCATGAAGCTTAAGTAGAAAACCAGCGGTTAAAAGGCAAGGGAGAATTATGACGAAAGGATTTAAAAAAAGCTCAAACCACTTGTAATCAATGCACCGGGGACTTGCATTCTTTCAAAGCTACTAGAACCTAAATAAGTTCTCAGAGAATAAGTTCCCGTAAGCTCCGCAAAAAAACCAAATCTGCGACCGCTTCGCATTAAGCTTTCATCTATAAAACGAACACCTAAACCTACAGAACCTTCATGGTAACCTTGGATATTTCCATCCGCAAAAGTAAGTCCGAAATGTGCATTCGTGCGAAACAATAAATCAAAATGTCGTGAAACCGCAAATCCCACACTTGCACCCAAATTCACAGCTATACCACTGTATCTGTTTAGAAAAAAACGTTCTCCCGAAAAACCATCTACCATGCCAGAAGAAGATCTTACAGAAAGAGATTCATAATGGAATCCAACATCGAATTGGTATGATAAACCTCCTACTGTTCTCTGATAACAATTTACAGCCAGTCCTATCATCAAGCTTGAAGCATGCTGATCAGGAGCAGCACCACGGGGCACAGGGAAATTTCCTGTAATGGCCCCGCCAAGGCGCATTTGACCAGGAACTCCTAAACCGCAAAGACGTCTGGAGCTATAAGGTAAATTTTGAGTGGGATTTGTTCTAACGGGGTCCATAAAGAAATCTCCTTATGTGCCCCATAAAGAAGTAAGTGACTCCTTACTTATCGACATATTTGGAACAAGGTTGCTATAAGGAATGAAAATGTTTTTGAGATAGGAATTATATTGAAGTATTTCCTCAGTTGTCTTCTCATGTCAAATCCCTCTGAATCCCCCTTTGTCAAAGGGGGAAAACCCGTATTAATGCCTAAAATATCGCATGTCAGTAAAAATCATGGTAGTTTATGCTGCTTTTGAAAAAGTAATTTTTGCCTTATATCCCAAACAAGTCAAAATCCTCAATAAAAGATCTGTGGAAACTTCTTGAGTGTTTCGATTCAAAATAGCCGTTACACGAGTACGCGAAGTGTGGGCAAGTTGAGCTACCTGCTCATGGGTGAGCCCCTCCTTTTTTACCACATCCACAATTTTATCATTAAGTTCACTTCGGATTTCTATTTCAGCCCCTTCCGCTTTGGAAAGACCTAATAACTTCGCTAACTGTGCAGCAGATTTTGCCATAATTTTCTTAGATTTTTTCATATAACATCTCCTTTAATCTTTTCCTGCCAATCTCCAAATCATGAAACGAAGTTTTTTGAGTCTTTTTCATAAATGCATGAAATATCAAAATACCATGCTTATATTTTTTATAATAAAAAGTTCTATAAGCACCATTGGCATCTTTCATCCTTAGTTCTTCTACTCCAGACTCTACACTGGGCATTGGTTTTGAAATAGGTAAAGCAAGATGATGACCTTTTTGTAAATCCAAAATTGTCTTACCAACTGCCTTTCTCACTTCCACAGGAAAACTCTTTATAGTTTCCAAAGCCTTTGGATGAAAGATTGCTTTACGCATATTTGATTGTCTCAGATTCGATACTTATTATCAAGGGAGATTTTTTTGCAGCCCTGCAACATACTCAATGCCTAAAATGTCGCATGCCGGTGAAAATCATGGCTAGATTATGTTCATTGGCGGCTTGAATTACTTCATCATCTCTTACAGATCCACCCGGCTGTACGATGGCTGTAATTCCATACTTAGAAGCTTCATCAATACCATCTCGGAAAGGGAAAAAAGCATCAGAAGCTAACACAGATCCTTTCAAATCTTCTTGGGCTTTTTGAGAACCAATTTTCACTGAATCAATGCGGCTCATTTGCCCTGCCCCAATTCCTATAGTCCGACCGGGTTTTACAAAGATAATGGCATTCGACTTTACATGTTTTGCCACTTTCCAAGCAAAATCCATGGCAAGAAGTTCATCGTTTGTGGGTTGACGTTTCGAAACAATTTTACAGTTGGCGATTTCTACTCGACCCAAATCTCGATCTTGCAAAAGCACCCCACCTACAATTTTTTTAATTTCCCAATTTTCGGGTACCCAATCACTCACAGTCGGTGTTTTTAAAATTCTCAAATTCTTTTTACTTTTTAAAAGTTGCAAGGCATCTGCATCATAATCAGGAGCAATAATCGCTTCAAAAAAAGTTTTATTAAATTCTTCTGCAAATTCTAAATCTACCTTACGGTTTACCCCGGCAATACCTCCGAAAGCAGAGATAGGATCGCAGGCTTTTGCTTTCACAAAAGCTTCTTTCAAACTAGAACCCAAAGCGACTCCACAAGGGTTATTATGTTTGATAATGACGCAGGCAATATCTTTAAACTCTTTGACTGTTTCAAGCGCTGCATCGAGATCCAAAAGATTATTAAAAGAAAGCTCTTTTCCATGAAGACAAATCGAATTTCCTGCGGCAGGCTCTTTTACTTTTTTCAAACTGTAGAAAGCAGCATTTTGATGAGGGTTTTCACCATAACGCAAATTTGAAACACGTTCCGCTTGCAAATTATAAATGGCTGGAAATTTTTCAGCGTTGGGGACTTTATCTTCATCGCACACTTCAATAGAAGTCAGATAATTACTGATCGCGCCATCATAAGCTGCGGTATGACTAAAAGCTTTTTGAGCCAAACGAAAACGAAAATCTCGGCTTATTTTGCCTTGAGACTCCTTTAACTGAGAGGCGAGTTCTGCATAGTCTGCAGGATCGACGACCACTCCCACATATTCAAAGTTTTTCGCGGCTGAGCGAATCATTGTGGGGCCACCAATATCAATATTTTCAATTGCATTCCCCAAATGACAATCTTTCTTCGCAATACTTTCTTCAAAGGGATAAAGATTCACAATCACCAAATCAATGGGAAGAATTTGGTTTTGCTCCATTTCTTTTTGATGTTTCGGATCGTCCCGACGCGCCAACAAACCGCCATGAATTTTGGGTTGAAGCGTTTTTACACGACCATCTAGAATTTCAGGAAAACCGGTAAAGCTTGAAACGGTTGTAACAGGAATAGCTTCTTTTTTTAAAATTTCTGCCGTATTTCCAGTGGAAAGAATTTCAATTTTTAAATCTGATAATACTTTTGCGAGCTCGACAACACCTTCTTTTTTAGACACGCTCAACAAAGCTCGTTTCACTTGTACTTCCCTCATCTTTACTCACTCCTCTACTTTGCCATCGAAAAGGCCCCGAATAGCGATTTTATATCATCATCTACAAATCTCAGACCTGCTCCCATAAACCAATCGGGTGTTTGACCTTTCGCAATAAAATCATCCACTCCACCTAAGAGATATATTGATTTCGTCACATTTACCGTCCCCATTGCCTTTAAATGCGGACGTTGCTGATCTGCAAAATCAAAAGCTTCAAACTGAATACCAAAAGGACCCTTATTATAATCTAAGCCCACTCCTCCAGTAGACTCGATAATGCCGCCGCGAATAGTAAAATCATAAAACTTCTTGGCAAACTCCGCTGAAACCCTGAACTTGTTTCGCTGAATTTGATCGGTGTTCGTCACCACTGTGTTCGTGACACCACCAGTAGTAACCGTAGAAGTCGTCGAAGTTCGGACTGGAGGAGGACTTGGGTCGCTCACGAATTCAAATAAAAAACCTTTATCGGGTCTTGGCCAGATATTTAAATGCGCATAATTTTTAAAGTCGTTATTTCCACCCAGGTATTCTAAATGATAGCCAAACTCAAATTTGAGGCGATTCACACTGCCCACTGTATTGTTAATATTATCTAAACCTTCGTTGAGTTTTTCGACTGTAGAAGGGTCATTCACCAAGCGCCCCAAACTACCTTTGCCTTGGTCAATTTTAGCTGTAATGCTATCAATTCTTGAAAGAGCTCTATTAATGTTGTCCGCGTCTTCTTTGACAATGCCATTCAAACCTCGCGTTAATTCACGGAGGTTAAAAACGATGGCATCCATATTTTCACGATTATTGCCCGCAAAAGTTGCAAGGTTAGAAGTGAGCTTATCCATATTATTCATTACGCGACTAAATACTGAATTTTCAGGGCTCACATAACCCTTAATCGAAACAGAAATATCTTTAAGATTGAGGGCTACTTCGTTGAGATTTCGAGTCAGTTCGTTAAAATCTGCAGCAGGGCCCACTTTGCGAATTGTTTCACCGGCACTAATACTTTGTCCCGACTTGCCTGGGAGCAATTCAAGGTAAGCATCTCCCAAAACTCCCTTCACCCTCACCTCGGCACTTACGTCAGCAGGCAAAACCACTCCTTTGCGGATTTTCAATTTCAAGCGGGCTAGATTTCCAGAGGTAAGACTAATCTCATCCACAATTCCTACCGGAATTCCGGCAACCTGGACGGGAGTTTTATTGTTGATACCTTCGGCTGAGGGCATTTCAAGATAAAGCGAATAAGTTCCACCGGGTGAAAATTTCATATCGCTCACACGCAAGGTAAGATAAGCCAACAAAATAATAGCGGCTAAAGCAAAAACACCTACTCGAATGGAAGAAATACTTTTTGATCCCATTAAACAAACACCTTACCTTCGGAACGACCTTCCAAAAATTGTTTCACAAAAGGATGAGCACTTTTTCGAAATTGTGTCGGAGAAGATTGTTCTACGATTTTACCTTCATGCAACATCGCCACTCGATCTGCAAGAAAGAAAGTAGATTCAATATCATGACTAATCACCACACTTGTGATATGTAATTTTTGCTGAGTTTCCAAAATAAGCCGATTCACCGAATCGGTCATGAGAGGATCCAAACCTGTTGTGGGTTCATCATAAAGAATGATTTTAGGAGATAAAGCAATCGCCCGAGCTAAACCGACCCTTTTTCTCATGCCACCAGAAAGCTCGGAAGGCATTTTGTGATCAATTCGAAACAAACCTACGAGAGCCAATTTTTCTTGTACAATTTTAGCAATCTCACTTTCGGTATATTTGGTATGTTCCCTCAAAGGAAAAGCAACATTATCAAAAACATTCAAAGAATCAAAAAGAGCTGCGTTTTGAAATAACATCCCAAAACGTTTACGAAATTCATACAAATCTGAATCAGGCAAAGACATGATATCGGTTCCATCTACCTTCACTTCGCCTTCATCGGCATGAAGTAAACCAATCATATGTTTAAGTAGCACACTTTTACCCATTCCAGAACGGCCTAAAATCACAGTAATCGTACCCGTGGGAATTTCAAGGTTTACCCCATCCAAAACTTTCTGCTCTCCAAAAGATTTATGAAGGTTATTAATTTGAATCATGAATTGAAAGTGAGGGGTGAAGGATGAGGAGTGAGAAGAAAGATTCCCTCACACCTAACACCTCACGCCTCACTTCTTCAAAACTTCGGAAACAGTTCCAATATCCAAGTTGTTAAAAAGTAATCTAACACTAAAATGGTAACGGAAGAATAAACTACAGCACGAGTGGTTGCGCGGCCTACGCCTTCGGCTCCGTTTTTGGCTGACATGCCTTGATAAGTAGAAATGGCTGTTAGCACAAACCCGAATACGGCTGCCTTGAGAATACCTTGCAAAATATCGGAAGCATCTAAAACAAAGTTAAGTTGTTGAACAAAAGGACCTTCCGGAATATTCAATAAATGCACTCCCACAAAATAAGCCCCCATTAAACCAATGCCTAAAAACAAAGCTGAAAGTAAAGGCAACATAAGTGTTCCTGCAAGCAAACGGGGAGTTACCAAATATTGCAGGGGATGAATCGCCATCGATCGAAGAGCATCTATCTGTTCTGTGACTTCCATAGTTCCGATTTCAGCTGCCATCGCAGAACCTGATCGAGCTACTACCATCAAGGCGGTAAATACAGGAGCTAACTCACGGGATAAGGCGACCCCTACTGTCGCTCCCACTAAACTTTCTGCATTGAAAGTAGAAAAAGCAAAACCCGTTTGCAGCGCAAACACTGCCCCTGAAAACAGACCTACCAACAAAACAATCGGGGTAGATTTCACTCCAATAAATTCCATTTGATAGAGAAACAATGGAGACCTAAAGGGTTTACGAAAAAGCCAGAAAATAGATCGAAAAACAAAATTAAAAAACAAACCAAGCTCCGATAAAAGACGAAGCAGTTTCTCACCTAATTCTCCCAGCCCTCTTTGAAAAAAAAGAATCACATCACTCATGCAAAGAGTCTCCATGATTTACTAACAGTCGAGGCACTCTAGCTGTAATGGCACAAAATATTTCATAAGAAATAGTTTGAATAAGACCCGCTAACTCTTCTGCTCTCAAAGTTTCTTCTTGTTGGCTACCTAAAATAACCACCTCATCCCCCAGTTCCACCACGGGAAGATCCGTTACATCTAATAAAGTAAGATCCATACATACTCTACCGACGACTGGCACCCGCTTACCCCGAAGCAACATCATCCCCTTATTTGAAAAAGCTCTTGAATAACCGTCTGCATAACCCACAGGGACGATTGCAATTTTACTGGGGCGTTTCGTTACAAAAGTAGCACCATATGAAAGAGGCGAAGAGGCTGGAAAATCTTTTAAAGAAATAATCCGAGTTTTCCAAAGCATCACAGGCTTCAAGTTAACCTTAGATTGTAATCTTTCATGAGGATAAGCCCCATACAATGCCAAACCCGGTCTCACCCATTGCGTATTTTGTGTTTTTTGATCAATCAAAGCCGCTGAATTACATAGATGAAAGAAAGGCACTTCTAACCCAGAAGCCCGAACTACAGCTTCTATACTTTTAAAATTTTCAATTTGTTGCTCAGTAGGAAGCGGATCCAACTCCTCTGCTCTCGCTAAATGGGTCATCACACTTCTTAACTTTAAAGCCGGACTTTGCAGAATGAGAGTTAACAGTTTCTGAAAATCTTTGAGAGGAACACCCAAACGACCCATGCCGGTATCTACTTTTAAATGTACACCCAAAACATCTTCGGAATTTTGCATTTGTTGGGAAAGTTGCTTCACGGAGTCTTCATCAAACACAATGGGTTCAATTCCAAATTCTAAAAGATCTTGCGCGGAGGCACCTAAACTGCCTCCAAAGCAAATAATTCTACCCAGTAAACCGGAACGACGTAATTCAATGGCTTCTTCAACACTCGCCACCGCAAAAACCTGTACCCCTTCACTGGCTAGCACACGTGCCACTGCAATGGCTCCATGGCCATAAGCATTTGCTTTTACAACACCCAAGACTTCGCGATCTCCCGCCAGTTTTTTGAGTTCTCGGTAATTATGCCGAAGAGCGTTTGTATTAATTTCACAAATTGTAGGCCGAAAAAGTGGCATTTTGTTAGTTGATAAATATTAGTTGTTAGTTGCTAGTCATCAAACAATTATGTAATAACTGGCAACTAATCACTAACCACTAACAACTGTTTTCAAGATGTCAAAGCTTAAAATAACTTTTGTAGGACACGCTACTTTTTTAATTGAAATAGAGGGTGAAACAATCCTGACAGATCCCAATTTTTCAAATAAAATTTTGGGTTTATCACGACTACAAGCTCCAGGAATTAAAGCTGAGGATTTGCCTGCCTTAACTGCCATTGCTGTCACTCATGGTCATTACGATCATTTGGATATTTTTAGTTATAAATACTTCCCGCTCCAAACCCCTATTCTTGTGCCAGATGGATTGGGAAAACTGATTCAGAAATTTTTACCAAACCCTGTCACTGAAATTGCTCCCTGGAGTGAGCACAAAGTAGGAAATATTCAAGTTTACACTGTGCCCGTGAAACACCAGGGTTTTCGTCTGAGCGGACTGACCTATCGAGGAACGACGGGCTATATTTTCAAAAAGGGAGATTTAAGCATTTTCTTTCCGGGAGACACGGCATATTCTGAACACTTTTCAGAAATCGCCAAAGCGCACAAAATTGATATCGCTTTGCTTCCTATTGGAGCTTATGAACCCAAGTGG
>CAYYEM010000006.1:30724-36318 GCA_964470915.1 uncultured Pseudomonadota bacterium
AAAACCAGATGAACGTGTTAAGATACTTCAACCTGGCATGAGTTATTCTGAATAAACTATTCAAAACAAGGGCATCTCATGAATAGAATCCTCTTTATCTTGTTATTTTCTTTTTATCTGTTTTCTATTGATTCAATCTATGCCCAAGAAGTGCCTATTAGCGAAGAGGAAATGGTTGTGTTGATCAATTCCACCTATGGTCAAACCCCTCTTTACGAAGGCAAAGATATTCCAGATAAACATCTACACACCTTTGATTTTAATGATGATGGTACTTCAGAATGGGTAGTCGTTCCTGATTCCGCCTGTGGTTCAACTAAAAATTGCACTTTCTTTGTCATGCAATATGATAGCCAATCCAAAAAACCTGGTTGGAAACTTTTGCTCATGGCTGATGGAAGAATCAGCAGCACGACCCCTTGGGGCTTAGCAGCTGCACCAAGAAAAACAAAAGGTTACCGTGACATTGTTGCAGTATTCGACGAAGGGCCAGCGGGTCCCGGAGAAAGATTACTTGCACGACATATCTATGTTTGGGACGGTAAAAAATATGTCGAATTCACTCAAGGAAATTACCCGCCCGATAAAATGACTGATGAAATGAAAAGTTTTTTGGAAAGCATTGATAAAATTAAATATCAACGTACGGCTCCGATTCAAAGCCCTAAAACGAGCCCCAAAGCACGACCTAAAAAACAACCTCAGATCCCTGTCTTTGACTTACAAGGCAATTGACACTCTAAAAAACCAAATGTTAGTGCAAAGCATGCGCTTACGAGTGAATGGTGAAGATCAACATTTTCCTTCTGATATTTCACTGAAGGAACTTATTTCTCAAATAGGTTTGAAAGATTTGCGTTTTGCGCTAGCCATTAATCGAGAAGTAATCCCCCGTTCTGAAATATACAAAACTCCTATCAAAGACGGCGATGAAATTGAAATTGTTCATGCAGTAGGAGGAGGCTGAAAAAAAGCAGTGAATAGCGCCTAGTATTTAGTATCTAGTGAAGGAAGTCATTATGTCTCATTTTGAAATAGCAGGAAAAAAATTTAACAGTCGACTGATTTTGGGAACGGGAAAATATCCCAATTTTCAAATCATGCAAGAAGCCCATCGCGCTTCTGGAACTGAAATGGTAACCCTCGCGATTCGTCGTATCGATTTAAAAGCCAAAGGCAATGAATCAATTTTAAATTTTATCGATTCTCAAAAGATTGCTCTCCTGCCTAATACCGCTGCCTGCTTTACAGCAAAAGATGCGATCGACACCTCTTTTCTCGCTCGCGAAGCTCTCGATACAAAATGGATTAAACTGGAAGTTATCGGAGATGAAAAAACTTTATTTCCTGACAATGAAGGTACCTTGGAGGCCGCCAAAGTTTTGGTAAAAGAAGGCTTTATTGTTCTCCCCTACTGTTTGGATGATCCCATTGTGTGCAAAAAATTAGAAGATATTGGCTGCGCTGCTGTAATGCCTTTAGCTGCGCCTATCGGATCAGGATTAGGCATTCGCAATCCTCACAATCTTCAAATTATTTTGGAACAAGCAAAAGTGCCCGTCATTGTAGATGCAGGAGTCGGGCAAGCCAGCGATGCTGCCATTGCGATGGAACTCGGATGCTCGGCGCTTCTCATGAACACCGCGATCGCCTGTGCCAAAGATCCGGTAAAAATGGCGCTCGCGATGAAACAAGCTGTGGAAGCGGGAAGACTTTCCTTTGAAGCAGGAAGAATTCCAAAAAAATTATATGCTTCAGCCTCCAGCCCTCTGGAAGGAGTAATCGGCAAATGACTCCTCTTTCACAAAATTTAGCAGAAAAGTTACAAGGACTGGACTCCGAAATTACCCGACCCTTTCCAAACTCACGGAAAATTTATATTCAAGGTTCTCGATCTGACATTCAGGTACCCATGAGGGAAATTTCACTTTCAGATACGAAGGGCGCGGCAAGCGGCGCCCCTACGAAAAATAATCCTGTATTAGTTTATGACACTTCGGGCCCCTACACCGACCCAGACTTTAAACCCGATCTTACTCTGGGTTTGCCTGCCCTTCGCAAAAATTGGATTGAAGAAAGAAAAGCACGCGGTGATAAGAATTTTAGCCAAATGCATTATGCCCGAAAGGGAATCATTACTCCCGAAATGGAATTTGTTGCGATTCGTGAAAACATCCAACGTTCATGGTTCGACAAGCTCACCACGAACGGTTTAGATCAAGAAAAAGCCGTTCGTCCTGAGCCTATCGAAGGACCAATAGAAATCACACCAGAATTTGTAAGGCAGGAAATTGCTCGTGGCCGGGCCATTATCCCAGCGAATATCAATCATCCTGAACTTGAGCCGATGATTATTGGGCGAAATTTTTTGGTGAAGATCAACACCAACATTGGGAATTCTGCCATTACTTCTTCCATCTACGAAGAAGTTGAAAAGCTTTTATGGTCCACCCGTTGGGGTGGAGATACTCTGATGGATCTCTCTACTGGAAAAAATATTCATGAGACTCGTGAATGGATTATTCGGAATTCACCCGTACCCATTGGCACCGTTCCTATCTATCAAGCATTGGAAAAAGTGAACGGCAAAGCCGAAGATCTCACTTGGGAAATTTTTAGAGACACACTCATTGAACAAGCTGAACAAGGCGTGGATTATTTTACAATTCATGCCGGGGTTCGACTATCTTTCATTCCACTCACCGCCAAACGCATGACAGGAATCGTTTCGCGAGGTGGTTCCATTATGGCGAAATGGTGCTTATTTCATCATCAAGAAAATTTTCTCTACACACACTTTGAAGATATTTGTGAAATCATGAAGGCTTATGACGTTTCTTTTTCTTTAGGAGACGGATTGCGTCCGGGTTCTATTTATGACGCCAACGATGAAGCTCAATTTGCAGAATTAAAAACTCTTGGTGAACTTACTGAAATTGCATGGAAGCACGATGTACAAACCATGATCGAGGGACCAGGCCATGTTCCAATGCATCTCATTAAAGAAAATATGGATTTGCAGTTAAAGCATTGTCATGAAGCCCCTTTCTATACTTTGGGTCCTCTCACCACGGATATTGCTCCAGGTTATGATCACATTACTTCTGCCATCGGTGCTGCCATGATCGGTTGGTATGGAACCGCGATGCTTTGTTACGTAACTCCAAAAGAACATCTAGGCCTTCCCAACCGCGAAGATGTTAAAGCGGGAATCATTGCTTACAAAATTGCTGCTCATGCTGCCGACTTAGCAAAAGGTCATCTCGGTGTACAAATTCGTGATAATGCTTTATCCAAGGCTCGTTTTGAATTTCGCTGGCAAGACCAATTTAATTTATCACTCGATCCAGACACGGCTCGTGCTTATCACGATGCTACCTTACCTCAAGCTTCTGCCAAAGAAGCGCACTTTTGTTCGATGTGCGGCCCCCACTTCTGCTCCATGAAAATTACAGAAGATGTGAGAAAGTATGCGGAGGAAAAAGGAATTCAAAAAATTGAAAATGCTTTAGATAAAGGCCTCAAAGAAAAGGCGGAAGAATTTAAAAATCGAGGGAAGATTTATTAGGTTTAAATAATCAGTTTATAAGTTTAAATAAGGTTTAAATAAAATATTGATAGGTTGGTATAAAGTTGGTATATTTCTCTTATGACAAAAGAGAAGATACTAAGAATTATTAATAAAAATCATAGGGTTAGCACAGCGTTACTGGTTCAGAAACTAAACATCACCCCCCAAGCAGTTCACAAACACCTGAATACTCTTATAAAAGAAGGGGTTATTTTAAAACAAGGGAGCAGTAGAAAAACAAGTTACTACATCCTCAATAGCGCTGAAAGCATTCAAGCTCATAAAACGAGTCTCTTCTCTAAAACTTTTACCAATATCGATCTGCAAGAAGATCAAATTTTCCGAGAAATCAAAAGCCAAATACCCTATCTTCATGAATTACCGCAGAACATCGAGAAGATCCTACATTATGCTTTCACTGAAATGATGAACAATGCGATCGATCACTCCCAGTCAAAAGTAATTCAGGTAATTTTTTCAATCCAAGCCTCTGTTTTAACATTCAGTATTGATGATAAAGGGATTGGAATATTTGAAAACATCCAAAAAAAGAAAAAATTAAAAGATGAAATGGAAGCAATCCAGGAATTATTAAAAGGAAAGCAAACAACACAACCTGACCGACACTCAGGAGAAGGAATATTCTTTACCTCAAAGATTTCTGACTTGTTCTTTATTCGGAGCCACAAAAAAACTCTCACTTTCAACAATGCTATTCACGATATTTTTATTCAAGACAGTCCGCAAAAAAAAGGCACGCTTGTCCATTTTGAAATCAATAAAAACAGTGCAAAAAATCTCAATGATATTTGGGAACAATACACCGGAGAAGAGTTTGAATTTAACAAAAGTCTCGTTACTGTAAAACTTTTCAAAGAGGGAACTGATTTTATTTCACGCTCTCAAGCCAAGCGCATTCTTTCAAACTTGGATTCATTCAAAAAAATTGTCCTGGATTTCAAAGGAGTAGAAACGGTCGGCCAAGGTTTTGCAGATGAAGTTTTTCGCGTCTTTCAAAATCAACATCCGGAAATTGAAATCACTCCTCTTCATATGCATGAAAATGTGGAGTTTATGGTGAAACGCGCTCTCGCCAATACTTAACGATTTCGGGTATCATTCAACTTCCAATCAAAACCCATAAATTCTAAGCGAAAATTGGCGGGTAAACCCATCAAGCGTTTTTGAATGAAAGAACGATTTGAAAATTCCCACTTACCAAAATGTTCCTGAAACCACAAAAATAAAGGGGATGCAAAAAAGATATTACGTCGGGCATCAAAAAAATTCTTGGAAGAGTCTGTGAGAAAAGACATTGTAATTTCATCGAGTTTCTTATCAACACTCACTCCCTGAAAAGCTTCTTGTAAAAATACTGGGCCACTCACAGCACCATTCACTCTCGCAAGATGAGTTCTGGGATCATTAAAACTATCACAAAAAACTTTTTGCTCTAAATCCAATAGCGAAACCTTCACGCCCTTAAAGGCAGCTATTTCATAACGCTTATCATCAAAAAAATGATTAATCTCTGCGGTAAGCTGAATGGGATAATGATGAATAATTTCTTTCAAAACTAAGGCGTTATATAAATTGAGCCAATAAGCTTTACGTTCCTGAACAGGTTCTAAGGCAAATCCATCAATCTTCATAAGATCTGCTACATAGCCATCCAGCTTTTGAATGGATTCTTTATCACGCTTGAAAGTTCGATAATCGACCAATCCACTATTTTTACTTACAAACTTCTTGAGAATATCAGTGAAAACATAATGATCAATAGGATCAGGAATATTAGGCTTGGATTCAGGTTGCAGTTCATACCTTACAGGATTGATTTGTTGAGCTAAAAGGGTTCCAGCTCCACTCAAAACAAGTAACAAAAAAATGAAAATTTGCTTCTTCATGAGGAAATACGTTCCTGACTGATTCTTACACTGGTGGGTAACTTCACAGGAGACCTTGTTTTCGGTTCCATCTCTGCTTTTAATTGCCCACAAGCTCCCAGAATATCACTCCCACG
>CAYYEM010000006.1:36418-62901 GCA_964470915.1 uncultured Pseudomonadota bacterium
TTTAAATTATGCAAAGGTTCTCCCATGCCCATAAAAACAATGTTTGAAATTTTTGTTTCAGGCACCGCCCTCTTCACTGCCATGACTTGTTCTAAAATTTCAAATTGACTCAGATGACGCTTCAAACCCACCAAACCTGTCAGGCAATAGCGGCAAGCCATCGCACAGCCTACTTGAGAAGAAATGCACAAAGTCTGACGATCATCATTTGGAATTAAAACCGACTCAATGGTTTCGCCATCGGGAAGCTTGATCAGAAATTTACGAGTTCCATCTTCTGATTTTTGCTGAAAAGCAATCGGCAGTCGCTCAATAGAAAAATTCTCGGACAGCTGTTCCCGAAGCTTTTTTGAGAGATTCGTCATCTCCTCAAAACTGGCAATATCTCGTTCATAAATCCACTGTAGAACTTGCTGCAGACGAAACTTCTCTACGCCCCAATCTTTTAAGATCTGGGAAAGTTCCAAAAGTGGAATACTACGAATATTACGTTTACTGTCCATGAGAACTTCATACACAGGAGTTCCTTCAGAAGGCAATAGCTTCTAAAAAGGTAATTTAAAGGCACCCACAGAAATAGCAGGCTTCCAGAAACGACCGTTGATTGTGAGAGGGTATGAACCATCCGCCTGCTTTTGCTGTTCGAAGAGAGCCATAATAGGAATGGCTTGAGCTAACTCGGGTTTGAGCTTGAGAGTTCCTGTCACATCAAGGCGATAATCATCAGGTTTAGGTGTAATATTAAGTGTACCCTTTAAATTTAAATCGACATCGGCTCCAGCAAATACAAACTCTTTAATCGCCAGATCTGATTTTTGAAATTCAGCGACAAATCTAGAATTTTTAGCACCAGAAAGTTTGATTTGTGGAATCACCATCTCTGATTCAGGAGCTGTAGGATCCATTTTAAATTTAATAGGATCCAAGCTAAAATTAGCGAGAGTAAGATCAATTTTTCCCCTATTTTTAGAAGGATCTTTTTTATTGCTATCAAGCTGATAAGTACCATTAATGACACCCTTGAGATTGATACTATAAAGAGTTGATAGAAACTTAAGATCCGCCAAATTTAAATCATCAAAATCTAACTCCACTTCATTTTCACTACTTGAATCTAGATAAGAACCACTCACTTCGCCTTTTCCTAGCTCCACACTAAAAGAAAGTTTCGTTGTGTTACGAAGTAAAGCCATTAAGGAAGGATTAATTCTAAACTTAGGAGATTTTAACAAAAGAACATCTTTTCCATCCTCTCGTTTTACAACTTCTAAATTTTTGAAAGTAAAACCAAAAATCAAACTTGCACTCATCGATTGAACTTTGATGCGATACTGCCCCCCTATTGAATCTTCAATTTGGTTAATAATACGAGTTTTTAAAACATCAGTAGGAAAGGTCCAAATAAGAAAAAATATGAAAAAGAAAACTCCTGCCCCAAAGTAACCAAGAATTTTCACACTTTTTTTCATGAACTAGCTCCTTCCTTGAGAGCATAGGAAGTCACCGTAAACGAAACATCAAAAAGTTGGCGATTATCATAACGAGGTCTCATTTGAAGTTTGCTAATTCTTAAAGCACCTTGTTGAAAACTTTCTACTTTATAAAGATAATCCATTAGCTGAGAAAGCCCCACCCTCGATAAACGTACATCCGCTGAGTTTTCAACTAAAATATCTCCAGCAGAAGGAGCTTGTTCTTTAATGTTATCAATATTTTTATCCAAACCACTCTGAGCTGAAAGAGATTCAAGCGTGGTTGAAAGTGAAATTTTAGCACGACTGGCCCATTGTGCTTCGATCTGTTTCATTTTATTTTGGGCTTTTTGATATTCAGCAAGTTCTGAAACCAAATCATTCATATTTTTAGAATGATTTAAGATTTTTTTCTCTTTTTGTGAAAGTTTAGAAGAGGCACAAGTGACAGGCACAATAATTAAAAGCAGCAAAACCACTGCTATCCCGATAATCGATATAGTGCGTTGTTGTTGATCGAGTCCTAAAAACTGGTTGTAGAGTTCCTCTACATTCAGTTTTTCTTTCATTGAAGATTTTCCAAACATGCCCACTTTATTAAGCTCCTACATCCAGTGAAAGTGTGAATTTTAATTCGTCTTGCTGTAATCCTTTTCTCACATTTCCTGTCTGAACATTTTTAAAATTGGGTACTTTCTCAAGTGCATTTTTAATTTTATCTACCGCTTCATAAGAAACTGTTCTGCCCTCCATGCGAACATGATCTGAAGCAATATTCACATCATCAATGTCTAATTTCAATTCTTGTCGCGGAGGCAAATTAGAAGAGATCAAACGTAAAATTTCAAAAGCTGAAAGAGCATTACTGCCTTCCATTTTTTTGAGCCGATCATTTACTTCAGTTGTTTTAGAGCTCACATAAGATAAAGCCCCTTGCGCACCTGCGGGAAGCTTTTTAGGAGGATTTGGAATTCCCTGAGTCAGAATTTTTGTCACACTTTTATCTAATGTTTTCTCTCGAGAAGAAAGAAGATACAAGCTCACCGCAAAATAAATAATACCCAACAAAACCACTGCAGCTGCTGCTACCCCTATTTGAGTAAACTGACCTGAAATAGCCTGAATATCACGTTTGTAAGCAAACTCCCCTCTTCTGAAATTTAAATCAATCGACTTTCCTGGGTAAACCACTCTGAAAATCAATGCTAAGGCAGGGGCGATAAGAGGTCTGGCAGATTCAGGATCGTTCAATCGATTAAAAGAATAATCTAAGACATCCAAGGGTGAGACATTCAAGCGTAAATGGGTTGAAATATATTGATCAATACCAGAAAGACGTGAAGTGCCGCCGCAAAGATAAACAGCCTCAATTTTCTTTTCCCCTTTTTCATAAAGAGCAAAAAGTGTTTGCCTTACTTGCACTAATAGATCTTCTAAAACAGATTCTATCGCTTCTGAAAGCGCATCACCTTGTTCAAAAGGAGAAACCTGACCTTTTTTAATTTTAATTTCTTCAGCCTGAGCAAAATTAATTTTCATAGCTTTGGCAATTGCGAGGCTAATGTGCTTACCCCCCAAAGCTAGAGTACGCACTGCTCTCACCTTATTACCTTGCATAATACATAAGTTGGTTTTGGAATGTCCCAGATCAAGAATGGCATAAGTTCCCTGAGGAGGCAGCATGCCAGAAAGATGCAAATTAGCTAAATCTAGGCATTCTACGCCAAGATAGCGCGGATCACATGAAGAGTTTGAAAGAATATTCAAATATTTTACAAGCTCTGATTTAGGCGTATAAACTGAAAGCACTTTGGAAGTATTCGCCCCCTTTTCCATCAAAACATAATCGATGCTCAAATCTTCCAGTGGAAAAGGCACGTAATTTTCTAGCTCAAATTCAATGGCCGAATCAATTTTCTTATTTTGATTAAAAGGAAAATCAAGAGTACGAAAAGCACATTGTAAACCTGAAAGCGAAGAAGCAAGCGTATCGTATTGCAACTGATTCTCTTGCATAAAACGGGTGAGCAAGGCCTCTGTCGTTTGATCGGGAGTTAGCACATCATGTGCTGTCACTGGGATTTCGTAGAAGTCTGTGAGTTGAAACTCGCCCAAACCTCGTTCTGCACAAGCAATCTTGATCGAATAAGTTCCAACATCAATACCTAAAATCACCTGTGCCACTATTCAACCCTCCAAAAAAGATTTCTCCACTTATCGGGATTAGTATTAGACGAATCCAGCACATTCACAATTTTCACTTCTGCATTCCCCAAAGTACCTGTGGCTTCAATTCGAAAAATATTTTCTTCATTCGTAATCATACTTGTAAAAGTTCCTGTACTTGCCCCTCCACTAGGCGGAGGGGGAGGGCCTCCTCCCGGAGGCGGGCTCACAGTGGGAGGAACACTACTGCCAGATCCCGCTGTCACCCCTAAAACTTCATTGAGAGCAGAACCCATCGCTGCGGTATCAGGACATTTTTCTTTCACTTTTGTCACAGCGTTTTTTAATCGTTCCTGATTATCTTCCCTCAAAGCTTCCATATCTGTGCGATTTTGGCTAAAAGCCAAAATCATCGCTTTCAATAATTCATCTGATGCTAAACAGGCGTTGATTTTATAATCACTTTTATAAACAGTCACATCTTTTTTTAGTTGCTGCAAAATATCATCCGTCATGCCTGGAACAAAAATCAACTCATCCACCGTAAAGGCTTTGGCATTTTTTGCTTTTAAGTTTGTCCCTGCATAAGCACTTAGCTCCCCACCTCTTTCAGATCCCCCAAATTCATTCACAGAATCATTTTTATCAATATAATCGGCAATTCTGTTAGCTAAATCTTGAGAGTCTTTTACTTTATCTTTCAATAAAGCCTCGTAGGGTTTCTGGCGAAGCAAAAACATGAGTGTATACTTCAAACGATCATATTCTGGCTGGGTGGGTGTGAGCAAATAAAATGCATTCAAAGGGATTTTACCATCCAGCGATTCAATATCGGCTACAAAATCCCCTTGAAAATTCAAAAAACTCTCTGCTGTTTTGGTATTAATCGCAGAAAGCCCCTGTTTGGCGGTCTCCATCGGATTTGGCGCTTTTTCTTCCTCAGAATTTTCAGGACTAGCAGCGGCTTCTCCCTCAGCTCCTGAAGCTTGTATCAAACCTCGAATCAGTGCTGAATTAATTGGGATCATCTTATAAAGCGGCTGGACCTGAATATTACGGCCCAATTTTTGGGCAGCTTGAGCAACCATTGCTTGAGCTTCTTTATTGTACTTAATAACCACTCTTGAAAAATTAATGGCAGAAAGAGCTAAATAATATGCTTTCATTCTCTCTTCTTCATTCATTGAAATGTTGTAGGTTACGTTACTCTGATACGCGAACTCTACCACCAATGCTGAAAGCAGCATAATCGTTGAAAGAACAATGAGAAGTGCCACTCCTTTTTGTTTTAGCTTTTTCATTTAAAAAGTAATGGGTTCCAAAAGTTTCAAGTCTACAATTGTAGAAAAAAAATAAGGTTCTTCCATACTTGGATCCTGAACCTTTAATTCAATCTTTACAGCTCGAGGTAAACGATTCGAAAAATCAACCTGAGTAGAATCCCAATTTTTTAGCCATTCTTTCTTATTAGGATCATAATATTCTAAATGAAATTCTTTCACTCCCTCTACCATCATCTCCCCTTTTCCACCTTCTTGGGGTTTATCATCAATTCCTTTAGATTCTCTTCTCATGAGATTTTTTTTAGAATTCTCTTCTTTATCATCTTCCAAATAATAAGCAATTTCCGCATAATCCGCTTCTTTTACATCTTTAAAATATCGCACATGAGACAAACTGGGAAAATCTACACGATCTTCTTTACCAATAAAAGCAGTCTTCATTTTGCCATCGCTTCCCAAAAATTCGGGCCCATTGAGCAAAAATGCCATCTGCAAATCTGCACTCATCTTATTCAAACTAAGACTGGCGGAATGACCGAGCTCATCTTTCTTTTCAACATCATCCTTAGTATTAATAGTTTGTGACATGGATGTGAAAAGCAATACTGCCATCACTGCCAAAATGGCCATGGCGATCATCACTTCGATGAGAGTAAAACCATTTTTTTTCATTCTACCTCAACTTCGATAAATGAGTAGTAATCACCACTTTTTCTTCGTCATCTTCCGCATCTCCCCAGGAAATAGTTAGCTTTACTTCACGGATCGACTCTGAAATTTTTTTGGTGACCATCTGAGCCATATTAGCAGCTGCATTTTCTAAACCTGCCGTAGTTTTCTCTCCTCCTGCAGCTCCCTCTTTTTTTTCTTCTCCTACAGTTCCTGCGGCTTCCTCTCCAGGGGGCTTTAAAACAGGAATTTCCACCTTCTTAATGACATAGGACCATTTATATTGTTCAAAGGGTTTGTCAAAAGTACCATTCTCTTCCTTTTCTTCTGGAAAAGCTCCTCGGGCAATATCTTCATCAAGTGACATTAATATTTCTGTCATTTTTTTACGTGCAAGTTGGGTAGCATTATCCGTCGCCTCAGCTTGTCCTGAAATTCTCAAACTATTTCCTGTCGAGGTGTAAAGAGCCAAAAGCGAAATGGATAAAATTGCCATCGCAATCATAATCTCAAGAAGAGTAAACCCTCTTTGACTTTGTTTAGGACAAAGCTGCTTCATTCCTTCTCCTCTTCAGATTTATAATCTAAATATTCAGTGCGAATTTTTGTCTTACCTGTACTAGGAAAAGTTTCTAGTGAGTAGTGATTTTCGTCCTTTTCATCTGTGAGGTTAATGATAGCTTTTTCTACCCAACCATTTGGAAAAAAATAAATAGCGGTTTTACCTGAATCTACTTTTTTATCTAAGTGAGCCACGTATACGTCTTTAATACGAATTCCATCAGGCAGTTTGACAGGTTTGAGCAAATAAGAGGTCGTACCACTAAAAGTGCCCCCAGGAGGAGGGGTTTCAGAGTCTTGACTTTCCTCCTCCGCTGAACCCTCAGAGATACCAGCCCCTACTTCTTTAATACTAGCTGCGGTGCTTTTATCTTCTTCGGGTGTGCCTTCTTGAGTCGCAGAAATTTTAAACGGATCGGGAGAAGACTCGACTGAAAATGTCTGGTCTTCAAAATTAATCACTAAACGATAATACTGATTCTTAATTGCCGCCTCATTATACACATACTTAATCGTACCCATGAGGCGATCGGAGGTTTCTGAAAGAGCAGAGTCTGAATAATCTCTGAAAACCCCCAGTGACAAACCCATGATCAAGCCAATAATTGCCACCGTAATAATAATCTCGATCAAGGTCATGCCTTGTTGATTTTTTTTCACTACTACTTCCCAATCTCATGATTCTTAATGTCAGTATCGTAGTCTTCCCCACTTTCCTGACCATCTCTTCCCAATGAAATGATTTCATAATCATGACCTTGGCCTGGACTTACATAAAGAAATTCATTCCCCCAGGCATCTTTAGGAAGTTTCTTAAGATAGCCCGCCTTAGGATAATTATCAGGAACCCGACCCGCAGTAGGTTTTTCAACTAAAGCCTGCAAACCTTGTTCGCTCGTAGGATAAAAACCATGTTTTCTTTTGAATTGCTCTAAAGCGCCTTCAATATTTTTCATCTCAATTTTGGTTGTATCGACTTTAGATTCATCTAAATAATCGAGAACATTCACCGTCACCAAGGCTGCAATAGAACCAATAATTGCTACCACCACCATGATTTCGATTAATGTCATCCCCTTCTGGGATTTTTTCTTCGCCTTACGCAAGTAAGAAATTATTTGTTTAAACATTAAAAACTCCTCCTTTTGAATAGCCCTATAAAGTTTATAAGTCTTATACCATCTAGCCCTTTGCAATTTGATTCAATTTTAAAATGGGAAACAAAATTGACAATACAATAAAACTTACCACAGCACCCATGACGACAATCATTATCGGCTCCAGCAAAGTGGTTAAAGTTGAAACCTTAGTATCCACTTGTTGTTCGTAGTTGTCTGCTATTCTTTCCAGCATGGTTTCAAGTTCACCTGTTTTTTCTCCAATGGCAATCATCTGAGTTACGATAGGCGGAAACTGACCACTGCGACGTAAAGGCTCGGCAATAGATTCCCCTTCTTTTACACTCAATTTTGTATCTTCAATCACCTGAGTTAAAACCGAATTTTGCACGATATTTTTCACAATGTCCATGGCACTTAAGAGCTGCACTCCTGAAGCCAACATCGTCGCTAAAGTTCTGCAAAATCTTGAGATAGCAATCATGCGAAACATCTCACCAAAAATAGGCGCTCTCAGAGTAAACTTATCAATCATCAAGGTGCCTTTCTTGGAATTTTTAAATTTCTTGAAGGCAAAAACAAAAGCGGGAATTAATAAAATGACTAAATACCAATAGCTAGAAAGGAAATGACTGGTAGATACTAAAATTTGTGTTGGCAGAGGCAAAGTCGCTTTTGAATCTTCAAAAATCTTAGTAATTTTAGGCACCACACTCACTAACAAAAAACCCATCAGAGCGACCCCCACCAAAGCCATGACAATAGGATAAGTGAGAGCACCCACCACTTTACTTCTAAGTTTAGCTTGCCCTTCGGTAAACTCTGCCAATCTTTTTAAAACTGTATCGAGTGATCCAGATGCTTCGCCAGCAGCAATCATATTAATATACAAATCATCAAACACATCCGGATGTGCTCTTAAAGCATCCGCTAAGCGGGAACCTTCTGTTACTTTCTCACGAACCTGAGAAAGTGTGCCACGAAGCTTTGGATTTTCAACCTGATCCACTAAAGCTGTTAAAGAATCAACTAAAGGAATATTTGCGCTCATCAAAGTAGAAAGTTGACGCGTCATATTTGAAATATCTTGAACTTTAACACGCTGAAAAAGCTTTCCTAACTTTGCTGAACCCGCAAAATTTTTACCACCCCCTGCTCCCCCTTCGTTCACTTCAGTAGGAAAAACATTCATTCGACGAAGTTTGGCACGAGCTGCTTTTACATTTTCAGCATCCACAATGCCGGCTGTTTTTTTACCGGCTGCATCCATTCCTTTGTAGGAGTAAACAGGCATAGTGTTAGGTTACTCTCTCGCTTGATCCTCTTGAGTGACGCGTAAAATTTCATCGACCGTAGTCTCACCATTCATAATCTTATTAGCACCTTCTTCGCGAAGCGTCAGCATACCTTTTTCCATAGCCTTACGCTTAATAATACCGGCTTGGACATTTTTCATAATCATTGAACGGATTTCATCGTCCGCGAGCAAAATTTCATGCAAACCCGTACGACCTGAGTAACCCGTATCAAGACAAGCCGGACAACCCTTCGCTTTCAAAAACATTTTATCTCCAACTTTCTCGGGAGTAACACCAATTTGCTGCATTTCTTCAATGGAAGGTTTATAGCGAATGGCACATTCTTTACACACGGTTCTTGCTAAACGCTGAGCAATAATACCGATCACTGAAGACGCTACCAGAAATGGCTCAACCCCCATATCAATTAAACGAGCAATCGAAGATGCTGAATCGTTTGTGTGCAAGGTTGAAATAACCAAGTGACCTGTCAAAGAAGCCTGAATAGCAATTTCAGCGGTTTCTTTATCTCGAATTTCACCGACCATCACCACATCAGGATCTTGACGCAAAATCGAACGCAGTGCCGAAGCAAAAGTAAGATCAATTTTAGAATTCACCTGAATTTGATTAATACCCGAAAGCTGATATTCGACAGGATCTTCAACAGTAATAATTTTTAAATCTGTCGAGTTAATTTGGGAAAGCATCCCGTAAAGAGTGGTCGTTTTACCAGATCCTGTAGGCCCCGTGACCAAAATAATTCCATGACTTTTATTAATTAATTCGGTGACAGTTTCGAGATTTTTTCCTGCAATCCCCATAGTATCCAAGGAAAGCACCACTTTACTTTTATCTAAAAGACGCATAACGACTGATTCACCAAAGCTAGTAGGCAATGTCGAAACACGAATATCAATATCTTTTCCAGCAATCTTAATGCGAATTCTTCCATCTTGAGGAATGCGTTTTTCCGCAATATTCAAGTTTGCCATGATTTTTATACGACTAATCACGGAGTTCTGAACTTTTTTGGGAGGATGCATGATATCATAAAGCAAACCATCGATACGAAAACGCACAACCAAGTCTTTTTCAAAGGGTTCGACATGAATATCGGAAGCTTTTGATTTAACAGCACGAAACAACAAGCTGTTTACCAACTTGATTATAGGTGCTTCGTCGGAAGCATCGAGCAAATCTTGTGGCTCTTGGAGTTCTTGAGCTAAAGTGTCTAGATTCTCTTCTGAAAGATCTTCCATGACCGCTCGCTCTGATTCTGTATTACGATTGTATAAATCGTTGATGGCTTCAACAATTTGGGCTGAACTTGCGATAATGGGACGAATGGAAGCTCCCATCAAAACCCTTAAGTCATCTAAAGCATTAATATTAATAGGATCTGCAATGGCAACCTGAAGTTCATCTCCCTCTTTCTTCAAAATCAACACTTCGTTCTTTTTGGCAAAGTTAATGGGAATTTTTCTAACCAAATCCAAGGGGACATCATCGGTTCGCAACACACTTAAAAAAGGAATGCCCAATTGAATACTAATCGCTTTTAAAATATCTTCGCTTCTCAAAAAGCGAAGTTGCACCAAGGCTTCTCCCAGCTTGATGTTTTTTTCTTTTTGAACCATCAAACCTTCTTCTAACTGGGCTTCTGTTAAAGAAGTATTCTCAAGTAAAATATTGCCTAAACTTCGATCATCCATTTTGATTCCTAAGAAAATAAAAGATTAAAAACTTTTTTGAGATTATATCTTTTTCTTCACACTTCGCAAAGCTTCGTTTAAAAAAAAACCCTTCCTTTTTTAAGGGAAGGGTTTTGGGACTTACAAAAGTGATCAATTAATTAGCACCCTTATTTTCTTTGGGTGGATAGGCATTCACCTTCTCATAATCATACTGTTGCAACTGAATGTCTTTTTTGAATTCTAGCAATTCTGCAGCATGAGAACGAATTCCAGACCGGATCATCTTATGTTGACCCTTGCCATAGTTCTGTTCGATAAACATGTTTCTTTCTTCTACTTTTTTCTGCAGCACTTTTAAGAAATCTGTCGCATCTCGGATAATATAAGGTCTTAAAAACACTAAAATATTGGTTTTACTCTTAGTTGTTTGCTTCTTTTTAAACAAATTCCCTAAAAGAGGAATATCTCCCAAGAAAGGAATTTTTTGTTCAGACCAAGTGAGTTTATCGTCGATCAAACCTCCGATCACAACAGTTTGCTGATCTTTAGCAACCACAACTGTTTCTACGGAACGCTTTGTCGTTGAAGGTCCGATGGTGGTCAAAATGGCATCGGAAGCAGGAACAACTGCAGTAACTTCCTGTTTCACTTTCATTTTAACCATGTCACCTTCATTCACTTGAGGAGTCAGTTTTAAAATAATACCTACGTTCTGACGAGTGACGTTAAAAGTAGTATTACCACCACTTGTTACTGTACTTCCTGTAGGGAAAGGTTGTTCTCGACCTACGATAATTTCAGCTTCTTCATTATCGAGAGTCAGCAAATTAGGAGTCGATAACACATTAACATTGGTATCGCTCTCTAAGGCAGTCAAAATATAACCAAAACCTGGGATTGTAATGTTACTGGTCGTTCCATTGGCATTTGTTTGTGTGAAGGTAAGAGTTTCCTGACTCACAGCACCCACTGCGCCTGCACCATTCAAAGCTGAAGCTAAACCTGAAGCGGTTCCACCAAGAAGTGATCCAAATCCTGTTATAGGATGTCCACCAATATTAAAGGTTCCACCCCCTTGACCTGAAACTCCGATATTACGATCTTTATCTACAGTGAGCTCCATAATCACAACTTCAACATAAACCTGACGACGAGGAATATCGAGTTTGTTTACCACTTCACCTACCAGAGTTTCATAATCTTTTTGAGTCGAAGTAATAATGAGAGAGTTGGTAGATTCATCAGCTGCTACTTTAATACCCCCCTCAAACTCTGCAACAACAGGAGCACCCCCACCGGCTTTAGGGGCCGCAGATCCTGGGGCACCAGGAGCACCTGCTTTAGCACCACCCGATCCACCTGTAAGCGTTGAAAGCACTTCAGCCATTTTTTTAGCTTCAGCATGCTTTAGATAATGAACATGAACTTTTCCTTGTGCACCATCTAAAGGTTTATCTAATTTTGCAATCAATTCTCTAATTTTAGGAATGGCTCGTTTAGCTCCCAACACAATAACTGAGTTTGTTCTATCATCGGGAATTACTTTTGAAATGAAAGGAATATCTTCCAATTCACCAGGCTTACCTGCAGGACGCTTAGCCCCTCCTTGTTGGTCAATATAAAGCTTCTGAATTTTATCAGCCACATCTTTAGCTGAAGCATTCTTCACAGGTACCATATCCATTTGTTGTTCTGGACCTTGTGTGTCCATTTCTTTAATAATTTTCAATAATCGATCTATGTTGGTACCGGAGTCAGTCACAATCAAAGTATTGGTAGCAGGATAGGCAAAAAGATTTCCTTCTTTTGAAATCAATGGCTTCACTGCTGAAGCAATATCAAGTGCGCTTACATTTTTAAGTGGAATCAAACGGGTAATAAAACTATCGGTAAAAGGACTGTCATCTTTATAGATAGGCAAAGGATTTACCATGGCATCTTTTAAGGGAATAATCTTAATTAAATCCCCCGGCCCAGTTACAACGGTAAAGCCCAATACTTCTAAAGCTGATAAAAATGCTTGATAAGCTTCATCGGTAGTCATTTTCTTTTCAGAAAGAATAGTGACTTTACCTCGGACCTTATCGTCGATAAGAAAATTTTTACCTGTCGCTTTAGAGATCTGTTTAATAATTTCACGAATTTCTGTATCGACTGCATTTAAATAAAGACCGTCATCGCTCACAGAAATTGCTGGGGCGCCCGTAGAACCTGTCGGAAGACCTGTTCCTGAAGTCGTTTTAGGAGGAGTTAAAGGTGTAGGCGCCGTTTTTGTAAGATCCTCGTACTTAGGCGATACCGGCTTTGGAATACTTGAACTTTGATCTGCCGCGGTTGGAGTTGGAACTGAGGGTTTAGTTTGGGGTTGAGTACTTGGCACTTGCGAAAAAGCAAGTGAGCTAAAAGCTAAACTCCAAACTAGGAAGGATGCCGAAAATATCTTCCTCATGGATTTTGATCTCCTATGGTAAGGGGCGTATTTTGCCCTAACTTCTTATTCTTCGAGGCTTGTGCCTTAAAGAAGTAAGAGTGATTCAAAAAAACTTCTAAAATAATTCAACAAGTCTTAACAACTTTTACAAATAAAGTTAAAAAAAATCAGGAAAGGTAGTGCCACCCTCCCAAAAAAATAAAATAATGTCGAGTGAATTCGAAACTTAATAACCCCGAAAAGCTAGTTTTTTTTATTATACTCATCTAATTTCGTAGTCCAGTGTTTGTTTTTTACCATTACGAGTCAAATCGATTGTAATTTTATTTTGATTCTTTAATTGATTAAATAAATTCATACCAGAAGCAATATCGAGTTCTTGACCATTAATACGTTCTAAAACATCTCCTCTTTGCAAACCTAGTTTTGAAAAAATACTGGTCGAAGTCATCGCTAGAAGTTTAATGCCTGCTGGTTTCCCTGCAACAAAATTAGGAACGGCCTGAACTTCAGTGAAAAGTTTATTTACATTAGCCAAAGCATTATCAATTTCTGCTTTATCAACCACAAACTTGTTTTCACCTTGTTTTGCAACACCACTACCACCTGTTTTTGCTGTACCAGAATCTAACCTAGATAAAGGAGTATTGGTTGAAACTCCGCTGGATGAAAAATTTTCAATTTCTGCGTATTCCAAACGTGGTCCATTTATAAATTCGATGCGATTCGGAAGAATTTTTGTAATTTTCACTCCAGGAGCAAATTGTTTTTCATCTGCCACTGTATAGACTTCAGGAGTCCCATTGGATCCTTGAATAGTGGCCGTAGAGCGTTGATCCGTACCACTCCCTACTGCAAAAGTTGAAAGTAGTTTAATAGGCAAAACAGTTTTTGTGGCTGGACCATCCAAATTAGGGGCTTCTTCAATCGGCTGCTCAGTCGTAGTGACCGCAACTTCTTTGGAATCAAACATGTTTCGATCTAAAATAACCCGGTATTGTTCAAAGGAAGGCAAACTTTTAGTCGAAAAACTAGCAGAAGCATTGCTTGGAAGATTAAAAGTGCGCTCAACAATGAGCTTATCCGCAATAAAAGCAGAAACAATCTTAGCTAAAAAATAAGAACAGAGAGCAACTGCTAACAAATTAGCAATCCAAAGATATTTTTTAATCAGAATTCCCAAGAAATTTCCTCATGTTTACTTATATGATGCCATCTTATGGATCCTGGCTTCAGAGTTCAAGGGCTTTTGAAAATTTTTTTCATGATGATACTCTTGAATGGTATAAAGATCGAGAGGACTTTGCTGCAGAGAAGCTATTGCAGAAGCAACCGCATTCGCTGCTGCCGTCGTCGTAAAGTAAGGGACTGAGTATTCCAAGGCGGTTCTGCGAATTGAATAACTATCTAAGGTCGACGTTCTCCCAAGAGGAGTATTAATTACCATCGCAATTTTACCTTGCTGGATATCATCAACGATATGTGGGGATCCTTCTTGCACCTTATTCACACTACGCACTTCTAGCCCCATTTTTCTCAAAAAATTGGCGGTACCTTGTGTGGCAACTAAAGAAAAACCCATTTGGGAAAGTCGACGAGAAGCATCAAGCACTGCAAGCTTATCTACATCGTTCACTGAAATAAACACTTCGCCCTTACAAGGTAAAAAAGTGGAAGCAGCAATCTGAGCTTTGGCAAAAGCAGATCCAAAGTCGAGCGCAATTCCCATCACTTCTCCTGTGCTTTTCATTTCAGGACCTAAAATAGTATCCACTCCTGGAAATTTTGTGAAGGGAAGCACCACTTCTTTCACCGAAAGATAACTGGGCACAATTTCCTTTGTAAAACCTTGAGATTTTAGAGTTTTGCCCAACATGGCTAAGGCGCCGATTTTAGCTAAAGGTTTCCCAATGGCTTTTGAGACAAAAGGAATAGTACGAGATGCTCTCGGATTTACTTCGAGCACATAAATATCACCGGCTTTCACCGCAAATTGCACATTCATTAAACCGATCACTTTTAATTCTTGGGCCATCATAATCGTTTGACGTCTGATTTCATCCAGAATTCCACTCGACAAAGAATGAGGAGGCAAACAACAGGCGGAATCTCCCGAATGAATACCTGCCTCTTCGATATGCTCCATCACACCACCAATAATGACCTGTTTGCCATCGCTCACACAATCCACATCAATTTCAATGGCAGACTCTAGAAACTTATCAACCAAAATAGGATGATCCCAAGAAACTTGTACTGCCTCTGTCATATATTTTTTGAGGGCTGCATCATCATATACAATTTCCATTGCGCGTCCACCGAGCACATAAGAAGGACGAACTACCACGGGATAAGTAATTTTTTGGGCTGCCTTCAGCGCTTCCGCTGCGGAGTAAACGGTCGCATTAGGAGGCTGACGAAGTTTTAATTTTTGAAGCATCTTTTGAAAACGTTTTCGATCTTCAGCGCAATCAATACTATCCGGAGAAGTTCCCAAGATTTTAAAACCTGCTTTTTGAATCGCATGAGCAAGCTTTAACGGTGTTTGTCCGCCATATTGCACAATCACGCCCAAAGGTTTTTCATTTTCTAAAATTGCTAAAACATCTTCTATAGTAAGGGGTTCAAAATACAAACGATCGGAGGTGTCATAATCCGTCGAAACGGTTTCAGGATTACAATTCACCATAATGGTTTCATAACCTGCATCTTGAAGCGCAAAAGAAGCATGCACACAACAATAGTCAAACTCAATGCCTTGCCCAATCCGATTAGGCCCTCCCCCTAAAATAACCACTTTCTTTTTCTTCGTAGGCTTTGAATCATCTTCCTGATCGTAACTACTATATAGATAGGGAGTAAAAGCCTCGAACTCAGCGGCACAAGTATCCACTCTTTTGTAAACAGGTTTTACTTTAAGTTTTTTTCGCAAAGCTCTAATTTGGTCTTCTTTTTTTCTAGTAAGTTCAGCAATGCGACGATCAGAAAAACCCATGGATTTCCATTTGCGTAATCGTAGCGGCAATTCATGAATTGCCCCTACAAACATTTTCTTAATCTTCTTTTCTTCTTCTATAATTTCTTCAATGTGTCCCAAAAACCAAGGATCAATATGGGTCAAGGCATGAATTTTTTCTAAGCTCATCCCACGTCGAAAGGCTTCACCTACGATCCATAAGCGATCCGCTTTGGGAACTCGAAGTCGCTCTTCTAATTCTTTGGAATTTTTTCCCAATTTTGGAACATCAAAACCATATTTATCAATTTCAAGAGATCTCATCGCCTTTTGTAAAGATTCCTTGAAGGTTCTGCCCATGGCCATCACCTCACCCACCGATTTCATTTGGGTAGTGAGACGATCATCCGCTCCTTTAAATTTTTCGAAAGCAAAACGTGGAATTTTGGTCACTACATAATCTAAGGTGGGTTCAAAAGATGCAGGCGTATAACGTGTGATATCATTGCGAATTTCATCGAGAGTATAACCTACCGCTAACTTGCTTGCAATTTTTGCAATCGGAAAACCGGTCGCTTTTGAAGCCAGCGCAGAACTTCTTGAAACACGGGGATTCATTTCAATCACAATCATGCGGCCGTCTTTTGGATTCGTCGCAAACTGAATATTAGATCCTCCCGTTTCCACTCCAATTTCACGGATAATCTTAATCGCTGCATCACGCATGATTTGATATTCTTTATCAGTGAGTGTTTGAGCGGGGGCAATAGTAATAGAATCTCCCGTGTGAATCCCCATTGGGTCTAGGTTTTCAATCGAACAGATAATCACCACATTATCTTTGGTATCGCGCATGACTTCGAGTTCGTATTCTTTCCAACCAATGAGCGATTCTTCGATCAAGATTTGTCGATTAGGAGATTGATCCAGCCCCCAGCGAATAAGATTTTTATATTCTTCAAGATTGGTTGCAATGCCGCCTCCAGTACCTCCCAAGGTAAAAGCAGGACGTAAAATAATTGGAAAACCAATTTGCTGAAGCGCTACCATTGCTTCTTCCATAGAATGTACCAAGGCAGAGCGAGCTACCCCGACCCCAATTTTTTCCATGGCTTCTTTAAATTCTTTTCGATCTTCCGCTTTTTGAATCGCTGGAATTTTAGCCCCAATGAGTTCAACATTATATTTTTCAAATACGCCCATTTTGTGCAAAGCCATGGCAGTATTCAGCGCCGTCTGCCCTCCCAAAGTAGGCAATACCGCTTGAGGTCTTTCACGCTCAATAATTCGAGCAACAGTTTCGGGTTGAATCGGTTCGATGTAAGTTCGGTGAGCAAATTCAGGATCAGTCATAATAGTGGCAGGATTCGAATTCACCAGAACCACTTCATAACCTTCTTCTTTCAAAGCTTTCACTGCTTGTGTGCCTGAATAATCAAATTCACAAGCCTGACCAATCACGATGGGTCCACTACCTATAATCAGTATTTTTTTAATGTCAGTTCTTTTTGGCATAAAAATTCTCGTACGGGCGAAGTATGCATCGCCACTACATTAATCTGTAATCATCTTTCTAAATCGCTCAAATAAATACAAGGAATCATGAGGCCCTGGAGAAGCTTCCGGATGATATTGTACTGAAAAATATTTTTGTTTGTAGTTGGCTAAACCTTCTACCGTTTTATCGTTCAAATTCACATGGGTAAGTTCGGCTAAACCTTTTAACGAAGACTCATCCACTGCAAAGCCATGGTTTTGAGAACTAATCTCTACTTTACCTGTTACCAAATCCATCACCGGTTGATTCCCTCCCCGATGACCAAATTTCAATTTGTAAGTTTTGCATCCCAACGCTAGTCCCATAATCTGATGCCCCAAACAAATTCCAAAAACCGGGATTTTACCCAACAATTGAGAAACATTTTCTACCGCATAAGTCACCGCAGCAGGATCTCCTGGACCGTTCGAAAGAAACACTCCCTCTGGTTTTTGCGCGAGCACTTCTCGGGCAGAAGTATCAGCAGGCACGACGGTGACATCAAAACCAGCATGAATCAAATTCCTTAAAATATTTCTTTTAATTCCAAAATCATAGGCAATGACTCGTAAAATCCCCCCTGCCCCCCCTTTGACAAAGGGGGGTTGGGGGGATTTTGAATATCCTTCTCCCAATTCCCAAATCCCTTCACGCCATTTGTAAGAAGACTTACAAGTAACGTCTTTCACCAAATCTTTTCCATCCATACTTGGAAGTTTTTTTGCTTCCTTGAGAGCGAGCTTAGGATCCACATCCCCAATCGCCAGTATTCCTGGCTGTGCACCTTTATCTCGTAAATGTATGACTAAAGCTCGAGTATCAATCCCTTCGATCGCAGGAATTTTGTTTTGCTTCAAATAATCTGATAAAGCTTTTTGAGATCTAAAGTTAGAAGGTCGTGGATTGTAATTTTTTACAATAAATCCTGAAACTTGCGGAGTCTCAGATTCTATATCTTCCCAATTGATTCCATAATTACCTATTTCAGGATAGGTCATGCATACCATTTGCCATTTATAAGAAGGATCTGTCAGGATTTCCTGATAACCACTCATGGAAGTATTGAATACGACTTCTCCATTAGCCATGAATTCATCTTCTTCGCCTTCATAACCAAAAGAAGTCCCTTCAAAACTAGTTCCATCTTTTAAAATGAGCAGGGCTTTTTTCTGTTTTGTTTTGCTCGATTTATTTTTTTGCATACACCAAGTTTCCATTCACAAATGTTTTCAAAACCGCTCCCTGTAACTTCTCTCCATGAAAGGGGGAATTGCGACTCTTAGAACAACTTTGATTCACATCATAAGTCCATTCAAGTTTCGGATCAAAAATCACCACATCCGCCACAGAGCCTTCGGCTAAACTCCCTCGATCTAGCTTCATAATTTTCGCAGGATTAGAACTTAAAAGTTCTACCAATCTTTTGAGATCTATTACTTTGCGATGCACCAAACGAAGTGACAAAGCCAGTGCTGTTTCTAAACCAATAATTCCAAAAGGAGCTTCTTCAAAATCCACTTCTTTATCAGAAATGGAATGAGGCGCATGATCAGTTGCAATCACATCAATACTTCCATCCGCCAAAGCTTTTTCAATCGCTTTAATATCTTCGGCGGTTCTCAAAGGTGGAGCCATTTTTGTGTTCGGATCGTAAGACCTGCATGCTTCATCTGTTAAAGTAAAGTGGTGAGGAGTCACTTCTCCACTCACCGGCCATTTCTTTTTCTTAGCTTCTCGAATGAGCTCCACTCCACGTGCTGTGCTCACATGGGCGATGTGTGTATGACAATTCGTCAGGGCAGCCAAAGCGATATCTCTAGAAATAATGACGTCTTCTGCTTCATGAGGAATTCCTGTTAACCCCAACTCGGTAGATACAAAGCCTTCGTTCATCACCCCTTTACCCATCAAATCGGAACATAAGGCGTGCGATATTACCGGCAAATCAAAACTTTTAGCATACTCCATGGCTTTGCGATAAAGTGCTGCGTTTTTTACCGTACGCCCATCATCGGAAAGCGCCACACAACCTGATGCTTTCAATTCACCGATTTCAGCCATTTCGATACCCTCTAAATTTTTGGTAACAGCTCCAATAGGAAAAACATTTACACTTGCGCCTTTACGAGCACTTTCCAAAATCGATTGAGTCACTGAGGCATTATCATTCACAGGATTTGTGTTGGCCATGCAACAGACCGAAGTAAATCCTCCCGCAGCAGCAGCTTTTGTTCCACTCGCAATGGTTTCTTTATATTCTTGTCCGGGTTCACGTAAATGAACATGCACATCAATAAAACCTGGTGCAACCATTGCGCCTTTTGCATCGATAATTTCTGCGCCCTTCGGTGCGGCAATACTTTTTGCTACTTTGGATACTTTTCCTTTTTCAATGAGTAAATCAAAAGCACCCTCCTTGTCACTCGCGGGATCTATCAAATATCCATTTTTAATCAGTAATGTTGACATGATTTATTCACCCAATAAATACAAAATCGCCATTCTCACAGCCACTCCATTAGCGACTTGATCCAAAATTAAAGAATGTTTTCCATCCGCCACATCAGGAGAAATTTCTATCCCCCGATTCACTGGGCCCGGATGCAAAACTAAAACATCCTTTTTACACTGTGAAAGTTTATTTTTATCCAAACCAAAGAATCGAGCATATTCACGATCTGAAGGAAAAGAAGGCAACCCTGCCCGTTCTTTTTGTACTCGTAACATCATAATTGCATCAGCTTCTACAATACCTTCCATCATCTGATAAGAAACTTGCACACCATATTTTTCAATTTCTACGGGTATCAAAGATGCGGGGCCCACTACAGTCACTTTTGCGCCCATGGTTTTCAGCAAATAAAGATTCGATCTAGCGACTCTTGAATGAGTAATATCTCCCACAATCGCAATTTTTTTATTTTTAACGGAACCCCACTTTTCTACCAAGGTAAACAGATCTAGCAAAGCTTGCGTGGGGTGTTCGTGAGCACCATCTCCTGCATTAATCACATGACACTTTAAATAATGAGAAAGCTTTTCGGGAAAACCACTTTGCTTAGCACGCACTACCAAAATACTCGGATTCATGGCTTCAAGGGTTTTTGCAGTATCCAGTAAAGTTTCACCTTTCGAAACCGAAGAGCCACCCTTTGAAATATTAATCACATCCGCTGACAAACGTTTTCCTGCAATTTCAAACGAGGTTCGAGTTCGAGTTGAATCTTCCAAAAACAAATTTATGACTGTTTTTCCACGTAAGGTGGGCACTTTTTTAATATCTCGTTCTGAAACTTCTTTAAAAGAACGAGCATTCTGAAGAATTTCTTCTATTTCAGAAACTTGTAGATCTTTTGTACTTAAGAGATGTTTCTTCATATTCTGCATGTACGGGCGAAGCATGCTTCGCCCCTACTTCACCCTCACTTCTTCTTCACCATCGATTTCTTTGAATCTCACCTGAATTTCCTGCTTGGGTCCAATTTTATGCTCAATCCCCAAATAATCAGGTTGAATAGGCAGTTCTCTTCCCCCTCGATCTACTAATATCGCCAACTTGATAAATCGAGGTCGACCCAAATCCATCAGAGCATCCATCGCCGACCGAATGGTTCGACCGGTATAGAGAACTTCATCAAACAAAATAATTCCCTTTCCTTCTACATCTCCAGGAATTTCTGTCTTTTGCACCACAGGCATTTTTTTCATGGAAGAAAAATCATCTCGGTATAAATTGATATCTAATGTACCAAGCGTAGGGCTTCGGCCACCCTTACCAAGCATTTCGCTCACTCTTTTGGCAAGCACAACACCCCTTGTTTGAATCCCTACCAAAATAATCTCTTCAAAAGAGGAATGCGCCGACAAAATCTCATTCGCCATGTTTTGAATACATTCTTGTAATTGTACTTTGTTCAACAAAGTGTTCATGATTTTTACAAAAAAAAACCCTCCGCCTAATGGGGAGGGTTTTTACCTAATCTGATTTTTTTCTTTCGAGTTTTCAATGTTATCTCTCACAGTATGGGCTATTCATGAATTGCCCCTACAACATAAGGGTCAAAACTTTTGATTGTATATATGTAATACAAAATGAATGTCAAAAGTTTTTTTAATTTATTGTCCATCTCCCACTGGAATCGATGCAAAACGCATCACTATCTCGTTTTGCCCTGTTTCAGGCACCTTTATTGAAGCGTTTTTAACTCCTCCCCCATCCGCGCTTGCCTGCACCTGATAATTACCGGCCTTTAATTTAACCAGTAACCAAGGGCCATCACAGTTAGTTTTGAGTAGCGTCTGACCTGCAGCATCTTTAATTTCAACTTTTACTTCTGCGACATAAGCCCGCCCACTAGCTGCAAATATCAATTTAAGAGGATAAGCTTTCCACTGAGGATCTTCCTTGCTTTCACCCACACCGGTGCAAACAAAAGAAACTCCCTGATATTTTTGTTCCTGATCAGCGGAATGCAACGGTGTCAAAAAACAAACAATAAAATAAAAAAAGATCCAAAAAATAATTTTCATTTTTTCTCTCCACTCAATTTGCTTTTTGCAATTTCATATAACTTTTTACCCAAATTACCAAATTGGTTTATTTTTTACACAACTATTTTTCTTCCTCCACGATCAAATCCCGACATTATTTTGACTTCAATGCTGTTTTTTCTGGCGCTCTTCTCTAAAACAGCCATCACAAATTTAATCAGGCCTCCCAAAGCCTGTACAACGATAGTGGACAAATGACGGCACACCATTTGCTGCATTAATGAATCAGCAGTTAAATTTCAAAAAAAGGGGGGGATTATGAAAGCTTCACGCTTTTTTAGTCAGGGGCTACTATTTACCTTACTAGTCCTATTATCTTTCAATATTTACTCAGCAACACCCTACGACATGGGGAGTCCTACTTTCACCAACCTCTATGTCAGCACCACCGGAAATGATAATAATAATGGGCTTTCTCAGAGCACTGCACTGAGAACAATTCGCGGTGCCTGGAGTAAAATTCAATCCAGTGGATTTTCCTCGACTGGATATAAAGTGAATTTTCTTCCGGGATCCTATTATAGCGATTTGTATCTCGACTTTGTAAATGCCAGCTATGAAAAGCCTGTTTTGTTTACAGCTGCCAATGGTCCAGGCACCGTCACTTTTAATGGCAACATTCAGTTTTATCAGGTGAGCTACATTTACATCACAGATATCAATATTTCAAACCCTGGAGATGTATATCACTGCGACACTTGCGATCATGTACTACTACGAAACATGGTCATGAATGGGGGAAATCGCCAAGCACACGAAACCGTCAAAGTAAATCAATCCCAACATGTTTACATCGAAAATTGTGACATTCAGGGAGCTAACGACAATCCTGTTGATTTTGTAGCAGTGCAATACGGGCATATGATCAATAATAAAATTCATAATGGTGAAGACTGGTGCGCTTACGTCAAAGGGGGTTCGGCCTACTTCACCATCGAAGGGAACGAGTTTTATAATTGCGGCACTGGTGGTTTTACCACCGGTCAAGGCACCGGCTTTGAATACATGATGTATCCCTGGATCACTTATGAAGCCATGAATGTTAAAGTGATCAATAATATTGTTCATGATGTTCAAGGCGCTGCTTTCGGAGTGAATGGTGGTTATAATATTTTGATTGCCCACAACACTGCTTATCGTGTGGGCACCCGAAGTCATGTCTTGGAATTTGTATACGGAGGACAAGAATGTGATGGCGATAGCGCCTTGCCAGGAAAATGTCAGGAAAACTTGAGTCTTGGCGGATGGGGCAGCTTAAGTGCTTCGAGTGTTATCAATATCCCAAACAAAAATGTCTTCGTTTATAACAATATTGTTTATAACCCTGCCGGAGTTCAAAGCCTATGGCAACATCTCCAGGTAGATGGACCTCGAACGAATCCAGCCTCGAGTCATATTCCCAATGTAGTCGCTGATCAAAATCTGCAAATTCGTGGGAACATTATTTGGAATGGCAATAGTAGCATGCCCTTAGGAGTGGGGGGTAATTCTTGCGGGGACAATAACCCTACTTGCAATGAAGCCCAACTCTTGAGTGAAAATAAATTTAACAATCTTCAACCCCAACTGGTAAATCCTGCAGGCGGCAACTTTCACCCTGTAGAAGGCGGAAATGTGTTCGCTTATTCAGGCTTTGAAATTCCTGACTTTGATTCTAATGATATTCCACCACTGAATGCGCCTCAAGAAAACCTGATGAATAATGTTTTATTAGATCGTGACGGTGCCGCTCGCAACTCCAGTCTGATTGCCGGCGCTTACGGACCTGGTGGACCCATCGCACCCAGCGCTGATATTTCTGTGAGTGTCAGCGATTCTCCAGATCCGGTCGTTTCCGGTAATCAAGTCACCTATACCATCAATCTTAATAATGCCGGACCTTCTAGCGCAGAAAACTTTATCGTGAGTGGAAATTTAGCAGGTGCCACAGTCCTCTCCGCTACTTCTTCACAAGCGAATTGCGCGATCAACACAAATGGTTATAGCTGTAATTTTGGAACTTTTGCACCTGGCTCAGCCAGTATCTCAGTGCTCGGACAAACAACTAGTGCAGGAAACTTAGACTTTACAGTAAGCACTTCCACTTCAACAACAGATAGCAACAGCACAAACAATTCAGATACTGAAAGAACTACCGTCAGTGGAGATAGCGATGGAGACGGTGTTTTAGATGCATCTGATAATTGCCCCACGGTTTCAAATGCCAATCAAGCCGACAACGATGGAGACCGATCCGGAGATGTTTGTGATTCTGATGATGATAATGATGGCATCGCTGACACGACCGACAATTGTCCATTAGCTTCAAATGCCAATCAGGCAGACCTAGATGCGGATCGAATCGGAGATGTTTGTGACACCGATCTTGATGGCGATGGTCGAGCCAACACCAGCGATAACTGTTCTCGAGTATCCAATGCAGATCAAGCGGATGGAGATGGCGATGGCATTGGAAATGTTTGTGATAATTGCCCCACAGTTTCAAATGCCAATCAAGCTGATGCGAATGCAAACGGAATAGGCGATGCCTGTGAAGTCAACAGCCGAGATCTCATCGCGGTGATTTGGAGAACTCAACCCACTCAAAGCTGCACAGGTTCAGGCACTTCACTCTCTTGCACCGTCACCGGAACTCTTTCTGTAAAAAACCAAGCCAGCACAGCTCTCAGCACTGCTTTCAGAATGAGATACTATCTTTCAAGCGACGGTAACTTAGATAGCAGTGACTTTTTACTAAGAGAAAAATCCAGCGGCACTTTCACCGCCAATCAAACTAAAAATATTGCTTTCAGTAGAACTCTATCAACGGGTCAATCTGCTGCAGGCAAACTTGTGATTGGAGTCGTCGATGCTACAAGTCTAATTGCAGAAAGCAATGAGAACAATAATCGTTTAGCTTCTGCTAGCATTGGCGGAACCCCACCTCCACCCCCTCCTCCCAGCACTTTCGTGGCTAGTGGAAAAGTAATCGATAGTGCGAGCGCAGGTGTGAGTGGTGTCAACTTGAACTTCTCTGTAATCTCCGGAACCGCAACAGCTCCCGCTGCAGTCACTAGCGACAGCAACGGTAACTTCAGTGCTTCTGGATTTGTCAGTGGCAGCACATATCGAGTGACCCCGAGCAAAAGTAGCACCACTTTCTCTCCCAGCTCTCTTGATTTCAGTGCAGCTAGCAGCACACTCAACTTCACAGCCACGGCAGTTGTCACTCCTCCTCCACCGAGTCCATCAGATGTAATTCCCGTCATCAATGAAGCCATGAAGCAAAGAATCAACAGTATCTTAGCTTCAGGAACTCGCAACAAAGGTGCCTTTGCAAAAATCGGAGATAGCATCACAGAGTCGGGTTCTTTCTTGGTGGATATTGGATGCAATGGTTATGAATTAGGAAGCTACACAGCACTCGAATCAACGATTCAATACTATCAAAGCAGCACCTTCAATGAACTTAGCCCTACCTGGTGTGGAGGAAGAGGAAACTCTTTCAATCGTGCTAGCACTTCAGCTGAAGCAGGTTGGACAACCAACAGTGCCTTGGCAAACGGAGCTTGCGGAGAATCTAACTTCCGTTGCGAAATCAAAGCGACCAATGCAGGCTTTGCCTTCGTCATGTATGGCACTAACGACCTTGAAAGATACAACGACATCAATATGTTCAAAACCAATCTTTCAAGAATCGTCAGTGAAAGCATTGCTCTTGGCACCGTGCCTATCTTGAGCACCATTCCTCCACGTTTGGATAGCACCACGATGGGGAGTCGAGTGGCGACTTACAATCAAGCCATTCAAGAAGTAGCTGCTACCTATCAAATTCCGGTCGTCAACTTCTGGCAAGCTTTACAAAATCTCGGTGCTACCAACCATTACGGTATGGATCCAGATGGCGTTCATCCTAATGTGTATCAAGGCTCTAATGCAGCGGTATTCACTTCAGCCGCCATGAAATATGGTTACAACGTGCGCAATCTCAGCACTTTGCAAATGTTTGAAAAAATCAAACGCATCGTGATTGATAATGGCGCAGCAGATAGCAGCCTTTAACAAATATATACGATAGTTGCCTCTCTCTAAAACCTGTTCTGCCTTTGGCGGAACAGGTTTTTCATTTTCAAAAGCAACTCAGCCACTTCTATCCTGCGATAAACTTTCTGTTTGGGGGCACTCCATTCAAAAGGAGTGATTTATGAAAAAAGGCCTTCAAGTTCTTACCCTCAGTGTTTTCCTATTGCTACCGTTCTTAGCAAAAGCAGAATTTAATGCAAAAATTTATGACACCTATCCTAAATATCTTCTCAAGACCGACCAGGATATAGATACGCGAGTAACAGTATTCATTCAAAGCAAATCAGAACCTATGCAATTCTTTTTTGATGGACACCCTGTAGGGGTTTCCTTCAACCCTGCAGGCTCAGACAAAGTATTTGTTGAAATTCCTGGAGACTATTTAGGTCGAGCTCAAACATCTCAGTTAATAGTCTGCGAAGGAACCTCTGCGGATGCGCCTTGTTCGGTCCCTTATGATATCAGAATTTGTTCAAACGATGCGGCTTGTACTCCTTCAGCGGCTCCGGCTCCGGCCCCAGCTCCTCGCGAAACACCGACCGATACGACCCCAACTGTTACGACTCCTGTAGCGACTGCCCCCGCAGCGACTCCTCCTGCAGGCCCCACTTTTGCAGCCCAAAGCACAAATCCTGAAAGTGGTGGCTGTAGTTTCAGCGCAGCACTTCCTTCAAACATTTCA
>CAYYEM010000007.1:0-20956 GCA_964470915.1 uncultured Pseudomonadota bacterium
TCAAAAGGAGGTAGAGAGATTCGCGCCTGAAGATCCTCAGCTAAAAAACGGCCCCGAGCTTTCTGAAGAAAAAGATTTTCGGAAGCTAAAACAGAAATATTTTCGAGGATGCATTTTATGGCATCGCTTGCAGCAATCACAGAGTCTCCTTTTCAATTCCTCTCCACCCCAGGTGGAGATTCGGTAGGCAACCTCGTTTCCAAGGCTACCTCGCCCCGATTCGCTTATCGTAGATTCGACTTAGCTCAGCGGGGTCGGAGATTATATTTTCAAAAACTACGAGGGTCTTTCACAACCCTTTCGGCTGTAATACCACCAATTCACCAACACGGCCAAAAAGTAAACAGCAGCAGCTCCAACAAAAAAAGCATTGGCAGAACCCGTACTCGTAATAGATCTTCCAATCAGGGTAGAAAAAACAAAAGGACCATAAGCCGCCACGGCTCCCGTCCAACCCAGCACCTGGGCACCTTGTCGCGGTGAATGAGCAAAGATGATGGGATATTGCCGAAAGGTGGAAGCATTTCCAATTCCACTGAAAAAGAAAATACCCAACATGCAGGCCACAAAAAGTGGAAATTGTTCCATCGAAGTGGGAGCTAAAAGGCCCATCGAAACCATCACGGCACATAAAGCAATCATCGCCAGGCCGCTGATATTCGTCAAAATGGCACCTCCTGTTTTATCCGAAACAAAACCAAAAATAACCCTAGTGGCCGAACCAATCAGTGGCCCGTAAAAAGCATACTTCAATGGATCAGGAGCATCTGGAAAATTTCCATAGATTGTTTTAATCATCAGCGGAAAGGCTGCCGCAAAACCGGAGAAAGAACCGAAGGTCATCACATAAGTCAAAGTACAAAACCAGGTATGCTTACTCTTGAAGATATCGAGTTGCTCTCGAAAAGATGCCTTCACGGGAATACTGCGAAGTCCAATCAAACAGGCAAAGCCCAAGAGAATCAGGAAGGGCACATACCAAAAAACCGCGTTCTGTAACCAGATGTCTTTAACCATTGCACCCTTTTTAAAAATCTGCGGACCTCCAGCGAATGCTCCAAAAAGTGCAAAACCAATAATCCAAGGACTTACAAATTGAGTAAGACTCACTCCAAAATTTCCAATGCCGGCCTGGATCCCCAAAGCTGCGCCCTGCAAACGCTTGGGAAAGAAAAGACTGGTACTTGGCATGTAGGAAGAAAAATCCCCGCCTCCCATCCCCGCTAAAAAAGCCAGCAACATGAACATCCAAAAAGGTGTTTCAGGATTAAGAACTGCCAAACCCAGGCCTACACAAGGAATGATCTTTAAAAGAGTTGCTACTCCGACTACCAAACGAGTCCCAAAAATAGGAATCAGAAAAGTATGGATAATCCGCAAAGTTCCACCCGCTAATCCTGGCATGGCCGCAAGCCAGAACAACTGCATCGTATCAAATTTGAAACCAATCGCGGGCAGGCGAACCACCAAAACACTCACAACAAACCAGGTGGCAAAGGAGAGAACAAGGCTCACCGTAGTAAGAGTAAGCGTTCTCCAAGCAATTTTAGATCCTGTTTTTTTCCAAAAATCTGGATTTTCAGGCTCCCAATTTTGTAACCATGTACTCATTTAAAATCTCCTGTTAACCAATCAGTTAGGTAAAGCCTTGCCCCCTGCACCCACCCAGCTGCTTGTCCAGCTTCGGGTGACTAAAAGCAGAGCAAAAATGGAAAACACGGTAAGTATCGCCCCCGCCACAAAACCAGGCGTGAATGAATTCAAATATTGTTTTCCCAGACCCATGGCATTGGGTAAAAAGCCTCCCGCTAAGGCCCCGATTTCTCCAATCAAAGAGCCTGCTACAGCGGTTTCGGTGCGAAAACGCAGCGGCACCAATTGGAAAACAGCGCCATTCCCGGCTCCCATGGCTCCCATGGCTCCTGCCACTAAAACAGCCATCAAAATAGGGCTCGCTGGCAAACTTGCAGCCGCCAAAGTCGTCACCAGAATCACTCCGAAAAGCATGTAGAGTACCCGAAGCCCGCCCATGCGATCGGCTAAGTAACCTCCCACCACTCGCAAAGCACTCGCGGCTACCACTCCCAGCGTAACATAAAAACCAACTGACTGTTTGGGAATGGAATAATGGTCATGAAAGAGAGTGGGCATAAAACTGGCTAAACCAATGAAGCCGCCAAAAGTAACACTGTAAATCAGATTAAAAATCCAGGCATCGCGATCCACCAAAATTTTGAGATAATCTTTGAGTTTTTTCTCTTCCCGATCGGGGGGTTCCTTAGCAAAAATTTGCAGCAGAAGCATCGCAATCAGCATGGGAATCAAACCCAACAAATAAACAGTGCGCCACCCAAAAGCCAAAGCAAGTGGTGGAGCCGCCAACATGGCAATCACAGTTCCTGAATTTCCGGCTCCTGCAATTCCCATGGCGAGCCCTTTATACTTGGGAGGGTACCAGCCTGAGCCCAAAGAAAGTGCCACACCGAAACTGGCACCAGCCACACCCAACGCAATCCCCATCGCCAACACGGCGCCAAAAGAACTCGTAAAAAAATAACCCCAAATCAGGCAAAGTGAAATCACAAACATTTCAAGCATGGCCGCTCGCTTACGTCCAATATATTGGGATAAAATTCCCAGTGGAAGACGCATCAAAGCCCCAGCCATCACCGGCACTGAAACCATGAAACCCTTCTGGGCCGCGGTAAGCTGAAACTCTCCGGAAATAAAGGGAGCCATGGCTCCATTCACCATCCAGACGGAAAAACAAACATCGAAGTAGAGAAAAGCCGTGAGTAGAGTCGGCAGATGACCCGCTTTTAAGAAATCCTTCATGCCTGCTTTCATAAACACTCCTATTTTAGGGTGAGAGAATCCTCAGCCATTTTTTTAAACAGCATCTCATCAAACTCTTCCCTCGAAATAAGCTTATGTGCCGAAGCAAACACCACATTATCTTCTCGAAAAATATGCAGACGTAAAAGTTCCACCAGATTTTTTCCCTGTTCCAGCGCTGTATCGAGCACAATCAATCGGGAAGCTGGATCCGGCAAGCGAAAGGCCAGACCAAAAAAATTAAAGACCACCGATGCCAATTGAATCGCTTTCAAATGATCGTCTTCCATCAAATCAACAGAAGTGGTGGGATGATCTCCATGACTATGCTCCCCTTCTGCCAACAAACGTTCTCTCAGCAAGGGAAAGAACCAACGTTCTTCCCGCCGACTGTGAGACGCAAAATCTTCATCAAAGAAATGAAAAAAATGTCGAATGCTCCGATCTACTTCCTTGTTCAGTCCGTCTTTTTGAATGGCAAGAATCGCTTCTTCAAATACTTTCAACTCTTCCAAAAACACGACGTGTTCTTCAGAAAATTTTCTTAAGAAAGGATGCAGCTCCGCAAGATCCACTTTCTCCAGATTCGGAGGCGCATAAACCGTAGGAGGATCCATGGGTGACAACACTCCGCCCTCCAAACCATGTTCGGTTTGTTTTTTCAGTGGATCAATTTGATTTAAATGAAAAGTTTCCATATTTTTTCCAATCCTTAATTATTTTTGGGTCGATGCATCGTCCATGCTGTTCTTGGACTACGAACTTTTCTGCGATCCCAGTACCAAAGCACTTTTTGATAAGGCCGCCAGATATAACTAAAAGGAGCCACCAAGAAATGAACCAGACGGGTAAAAGGAATGATGCCAATCACAAGAAAAGCACCCACGATATGGGCCTTGATCACGAAAGGCAGTGCATTCACGGCCTCTGTTTGGGGATTCAACTTTACAATGGACCACAAGTAAGGAGTGAGATCCGAAGCAAACCAGGAGGAACCCCAGCGATAACCCAAGGCAATCCAGCATCCCAGGATCACCTGCAAAATCAGTAAAACTTCCAGGACAATATCCATTGGGGTCGTGACCGCTTTAATACGAAGATTCGTGCTACGCCGAAACAACAGACCCACCAAACCTACCAAAACACTGAGCCCGAAGATAAAAGCTAAAGCTTCGAGAATAATCAGACGCACAGGATTACTATTCCACACCAAAGTAGTTTCCGGAAAAAGAAAGGTCAGTAAATGTCCTGTGAACACAATCAAGATTCCCCAGTGAAATAGGGTCGAACCAAAGAAAAGTTTATTCCCTTCCAGAAACTGGGAAGATAAAGACGAAAACTTAAAGCCACTTTTTTTGTAACGCTGGATGGATCCAATCACAAAAGTAACGATGGCAATATAGGGTAATGCGACAAATAAAAAGTTGTTCATATAAAGTTTCACCATCTCTTTCAATTAAGCATCACAACCGCTATTGGTTGGATTTGCGTTGTTTTCAATCTCCATTTCTTTTTCCACTAAGCCCAAAAAATCCTTGGACGCCTTCTGAGTAGACCAGTCCGACAAACGCGTAATCATCTCGGTCACCTGGAAATCTTTCTTCAACAACTCCAAAAGACTTTTGAGCAAACGGCAGTAAAGAGTCGGCTCATTTCCTGGAGCCGTATCGATGAGCGTTTTGTAATGAATCTGATAACTCGTGTTCTTCTTCTGAATCCGCTCCGAATCAAATTCCCGAATCATGAGCAGGAGAGCAGGCAGCAGAATTTCACTCACCAGCTCGGCCACCAGCTCCTGATCTTTTAATTTCGGCATCAAGCGCAGGACATTGGGTAGATGATCCGCCAATTCCATATTGCAATCATTCTTCACCTGATGATGTTCGCGCATCAGATTCGACAAAAGCTCGGCGCGTTTGTAATCATCTCCAAACATCACGTAACCAATATCTAGCGTGGTGATGGCCAAGACATCAAAGGTACGTGTAAAAAGTTCTTGTTGATCGAGAGTTTTTTCGGGAATACGATCTAAAAAATATTCAAGTTCTGTGCAGGCCTCAGGGTAGTCTTTCCGAAGCAGCTCTAGCACTGAGCGACCTTGAGCTTTATATTCCAGCCCTGGAAAATCAAAGAGGCTGGCCACTTCTCCATAATGAATCAGCGATGGATGTTCTGATAGCATTGTTTAGAGCCCCCTCTCTGCAGTGCCTTCTTTGAAACCAAAACCAACACTGCCTTTTTTGTCTCCGGTAAATTCCAGCATTTCGATAGCCTGCTCACGATGCGAAGCGGGAATCACGAAGCGATCATCAAATTTGGCAAGCGAGGTGAGATAATAAACCGCATCGGCCATTTCGGGCGTGTATCCTGCTTCTCGAAGCGCCTCATTGGATTTCTGTTCCGAAATATCCCCCACCGTTTTAAAGCGACGATAAATTCTTACGGCCATCAACTTCTTCAATCTATCTTTCACCTTCGCTTCGTTGCCGGCACTCAGGAGATTCGCTAGATATTTTAAGGGAAAACGAGCCTGCTCAATGGTTCCAAAGATTTCTTTGGTGCTGGTATCATAGAGCCAGTTGTCATCCCAAACCTTGGAAACTTCCGAAAGCTTTCCAATTTGTTCGCGTTGGGTTGCTTCTTTCACCGAGGCCATCACTGGTAGAAGCGGTGGCACATAAAACAACATGGGCAAGGTTCTGAACTCAGCATGAAGCGGCAAAGCCAAGCCCCACTCTTTCACAAATTTGTAGGTAGGAGAATTTTGGGCAGCATGTATCGTAGAATCGGCAATTCCATTGGCTTTGGCTGATTTGATCACTTCCGGATCAAAAGGATCCATGATGAGATTCAAATGTTGATCCACCAATTCATCTTCGGGAGCCGAAGCGACTTCATGAATACGATCCGCATCATAAAGCACCACGCCCAAATAGCGGATTCGACCCACACAAGAATGCATACAAGCCGGCGCATAACCTGCCTCAATACGCGGATAGCAAAGAATACATTTTTCCGATTTGCCCGTATTCCAGTTGTAATAAGATTTTTTATAGGGACAAGCCGACACACACATTCTCCAGGCACGGCAAACATTCTGGTTGATGAGAACCACGCCGTCTTCACCCCGCTTGTAAATCGCACCGGAGGGACAAGCCGCCACACAAGCCGGATTCAAACAGTGATTACAAATACGTGGCAGATAAAAGAAGGCCATGCGTTCGAGCTGAAACATGGCTTCCTGCTCGGCGGGCGAAAGATTGTGTAAATTGGGATCTTTGCGAGCAAAGTCAGGAGTTCCCGAAAGATCATCATCCCAGTTAGGTCCCATTTTAATATCGATGGGTTTTCCCGTAATGAGTGAAACGGGTCGGGCTGTGGGCTGATCGTTTCCTGCAGGAGCTTCAATCAGATCAAGATATTTGTAAGTGAAAGGTTCGTAGTAATCATCGATCACCGGAAGATTGGGATTGTGGAAAATATTCAGCAAGCCTTTTTTCTTGCCCGCTCCTTTGAGCGCAATTCCCTCACCATGTTTTTCCCAGCCGCCCTGATAGATTTCCTGATTTTCCCACTTTGTGGGATAACCTGTGCCGGGCTTGGTTTCCACATTGTTCCACCACATATACTCGGCGCCTTTTCGATCGGTCCAGATATTCTTGCAGGCAATCGAGCAGGTATGACAACCGATGCATTTGTCTAGATGAAACACCATTGAGATTTGTGATCGAATATCCATTGTTTTTTTCCTTTAAAATACAACTTTGTTCATTTTTTTAACGGTCACATGCGTATCTCGATTGGGAGCAATGGGCCCCCAATAGTTGAAGTGGTAGGAAAACTGCCCGTAACCACCACTCAAAAAGTTTGGTTTTAAATGAATGCGTGTGAAGCTGTTATGTCCACCCGCTCTTTTATTGCCACGCACTTGTGATTTGGGAATTCCCACGGTGCGCTCAGGCACATGATAAACAATACACACGCCCTTCGGAATTCTTGAGCTGACGCAAGCCCGAGTGCAATAAACTCCGTGGTCGTTATAAACTTCCACCCAGTCGTTATCCTGAATCCCCAGATCGGCCGCATCTTTTTCGCTCATCCAGCAAGGCTCGCAACCGCGCGAAAGAGTAAGCATGCGATGATTGTCCATGTAGGTGGAGTGAATATGCCACTTTCCGTGAGGTGTGAGGCAGTTCAAGATTTTAGCCTCGCCATTCTTCAGGGTTTCTTTCAGATCGCCATAAAGTTCAGGCTTGGGTGAAGGTTTGTAAGTCGGGAGATTTTCACCGTAGGCAATATACATCTCATGATCGAGATAAAAATGCTGACGACCCGTCAAGGTTCTCCAAGGCACTAACCTATCTACATTATAGGTATAGGCGGAATAAGCCCGGCCATTATTCATGAGCCCGGACCACAAAGGCGAAGTATTATAGCGTCGGGGTTGAGCTTGCAGATCTGCATAAGTAAGATGAACATCTTTACTGCCTTCCGCCAAGTCCACCAGTTTCAAGCCGGTTTTCTTTTCCATGTTTTCGTAGGCTCGAACAGTGAGTGCACCATTGGTTAAAGTAGAAAGGTGCAAGATGGCATTGGCAGCAGACACATCTTCTTTCAGCGAAGGATAAACTTTTCCATCGATCTTCTCGACCGGAAAGTGATTGGAGCGAATCATCTCATCATACTCAGGCTCACACATATAATGATTGCCATGTCCGCCCAAACCTTTGGTCTTCACATTTTCGCCCAGCGAAATATATTTTTCATAAAGCTTGGTGTAGTCGCGCCGCACCACTGCCAATTTGTGCATGCTCTTACCCAACACTGGCTCACATTCCCCCTTGCTCCAGTCTTTCACCGAAGGCTGGGTAATTTCATCGGCGGAATCATGCGAAAGAGGTGAAGCCACAATATCGATTTGAGTCTCCGGCATGTATTTTTTAGCTAAGTCACTCGTCACTCGCGCAAGTTCCTTGAAAATATTCCAGTCGGTTTTGGATTCCCAAACGGGCGGAATCGCTGCGGAGAGCGGATGAATAAAGGAGTGCAGATCCGTACTATTCATGTCTGCTTTTTCATACCAAGAGGCTGCGGGCAAAACGATGTCGGAGTAAAGTGCCGAGGAATCCATGCGGAAGTTGAGATCCACCACAAGATCCATTTTTCCTTTGGGAGCAATCTCATGCCATTTTAATTCCTTCGTGTGTTCGGACGCATCTTTGGCAATCAGGTTAGAATGTGTTCCAAGATAATGTTCAAAGGCATATTCATGACCCTTCATGCTACCAGTGATGGCATTTCCACGCCAGATATACCAAACCCGCGGATGATTTTCTGGCGCTTCCGGATTTTCGACTGAATATTCCAGTTGTTTAGATTTCAATTTTTCAAAAACGTGCTGAACAATTCCCTCATCATCTTTAGCTCCCTTGGCAACGGCTTCTTTGCCGAGCTCCAAGGTGTTCTGCTTGAACTGTGGATAAAAGGGCATCCACCCGTTCTTCACTGAGGTCACAATGGTGTCGGCCGTGTGTTTGCTCGTCATGTCGTTTTTGGGAACGGTGTTGTAGCGAGAATACTGCCCATCGTAGCGATACTGACAGGTGTTAATGTAATGCCACAAAGGAGCCTGCTGCAAACGACTAGCTGCATGCCAATCTTTGGCGAAGGCGACCGCTGCCCACGCATCCACCGGAGCCAGCTTTTCCTGACCCACATAGTGATTCAGGCCGCCCCCGTTTTTACCCACACAGCCTGAAAGCATGAGCGCCATAGCACCTGCACGATACATCAAGTTGGCGTGGTACCAGTGATTGATCCCTGCCCCCACGATAATCATGCACTTACCTTCGGTCACCGCTGCAGTGTTGGCCCACTCTTGGGCAAATTGAATCACCGTGCCCGCATCCACTCCGGTAAAAACTTCCTGCCAGGTGGGCGTGTAAGCAGCGTCTCTATCCTTGTAATCTTTTGGATAATCTCCCGAAAGACCACGACCTACACCATATTGCGCCATGATCAAATCATAAACGGTAGTGACAGCGACTTTGCCATGCAGGGTTTCAACCTGTTTAACCGGCACTCCACGCAAGGCTTTTCTGTCCAAACCAAATTCTGTAAATTCTACACTCAAGACTTCATCATTGTTTTTGAGCAGAGTAAGGAGCGGATCATAACTTTTATCATCGGTGGAATTTTCAAACTTCATATTCCACTGACCCGCTTGTTTGCCCCAACGATGACCCATGGCTCCTTTCGGCACTACGAAGTTTCCAGATTTTTCATCGATGTTTAAAAATTTCCATTCACCCTTGTCGAGATCCTTGAATTGGGAAAGTTCATTGGCACGAAGCAGACGCCCCGGTTTAAAATGATCTCCTTCTTTGTCAAGCACCACTAGATAAGGACTATCCGTGTACTGTTTGCAATAATTCAGAAAGTAAGGCGTTTGTTTTTCATGATGAAATTCTTTCAGGATCACATGAGAAACCGCCATCCAGAAAGAACCATCACTGCCTGCATGAAGCGGCACCCACTGATCGGCATATTTACAAACCTGGCTAAAGTCCGGAGAAAATACCACGGCCTTCGTGCCATTGTGCCGCGATTCTGCAAAGAAATGACAATCGGGAGTACGAGTCATGTTCAAGCACGCTCCCATGTCAGCGATCATCTTAGAGTTATACCAGTCTGCACTTTCACACACATCAGTTTGCTCGCCCCAAATTTCAGGAAAAGCGGTGGGCAGATCACAATACCAATCGTAGAAGCTTAAGTTCACACCTCCAAAAAGCTGGAGAAAGCGACCTCCCGCTGCATAGCTCAGCATCGACATCGCCGGAATCGGTGAAAAACCAATCACGCGATCTGGACCATATTTTTTCGCAGTATAAATATTGGCGGCTGCCATCAACTCTAGAAGCTCATCCCAGGTCGCTCTTCTAAAACCACCTTTGCCACGGGCATTCTGATATTTTTTTCGTTTTTCGGGATTTTGCTGAAGCGCTTCCCAAGCCTTGAGAGGATCTCCGGTTTTCTGTCTTTCTTCACGGTAGGCATCAATCAAGGCACCCCGCACGAGAGGATATTTAATTCGAAGCGGACTATATAAATACCAAGAATAGGAAATTCCCCGCTGACATCCCCGAGGCTCATAGGGAGGTAGTGAGTCTTCGAGCAGCGGATAATCCAGCTGCTGTGTTTCCCAAACTACAATCCCTTCTTTCACATGAATCTGCCAAGAACAGCCACCGGTGCAATTCACACCATGAGTACTTCTAACGATTCGATCATGCTGAAAGCGATTTCGGTAAAACTCTTCCCATTTTCTTGTTTCCGGAGAAATTATATCTTTAATCCAACCCATAGAAGGCTCCTTCAATTTTTTGATTACTCTGATTTAATCTGACGATCGTAAATTTTCTGATTCACCGAACCCTTTTTTCGGCGTCGTCCCAACACTGAATAAATTCCCAACAAAACAAGCACCCCCGCCACACCCACTAGAAACATGGCCCAGCCATATTCACGAGGCTGATGAAGCACGTTTTGTTTATCAACCTGTTGTAAAAATCCGATCAGCGCATTGATTTCGCTTTCTGAAATGGCCCCTGCCGCATAAGCGGTTTGCATGACGGGAAAAGGAGGATTACTGAGAATTGCACGAATACCAGGAGCACCTAATCTTGAGTAGACCGTGGTCAACTCTTTCGCTAAAATTCCTCCGCTAATGGCATTTCCATAATGGGCACTATGGCAGGAGATACAAGAAGGACCCGCCTTGGCAAAGCGAACCTTCCCCTGGAAAAGATCTTGCCCCAAATTAATTTCGGCTTGAGTGGCTGTAGCAGCTGCAGGAACAGTCGACAACTTGGGAGCAGCAGCACCTCCACTGGCTTCTTTCACATAAAGGAGTATTTTTTTAATTTCTGTTTCAGACAAAGGCTGATCTGGCATCATCATCTTGTATTCATCAAAAAGAGCCTTCGCATTTGCATCTCCGGAATTGATCACGGCCTGAGGAGACTTAATGAAATTCAACAACCAAGCTTCACTACGCCTTTCATTAACTCCCGCTAAATCCGGCCCCACCAAACGCCCTGCTCCCACACTATGACAAGCGGCGCATTTCTGTTGGAATAGCTCCTTGCCTGATTCTTGTGCCGAAGCAGGAATAGCCCCCAGAAAGCCCAAAAGCAGGAGAGATGTGACAATCTTTTTACGACCTGTAAAATATCGCTTAATCATGTTAAAACCTTTCCCATTTACGAAGAGCATTGATCCTTTATGTTTTCTTTTTAACTGAAACAAAAAAGATCCATATGATTTGGATCATGAATATGATTTTTTTTAAAAAAAATGGGAGAATCAATAAAAACAGCCCTTTCCACAGGGAAAGGGCCGTTTTTTTGGCAATATAAGCGAGAGCAAATCATGATTTGCTCTTTGCTTTAATATCTTGCTGTCAGTTGCACATAAGCAAATTGGGCAATATCTGAAGCGCCTGTATCTGAGAAAAATTTACCAGGGAAGAACACTGAATATCCTACCCAAGCATCAAAGTATTTGATGGGCTCAAATTTCAAAAGCAAGTCAACTTCTTGTCCGGCAAAATGACTGGCACCCGCTCTGCCTGCTCTCAGCTGGCTGCCATTAGCCTGGAATACTCCGTTAGCGGGATCCGGTAATAAGAAAGCATGATAATCGAGTGAAGCTTTCATAAAAGAAAGAGGCTCAGCGGAAAAAGCTAAACGAAAATCATACATATTTCTCCAACTGAAAAAATCCATGTAACCATATTTGTCATGGTTTGTTGGAAACAAATTATTAAAGAGTGTTACATGACCCGCACGAGGATTTGCGTCTCCTGAGGCAAAATTAAACTCGCCTCCCACGCGCGGTTTCCAGTCTTGTTCAAAGGTGTAACCTATTTTTGCGTGCACAGCACCGGCATTAATCAGATTCCCGTTTGAAGAACCACTTTGATAAGCACCTTCAAATCCATAATCATAATTTTTAAGAAATTTTGCCTTGATACGAGTTCCAATTGTTGCCACTGCCAAATCTCCACTATTCACACCAGCTCGGTCACTATGGGCAAAGATGAGATAAGGCTCTATTTCTCCTCCTGGGAATTTCTTAAAATGAGCATACAAACTCGCTAACTGATATTCCAAACTAACAGGGGTATTCGCTGGATGGATTCTACCGCCCCAAATATCCAGCCAGAAATCCTTGTTCTCCAAGCGCCACACAACCGCATCAAAACTACGTGCCAAATTATTCCACCCATTATTACCAATCAGTCTTTGTTCTCCGTAAATAAGCTCCTGACGACCTACTTTAATACTCGTATTCAAAGGACCCATTTTACCTTTGAACTTTACAAAACCCTGATAAAATTTATGCCGATCAGGAGTTTTCACTAAAGCATCATCCTGACCAATGGTTTCTGAATCTTGAAACATGCCATACAACTGGATAAAATCTGCCGGATTTAAATCAAGATACACTCGAGTTCTTAACAACAAAAAAACATCGGTTTGTGCTGAAGAATTATTGTTGAAGTCATAATTGATCTGATTTTCATTTCGCAGGCGAAATTCCCCTCCGACTTTCACCTTATTGGGCCAAATAGAATCGGATTGCGTTTCCTTGCTTGAAGATGCTGGCTCTGAATAAGCCTGAAGGGGTACTGCCAAGCAGAGCAGCATCACCAAAACCCAGAACGACTTTCTGCCCCCCTCTTGAAAAAGTGATAAAACAGACATAAACACTCCTTTCTACCTCCCCCACTCGTTTATTTCTTGTTTTTTTATAGACCTCATTTAAGGATAGGCCTTTGCGCAAGAAGAAAAAAAAGCATATGACTTAAATCATATCCCAATAAAAAAAGAAGTTTGCTGTCACCTATTATGACCCTGATTCATCAAGAAAAAGATCTTAAAATATTACTTCAAAGCTCCCTGCTTCAGGGAGTAGAGAAAAAAAACCTGGATCTCTTCCTTAAGATGGGTCAATGGAAAAACTTCCAAAAGGGAAACTTTCTATTTCATCAAGGAGAAAACGCAGACCAGGTTTATATTCTCACCCATGGAAAAATAAAACTCACCCAACTGAACCTTGAAGGAAATCAAATTGTACTTCGTATTTTAGGGCCCAAACAGCTGATTGCTATCATTTCTGTTTTGGAAAACACGCCTTATCCAGCCAGTGCTGAAGTAATCGAAAAAGGTATCGCATTTGCGTTCAAACAAAAGGATCTGCTCAAACTCATGAAACAAGAATCTCAAGTGGGAATTAATGTGATGAAAATCCTAATTCATCGCATCCAGGAACTTCAAGACCGATTTTGTGAACTAGCCACAGAACGTGTCGATTCCCGTATTGCCAAAGCTTTACTCCGACTTGCTAATCAGGTTGGTATCAAAACAGCCGAAGGAATCCTGATTGACCTGCGTCTATCCCGACAAGATCTCGCCGAAATTACCGGCACCACACTTTACACCGTCAGTCGCCTTCTCACCCAATGGGGAAAAAATGGCTGGATTAAAAGTTATCAGAAAAAAATTACAGTATGCAAACCTGAAAAGCTTGCATCCTGCACTTAATCAGTGACTCCGGCAAAGACGGAGGCTTGGAAGTTTAAGCTCTCAAAAAACATAACCTTCTCCTCGGGGAGAAGGTGTCCTGAGCGAAGTCGAAGGGCGGATGAGGGGAACGTTCACTCGAGTATACACTCCCCTCACCCCACCCTCTCCCCAAGGAGAGGGTGAAAAAATGGAATTGTCAAACTCTAGGAGTCCTCTGGCAAAGCCTAGGGTTTACCTAAGGAAAATTAACAATGCACCCTTTTATCTTTTAGAGGCGAAGTGGAAAAAGCAAATTTATTTGATTAACCGCAAAGATAAAGTTTCATTTCCTGAGTTAAATACTCAGATATGAAGTACCATTTTAAATGCTTATTCCTCGAACCTTATCGATTGTTTTTTCTTGGCGCTAGTCTCGATGCCTTGTTTAGTTTGAGTCTATGGCATTTCCACTGGCACCATATTTTATCAGGCTCTCAAAGCTTAAATTTTTCTTACCCCCCAGGATTATTTCATTTATTCAGTATGCTCTTTGGTGCTTTAGGGTTTTACATTGCGGGATTTTTACTCACTGCTTTTCCAAAATGGATGGGAAGTTCGCCTTTCACCCGTCGTGAATTTAGCTTTTTATTTTTACTCCAAGCGTCGTCTCAAATTATTGGGATGAGCGGTTTTTTCTATCACCCTCTTCTCGTGAAAATTGGATTTAGTTTGGCAGGGCTCTTTCAAGTATTTTTACTGGGTTATTTATTACAGAAATTTTATTCTTCGCAAACTCGAGGAATGCAACCTTGTTTCGTATTAATTGCAATAGGTTTTTCCGTATTAAGTGCTTTATTTACAATCCTTTACCTATTTAATACTCAACAATACAATTACTATATCTTAAGTTTTCAAATTGGCGTTTTTCTTTATGTCTTGCTTCTTATTCTTTCGGTCACTTTTCGAATTGTTCCATTTTTTTCAAGTCGTGTTCTACCTTCAAACACTTTTAAGGTCCAAAAAAACTTTCTTCCAATCTCTTTCATACTCATCCTTTTATTTTTACTGAGCGAATCTTCACTCATTCAAATTGCAATCCCGATCAAAGTGATTATTTCCGGATTACTATTGGGCTTCATTGCTAAACAATGGCTTGCCTGGAAACCATTGCAAACAATACGCACTCCACTTTTATTTGTGATTCATATCTGTTGGTTTTGGATTTTAGTTTATTTTGTTTTGCACATTTTACTTCTTTTACTTCTTCCACAAAACTCAATGATGCAAATCGCTTGCATCCATACTTTACTCATTGGATGCGATTTAAGTTTGGTGCTTGCTATTAGTACAAGGGTTACCCGAGGTCATGGCGGACATCCACTAATCCTAGATTGGCCGGGGGCCTTAGCTTTTTTTCTGCTTCAAATATCGGCGCTTACAAGAATTATTTTCCCCTGGCTTGCAACTCACAATCCACACTTTTCTATTTATACTCACAGCTCCGCCCTCTTTGGAGCTCTGGCATTCATTGTTTGGGGAATACGTTACTGGCCCTGGCTATTTTCATCCAAACAATGACTTAATTGTATTTTAGAAATGAAAAGAACATCACAATCCGTTTTTGCATAACAAGTACACAAATTGGGCTTTTGAGTTAAAATACTTTCAATACAAACCACACGATCTTTTCCAATTCGACTTAAATGGTCATTATGACATTTTTTTTCGGATCTTGTAAAAAACAAATCACCGACTTTTAAAATATAAAGCCCATAAGGCAAATGTCCCTCATAAAAAAGCACCTGGCCTTTTTTATATCGAACTGTCTGTGCTTCTTGTGTTAATTGTTTCCAGTGATACTTAACTTTTTCTAAAACTCCCTCTTTCATGACTCATAAATCTCCTTATTTAACTTCTAAAGGAATTTACAAAAGAGGAGTATGATCCACATCAGGTTCACATATCAAGATTAGCAATCTCAATTAAGGTTGGAATATTGAGAAGAGTAATTTCTCGATCTTTTACTTCGATTAAAGCTTCTTTTCTAAAATCTGAAATAAGGCGAATGGCTGTTTCCTGGGTTACTCCAATCATTTCAGCCATTTCCTCACGGGTGAGACGCAAATCAATCACACAAGTCTTGCCCACTTTTTTACCATAAGCTTCTTTTAAAATCAGAAGCAGTTCTGCCATTCTTTCACGAACCGACTTATGAGCAATACTGGTTGCCAAATCTTCCGCGGCTCTCAATTCACGTGCTAACTTTTTAATAAGATCAAGAGCTAAATCCGGATTTTTAGCTAAAACAGGAAAAAAGGAATTTCGATCAATACAACAAATACTGGCTTCTTCCATCGCTTCGGCAGTGGCATGATAAGGTTCTCCTGCAAACAAAGCTCGATAACCTAACAAATCACCTGGGCCAGCGATGCGCAAAATTTGCTGACGTCCTTCATGAGTTGTTTTATATAATTTTATTTTCCCTGAAAAAATGCAAAATAAACCAATAGCTTCATTACCTTCATAAAAAATGACCTGGCCTTTTTTGTAATCATTCACTACTTTATGATGATTAAGCTCTTTTAATGACTCATGTTCTAAAGCACAGAAAAGCCCTGACAATCGTGAGGAGCAAGTACTGCAATCGATTTTATTTTTTAAATCTTTATCTGACATAAATTACTTTATCTGTAGCTGGACTTTAATAGCCTTCGCAACATATATTTAAAGGATGCAAATTGCTATTTTAGGAGGCTCATTTAACCCCCCCCACCTTGGCCATGTAGCCTTAGTGAAATCTCTTTTAGAAAACAAACAATTTGATCGTGTTTGGATTGTACCCTGTTTAGCTCATCCTTTTGCAAAAAAACTGGCTCCTTTTCAAGATCGATTTCAAATGTGTAAGTTAGCTTTTGAAAATTTAAGCTCTTCATTGAACCTTCTCGACACCGATGAAGAAATTCAAAACAAACAAGGTTTTAGTATTCTTACACTCAAGCATCTTACTCAAAAATATCCTGAGCATCAATTTTATTGGGTAATGGGTTCAGACCTAACAAATGAAAAAAACAAATGGAAAGATTTTGACCAAATTGAAAAACTAGTTACTTTGTACCCTATTCCCAGAGCTGGCTACGAAAATTCCATTTTTCCGGAAATTTCATCCACACAAATCCGTGAAAAAATTTCAAAAGGACAATCAGTTGCCAAATTGATTCCTCCAGAGGTAGAAAAATATATCATCGAAAAAGGTTTATACTTATGAATAAATGGAATCTAAAAAAGGCCTTGGTAGTTTTTAAGGAAGAATCCGCACAACCCAAACATCACCGAACTCATTCGGCTTCACTCAAAAAAGTTTGTGCAACCCTTGAGAAAAATAAAATTTCATACCGAGTGATCCGCCGAGAAAAGCTCAAAACAAAAATTAAAGAACATTTTGTAATTACAGTGGGAGGAGATGGTACTTTTCTTCACGCCTCGCACTTTTCAGATTCTAAGCAATTACTTCTGGGAGTGAACTCCGTGCCTCATGCTAGCCACGGAGCTTTTTGCTCAACCGACGCTCATGGCTTTGAAAGAAAATTAAAAAAACTTTTATTACATCAAGCCTCCATTACATCCTTGGTTCGCCTTCAAGCTAAAATCAATGGAAAGAAAATTTCTTTTCTTGCACTCAACGACATTCTTTTCGCAAACCCTTCACCCGCGGGCACTTCCCGCTATGAAATTAAAGCAAAAGGAATAAAAGAAATTCAAAAATCTTCTGGGGTTTGGATTTCGACACCTTCAGGCTCGAGCGCAGCCATTCATTCTGCTGGAGGAAAAGTCCTCCCTAAGCATTCACGCCAATTTCAATTTTTGGTGAGAGAACCTTTTCTCCAAGGAAAAGAAAAAATCAAAATGATCCGTGGCATACTTTCTTCTTCCGCTTCTATTCAACTGCGGCCACACATGAGCCGTGGCGCTTTATTTATAGATGGAGCGCACATTCATTATCCTTTGAAATATGGAGATAAGGTGGAGATTGGTCTTTCAAACGAAAAAATTTGGGCGGTGATGCGGTAAGACCTCACCCGTCCTTCGGACACCCTCTCCTTTGTAAGGAGAGGGCTGGGGAGAGGTCTACTTCCCTAACACTAACAAAATTTCGCTCGCTATTTCTTCAATAGCTTTATCAGTCACATCAATAATGGGAATATCACCCACTTCTTCAAAATAATTCCTACAGTATTCGAGCTCTTCATTCACTCGATTAATATTGGCATATTCTTCGGACAAAGGACGTCCTAATTTAATCAAACGAGACTCTCTTAATTGCACTAATTTTTGTGGAGAAATTGTAATCCCTACAATCTTGTTTCTTTCTACCTGTTTTAATTCTTTGGGCACAGGAACATCTTTAATAATGGGAATGTTAGCCACTTTATAACCCCGATAAGCCAAATAAATACAAAGCGGGGTTTTAGAAGTTCGAGAAATTCCAAGAATCACAATGTCAGCCTGCTGAATGCTTTCGAGCCCCAGCCCATCATCATGCTTCACAGTAAAATCTACGGCTTCTTGACGCTTGTAGTAATCTTTAGTGACTCGATATTTCAAACCAGGTTCATCACTTGGGGTCGCATGAAAATAAGTGGTAAGCACATTTAACACAGGGCCCATCACATCCAAAGCGACCAAGCCTTCTTTTTCTGCTTCATCATGAAAAATATCCCGGAGTTCTTTCGAAACAAAAGTATGGATAACAATGCCATGATTTTTTTTTGCCTCCGCGACAGCCTGCTTAATTTTGTTATGATCCGTTACTTTGGCTTTACGAATAATTTTTACATTATCAATTTTAAACTGACGTAAAGCTGCAAAAGCAATCTGCATCGCCATTTCACCCGTGGCATCGGAAACCGCATATAAATAATAAGAATAGTTATTAGACATAATTCATGGTTCGACAGGCTCACCACGAACGATTCCATAAAAAACGTTCGCTCTGTCCGCCAAAGGACGGATCAGTCCTCTGGCTGAAGCTTGTCGAAGGGTCAAATATTTATTGTCATCCCCCTGAAATTTCCTTCAAGTGACTCACTTCATTAGGAAGTGACAAATCTTCTAACTTTTCACCTAAACGTGCAAGCCGTTTATCCGCTGATTCATAAGCCGATCTTGCATTACCCAGGTGAGTCCCTATTTTGGAAAAATCTTCTGAAAATCTTCCTAAGTCTCCTTGCAAGCGAGCTAAAGTCACCAAAATTTCTTTAGCACTTTGCTCCACTTTCAAGCCTTTAAGGCCCATCAAAATAGTATTTAAATAAACATAAAAATTATTCGGCGAAACAGGAATCACCCGCTTCGACATCGCATGTGCCATCACTGAAAAATCACTGTCAAAGGCATCTTCCCGAATTACCATTTCATAATAAACATTTTCTGCAGGAATATACATGAGGGCAAAATCAAATGTGCCTTCATCAGGACGAATATATTTTGAAGCAATCGCATCAATATGCTTCTTCACATCACTCAAGAATAATTTCCGGGCCGCTTTTTTGTCGGCCTCACTTGGTGAATCCAAATACCTTTTAAAATTTTCGAGAGGGAATTTCGAATCAATCGGCACCAAATTTCCACCCAACTTCACCACTGCATCTACTTTTTCGCCATTTTTAAATCCATGCTGCAAAGTAAAGTTTTCCAGCGGCAAAAGTTGAGAAAGTAAATCTCCCAAAAATAATTCCCCGAGATTTCCACGCAATTTCGGCGCTTTTAAAATTTCTTGGAGTGAAGCGATATCTTTTCCCACTTCATAAATTTTCAAATTAGCTTCTTCAAGCTTACCTAAACGGCTTTGCAACTCACCCACCACTCTGGCTGCATTATCCAAACGTTTACCCACTCCTTCATGCGTTTGTTGCAACACTTGACCCTGGTTTTGGAGATGTTCTCCCACTTGCTGGGTGAGATGATTGATTTGTTGGGTGAAAATTTGATTGGACCCATCTAGATTTTGGCGAACATGATCGCGCAAACCCTCAATTTGCTGCTGAATGAGAATCAAAGAGGTGTCGTTTTGTTTGGTTTCGCCCATTTTTCTGGCAATAAACCAAAACAAGCCAGCAAAACCAGCCACGAACAACACAATTACTGTCCACATGAAAATAGTCATAATGACCTAGATATATAAAATGCGCTCTCAGAGATCAACCTTTACTAATAAACTCAAAACAATTAGTATAAATGTTATGGATAAATCCAGAATCATTATTGACCCCAAAATATGTAGCGGAAAGCCTGTCATTCGTGGCACCCGAATCATGGTCAAAAATATACTTGGCTTGGTCGCTGCAGGATATGATCTAAAAAAAATCCTTGAATGCTACCCGCAAATTACCAAAGCTGATGTACAGGCAGCACTTCTTTATGCCACAAAGGTTGTCGACGAAGAAAAGGTAATAAGACGTGCCTAAGAAAATTTCTTTTTTTTTAGACGAAAATATTCCCCTTCCCCTTAAAGATTGGCTAGTTAAAATAAAGTCTTCTGCAAAAGTTACCCACGCAAATGAAATCGATCTGTCCGGAAAACCAGATCAAGATTTATTTACCTGGTCCATCAAACATCAAAGTACTTTGATTACTTTTGATGAAGACTTCACTGACAAACGTCTTTTTGGAGACAAAAAACATTTCGGGATCATTCGCCTCAAAATTTGGCCCACCAGTATTGAAGAATCACAAAAAGCGTTACAAAGACTTTTCGAACAGGTCAGTGACAAGGAAATTACAAAATCCGTCATTATTATTGATCATTCTAAAATTAGGATTCGTAGCATAAGATAATTTTATGGAAGCCCCCCAAATAGAAATTTACACCACCTCTTACTGCCCTTTTTGTGATGCAGCTAAACAACTGCTGAAATCAAGAGGACTCGACTTCACTGAAATCAATGTGGATGATCCTAAAAAAAAAGAAGCCCTCAAAAATAAAACTGGCTGGCGTACCGTGCCCCAAATTTTTATCGAGGGAAAATTGATTGGGGGATATCAGGAATTGGCAGAGATGGATCAAAAAGGATTATTGAAAGTTTAAATAAAAAATATTCAAGGTGCAAAAAAACAAAAGGCCCCAAAAATGGGGCCTTTATTTTTAAATACTTCTACTAAGTGCACTGGTATTTTTTTTCACTTTTTTACATTAACCGTTAGCCTCTACCTCTAATCCCACCAATGATCTGAGCGCTTTGTTGTTGTGATCCTTGGATAGAAGCTGTCGCCACACTGCTCAAAGCTTGGAGAGCAGCGCCCATCATTTGCCCAAAGAGTTGAAGCATGGCTGAAACCATTTGAGCTTTAATTCTCATCCTTTCTAGTTCCATTGCATTTTCATGTTGTATACCCACGAGTCTTTCATCCAAAACAGCCTTGTGATCTTGTTGTGCTATGGCATTCTGATGATTACGATCCGCCAATTCCAGATTTTGTCGTCCTGTCATCTCTACTTCTCTGCGCCTTAACTCCCATTGTTGTCCATGTTGTCTATCGAGTGTGGCGATTTG
>CAYYEM010000007.1:21056-39062 GCA_964470915.1 uncultured Pseudomonadota bacterium
CTCTGCGCCTTAACTCCCATTGTTGTCCATGTTGTCTATCGAGTGTGGCGATTTGATCTGCATATTGACGATCGGCTGGATTAATACGTTGGCGCAACTGATCCATTCTTGCTTGGGTACCTTGAGGATGAGCTCGTGTCGCTCCGGTACTTTGTTCCAATGATCTTACTTCTTGCTGATGAAGTCTTTGCGCCTCCGTAGGAGTCGCCCTACGAGCTACTGGTGTAGCATCAAGTCCATCAATCCTTTGCGATTCTGCATCCACGGCTTGCAAGGTTTGGGATTGTCTTAAAAATCCACGATCCGCCAAATGGAGACGGGCCGCATCTTCACTGACATGCATTTTTGCAGCATAATCATTTACCAAATTATTCTGAGCCAAACTTAACATCATCTGATTTCTTTGCTCAGGAGTCATACGTTCCAAAGAGCTATTGGCTGCACGAATCAAAGCAGGATCCGCACTGGATAATCGATCGCCTCGAGAAGTGCTAGGTGGAATTCTCATATTTCGCATCATGATAGCGGTATCTTCTCTTGAATAACCCTGCCTTTCAAACATGGCTCGCATTTCATCGATGGCTTGCATGCGGTCATTGCCCCTACGTACCTCCGCAGGATCTAGATCAGATCGTATATTTCCTGATGCATCCGTCCAGTTCATGCGCTGTTCATTTGGATGGGCTGGATCAGAAGGGCCAATCATTCTTCGGAAATTTTCTACAGTTCCTCCTCGACTTACAAAACGCTCCTGAGCATCTTGCAGCGCTTCTGCCCGTTGTACCAAAACTCTTTGCTGGGCAGGAGTTGCAGCAGCCCTCCATGCAGTATTTGCTCTTGTACTATCATAACCTAAAGCAGTTAAAGAGGATCTTGCTCTACGCTCCAAAGACTCTGTCGTTTGACGTGACAAGTCTGTAGCATTAGGTTGCCCAGATGTTTTCGCTACTCCAGGAGAAGATTCAAAATTTCCCAAATGTTGACTCACAACTTCTCTTCTTCTTGCAGGATCCGAAGGCAAACTTTCCATAAAAGCATTCTCGTTCGCTCTTCCTTCATCTGTATTAGGTGTATTAGGATAAACCCCGCGTACATAAGCTCTCAAACGATCTTCATTATTTCCTGCATTACGCTCGGCAGCCAGGGCAGCATCCATACTTTGTCTGTTAAGTTCACGACTTGGCAAACCTTCAGGCCCCATATAACCATGACTTCGAGCAAAGCGAGTCCATTGATCTGAAGTCATGCCGACACCATTAGGTCGGGCTTGAGTAGCTACTTCACGGCCATGATCTAGTGTTGCAAAGCGTTCTCTTTCCGCTAAAAGATTTTGTAGTGTCGCTTCCCTATCCCCTGATACACGAAAAGATTCCACGGTCGTACGAGCTCTATCTGAAGCAGCACCACTGCTCTGATAACGTTGTTGTAAATTGTATTCCAAATTTCTACTTAAACGATTTTTTAAAACATCTTCACTCGGTGGATTGGTAGGATTTCCACCTCCGCTAGGGTGAAACTGTTCATGTTGACTGCGAATCCAGGTTTCACGTGTCATTCCTGCAGGAGGATTATCGATATAAGCACGAGCCATGCGCTGTCCTTCATCTCCTCCTCCAAATACTCGCGTTAGATCTCCTTGTAACTGAGTTTCTTGAGGACTCACGACTGGAGTCCCCGCTGGAGCTCCAGCAGGAGGCGGCACTTGTACCAAGCTTGACACACCATTACGCTGATACATTACATAATGATTATCCCCAGCTCTCACTAAAACGCCTGTAACGTCGTCTGCTGTACCACTCGCTGCACTTGTTCCGCTTGCGGCCACAGTATCTCCATTCACATCGACGGTATAAGTATCTGGACCATTGGGATTACGGGTGGGCCCTCCAATCACTCGGGGATCACAAGAATACGAAATCTGTTTTTGAGAAGAATGATCAAAGAAGGAATCTCCCTGTAGGGGCAAACTTGTTCGTTGGACCTTGAGTGAGCAGACATGCAGGCCCGCACCTACATTTTCAATGTCATAACCTAAATCATCAGTATCATAATAAAATTTGGACACAAAAACTCCTTCTCAAACCTCAACGAGGCCCTGTAATCAAATCAATATAATAATCGTAAAGATTATACCTTCTTACTTCAGGAATTGGTGATGTGGGGCTGTGGGTAGTATTGCTTGTTCTTCTGGGTGCAGGAGCAGGAGCATCCGCCAAACCCCATTGATTATTTCCGTTCACTCGTGTCACTCCTTGAGGAACATCCCCTGATTCTGGAACTCGCACATAAACTTTCCCCGCAGGTGCTGCAGATAAACCATGAGGATGGGTTCCTGGAGCTAAACGAGTACCTACAACCACAGCAGACGTTTGTTGTTCATTTAACTGAGTATTGGCTACTGGAGGTGTTGGAGTTCGAGGTACAGGTGCCCGAGCTGGCTGATCACCTTGAGCTCCTCGAGCTGCTGGAGCTGGATTTGAATCAATCACAGCTACTGCTCGACCATCCTTTATACACTGATTGCTTAACGGCCCCATACCTTGCGCTGATCCTGCAGGGCACGATGCTGCACTTGTTACTCTTGGTAGTTCCTGACACTCCCACACGATTTTCTTTTCTTCAGCTTCTCCAAATTGGGTAGAAGCGGAATTGCTCCCCTCACCCTTGGACTCTCCTTCGACAAGCTCAGGATCGCTCAGGGCAGGCCCTTTCGACCCGTTTACCCTGAGCGAAGTCGAAGGGCTAGTGCCTACGCTTTCAATTTCATAGCCCAAATCATCTGTATCATAATAAAATTTTGACATAAACTAGCTCCTCAATTTCTCTCTCCCCTCCTTAGTTAAGGAGGGGATTCAGGGGAGGTCTGTTCAAATAATCTGACCTCACCCTAACCCTCTCCTTATCAAAGGAGAGGGAATATAATTTTCTTATCGTTCCTTTTTCCCCCACTTGTTGCCTGTAAAATCAGGCTCGAGCAGAGGGTTCGCCACCATGAATGTTAAACAAATTCGCTGTCACATGGGTGGTAAAATTTTGCCGTTGTTGAACCAGGCCTATAGCGGCTTCTCTTACTTCAGGATTTCGGGCACAAATTGCATCAAAACGTGCCTGTCCTTGGGGAGAACCCATGTCGATCATTTCTCCATTCACGCAAAGAGACAAACGTCGGAGTTCGCCCATGTCTTGCGCAGGCCCCGCATGCACACCTGCTGCCCCTCTCATCATATTTTCTTCAGGACTTCCAAAAGGCTGTTCACCCTGGCCGCGACCTCCACGTCCTAAACCGATATTGTGCACATAATAACCTGTACCTGCTGTAATCGCACTGTTTACCGTATGTTCCGAACGCAAACGTGCCGCATCATCTGGAGAAGAAGAACCAAATACCACCACCGCATTTTCAACCACATCACGAGTCGAATCTTGCTGAGCCTCACCCCCCTCACCCCCGCCATGTCGACCCGCCATAAAAGCTGCAATGACTGGATTATCAATTTCTCCACGATGGGTAGCAACTTCCTGTCCTTCAGATGTTCCCTCTTCAGTCTCATTCTCGGTTGCATCGTCATTCGCACGATCTGCAGACAATCTTCTTTCACCTGGCACACGCGTACGAGATGCATTTGCAAAACGACCCGCCTCAGCAGTGTCTTGTGGAGTATGCGTTTCATGTGCATGGGCTTCGGGATTTTCTGGATTCTCTGGACTTCGCCCTGTTTGGGGGCCTGTGGGATTTCGAGTATAAATAAAACCCATCGGTCTGCCTGTATTGGTATCTCTTGCTAAAAATCCGAAGGCATGGGCTCGATAAGTTTGAGGTTGTTGCGCTTGACCTTCACCAGCACGAACCTGTCTTCCAGCGACTGCGCCTTCTCCACGCCCTCGCATTAAAGCAGCTTGAGCATCACCTTGTTGGGCAAGGCGAACATTCTGACCTTCTTGAGCTCCATTTGCATTGGGTCGCGGATTAGTTTGCAAACCTTGACCTTGAAAACGTTGAAACAAACGCTCTACATCGCGAAAACTCATGTTCGCCATGTTTTGTTGGTTTAAATTCTCGGTGCTAGTGGATGAACGATAAGCAGAACTTGTCCCTAAATCTCTTTGTATTTCTTGATGAGCCTCAGTATGAGCCGTTGAAGTATCGGCACGAGATGTTTGGTTATCACTTTGAAAAGTGGCAACTGCTTCAGAATTGGTTCCTGTATTAATCAAAGATTGTTGAGCTTGGATATTATCAAAGGCATTGGCTAAATCAAGCTGGGCTTGGTTAGGAGTAGAAGTGCCTAAATTCGCAGCAGCCCCTGAAGTGTTGCTGGGCGGACGAGCTCCTTCGGCAGGAGGTCTGGCTCCATCCGCAGGCGGACGAGCTCCATCCGTACGCGCGCCTGCTTCCGCAGAGCTGGGCGGAGGCTGACTGCTGGGCGGTGGAACATTTTGATTTACATTTGGGTTATTCTGAACACCCATGCATACACCTCTAGACTTAAATCATTATCTGTATCGCTTATTTTATCAGGGAAAGTTGTGGATTTATATGGAGAAATGAATGTTTTTTAAAAAAATAAATAATCTACAAAAATTGTTGTTTCAACTGATTGATTCTTTCACAGGACTTTTCAAGTTTTGACAGATTTAACTTTCGATCTTTCAAGGCTTTTTCCAAATATTCCAAGGCCTCGAGCTCAGCTTCTTCCCCCCGACAAATGAGAGGGATATCTCCCCCCGCCTCCAAAAATAAGCGGGCCGCCTCTCCCAAGCCATAATGATCTGCAATGGCCTTCATGTTGAAATCATCAGAAATAATCAGCCCTTCATAGCCCATTTTTTGACGAAGAAGCCCTGTAAGGATTTTCGGAGAAAGGGTCGCAGGCAAACTTGCATCTAGTGCTGGATACATCACATGAGCGGTCATCAGCATTTCAATATTGTTTTGGATTGCCGCCTCAAAAGGTGGAAACTCAATTTGCTCCAAGCTTTCCAGGGAACGTTCGACGACTGGTAATTCCAAATGAGAATCTTTTGCCGTATCTCCATGGCCAGGAAAATGTTTTCCGCAGGGAATCACACCCTCAGAACGCAGGCCGCTCGCAAGCTCCAAAGCATGTTGCATCACAGCTTCAGGCTGATTTCCAAACGAACGATCTCCAATAATCGGATTTGCAGGGTTACTATCCACATCCAGCACAGGAGCATAGTTAAGATTAAAGCCCACTTCGCGAAGTTCGCGGCCCATGAGTTTTCCCCATTCAAAGGCAGAGTGAATTGGCTGTATCAAAATCCCCCCTTCGCCCCCCTTTGATAAAGGGGGGTTGGGGGGATTTGAAATTTCTCTTGCCGTGGGAATTTGAGTGAAGGGAGGAGGCAGTCGGAATACTCGACCTCCCTCATGATCAACCGAAACAAATATTTTTTGTTTTGAACAAGCTTTAACTTCTTTGATCAACTCTTTCACTTGCTCTTTCGATTCAATATTTCTTTTAAATAGAATCACTCCGCCCAAGCTCCAATCCCGGATTATTTGTTCCATCAAGGGCGGGAGGGTGACACCTTCGAAACCCAAAATGCAAAGTTGACCTATATTTTTTTTATTTTCTGACATTTTTCACTCTTTGAAATTGCGTAGTTTTGAAAATAAATGCTAAACTAATTTAGTTAAACTATATTTTTTATGAAAATTTTCAAACTGTCTATTTTACTTACTGTGACTTATGCCTTCATCGGCACCTACTTCTTTCATCCCAGTGTTTCATCCGCAGGAGACAGTTCTAGTCTTACTCCTTCTTCAACACTAGCCAACCCTAAAAAGAAAAACAAAAAGAAAAAAGAAAAACAAGAAGACAATCAACTCTCAGAAAAAGGCCGAAAACTTACTCCAAATGCATTTCCTTATCCTGATTCTCTCAAACCTGCAGTAGAGTTTTGGAAAAAGATTTATGCCGAATATGACAAAAATCATTCTGTCATCCACGATACACGCTATTTTGTAATTTATTCAGTCGTAGATGCCAATAAACTTGAAGATGAAAGTAGTGAAGGTGATTTAGAAATTAAACCCATCAGCCGAAAAGGGAAAATTGCAGAAGAAAAAAAGAGAATTCTTGAAATACTTAATTTTCTAGCAGCCGGAGGTTACGATCCCAAAGAACTAAAGGGTGAAGAAGCTCGCATTTATCATTTATTCGATAGCATTTCAGATCCTAATAAATTTTTAATTGCAGCCGATGCTGATCGTATTCGCTCTCAACGAGGTCAAAAAGACAAATTTCTAGATGCTATTCCTGCAAGTGGAAAATACCTCACTGAAATAGAAGATATTTTGATTTCAAAAGGAGTGCCTTGGGAAATTTCACGTCTACCTTTTGTGGAATCAATGTTTAACCTGAAAGCTCGCTCCAGTGTGGGCGCGAGTGGTATTTGGCAATTCATGCCTTACACTGGCAAACTTTATATGACCGTGAACGGGCAAATCGATGAACGCAACGATCCCATCGAAGCTACTTACGGAGCCGCCGCTCTACTCAAAGACAATTATGATCAACTGGGCAACTGGGCCCTTGCAATTAATGCTTACAATTCAGGTCTGCAAACCCTCATGAATGCTAAAGCTGCCACTGGAACCGATGATATCGGCGTGATTATTCAAAACTATGAAGGAGGCGTTTATAAATTTGCCTCGCGTAATTTTTATCCCTGCTTTTTAGCAGTGCTTGAAATTTCAAATCATTACAAAAATTATTTTGGGGATTTGCCAAGAGATCCTAAAATGAGTTATGAAAGCATCAGTGTGGATATCCCATTACGACTGAATGAATTAACAACGATTACAGGACTCAGTTTGGAAACTCTCAGAGAAATGAATCCGGCTTATCATTCGAGTTTCTTTTATTCAAAAAAGGAATTTCCCCTGGGGAAAAGCTTAAAAGTTCCTAAAGAAAGCAAAGAAAAATTTATTCAGGCCATGAAAGATATCCAAGCAAACAAAAACATGATAACGTCAAACAGTGCCGAGGCTTCAAGTATGACAGCCGGCAATTAAATCATGAGCCCCACCAAAATTCTCGATAGAATTCTTCATCAAAGGAATAAAAAAAGACTTAGTTTTAAACATTTCAAACCTTCAGCGGTGTTAGTGCCAGTCTTTGAAAAAGATGGACAAGACTACCTGCTCTTCACAAAACGAAACAATGAGGTTCGACATCACAAAGGTGAAATCTGTTTTCCTGGAGGCACTTACGACCCTAAAGATCATTTTTTACTTAATACTGCTTTGCGAGAAACTGAAGAAGAAATTGGGCTTAAACCTGAAGACGTCATCATACTTGGAGAGCTAGATGATCTTATCACCCCCACCTATTTTAGAATTAACCCTTTTGTAGCCCGGATTTCTTATCCCTACCCTTTTAAAATTCATGAAAAAGAGATTGAAAGCCTGCTAGAAATTCCCCTCGCCCATTTTATGGATGAAAAAAACCTAGAATTGAAAAATATCAGTATCGAGGGAGAGGAAGTAGAAATTCCTTTTTACCACTGGAACAACGAAAATATTTGGGGAGCCACCGGACGTATTGTCAGGCAATTGATAAATGTCTTGCATGAAGGGAAAAAATAAATAAATGTAGGTGCGAACCAAGGTTTGCTCACTACTTATGAAAAAATATCTACTTATCACCGCTCTTTTATTAAGCCTCTCCTCTTGCGCTGGACGTATTCCTTCCACTGACACAGCCCAAGATATTATCACAGGTTATTTCAATAAATACGGTAAGAAATATCAAGAAACTGCTTTCGGAAATCATAAAGTTCAACAAGTGCAAATCATCAGCATGGAAGAAATCCAGAAAAACCTTGCTTATGGAACTGCTCTACTGACCCTCGATAATGGCTCTGCATTTAAAATTAACATGAATTTTATTTATAAAGCACCGCTGGGTTGGCGACAACAGGGCTGGGAGTTAGTTTCTGAGAAGACGAGCAGTCCCCCACCCAACATAAAACCTTAAATTTCGATCCATCCCACTCAAAAACAATTTCACCCGACTGATCAGTTCGGTAAATTTTTGTTCCTATTTTTTGATAGCGTTCTAAAACTTCAGGTCGCGGAAAGCCAAATCGGTTTTTTCGCCCCAATTGCATCACCGCATTTTGTGGCTGAAGCCGGGCCAGAAACTCTTCTGTACTTGAAGTATTACTGCCATGATGAGCTACTTTCAGCAAATCAACTGCAGAAGTGAGTTTGTTCAACAATTGTTGTTCTGTTTCTATTTGAATATCACCAGAAAACAAAACTGAAAAACCTCGATCTTCCAGCAGGAAAACCAAAGAATGATTATTCACAAGAGCAGCATCGGGTTTTTCTGGTACAAAAATATTTTGAGGGGGATTTAAAAATTTTAATTTTACTCCATTGATCTCGAAAGCCTGAGCAGATTCATCTTTTTTTAAGACTGGAATCTTTTTTTGTTCAAGGGCCTTAAACAAATTTTCAAAACTTTGATTGTCTGTTTTCTCACCATTCCACCAAAATTCTTTGGGCTGATAAGCTTTAAGCAAAGATTCCATCCCTCCAAAGTGATCGGGATGCGGATGAGTCATCACCAAATAATCTAAATTTCGAATTCCTCGACCCAGTAAAGTCGGAAGCAATACCTTCTCACCCACATCAAAATCCGTACCAGGCAAACCTCCCGCATCAACCAGCATTTTTTTCCCATAAGGAAATTCAATCAAGATTGAATCTCCCTGCCCTACATCCAAAAAACTGATACGTAAATTCGGGTTTCGTGCATCTTTCCAAGATGGATAAATCCAGGCTGCAACATTGAATAAAATCAAAACTATCAATACAATGCCTTTAGTTTTTCTTTTCCATGGCAAAAGAAAAACAAGAAATAAAGATGCATACAAAATAATTTGCCAAGCATTCATCCTCGGTAGCCAAGTAGTGCTTCCCTCAGGACTCGTTAAATACTTTAGAAAAATAAGAACTGGAGGCACACAAGCCGCAGCAATTTTGAAAAAGAAAAACGATACGGGAGGATAAATCCAAGCAAAAAAGAGGCCTAACATACCTAAAGGCATTAAAATGAAAGTAAAGTATGGAACTAAAAATAAATTGGCTAACAAAGTTACCCAACTCACCTGATGAAAAGTGTTTACTAACAAAGGGAAAAGGCCAATTTGGGCAAGCAAAGAAAGCAAGAAAACTTGAACGCAAAACCAAAGAATTTTTTTATGCAGTAAACTTGGAAAGTTTGTTTCAAAATATTTTCGGATCAAGGGCAAAAATAACAGAATGGAAAAAATTGAAAGAAAAGAAAGTTGAAAAGAAACATCAAATAAAATCAGCGGCGATATAAACAAAATGATAAAAGCCACAACATACAAAAGACTCAGCGGATCCAATTTTCGGCGACGTAGTAGAAAAAAGCCTAGTAAAAAAACTGACAACATCGCTCTTAAGACAGAAGGCGACATAGTCACCACGAAGGAATAAAAAAATACACAAGGGAGAGCCATCCAGTAACTGACATCTCGAACAGATATTCGAAGAAGCAAAGGAGGATAAAGAGAAAGAAGTCCACGAAACAAAAAATATAAAAAGCCCATCACCATGGCCAAATGCAAACCTGAAACTACTAACAAATGAGTTGTGCCAGATTTCCTGAAAAGTTCCTGTAAGTTTTTATCTAGCCTGTATGAACTTCCCAAGAGCAGGGTTTTTAAAACTTGTTTAGAATCTTCTTGAGTTAATAAATCAATTTCCTGCAGAGCCCTTTGGCGAAAATCTAAAAATATTTTCTGCCAAGAACTAATCTCTTCCGCTCGCTTTACCACATGATCTTTTGACTCAACAAAAGTACTTGCCTCAATTCCTTGAATCTTAAGATAGAAAGGATAATCAAAGGCATAAGGGTTATGATAAAATTCAGGGGTTTTAAATTTACTGAATCCCTGAAGAACATCTCCAGGAGAAAAAGCACAAGCTTCTTCCCCTGCAATTTTAAGATATATTTTTCCCTGGATTGGAAAAGTTTCCTGACCCTTTTTAATTTCCCATAAATCGACAAGAAACCTTCCTCCCTCTTCACTTTGCTGGCATGGCTCCAATATCTTCCCTACCCAATAAACCTTATCATCGCCCACTGTGTTTTGAAAGTTTGAGCTTTGCTCAATTTTTTGCAAAGTTTTTACGCTGATCCAATTGCCTAAGAAAAGAAAAAGACAAAAGAAAGAAAGCACTGCCCACCCAGATTTTTTAATCCAGGGAGAAAAAGATAAAACCAATAATGAACAGGCAATTCCTCCGCCTAAAAACAAAGGAGAAAACTCAAAATATCTTGAAAGAAGAATGCCAGATATCAAGCCCAGCAAGGGCCAAAATAAAGGGCGTTTCATGAGAAAGGGAGTTATGATAAAAAAAATGTTTTAGCTACACTATAAGTAAATTTGTAAATCTTATGGTATATTTTCCGATGGCCACAAGATGGATAGCTCCCCTCAAGATTTAGGAGGAAGATAAATCACTTCTTCCATACCTTTGGAAAGCTCTTCATCAATTTGTGCAGTCAAATCTTCAACAATGAAACGCATTTTTTCGTAATTTAAATTACTCAAACGATTCGAAAGCATGAGTCCCATGCGATTTTTTAAACCTTTCAGAAATATTTTTGCTTTATGAGTAGGATTTCTTCGAGCCATTTCAACGAAAGCATTTACATTAATGCCATTCAACAGAAGTTGGCCATCTTCATAATGAAAGGCTAGCCCATCCACAGTTTCATCAAATTTTCGTTTTAGACGACCGCCAATTTTGGTTAAGAAAGCATGAATCAAGGCTGCAAATACAGCAAGTTGCTCAGGATCCTGAACATGCCTTAAAGCCCACTGACGATAATTTTCAAGCTTGCGAGCCGTTTGGGCCCAATAACTTGCGCCTAAATGAGATAAATTTTCAGAAATTAATTTAGATAAATCCTGATTATTGAGTAAGATTCTACCACTTTTAAAATTAAAAGTAGCATTATCATCTTTAAACTCCCAACCCTGAAATTCTGTTTGTTCTTCTATTTGCCGATCCGGAATCTTAATATCCGGAACGCCAGGAGGATGAATAATTTTTTTAATATCCATAGCTTACTGTAACATGAAATTAAAAATGAGGAATTAGGAATTTAAGACCTTCATAAGACAGGATTCATAATTTTCAGCAAGCGCTCTTTGATTTTTTTGAATTAAAAGAGGAATGAGCTCTTTTAAAAACAGGGTTTGTTTTTCATTGAGTAACATATTTCTAATATTGTGACCTTTGTAAAAAATCTCCTGACGCTCTAAATCAAAATGAATAGAAGCCACCTCACCTTCCGATAAGAAGGTGTAAGTAAATCGTTTTGAGTCAAAGAAAAATGTAGAAGATGAAAAATGAGAAGCACTGTTCTTTTTGACAGTATTCTGTGCGTTTTTTTGCATCAAGCGCTTCAAGTTAGGTTTTTCCGCTTGAGTACTCTGCTGTAAGATTTCTTCTTTTTCTTTCATAAGAATATTTTATTATTTTGCACAGGACATGCCAAAAACATAAAACAATAGAGTAAATAAGTGCTTGTATTTAAAGACCTTTCTGATTTATTAAGTTTTAAATATAGATAAAAAATCTCTCGAAATGAGAATTTTCTCGTTTTGATAAGGACTTTGAAAAATGAGTAAAAGCCTGGAATTGTTTGAATATTCCTCCCCTTTGGGCCCTTGGAGAGGTTTGTTGTATGAAAACAAACTTTGCTATTTGTCGAGGGAGCCAGAAAAACAAGTTCTTCACTTTGCTAAATCAAAACATTTTGTGGTTCAAAAAATCTTGATTCCTGAAAATCTTAAAAAAGAACTCGACCTCTACTTTCAGGGAAAACTTCATCAATTTAAATTTCCTCTTCATTGTTTAGAAGCAAGTTCCTTTGAAAAAAAGGTGTGGGATTGTTTACTTCAAATTCCTTATGGAGAAACTCGAAGTTATGCTTGGGTGGCCAAGCAAATTAAGCAATCCAAAGCCTATCGGGCTGTGGGTAATGCAAATGGAAAAAACAGGATACCCATTGTCATTCCTTGCCACCGAGTGATAAGCTCAAATGGTAGTTTAGGGGGCTATTCTAGCGGGCTCGATATCAAAAAGAAACTCCTCCAATTGGAAAGACTAAATTTCTAAACTCATGGTTCGACAAGCTCACCACGAACGGAAAATATAAAACCGTTCATCCTGAGCCTGTCGAAGGATAAATGCCAGTTCCTATTCAAGAAACAGAACAAGGAGTGCTCATCGGCGATGTAGAATTTGTATGGGCTAAAAATGCCAAGGAGTTTTTTTTCTCAAATTCCATTGTAGTTCATGAAAAAGATGTATTGGTGGTAGACCCTTCCGCAAATTTCAGTTTTTTTGAAAAACTTGCTGCACAAAATAAAGTCGCCAATGTTTTAAACACTCACTATCACATCGATCATCGTTCTTTAAATCACCTCTTTCAAAATGCCCAGTTCATGTGTCATGAATTAGATAAACCTGCGATTTTATCTTTTGATAATTACCTTCAATATGCTGACCAAAATCAGGATTCTTCTTATGTCATGTGGCTGAAAGGAATTTTTTCCTCACTTGAAATTCAAAAAGAAGTCATTCACAAAACCTTAAAAGATAGTGAATATCTCCCTACACAATCCGTAAAAATAAAAGTGCTTCATATTCCTGGTCACACGCCTGGGCATATTGGATTATTGTTTGAAGATTTAAAAACTCTTTATATTTCAGATATCGACCTCACCCCTATGGGGCCTTGGTATGCCAATGTATCTTCTGATATCGATCAGTTTTTAAACTCGATTGAAAGAATTAAAAATACTAAAGTAGACTATTACATCAGCTCACATGGTGAACGAGTTTATGATCCTGAAAAATTTTTGGAAAAATTAGATCGATTCACTCAAGCTTTCCAAAAAAGAGAGGATAAAGTTTTAGAAGCACTACAAGGTGGTTCTAAAAATCTGGAAGAACTTTCCAAAATTGGAATTATTTATAAGTCGTCCTATCTAAACGATCCTCTAAAAGCTTGTTTCGAAAGGCAAATGATCCAAAAGCATCTCGATCGCTTAGCAAAACAACAAAAGCTGATCGTCACGGATGGTCACTATAGCTTGTTGGTCTAATGAATGTAATATAGAATCTGGAGAAACTTCTCTATTTTTTTAACAGGACAATTGGAATCACGATCCCAGCTACTAAAGCTAAGCCAGCCAGAGTACCGATAAGAATATATTGAGTTTTTTTCTCATGGCCATCACGACTATCAGATTCTGTCGCTTTGGAGCCTTTTGGATAATTGTCTAAATCAGGAATGGAATCTCCTGAAAAGCTGGCTGGTTTTGCTTGAGCATAATATTCGGGAGGAGTTGTTGCTGCATTTTCTTTCAGCTGCCGATAAATATTTCTCGCATCATGCACTTGTGTATGAAACCCACAACTTGAAAAAAAGAAAGTAACCAGAATTAAAACAGATATTTTTTTGATCACGTGATTTTCCTTAAAAACGCTTATAAAAATTTCCGTTCGTACTGAGGCTCTCGAAGCATGAATGAAAATTGTCTCTTCAACAAGCTTCAGCCAGAGGACTGATCCGTCCTTTGGCGGACAGGGCGAACGTTATTATGTTAAACTGAAAAACTTGTTCCACAACCACAACTGCTTTTTGCGTTCGGATTATTAAAAGTAAATCCTGAACTCATGAGATCAGAATGATAGTCTATTTCCATTCCATTCAAATACAAGTAACTTTTAACATCGACAAAAACTTTTACACCATCTTGCTCTACAATTTTATCTGATTCTTGTGGTTTTTCCTCAAAACTAAACTTGTAAGATAAACCCGCACATCCCCCACCAGAAATTCCAACACGAAGGCCATAGCCTGGGTTCCCTTGTTTTTCTAAAAGTGTTTTGACTTGTTGAACTGCATTCGGTGTTAATGTAATCATAATTATTTACCTCAATAGTTAACCCTTACACCTAACATTTCTAAAGAATCAACCCCGTATTTTTTTAACTTCTTCCACCACCCTTTGAGCGACAAATTCAACTTCTTCCAGTGTGGTAAAACGCCCGATGGCAAAACGAACACTACATTTGGTCATCTCGTCACTAAGGCCAATGGCCTTCAATACATGAGAAGGTTGAGGGTGAGCTGAAGCACAGGCTGAACCTGAAGAAAATACAACTTCCTTTTTAAGATTCATCATCAATATTTCACTGCGCACCTGAGGAAAAGTGACATTCAAATTAAGGGGCAATCGATGCTCTAAATCTCCGTTGATTCGTAAATCTTCGATGTTTTCAGAAAGTTTTTTCTGCAAGTGATCTCTCAAACGTTTCAAACGTTCCATTTCTTGAGGCATGTCATGATGAGAAATTTCACAGGCTTTTCCCAAAGCTACAATCCCTGGAACATTCAAAGTGCCAGAGCGTAAACCCTTTTCATGTCCCCCTCCATGTATTTGGGAAGTTAGATGCACTTGAGGATTCTTGGATCGAACATAAAGCGATCCTACCCCTTTGGGAGCATAATTTTTATGGCCCGAAATCGAAAGCAAATCGATATGCATTTTTTCAACATCAATCGGAATCTTTCCGCAGGCCTGTGCAGCATCTGTATGAAAGAGAACGCCTCGCTCTTTACATATTTTCCCAATTTCCATTAGCGACTGAAGCGTTCCAATTTCATTGTTCGCCATCATCACAGTCACCAGTTGAGTGGATTCGTTCATATTTCTTTTCAACTCATCCAAATCCAGTCGACCTCTAGAATCAACTCCCAATACTTTTATTTTCACACCCTTCTTCAGCAAATAATCACAGACAGCCTGAATAGAAGAATGCTCAATGCTTGTAGTAATGAGATTACTTTCTTTACCAAAATGACTTTCCATCAAACCAATCAAAGCCAAATTGTTCGCTTCTGTCGCACCGCTGGTAAAAAATATTTCTTCAGGCTTTGCTCCTATCAACTGAGCTACTTGAGATCGTGCTTTTTCGACTGCTGCCTCTGCTTCTAATCCAAAAATATGTTGTTTGCTCGCTGGATTACCATAGTGGCTTGTAAAATAAGGCAACATCGACTCGAGAACCCGAGGATCCACGGGAGTCGTTGCATGATAATCCATGTAAATAGGTCGTTTCATAAATTACTTTCCAAAGCTTCTTACCTATACTAAACCCCTTCAGACAATTGTGCAATCAGGCTTGGAGAGTCTCATGAGTGAAAATTTAAATCAACGTTTAGTCAATGTAAAACATACCCTCGCTATCGCCAGCGGCAAAGGCGGTGTAGGAAAATCGACTGTGGCTGCTAATCTAGCACTCGCTTTGCACCTTAAGGGTAAAAAGGTAGGTTTACTCGATGCTGATATTTATGGCCCCAGCGTTCCTACGCTCTTTGGCTTAAAAGATAAACAGCCCTCTGTAGACCCCGAAAAGAAAAAGCTTCTCCCTATTGAAAAGTTTGGACTTAAAATTATGTCGATCGGTTTTCTGATGCGCGAAAACGATGCGGTGATCTGGCGGGGTCCGATGATTCATAAAATGATTCAGCAATTTTTGGATGACGTGTATTGGGGAGAGCTTGATTATCTGATTATCGATTTACCCCCTGGAACAGGTGATGTGCAAATTTCTCTTTCCCAACTTCTTCCGCTTTCAGGAGCGGTCATTGTTACCACTCCTCAAGACGTCGCTTTGTCCGATGTAGTCAGAGGAATTGCCATGTTTGAAAAAGTAGGCATTCCAGTATTAGGGATTATCGAAAACATGAGTTACTTTTCTTGCCCTCACTGCCAAGGCCGCAGTGAAATTTTTTCGCATGGTGGCGGAAAATTCATGGCAGAAAAATATAAGGTTGCACTGTTGGGAGAAATCCCGCTCGATCTGAAAACACGTGAAGGCTCAGACATGGGAAGTCCAATTGTCATTCAAGCTCCAGGCTCAGATCCTGCCAAACATTTTAAAGAAATTGCAGACAAACTAGAAGAACAAGCTCAATCGATAAGCTCTCAAAAAGTAGACATCCAGCTCTAAGAAATTGTTTTCATCACCTTTTCCAAGGCTTTTAAAAACTTTCCATTTTCTTCTGGGCTGCCTACCGTCACACGAAGTGTATTGGGCAAAGAAACAGGATGAGAAACATCACGTACCAAAATCTTTTCTTTCAAAAGACCTTCAAATACTTTTTGGGAATCTGCTATCTGAAAAATTAAAAAGTTGGTTTGAGAAGGATAAACCCTCACCCCTTCCATGCTCGACAAACCTTGAAACAGTCGTGCTCGACCAATTTTAATTTCAGTAATTCGCTCTTCTACAATTTCAGGATGTTCTAAAACTGTTTCTGCAATCAACTCAGATACCGAACTCACACAATAGGGCAAAAGCACTTTTAAAATTTCCTGCATTACTTCAGGAGCTCCCAAAGCATAACCTAGTCTTACCCCGCCTAAACCCAAAGCTTTGCTGAAGGTCCGAAGTAAAATAAGGTTAGGAAAATTCGCAAGCTCCGAAAAAAGATTTTCATCTGCAAATTGAAAATAAGCTTCGTCTACTACTACCAAACAAGGAGCGTTTCTAATTACTTCTAAAATATCAGCCTTTGAAAACAAATTACCTGTAGGAGCATTGGGGTTGGCAATAAACACTAATGCAGGTGCTTTATTTTTCATGCTGTCTAAAATCGCTTGGGTGGGAAAAGAATAATTTTCTCCGAGTGGAATTAAATCCACTTCATTCCCAAGAGCTTTAGCTTCAATTTCATAAAGACTAAAGGTGGGATCTAAAGTCAGGACTCTAGAGTTTACTGCGCTCGCCATGATAATCGCCTGAATCAAAACATTCGAACCATTCGATACCAAGACCCCTTCTGCAGGCCATCCTAAAGATTGTGCAAGCTTGTTACGAAATGTAAAAGCTTGTGAAAAGGGGTAACGATTCCAAGGTGTGCGGACTAATTTTTCAAGAATTTTGGCCTTTAAAGCACCCGGTATATCATAAGGCATTTCATTCTGATTGAGTTTTATTGCCTCAGGATAGCTGCTAAGCTGGTAAGCTTTCAGCGTTTTTACTTCTTTTCGAATATAATCGCCCATCCTTTTTAGATACCATGACCTCACACAGAGCGTCAAACTTTCAGAAAAATTTAAGTGTAAACACAACTTTAAGACTGAATAGCCCCGATAAATGCTTTAGTCTTGTTGTCAAAGGGTGTTATAATAGCCCTTGGAGGAAATTCTATGAACATTCCAGCCCCGGGTTCGGGTTATTCAGATTATGGCTATAGTGGTGGTAGTATTCGCAACCATTTTACAGATGATCCTTATGGCTCTTATGGATCCGGCGATAGCTATCAATCTGGCGATATCAATGCCTACCGACAACAGCTGCAAACTTATTATCAACAGTTAATGGCTACCTATCGCAGTTTGCAAGCGGGTGATCCTCGTCGGGCTCAATGCGAACAATATATTCAAATGTCTTTACAGTATGCCCAACAGGTAGGCTTGCAATTGCAAGGGGGCGGTTTAAATGAATGGGATCCCAATGGAGGTATGTCATCTCAAAGCCTTTCTTTTCCCATCAGCTATCAAGATGGCAATCATATTGTCACTGATGAAGGTCCGAGCACTAACATCGCAGTTCGCCAAAATGACTCTGTTACTAAACAAATTGATGTTTATCAAAAAACCAATACCCTACAAATTCCTTCAAGTGCAGCGTCAGTGAGTGTGGTTCAAACTGCTGATGGAGCCGATGTAAAATGGGAAGTCACCATTACTTTCCCTAATGGTACCACTCGCAAAATTATTTATCACAATGTAGACCGTGAAGGTTTTAAATTAAATCTTCAAACGCCTGACACCTCTCAAGTCAGTTTAGATGAAAGTGTCACGGGTGGAACTCATGCTGCAAAATTAAATAATTCAGAACTAGGTTCT
>CAYYEM010000007.1:39162-46429 GCA_964470915.1 uncultured Pseudomonadota bacterium
AAGTGTCACGGGTGGAACTCATGCTGCAAAATTAAATAATTCAGAACTAGGTTCTTCTGCTAGTCAACAAGCAGGTGATCCTCCTACTCGCATGGATGGTGACAAACGCGTTTATGATGGTACTTCTTTCGATATTTCTCCTGTTCAATCTGGCACGAATAAACAAACCAAAGTCATGGCGTCAGGAGATGTAAGCATCACACCTAATTCGAATGAAGAATATTATGTAATGGAATATCAGGCAGGCCCTCCCGCCAAATACATTGTAAAAGTTTATGCAAATGATGCGGATAAAGCTGCCAACAAGATCAAGGAAACCATTACTATTGATGGGGCACTCATCGACCACATCAGTTTTGGTGGAGATCCAAGCCGTATTGAATTTGCAGGAGCTTTAGGTAGTGTTGGAGATGCCCACACCTTAAACAGCAGTGCACCAGGAGCTGCCAAGATTACACTGGGAGCTGGTGATACATTGGGTGGAAAAACATTCAACGAAGATTACCCAGCAGACACAGAACTCCGTGTTATCAACGATAGTACCCATACCGCAATTTCTGACGTAGAGGCCGATCAAGTGTTTCATACCACTTATGATCGTAATCCTCCCATCAATACCATTGAGATTACAGCAGGTGGAACCGTAGACCTCTACCCTGCTCGTCAAAGTGACACGGTTGAAGTAACCGCTTCAGGTGATTGGTATCTTGTTAAATTTACAGGAACTGATGCCAGCGGAAATCCCCAAACCATCACTTATAAGGTGAAGAAAAACATGGTGGATAAAGTCGTCATCCATACCGATGAATCTCAAATCAGTGGTGCGGCCGCAGGGGATACAAAAATTCAAAAAGGTGAAGCTGTTTCAGCCTCTGGAACAGGCAACAATGCAGATAGTATTTTGACTGCTCTGAAAGCTGCTTGTGGAGGTAAAACAGATGCGCAAGTACTGGCTGCGATTAAAACTCAATTCCCAGAAATTACTACCATTGAAGATTTGAAAAGTAGAATCAACGCAGGCACATTCCCACCATCCATGAGCCCCTTCAGTGCTTCTTCAATGGAAAAAATTGTACGTGTATTCTATGCTCTAGATCCTGCTTTTAGCGGCGCAGTAAATACTGCTCAAGTCTGGGACCATAATGTGATTGGACCTAATTTAAAACAAGCCACTCCCAAACTGGTAGCGTTACTTCAAACTCTTTACCCCGATGCAAATATTGCAATGAAATATCCCAACCAAGATAACCTTCATTGGAACTACTTAAATGACATCACATTTAACGGAACTACTTTTGACTATACAAGTGAAGTTCAGGGAACAATAGGCCAACTGAAAGTTACCCAATGGTAATTTCAATTTAATTGAAAAAGTGTTCTGTCACGGCAAGTAGCGGAGTAAAAAATATTCAGAAAATTCCCCCATAAGGGTATTATGGTTAAAAACTGATAAACGCTGACCAGAAGAATAAACACAACTCCGGTGCAGTTGTTAGACGATAAAAAAAATATCCGGACACACTCTTTATTTTGATCCATAAAATAAAGAAAGGTTGCCTATGTCCGCTCCTCAAAATCCCATCCAGCGTTCTCGAAATATTCCTACACAAACTGAAATTGAAGAGGATCTTTTTGGTGAGTTTGAAAGATTGGGCAATAATCTAGACCAAGATGACCTTGAGACCGAAAACAGCACAGCCATCCCCCAAAACCACAGACCCCTTTCACGTCGCGACTCTTTCGGCAATCACCCCCAGAATATTTCCCGCGACCAGATTGTTAAACTCTATCGCAGCATCGATAAAGAAAATCCTGCCAACGAAAAAGAATTGCTAGGCATTCTCAATGAGGCTCTCAAAGATTTGCGAGGCGGAAACTTCGAAGATGCCCTTGAGGCTTATGAAGCTGTATCAAGCCATGTCGCAGAAAGTGCACAAAGCGAGCAAAAAACTGAAAGTGAAGAAAATGAAATAGATAATCCTCGACCTAATCGTACTGAAAATGGCATCAAGATTTATGATAGTCTTCGAATCCATAACTACGAATTTAATGCCAATTATTCTGATCCAGTGCGCAGGCATCAAATCACAATCAATGGTGGAAAAGTAAAATTAAATGGTGCTGGCACTCAAGACACCGTCGAAGTGAGAAAAATTTCACCCAACAATTATGAGGTGATTTTTCATAAAAATGGCAGTTTGAACCCTCAAGATAGCATTACTTACACCATTAGCGGAAACCCTACCCAAATCATGATCAACGCCATGCCCCAAAATATTCAGGGAGTACCTGAAGATGATACGGTCCTCCAAGCAGGTCAAGCTTCTGTGGTGAATTGGCCCAGCGCTTCGGGTGATTTAACAAGTAAAGTGCCTGCAGGCGGTGAAGGGGCTGCTGAAGCCAGAAGCTTACTTGAAAAAATTACAGATGCTGTCAATACAAACACTACTGCTAAATGGACAGATGCAATCAGTTATATGAATGGTCTTTGGCCTTCCCAACAGATGAATCGAAATCCTGCCATCATTGGAGGACCTGCTCTTCGTAAAGCCCTGACTGCGATTTATGCTTATGTGGGAAATAACGAAGCTAAATTTAAACAAATCATGACCCGTTTGGATCCTCAGCTACGCCGTGAAATGAGCCGCTGCCTACAGCATTTTTCGATCGGAACCAATGTATATCGCGTCGGACAAGCTCCAGACCCTGCCAACCCTGAACGTGCTTATGGCCAGGGTACAATGCAAGATGGCGATGCCAAATCCAATGAAGGTTTTGCTAATCTCTTAAGCCAGGTGCCTCAAATGCAAACTACAAACAGCTCCCCGGTATCCGAGGATGAAGAAGAATAATTATAATTCCTGTAAGTAAAATATAAGCTTGTTAAAAACAGTTTATTTTGAAAAAAACTCCCTCTTTTCACAACTTTAGGCTAAAATAGAACCGATAAAGCTTCAGTAAGACCATTCACGCCTTTTGAAGGGGGTAGCACAATGTCCGGTCCAAATAACATTCGTTCCAACCAATCTAACCAAGTCGATCCTTATGGAGAAGACTGGCTCAATGAGGGTAATGATGCTGGCTATGCCGAAGGCGATGTTACAGACATGGATGGAGAGGGTTATGGTGAATCGGGCTATCAAGATATGGAAGGTAGAGCTCCGAGAGGAATGACAGGTACCGAAGCCGCTGCCCAAATTAAAATTCTTTACGATCAAATTAAAAAAAATCCTGATATTGATATTAAAGAAAAAAACAAACAGCTTAAAAATCTTCAGGATTTGTATAAGCAAGTAAAAAGCTATGGATCAAAACCCATCCCTGTTTCTTTAAAGAATGAAATTAATAGTGCAGAATTAGAGGTAGTCTCTAAATCAAATTCTGAAACCATTGCTGAAAGTGGTGAAACTGATGACTCAGAAAATGCTGAATCAAAGACTGAAGCCAGTGGACCTGCTGCAAAAATAGCTGAATTATCAGGTGTAGATGCCTCTGAGATCGCAGAAAAGGCAAAAGCCAAAGGAATTGATTTAAATAAAATTCCAAAACCACCCACCCGAAACTTTATTGAGTTCATTTTAGAAATCAACCCGGACCTTGCTAGTAAATTTGAAGTTGCTGGCGAGAAAGTAAAAGCTCGCAACGATGACATTCAACCCGCTGTAGATGCCGCTAAGGCTCGTAACTCAGAAAACGTAAAGTGCACCAGCGATACCGACAACACAGATGTCACTGTTTACCAGAAAGTATATGACTTGAAATATCATCAAGATGCTAAAAGTAAAGAAGCCATGAATGCCATGATTGATGCCAACACTGGACTCTGTGATTTCTTAAATAAAATTGATCCAAGCTATGGTGCGGTCCCACCTTCTCAAGCCTCAGGAACTGATTGGAAAGCTTTTGATGACGGATACAAAAATGCAGATAAAATTACAGTGGGCGGTCAAAGCATTGACATGTTCAACAACTCTACTGGTGCACTCAACGTGGGATCTTCAGATGCGGAACCGACTGTAGAAATTGTAACTATTAAATTCGACTGGGAAGGCAGTGGTGACTGGGAAGATCATGGTGGATCACCTTCCATAACAAAGTACGGTAGCACTGCAGATATAGGTAGTGTTTATGATAATGGCTAATAAACCAGAATGGCCTTGTCTTTTCAAAATCTTCCGATGACTTTAGTTGCTTGAGCCAAAGTGGCCAATTCTTTCACAAGTCTTCTAAATTCCTCTCCACGTTTCTGTGTACTCCCATGAGAATGCAATTCCGCACGGGCTGCAGGTGAAAATAGCACTAAATTTCCTTTCTCAGCTTTTTCCAAGGCCAACTTCACGGCATCTTTCAAAGTGGTCACCACATAAGTCTCCGTCGAAGCACCCCACACTTTATAAAATTCTCTTCTCTCTTCCCCAAAAACAATCAAACAACGAACTTTTTGTTTCATCATCTCGAGCAAATATTTATTTTTAATATGAGGAGAAAAAGTTCCCCCGGCAATCAACACAACCGATCTATCCTGAAAACCATGCAAACTACTAAGAGTTGCTACCGGATTCACTGCTTTCGCATCGTTGACAAACGAAACTCCCTTCACCTTTTGGAGAACTTCCATTCTATCTGGAAGGTTTTGAATCGTTTCCAACATTTTCTGAATGAAATGATCTTCAATGCCACAGAGCTTTGCAACACTAATCGCTGCCATGGCATTTTCTACGTTCTGAGTACCTAATAAAGTAAACTTGTCATAAGAAAAAACGCTCTTTTGACCCTTTTCGTCTTTGAAAATAATTTGCTTATGAGGAATATCCAAACAAGCTCCCCTTTCGACCTTTGCTTCAAAGGTAAAAGGATAAAGAGAACCTTGATAAGGTTTTTCTTGAATCAGCTCATCAATCAAGCCTGTAGTTTTTTGATATACTAAAAAATCACATTTTTTTTGATTTGTAAAAATCTTGGCTTTGGCATCCGCATATTCTTTAAAACTTTTGTGCCGTTCAGAATGACCTGAATATATATTCGTAATCACCGCAATATGAGGGCTCACTGAACTCGCTCGCAACAGGCGGCTACTATTCAACTCTAAAATTACAAAATCACAAGATGTTGGTTTTGATATTGATTCTGAAAAACTGGAATAATCTCCACCTGCCGTCAGTATTTTTTTACCGGCAAGCTCAAAAATATTTTTCAACATATGAACAACAGTGGATTTCCCATTAGTACCTGTCACCGCAATCACAGGAGCCTTATATCGACTTAAAGCCAATTCCAAATCCGTAAAAACCGGGATTGATTTTTTTCGACACTGCTCAATTTGTGTTGCATAACGTCGCGAACCTCCTGGGGTTATGATCACGCAATCAAAAGATAAAAGACCTGTTCCTGAAATATCTTCTAAAATGACCTCTACATTTTTTAATCTTTGTTTGATTTGTTTGAGCTCATTTTCAGTGGCCCGGCCATACCCTGTAGGATTGCCCCCTTCTTTTTGCACCAAATCTATTGTGGCAATACCTGGTTCCAAAAGCCCCAAAACAGCCACTTTTTTATCCTTAAAGTTATACATTTTTTTATTGTATAATAAAATAATGTCAGTTCAAAACATAAAACTATTCGCAGATTATGTGCTTCTGGATAAAGTAGCTTCGGGGGCTTTTTCTGAAATTTATAAAGTGAACAAAGATGGAAATTTTTTCGCACTTAAAAAACTCCTCCCCCACTTAAAATATGACCGTGAATATCGGACACTTTTCGAAACTGAAGCAAAACTCCTTCAAAGCATATCGGACCCCGCTCACTTTCCTCTCTTTTATGAAAAGGGAGTTTATGAGGATGAGCATTTTTTAATTTTGGAACTGATTGAAGGATGCAATCTTGAAAATGCAATTGAAGTAGCTTATAAAAACAACATTGCAATAAGCCCCGAAGTAGCAAGCCTCATCGCTTTAGAAATTTGCAAAGGGCTCGAAACGCTTCATCATACTTCTGTGCTCCCAGAAAAACCCATAGTGCATGGAGATCTGCGCGCTTCGAATGTCATGATGAGCAAGACTGGTGAAGTGAAAATGATCGACCTGGGCCTGAAAGGTGGAACCTTTGATTACATGCCTCTTGAACGCTTACATGATCGTATCATCACACCCTATTCTGACATTTATGCTTTAGGCCATATCTTGTATGAAATGTTGCATGGCCAACGCTTACTCAAGGCAAAAACAAAACTAGAAGCTTATTTTGAAATGCGTGAAACCAATATTGATGAAAATATTTTCAAAGAAAGTCTCCCCAGAGAAATCAAACAAATTCTGGTAAAAATTCTAAAACAGGATTCTTCCTCAAAATATCAAAATGTTGCGGAGTTAAAAAAAGATCTGGAATCTTTTCTAGAGCTTCACTTACCAAATCAAGATATTAAACAATGGATACACCCACTTTTAAAACTTAATCCTTAAGCAAATCCACATAGTGTGATTCGGAATATAATTCTTGAAATAAAGAATTCAGAGGACTCCTCTGTTTCAAACGATCAAAACCCCATTGAAGAAAGATATTTTTTTGCTGATTCAAAAGAGAAATATATTTAGCACTCAACTCATCAAAATCAATTTTACCTTCCAGATGACGAGTAATTTTAAATGATACAGCTTCCCCCGCTTCAAATCTTGATACTTCAACTTCAAATCCCTTTTTCGTTAAATAATCTCTAAACCAATCCTGGGTAAGTAGTAATTTTCTATCTTCTAAAAAAGCTGTTCCTTCTTTTTTGAGAGAATTAAAAATTGTTTCACAAGCCACGAAAGAATTGAGGGTGTAAGCAAGGCCTCCACGAACGGAAAAAATGTAGTCATAGGCATAGGGATGAAGTGCAATACTTTCAATCAAAGCAATATGTTGTTTGTAATTCGGAAGCTTCACTTTTCGATGGGTCAGCGCGATACCTTCAAGATGAATCTTAGGAGAAAAAAGCACGGAAAGTTCCTTCAAAAAATTTCCCTTTCCCATTCCCACATCTAAAACACTCACCATACCAGCCTCATGAATTCGAAGCTGCAACACAGCCTTCAAATAATCTTCCATGATACCCAGTCGCTCGCAATACTCCTCCAAAGAACGCTCCTGACTAAGCCATTCTTCTTGCAAATCTTTCCAACGATTTTCACGAATAAACCGAGCGAAACATTTTCGCAGCTCTGAATCTGTAAACATAAGCTTGTTCAATACCAAACCCTCACCAAAAACAATCCCTTCGCTGGCGCTGCCA
>CAYYEM010000007.1:46529-47947 GCA_964470915.1 uncultured Pseudomonadota bacterium
CTGAGCTTCTTCTCCTGCCATTGCCAACCATGATAGGCAGTGCCATCGTATTCGAGGGTGGCCTTGAAATTTCTTAAATCAATTTTATGAGTCATATATAGGTCTCTATAATAAGACTTTACATTAGAATCTATATTTGATACCTTGTCTTTATGATTACAGTCACTCTACAACAAGCCAAAGCCAAATTAAATAGTCTCGTCGAAGCAGCAATATCAGGTGAAGACGTCGTATTGTTGAGAGGCGCCCAGATTGTAGCCAGGATTCAGCCCTTAAATTCTAGCGACATTGAACTCTCCACCCAGCTTTCCGACAAACAGGCAGAAAATTTTTGGAAAGAAATTGATAAAAATCCTACCAAAAAATATTCTACCCCAGAAAAAGCAGTCCAAGCTCTCAAAAAATAATTTTTTATGCAAATTATTCTGACGGAACGGTTTCAAAAAGATGTAAGCGCTTTATCTTTAGAAGAAAAAAACCAGTTATTTTCAATTTTACTAAAACTTCCTACGGCCATCAAAAACCTTCATCTCCATCAGGGGATTGGACTCAGAAAAATACATTCCTCAGGAATTTATGAAGCAAGAATTGGACTAAGTTTAAGAATGCTATTCGGCCTCGATAAAAATACTGCTATCCTTCATCGAGTCGGCAACCATGATGAGATAAAAAGATATCTCAAGAATCTATAAGTATTTCTCAATCAAAATCTTCGCGATTTGTACCGCGTTGGTAGCAGCGCCTTTACGAATATTATCGGCAACGATCCAGAGATTCAGACCATTCGGAATCGATTCATCTTCGCGAATACGGCCCACAAACACATTGTCTTTTCCTACACAATGAATCGCGAGCGGGTATTCATTCTTCGATGGATTATCTTGAACAGTCAAACCCGGTGCTTTTTCCAAAAGTTTTCGGACTTCCGACGTGCTAATTTTTTTCTTGGTTTCCACATTCACGGATTCTGAATGCCCTCCAAAAACAGGGACGCGCACACAAGTGGCTGTGACGGCAATCGAATCATCATGCATGATTTTTTTGGTTTCGTTCACCATCTTCATTTCTTCCTTGGTATATCCATTGTCCAAGAACACATCAATGTGAGGTAAACAGTTAAAAGCAATTTGATGGGGAAATTTCTTTTTTTCAATTTCACGACTGTTGAACAAATCCACGCTTTGTTTTGCGAGTTCATCCATCGCACGTTTACCTGCACCGCTCGTCGCCTGATAAGTAGAAACGACAATGCGTTTAATTCCTGCAGCATCTTGAATTGGTTTGAGTGCCACCATCATTTGAATGGTTGAACAATTAGGATTCGCAATAATTCCTCTCTTGGTATATTGAGCAATGTCTTCTGGATTTACCTCAGGCACTACCAAGGGCACATCGGTGGCCATTCTGAAGGCAGAAGT
>CAYYEM010000007.1:48047-52772 GCA_964470915.1 uncultured Pseudomonadota bacterium
CTTCCAAGCGATCGTAATAATCCATCACCTGACGTACATAAGCTCGCTTTTGGGTATAAGGGAGGGGCATAAATGAGCGTTTGAAGCCGTAAGAAATGATATCTTTGAGCTGCTTGGGTGTAAGTTGAAAGGCTTTCACCGCTTTCTCGATTTCATCCGATACCGTCGTATGTGATACCAAGCGATTATCCGTACAAAAAGTAACCGACAAACGTTCTTTCAACATTCTTTTTAAAGGATGATCTTCCAATTTTTTGATTTCAGGAATCGTTTGAAGATTACTCGTTAAACATACTTCCATCGTAATGCGCTGATCTGCAATAAACTCAATTAAATCTCGTGTGTATTGTTCCTTCTCTTCTTTGCTCGCTAAATGCTCCACCAAATCACTCGCAAACAAATGGGTTCCATGTCCAATGCGCTGGGCATGACATAAATTGATCGCCTGAAAAATCGAAGCCGGTCCGTAGGCTTCTCCAGCATGAATCGTTTTATTTAAAAAATGTTGATGGGCAAATTCAAAAGCACGACGATGCGCATTCGCTGGCCAACCTTTTTCTTCCCCTGCTAAATCAAAACCACAAATAGGAATTCCTTTTTTATCGCGCAAATCCACTAAAGCTCTCACCAACTCCAAGGAAGCAATTGGAAAAACCTGATGCAGAGGTGTGTAAGCATGGGTAGAAAGAAATTTTTCATAATAAGGAGAAAAAACTCCTGCAAATTTTCGAAGAGCACAACCGATAATCCCATACTCAAAGGATGGTTCTTTTCCCTCCCGGATTTCTTTTTTCTGATTAATTTCTTTCTTGGCTTTTTCCAAACCTCGGTTCACCGCTTGCAACACTTCCTCAATAGACACATGTTCGGTTGCACACAGCTGCGGATCAAAACGCGGTTCAATATAGCGAACTCCTTCTGCAAAGTTATCGAGAGCAAGCTCGTAAGCAATGCGCTCCAGAGCCTCTGGCGTCCGCATAACGGCACAAGTATAGGCAAAACCCTGAAGATACTCTCCCAGGTCCGCGTAGCGCTCTTTAAACACGAGTTTCTGAAGGCCCTCCTCGGTATTAGAAGGCAGTGTGACTTTACAAGTCTTAGCAAGTTCTATCAGGCTTTTCAGACGTAATGAACCATCGAGATGCACATGAAGATCGGTTTTGGGAATTGATCGAATAAACTCTTTGTTAATCGAATACATCAAAATATTGTAAATTGATTTCTTACACTTGTCATCCCTTGAAAAACCATGCCATGCTCAATCCATGAAAGTAATCGAAATTATTTCTGCCGATTTTTCCAGCGAACTCAAGCGTCCTCTTTTTCTTTCAGAGGTGCCTGCCGGATTTCCCTCACCTGCCGATGATTATATTGAACAAAAGTTAGATCTTAATCGTCATCTGATAAAACATCCCGCTGCAACCTACTTCGTAAGAGTTTCAGGAGACTCCATGATCGAGGCAGGAATTCACTCAAAAGACATTCTCATTGTAGATCGCGCCTTAGAACCCAAAGACAAAAGTGTAATCATCGCCGTACTCAACGGAGAACTCACCGTAAAGAGATTTCGAAATATTGAAGGAAAAGTTTTTCTCTACCCCGAAAATAAAAACTATGCTCCGATTCCTATTACTGAGGAAACAAATTTTGAAAACTGGGGAGTCGTTACTTACGTCATACACTCCTTTATATAAGGTTAAGCTTGCGCATGTTTGCCTTAATTGATTGCAATAATTTTTATGCCTCTTGTGAAAGAGTCTTTCGACCTAAACTCCAGGGGCAAGCCATTGTTGTTCTTTCAAGTAACGATGGTTGCGTCATCGCTCGTTCGAACGAAGCAAAAGCGTTGGGCATTGCCATGGGTGAACCTTTTTTTAAAATTCGATCGCTGGTTAAAAACAACAAAGTTCATGTTTTCTCTTCAAACTTTTCTTTATATGGAGACATGTCAGCGCGGGTCATGGACGTTCTCGGTCAATTCGCAAGTGAAATGGAAATTTATTCGGTAGATGAAGCTTTCTTGGATTTCTCTCATGTTCCTTGCACCACCCTACCCTCTCTCTCAGAAAAAATACGCGATACTGTCAAACAATGGACAGGAATTCCTGTTTCGATTGGTGTGGCTCCTACTAAAACACTTTGCAAGGTCGCCAATTATTTTTCTAAGAAATATCCTTCGTTTCACGGAATCTGTATTTTTGACAAAGCAGAAACATGGTTTCCACTTCTAGAACATATGCCGGTGGGTGAACTTTGGGGCATTGGCCGAAATTATGCCAAACTTATGAAAGACAAGGGTATCGAAACAGCAGCAGACTTTTTAAAGCTCCCGGCAGGATGGGTGCATTCCCAGATGAAAGTGATGGGCCTACGAATGCAAGAAGAACTCAAAGGAATTTCATGCTTAGAACTCGAGCGATTACATTTGCCACGTAAAGGAATTTGTGTGTCACGCTCTTTTGGAAAAGCGCTCACAACACTTGCAGAACTGACCGAAGCCGTTTCCTGTTTTGCAGCACGTGCTGCAGAAAAACTAAGAGAAGACAAACAAATTGCTCAAGACATTACCGTTTTTCTCAGAACCAATCGTTTTAAAGAAAATTCGGTTTCGACTGCTTTGCATTGCCGTTTAGCTTATCCCAGTTCTTATACTCCTGACTTCATTCGCATGAGTGTAAAAGCCCTGGAGCGTTTATTTCAAAGCAATTTAGAATATAAAAAAGCCGGAATTTTATTACACGATTTAATGGATGAAAAAAAACGGCAAGGAAACTTGTTCGAGTCGAATGACTTTGATACCAAAAACTCTCTGATGCATACACTCGATCATATTCATTCGCGTTGGGGCACCTCGATTCTTCGATATGCCTCTGAAGGAATCAAGCCTCAATGGCAACCGCGATCAGACCTTCGCTCTCCGAGTTATACCACTCATTGGAATGACTTATTGGAAGTCACTTAAACTCCAATCCAACAAGCTTTCAGATAAGGATTTTTTTCTTCACTGGGAGTGAGCTTGAAATCTCGAGGCACTGATAAGGGTTTCAAAATTTGATAAGGTGTTTTTTGTAACACAGCGCTTACCTTTTGATTAAAAATTTCACGAGAGATCTTAAGTGTATTAATGCAAAAAAATAAATTCCCCGAAGGAGAAAGAAGGGAAAGAGACTCTTCCAGTAAAGATCCCATATCTCTTTCCGTAGAAAAATTACTTCGGTTGCTTCTCGAAAAAGTAGGTGGATCTACAATAATCAGATCAAATATTTCATTTTTTTTCTTCGCAAACTTCAAATATTCAAACACATCGCGAGTCCAAACCGGTGTTTTTTTCAAGTCCATTTCATTTAAAACTACATTTCGTTTCAACCAATCCAGATAATTTTTAGAAAGATCTACAGAGACTACTTCGTTGGCTCCGCCTTTCATCGCTGCAATTGTAAAAGCACCCGTATAGGAAAAAAGATTAAGCACTCTTCTTTTTTTTGAATTGTGATAGATGGTTTTGCGATTTTCACGTTGGTCCAAAAACAAACCACTGTGTTGGCCTTCACCTAAGCGTATTTCAAACTTAAAATCCCCTTCTTGAATCACTTTATTGAGTAGAGCACCCGGACCTTTTTCACGAGTCGCGAAAGTGGGAAGAGGCGAAAAATTCATCGCTTCAAAACAACGAAACTCCCTTGTGGCATCTATTTGAGAAGCTATTTTAATCAGATCTTGAACTAACTCTTTTCGAGCTTCAAAACAGGAAGCTTCTTTAAAAACAATGTGAAAAGCTCCCGCATAATAATCAATCTGCAAGCCCTGGAGATTATCTCCCACTCCATTTACCAATCGAAAAGCTTCAAGCTTATTTTTTTCAACATAAGCTTTACGCCATTCCCAGGCTATTTGGATTTTTTTTAAAATACTCACGATTTTTTAAATAAAGCTTCGAGTTTTGCTTTGGCATCTAGTTCTTTGGTAGAAACGTTTCCTTTACGGTCTTTGACAAATTCAAAATAATCACAAAAGTTAGCCCGATCTTTTTCTAAAACCCGTTCGGCATTCGGTTCGCGACAGTCGTTATAAGCGGAAGTATCGTAAAAAGTACAATTCAAACAGCAATGAGCATCGGAGTTACAAAAAGGACAAGTATCACCCCTTCCCACTCGCTCGGTCACCTGCACTTCGTTTTTACAATGATAGCAAAAGTTAGCCATAAATAAGCCCTAACACCCCCTAAAACAGAATCCAATTATTTTTCCCCCTCCCCTTGCAAAATCAATCTCACCTTGCTAACAGGGTAGGTCTTATGACCCAACCACATAAAATTGCTGTTTTAGCGGGTGACGGCTCTGCTCCTGAGTTTATGGCAGCTGCCATTCGAGTGTTAAAGGCTTGCGCCCAAAAATTTAATTTAAACTTTCAGTTTGAAGAAGCCCTCGTAGGAGGCGCTGCTTTTGATAAATATAAGCATCCGCTTCCTCCTGAAACTTTAAAAATTACCGATGCCAGTGATGCCATTCTTTTTGGTTCCGTCGGCCGCGATGATTTGCCTCAAGGCTTGGTCGAAAAAGAAGGTTTACTTGCTATCCGAAAATATTATGGCTTTTTTGCTAACTTAAGACCTGCAACCATTTATGCCCCCCTGGCTTCTGCCTCCTCCTTAAAAACTGAACGCTTGAGTGATGAAAAAGGAAACACCAGTTTTGAAATATTAACCGTACGTGAACTCACAGGCGG
>CAYYEM010000007.1:52872-56019 GCA_964470915.1 uncultured Pseudomonadota bacterium
ATGCAAATTGCCACTTGGCCTCGTCAATTTGACGTGATCGTCACTGAAAATCTTTTTGGAGATATTTTAAGCGACTTATCTGCCGCCATTACAGGCTCTTTAGGTTTACTCCCTTCTGCCTCAATTAATGAAAAAGGATTTGGGATGTATGAACCTTCAGGCGGCACTGCACCCGATTTAATGGGATTGGGCATCGTCAATCCCATTGCCCAAATCCGTTCTGCAGCCATGATGCTGAGCTACAGTTTTAAATTAGAAAAAGAGGCACAAGCTATTGAAAATGCAGTAGCTAAAGCTTTAGATAAAGGTGCCCGAACGATTGACATCTGTGGAATAAAATCCGCTTACGAAAAAATCAAAGGACCTGTCAGTCAAAAAGATAAAAATGCCGCTCATGCAGTTTTAAAAGAATTCAACATCCTGACTACTGAACAAATGGCAGATAGAATCATTGAAGAAGTTTAATTCAACGCCGTTCATGCTTCGAGGGCCTCAGCACGAACGGTTTATTTAAATTGAGAAACGTTCGCCCTGAGGCTCTCGAAGGGCAAACAATTGGAAAATAAATGACAAAAACTCTCTACGACAAAATCTGGGAATCTCACTTAGTCACCAATTTACCGGAAGGTGATTCTCTTCTTTATATCGACCGTCATCTCATTCATGAAGTGACCAGTCCACAGGCTTTTGAAGGACTGCGTTTAACGAATCGCAAAGTTCGAAAACCTAATCTTACTTTTGCGACGATGGATCACAATGTCCCGACGGTCGATCGTTACAACATCAAAGATGAAATCGCAAAAGCCCAAATTGAAGCCTTAACCACAAATTGCAAAGAATTTGGAATCACCCTTTACGATTTAAACAGCGACAAACAAGGCGTTGTTCACATTATAGGTCCTGAACTGGGACTTACCTTGCCTGGTAATACTATCGTTTGTGGAGACTCTCACACTGCGACGCATGGTGCATTTGGCGCTTTAGCATTTGGAATCGGAACCTCTGAAGTCGAACATGTGTTAGCCACTCAAACGCTTCGTCAGCGTCGATCCAAAAACTATAAAGTAGAATATCATGGAAAGCTGGGTAAAGGCGTTACAGCGAAAGACATGGTATTAAAACTGATTGGCCTTATCGGTACCGCCGGCGGAACTGGATCGGTATTCGAATATTGCGGTGATACCATTCGTTCTCTTTCGATGGAAGCGCGCATGACCATTTGTAATATGTCGATTGAAGCCGGTGCTCGTGCTGGGCTTATTGCTCCCGATGAAACAACTATCAATTATATTAGTTCTGGAAATCGCCCTTTCGCTCCGAAGGGAAAAGATTTGGAAAAGGCGATCGCTTATTGGAAAACATTGCCTAGTGATCCCGATGCAAAATTTGATAAATCCATCACGATTGATGCCAGTCAAATTGCCCCTCAAGTAACTTGGGGCACTTCTCCAGGTATGGTCATTGATGTAGATGCACCTGTCCCAGATACAGATAAAGTCGCAGGCCTTTCGAAGAGAGATGTAGAATACGCTTTGGAATATATGGGACTCAAACCCGGTCAAAAACTGACTGATACAGAAATCGATGTCGTGTTTATCGGAAGCTGCACCAATGGCCGTATTGAAGATTTACGAGCAGCTGCTCAAGTGATGAAAGGTAAAAAAGTTTCTTCGCGTGTCACTGCCATGATTGTCCCAGGTTCTCAAAAGGTGAAAAAAGACGCTGAGGCAGAAGGACTCGATAAAATCTTTACGGAAGCCGGTGCTCAATGGCGTGAATCAGGTTGCAGCATGTGCTTGGCGATGAATCCAGATCAACTTCAACCGGAGCAACGCTGTGCTTCGACCAGTAACCGAAACTTTGAGGGACGCCAAGGCAAAGGTGGCCGCACTCACTTGGTAAGTCCTGAAATGGCTGCCGCTGCAGCTATCGCAGGTAAATTTGTAGATATTAGAAAAATTTAGCAAAACCGTTCGTGCTGAGGCTCTCGAAGCACAGGTGAACACTAAGATTGCCCTTCGAGAACCTCAGGGCGAACGGAGAAAGAAATCAATCATGAAATCATTCAAATCACACCGTGGAAAACTGGCTATTTTAAATCGCGCTAACGTCGATACCGATCAAATTATCGCAAAACAATTTTTGAAATCGATTAAGCGCACCGGTTATGGAGAAAGTTTATTTTTTGATTGGAGATATTTACCTGACGGAAAAGATAATCCTGATTTCATTCTAAACTCCCCTCGCTATAAAAATGTAAGTATTTTAGTCACAGGCAATAATTTTGGCTGTGGATCTTCTCGCGAGCACGCGGTCTGGGCCATCGTTCAGTATGGATTTGAAGTGGTGATTGCGCCCAAAAGTGGTGACATTCCTGCTTTCGCTGATATTTTCTACAACAATAGCATGAAGAATGGTTTACTCTGCATCAGTTTGGCTGAAAAAGAAGTCGAAGAAATTTTTCAAATGGTGGAACGCTATGAAGGCTTAGAAGCTACCATCAATTTGGAAGAACAGCGCATTACACTTCATTTACCTGAAGAAATTTCCTTTCATTTTGATATCGACAATGCCGTAAAAACCCATCTTATTCGTGGCTTAGATGATATCGGCCTTACCTTACAGCATGAAAAAGAAATTACAGCTTTTGAGAAAAGTCATAATCCTCAACTGTAAAATGGGCCGACAAGCAACTTTCAAAACATATTACCGATAACTTAAGTTACTGAAGGGGTAGAAAGATGGCGTGTTGTGAAAAATCAACGTTTCGTTATCTGTTTATCCCTTTTTGCATTTCTATCATTCTTTCCTCTGCAAAGGGGCTTCACAGAAGAACCTATTTTAATTGATACCAATTCATGCGAATCAGATGCAGATTGCAAAACTAATATTCCCTGCAGCATTGACCGATGTGTATTTGCGGAAGGACAAGCTAAAGGCTTATGCCTGCATACACCGGGAGAATGCGGCCCACCTCCACCCGATTGTAATGATAATAATCCCTGCACAAATGATGTTCTAAGTGATGGGGGGCAATGTCTTCATATTCTTTTGAATACACCGGAATGCCAGCCACCGCCGCCACCACCACCTCTCGATTGCAATGATAACAATCCTTGCACTGAAGATTTTCCAAGCGACGGAGGA
>CAYYEM010000007.1:56119-60690 GCA_964470915.1 uncultured Pseudomonadota bacterium
ACCGATAATTGAATTGAAAGGGAAAGATAGCGCCCATGGCTGTTTGCCATGATTTATTTGGAGGCGCTTATGTCTAAACATTTATCATTCTTTCTTTTTCTTCTATTAAACCTATTTATTTCCTCTGTAAAAGCTGATGTGGGACAACTCTCTGCCGGAGAAAGAGAAGATAATCGTCTACAACAAATCCTTTTTTGTGAAAGTGACGCTGACTGCGATGATCAAGATCCTTGCACAAATGAAATATGCTTAATCAATGGCATCAATGATATCCGTCCAGGCAGATGCTTAAGCTCTGGGATAAGAGAAAATTGTGGCGCTATGGATTGCAACGACAACAATCCCTGCACTTCTGACCAAATAGGCGATGACAATCTATGTAGATTTATAGAAATTCCCCAATGCCAAACCATATCCCAAGATTGCAACGATAGCGATCCCTGCACCATAGATGTTTGGAGTGAAGTAGGCTGCGTTTACACTTCAATCGAAAGCTGCAAAATTCCAGAAACTCTTCCTGAAAATTCCACTCCTACTTCCACCGTGACAGAAGAAAAGCCAGAACCTAAGCCAGAAACAGCAAATCCTGCTGTCACAAACACGACCTCTTCCAATCCAGACACTATCTTTGGAGGTGCTTGTGCTCTCAATAAAAGCGCTCATCCGAATTCTTTTACTTGGATGATTACTTTTGGAGCCACTCTTTTTTTGATTCGACAAAAAATACTGAGAAAAAAAGTAGAGTTAAATCCCTTCCTTCTTTTTTGAAAAATGTTCCAAGCGGTTTAATGCATTCACATAAGCTTTCGCGGAAGCTTGTAAAATGTCAGCATGAGTTCCCACACCCACCACTTGTTTACCTTTATCTTTCAAGGTAACGGACACTTCCCCTTGGGCATCAGTTCCACCAGTGATGGCAGCCACATTGAATTTCATCAATTCACCTTTAAAGCCTGCTAATTTTTTTAAGGCCTTGAAAGTAGCATCTACAGGGCCTGCACCGTTAGCTTCCCCGCTTTTTATTTTTTTACCATCCACTTTCAACTTTACCTTAGCTTTAGGCTTTAATTTGGTTCCACTTTGTACGCGTACATCCAACAACTCATATTTATCAGGTCCACGGCTTAATTCATCCGTAACCAAGGCTTCTAAGTCATCATCGAAAATTTCTTTTTTCAGATCAGCCAATTTCTTAAAAGATACAAAGGCTTTTTCTAATTCTTCATCCGATAATTGATAACCTAACTCTATCAATCGTGCTTTAAAGGCATGACGTCCTGAATGTTTACCCAACACCAATTTGTGACTACTCCAGCCGACAGAACTAGGTGTCATAATTTCGTAGGTCATCTGATTTTTCAGGAGACCATCCTGATGAATTCCTGACTCATGCGCAAAAGCATTTGCTCCCACAATAGCTTTATTGGGTTGTACAGAAACACCGGTAATCAAAGTTAACAATTTACTCGAATGGCAAATTTGTTCTGTCACGATGCGTGTATCACAATGAAATAAGCCCTGACGAACCTTCATGCTCATGACTACTTCTTCCATCGAAGCATTTCCCGCCCGCTCCCCTATTCCATTCACAGTACACTCGACTTGTCGCGCACCCGCTTGCACTGCAGCCAAACTGTTGGCCACAGCTAAGCCCAAGTCGTTATGGCAATGCACACTAAAAACAATTTTATCCGCATCTTTTACATTAGCTTTTAAAAAATTCATCAAACGGGTGAATTCATCTGGGCAAGTATAACCCACAGTGTCTGGCACATTAAGAGTGGTAGCACCTGCTTCTACAGCCGCACTAAACACCTTTGCCAAATATTCCCAGTCGCTGCGCGTAGCATCTTCTGCTGAAAATTCTACATCCGGGGTATATTGGCGAGCATGTTTCACGGCTTTGTAAGCATCTTCCAAAACTTGCTCACGCGATTTTTTTAATTTGTATTGTAAATGGATATCAGAAGTTGCAATGAAAGTATGGATTCTACCAGACTTAGCATACTTCAATGCTTCCCAGGCTCTATCGATATCTTTTTCATTCGCACGAGCCAAACCTGCAATGGTAGAGCTCGTAATTTCCTGAGCAATTTTTTTCACTGCCTGGAAGTCTCCCTCTGATGCAATGGGAAAACCTGCTTCAATCACATCTACATTTAATTTTTCTAACTGTCGGGCCATGCGCAATTTTTCATTGATATCCATGCTACAGCCAGGAGATTGCTCTCCATCTCTTAAAGTCGTATCAAAAATTTTAACCTGTTCGGATTTCATATCTATTTCCTTCATATTCTTTGGGACACGCCAAGGTGCGACCCTACGGGTTCTTCATTGAGTAATCTATTGTATACGGAGTTTACCGTGCAGACAAGTTGAAGCTATTTTTGCTTTTGTTCTAGCTCATCCTGAAGCTGCACGATCTTAAGTCGATCACGAGGTGCTTCCTTTTGAGATTGAGCAAGCTTCTTCTCAAGGAAGTTTTTTCGGTTACGTAGATGTAGAATTTCATCTACGAGGCCCATCACCACATAGGAGGAAGAGGCAAAAAACATGGTTTCTTGAGGAGCACTGGCTACCACAAAAATAATCACTGCCGCTGCCACTAAAAAAAGAAAGGATTGGGGTTTTGAAAAATCAATATCTTTAAAACTTCGATAACGAATATTCGAAACCATGAGTAAAGCTAAGGCAATGGTTAATGGCAATACGAAGTAAGAAACAGAGTCTTCAGGCCAATTCATTTGTGAAGCTAAAATTACAAAACTAGCTAACATGTAGGCTGCACAAGGTATGGGTAAACCCTGAAAAAATCGCTTTTCCACATTCGTATGTTGAACATTAAAACGAGCTAATCTCAAAGCTCCGCAGGCAAAAAACAAAAAGGCTGCGGCCCAACCGAAGCGATGAAAATCACTCAAAGTCCAAGTAAAAATTAAAATGGCAGGAGCTAAACCAAAACTGGCCAAATCCACCAGAGAATCATATTCAATACCAAATTCAGTTTCAGATTTTGTCAAACGAGCGACTCTTCCATCTAAACCATCAAATACACCGGCAAACATAATGGCCCAAGCCGCTGGGACAAAATCTCCCGAAATGGAACGAATAATGGAGAAAAAACCACAGAACAAAGAAGCCGTCGTAAACAAGCTCGGAAGAATATAAATACCCTTCTTAATGCCCGAACGACGAGGTCGTGATTCTTTCGTTATTTCATTGTCCTTTTCGTTTGCCATTTAAAAATCCTACGCAGGAAATTTTGCTAAAACACTTTCTCCGGCTCTTAACTTATCCCCTACCTTCACTTCAATTTCCAAATCAAGAGGCAAATAAACATCCACTCGTGAACCAAATCGGATAATCCCAAAACGCATACCCCTATTTAAAACCGATCCTCTTTTGACATCACAGATAATTCTTCGGGCTAAAAAACCAGCAATTTGTACAAAAGTAATTTTAAAACCCCGATTTGTCTGAAGAAAAACAGCGTTTCGTTCATTGGCATCGGAAGCTTTTTCTTCCCAGGCCATGAGATATTTACCGTGTTGATACTCAACTTTCTCTACAATGCCGCTAGCAGGAGCTCGATTTACATGGACATCCATAGGAGACATAAAAATCGCAATTTTTTTTGCGGGCCCTTCATAAAAGCGAGGGTCATTCACCTCTTGGATCTCTAATACTTTCCCATCGGCAGGAGACACAAGAAGTTGCTCATCTTCCGGGGGGCTTCTTTTCGGATCTCTAAAGAAATATGCGACAAAAAGAAAAAACAAAACGAAGGGAATGGCAACAAAAGGTTTCACTAAATAGGCCAAAACCACTAACGCAAAACTTGCCAGCAAAAAAGGAATGCCTTCTTTTGCCATTTAGCCCACCTTTCCTCGTTGGATAGCAATGGCTCCCGTACGTACATCTTCCAAAATTTTAAAGGGTTTTAAATCAGCAAGCAGAGCATTAACCTTTTCATGTTCTCCTGAATATTCTAAGGTTAAAAAATCGGGATTTTGCTCCACTACTTTTGCCCCATAATTTTCAGCAATCTTGGTAATTCCTGAAGTAGACTCTGGGTTGGATTTCACCTTCACCAAAATCATTTCACGGCTCATAAAATTTTCACCGGTTAAATCTTGAACTTTTACAGTATCGAGCAAACGATTCAGCTGTTTTAAAATTTGTTCAATGATCAGCTCACTGCCCGTGGTAAGAATAGTCATGCGTGAATAACGAGGATCTGCGGTGGGAGCCACCGAAAGAGAGTCGATGTTATAACCTCGCGCTGCAAACATTCCAGAAACACGCGCAAGAACGCCAAATTCATTTTCTACCAAAACTGAAATTGTATGTTTGTGTGACATAATAAAAACCAATCAAGCTAAAACAATATCGGCAATTCCCTTACCCGCCGGTACCATCGGATACACATTCTCGGCATCATCTGGGGCTCGCGTCGCCCCCTCCATCGGCAAAGCCGCTGGAGCCTCCCCCTCAACAGCCCCTTTTGGGCTGGGTTAAGCTAAAACAATATCGGCAATTCCCTTACCCGCCGGTACCATCGGATACACATT
>CAYYEM010000007.1:60790-62486 GCA_964470915.1 uncultured Pseudomonadota bacterium
AAGCTAAAACAATATCGGCAATTCCCTTACCCGCCGGTACCATCGGATACACATTCTCTTCTAAAGCCACTGCAAAATCGATGATCGTGGGCTTATCACGCGTTGCGAGAGCTTTCTGTATCACGGGCACCACATCTTGCGGTTTTTCCACGCGAAAACCTTGCGCACCGTAACTTTCCGCCAGCTTTACAAAATCGGGCATGCAACCGAATGTTACTTGCGAAAGACGATTATCATAAAATAATTCCTGCCACTGCCGCACCATCCCCAAAAAATTATTATTCATAATCGCAATGATCACGGGAAGTTTATGTTCTACGGCAGTTCCCAATTCTTGAATATTCATTTGGATGCTTCCATCTCCGGAAACACAAATCACCGTCGCATCGGGATACGCAAACTGGGCACCAATTGCAGCCGGAAAACCAAAACCCATCGTGCCCAAGCCACCCGAAGTACACCAATGTCTGGGTTTCGCAAATTTAAAAAATTGAGCAGCCCACATTTGATGCTGACCTACATCCGTCGTGACAATCGCTTCACCTTTGGTCAGTTTGTAAAGCATATCGAGCGCATATTGCGGCTTAATTTGTTCTTCCATCGACTGCTGATAAGTAATGGGTGCCTTCGCTTCCCATTCACGAATTCTGGTCCACCAATGCTCAATCTGTTTTTGAAAGACTTCCATTTTTTTATAATTTTTGGCGAGCTGGATCATCTCGGTCAGTACTTGTTTCACATCTCCCACAATGGGCACATCCGTTACAACATTCTTACCAATGTTAGAAGCATCTACATCCAAGTGAATTTTTTTAGAATTCACAGAAAATTCTGAAAGTTTTCCGGTAACGCGATCATCAAAACGGCTACCAATCGCAAAAAGCACATCACAATTATTAATGGCCATGTTGGCATAATAAGTTCCGTGCATTCCCAACATTCCGAGAGAAATTGGATCAGTGCCTGGAAAAGCTCCGAGCCCCATCAAGGTCATCGAAACCGGAATACCCATCAAATGAGCCAATTCGTAAACTTCAGGGGCTGCATTCGAAAGAACAGCTCCACCACCCACATAGAAAAGCGGAGCCTTGGCAGCGAGAAGTAAATCAAAAGCTTTTTGAATTTGCTCTGGATCGGCTTTTTCAGGAACATAAGGCCTGCGAGTTTTTATTTGATCCATCGGAAGATATTCAGCGGTATGTTGTTGCACATCTTTAGGAACATCCACCACCACCGGACCCGGACGACCCGTCGTTGCTACAATATAAGCTTCTTTAATCACGCGTTGCAGATCATTCACATTTTTCACAAGATAATTATGTTTGGTGCAGGAACGTGTAATTCCCACCACATCTGCTTCTTGGAAAGCATCATTCCCAATCATTGAAACCGGCACCTGGCCCGTAATCACCACCATGGGAATTGAATCCATGTATGCCGTAGCCAATCCGGTCACCGTATTCGTCGCTCCGGGGCCTGAAGTCACAATGCATACGCCGGGTTTTCCAGTAACACGCGCATAACCATCTGCCATGTGCACAGCACCCTGTTCATGGCGCACTAAAATATGTTTTAATTCTGGATGTTTGTATATTTCATCATAAACAAAAAGAATAGCCCCCCCCGGATAACCAAACACGATTTCCGTGCCCATATCTTTCATCGATTCAATCACAATTTCTGCGCCGGTGAGTTT
>CAYYEM010000008.1:0-6816 GCA_964470915.1 uncultured Pseudomonadota bacterium
GCCATGAGCAATCGTTGATAGAGCACAGTCGTTTCCAAACTGATGCCATAAAACTCACCTAAAAAATGAAGCATGTTTTCAGAATAGATAGGGCTCTTGAGCTTTACATCTTCCAAATCGACCATATGATCTAAACTCACCTCACAAGGCCCTACAAAACTCACCAAAGCATCCCCCAAAAGATCACAATCAATCCAACTAGCGCCACCGGCGCGGTGAGGGGGGGGCTCCAGCGGCTTTGCCGATGGAGGGGGCGACGCGAGCCCCTGTAATTGACTATAAATAAAATGAGAACGCAGTTCTTTTCCGGTATAAGGAATTTGTTTTTCGATAAATTTGATAGCCAAGGTTTTCATAAAAATAATTCATTAACCATATCCGTAAGACCATTTTCCAAATAAGCTCTTTTGGAACGCAAACAGGATTCGCATTTTCCACACATTTTCTCTCCCCCTTCATAACAACTCCACAACCACTCAAAGGGAAAACTTGCCCTGAGCGTAGTCGAAGGGTTAAACTTCATCGCTTCGCGGACAATTTCTCTTTTATTCCACTCAATCGTAGGAGCTTCTACTCGGCATTGGACTTGGGTCGAATAAGCTAAACTTGCATTTGCTTCTTTCACGTATTCGGCTGAATTATCTGGAAAAGTCGCTGCCTCTTCGGCGTTAAATCCTGTGATAATCACTTTGGCTTTCAAACTATCCGCAAAAGCAGCCGCTATACTGATAAAAACTCCATTGCGATTGGGTACCCACACTGACTTTGCCGATTCAAGTCCAACTTCTTTTTGATCGAGCTGTTCATTCTTAAGTTGTGGAAGTTTTTGATTCTGATTCACCAAAGCCGTTTGAGTGATATTTTTCAGCCAATCCAAGGAAATAAACTGATGTTGAATCTTGTAATGTTCAGCAAAACGCTTTGCAGCTTCTTTTTCTTTTTGTGCCGCACGCTGGCCATAATCAAAAGTAAGTGCCAAGACAACTTCGTACTTTTCTTGAGCTACACAAAGCGCAACGGAAGAATCCAAGCCTCCTGATAGTATGATAATAGCCTTGTCTCGAGTCATTTAGGTTGCCTAACGCAGGGGCGATTTTAATTCAATAGTGGTATTTACTCTCAGAGTCTTAGTTAAAATGCTATATGCAAGACAGACATGAGCGAGCGACACCCGCAGCGTACTTCCTGTACGTGATGATCGTGAGCGAATAGCAACGCTGGAGATAGCATTTTAAATAAGCCGACAATAAAAACCAAAAAAGGGCCGCCCCTTTCGGAGCAAGCCCTTTTCGAGGGAGGTAAGCTTTTTAACTAAGCCGCTTTATGCGACAAGTTTTGAATTCTTTTTTCTAAACTCACAATTTTCTTTTCGAGTCTTTCAACTTCATTTTGAGAAGGAATACTCAAGAAAGAAAGAATGTCATTACGAGTACTTTCAGCTTTTTCTTTGGCTTGTTCTAAAAAATCTACTTTTTCAATTTTAGAGACAAAGGTGTTGAAAGTTTTACGAATATCTTTAAAAATTTTCTTTGCTGAAAACAAACCCTGACCTAACTCTAAATTTTTAACACGTCCAACAACATCATCAGCTAGTTTGCGTACTTCTTTTTCAAAATCTTCAGTTTTTTCTTGTGCCTTAGTATAAATATCGGTCTTGCGAACTTTTTTAATAACATCATCAAAGTTTTTACGGAGTTCACGGCTGGATTTTTCACCCTGTCTCACTAACTTTTTGAAGATTCCTTCCACTTCTTTTTCAAAACGACCTAAAATATTGTTAATGTTATCCAAACGAAGTTTTAAGAAATCTTTGTTTGAAACGACTTGAACTTTTTTTGATTTTTTTGCAGCCACTGAAAAATCCTCCTTTAAAAACGTTGATGATTTGGAGGTAACACGACGCGTCATACCTGTCAATATTTTTTCTTATGCAATGCGTTATTTTTTGAAATTTTTTAGGATTTTCGAGGGCTATCTAAAAGACGAAGTTGGATCTTTCTATTGCCCTGCCATTCATTAAATTCACAGGTAAATAAACACTCAAGGCTTGAAAAAACAGGGACTTGGAGCTCAGTCATGCCAAAACCAATCGCATCAAAACTACGGTTTTGAGCCTCTAAAACCAATTTTAAATGCTTTTCCCCCACTATTTTTTGAGCTTTTAAATGATAGCGATTACTCCAAAATACAGGCTCAGGATTTCCTTGGCCAAAAGGTTCTAATTGCTGAAGTTCTTCAATAAAAGAATCCTTAATTTCAGCAGGATCCAATTCAGCATCAAAACGAATCTGGGGCAAAAAATCTTCCTCAGAGTTTAATTGTTTTTTAACTGCCAGATCAAAAGCCTCCCAAAAAGAATCTTTCTGAGCTATTTTAAAATGTAAACCTGCGGCTTGTTTGTGACCCCCAAACTTTTTTAGATAGGGAGCACTTTCACAAAGAGCATCATATAAATTAAGTCCCGAAATTGACCGACCAGAACATCTCACCTCATCCCCTTCTTGAGTTCCTACAAGTGCAGGCAAATGAAAACGTTCGACAAGCTTGCTGGCTACAATGCCAATCACACCCACATGCCAAGAAGAATCAAAAATCAAAATCGATTTTTTATTTTGCAAATAATTTCCTTGCTCGATTTTTTCTGTAGCTTCTTTTACGATTCTTTCCTGCAAATCTTGTCGCTCCCGATTGGCTTCATCCAGTTTTCGAGCAAGTATTTTCGCTTGATGCACATCAAAACTTGTCAAAAGATCAAAACCCAATTTTGCAGAATCTAAACGGCCCGCGGCATTGATGCGAGGCCCTAAGCGAAAGCCTACTTGTCCTGGGCTAATTTCTCCTTTCAATCCCGAAACTTCTTTTAAAGCCTGTACTCCAATATTTTGAGAATTCGTAAGAACTTCTAAACCCTTTTTTACAAGAATGCGATTGAGGCCCGTTAGCGGAACCATATCTGCAATGGTTCCGAGAGTAACCAAATCCAAGTATTTTTTAAGATTAGGTTCTGGACGCGTAGTAAAAAAACTTTTTTGGCGAAGATGATTACGGAATGCCAAACAAAATTGAAACACAACGCCTACTGCTGCCAATTCTTTATATGGATATTCGCAACCAATTTGTTTTGGATTTAAAATTGCTTTTGCAAATGGCACCTGCGGGGGCACTTGATGATGATCGATAATCACAAGATCGAGACCAATTTCACGAGCTCTCTCCGCTTCAACGACCGAAGCAATTCCATTATCAACTGTTACGACAAGTTCATATTTTTGAGATTTTAAATATTCAAGAGCTTTGAGATTCAAACCGTAACCTTCTTGTACTCGATGCGGAATATAGACATCCACCTCAGCCCCAAGTTCTTTCAAAAATAAATAAAGCAGCGAAGAACCCGTAGTGCCATCCACATCATAATCTCCGTAAATGACAGTTTTTCGTTTCGTACGGATTGCTTCTTCCAAACACAACACAGCCTTTTCCATATCTTTCATCAAAAAGGGGTTTGGAAATTCTTCAAATTTAGGATTTAAAAATGAATGAGCCTGTTCCGGATTTTGAATACCACGATTCAACAAAACTTGGGCCGTGATAGGATGAATACCTAAAGCTTTAGACAAACCCAGTGTTTCATTTTGTGAGACCAGTCGAGATACCCAACGTTTAGCTTTCAAAAAACCTCCCTTTTATTTTCTATACCCCTAAGCAATTTTAAAAAAAAGACATAAAAAACTAGTCGCCCCACAGCTCAACAGCTAAAATCAGTCGGTGTCAAATCAAGCCTTCCATTCTCCAGAAGTTCTCATCGTTGGTGCAGGACCAACAGGTTTAGTGCTCGCTTATGAGCTCGCACGCCGAAACATTCCAATTCGCATCATTGATAAAAATGAAGGACCTGCAGAACAGTCTCGTGCCTTACTCATTCAAGTTCGCACACTTGAAGTCTTTCATTTTATGGGGATCATTGATGAAATCATTCAAAGAGGACAAAAAATTAGTCAGATGAATCTTTTCATGCGTCATCATCTTGCCTTTGAAGCCCATTTTCAGAGTTTGAAAAGTCCTTACCCTTTTCCTTTGGTACTCCCTCAAAATGATACGGAAGCAATTTTAATTTCTGCTCTTGAAAAACAAGGAATCCAAATAGAACGAAATACCGAACTTTTGTCCTTGAGCCAAGACTCAGGACAAGTCACCGTCACGCTTCGAAAAAATGGCCAGGAAGAAAACCTATGCACTTCTTATCTTGTTGGTTGTGATGGCGCACACAGTGTCGTGAGACATTCCTTAAATCTTCCTTTTAAGGGGAGTGCTTATTCTCAACTTTTTTCTCTTGCGGATGTAGAATTTCAAAGCTCTCTAAAACAAGATGAAATGTATTTATTTTTTGAATCCAAAGGATTTTTTGCAATATTACCAATGCGGAAAGGCTGGGTGAGACTCATCACTGTCAATCCCTCTTCTCAGGTTAATTCTGCTCCCGAGCCAACTCTTGAAGATTTTCAAAAATGCGTGGACCATTTCATTCCTGGTAAAGGAAAAATTATAAAAACCTATTGGCTCAGCTACTTTCATCTTCATCATCGAGTAAGTCCATCATATCAGGAAGGACGCGTATTTATCGCAGGAGATGCAGCTCACATCCACAGCCCGGCTGGCGGCCAAGGCATGAACACTGGCATTCAGGACAGCTTCAATCTTGCCTGGAAATTAGCACTGGTCATTCAAAAGAAGTCATCGCCCAAACTTCTTGAAAGTTATTCGCTGGAGCGACAACCGGTAGGCGAACGAGTCTTGAAAACAACGGACCGATTTTTTAAAGCCATTGTTTCTCAAGGACTGACAGCACGATTACTAAAAAACTATCTACTTCCTTTCGCGGCTAAATTTATTTTTCCACGTATTGTCCAAACCATTGCGTATTTTGTGAGTCAACTGCAGGTAAATTATCGAAAAAGTAAGATTGTGTCCGAAGCGCCTGGTCAACATTGGCCCTCCCAAGCACCTCGTCCTGGAGAAAGAGCGCTCGATGGAGATTTTAAAAATTCAAAAACTCTTTTCGATACTTTTGAAGATCCAAATTACATTCTGCTTATTTTTTGTGAAAAGGAAAATGCAGCTTCTCTGCTGAAGTCTCTTCAAAGAAAAGCACTTACCTGTTTAGAAATTCCGAAAGGACCTCTTTACTCTCTTTACGGAATTGAAAAAGAAGGACTCTACCTCATCCGCCCAGATCGATACATTGCTTACCGTCAGCAAGGTTTAGATTTGAAAAAAATCAGTAACTGGTCAGCATTCCTGGAATGAGAGGGATCTAAGCCGAATCTATCGATATTGAAACTAGACTGATCTTTCGAGCTTTCAAAAAACGCTATTCCTTACGGCGAATCTTGCGATCACGGAAGGAATGCAGACTAGTTACAAAAATCATTTTCCTTTTTGAGGAAATTTTTTCTTGAGATAAATATAAACGGGTGACGCAATAAAAATTGAAGAGTAAGTTCCAGTGATGACACCCACAAGCATTGCAAAAGCAAAATCTTGAATGTCACCCTGACCCATAATGAAAAGAACTAACACCACAAAAAACACTACAAGTGAAGTTACAATCGTTCGTGAAAGAGTTTCGTTGATACTCAAATTTACGAGTTCAGGCACCGGCATCGACTTGAATTTTCTGGCGTTCTCACGAACACGATCGTAGACAATAATGGTATCATTCACCGAATAACCCAAGAGCGTGAGAAAAGCAGCCAAAACCGTCAGACTGATTTCACGACCACTGATCGCAAAAATTCCCAAAGTAATAATCAAATCGTGTATCAGAGCAATAATAGCCCCTGGAGAAAAATAAAAATCAAATCTAAAACCAATATACACCAAAATCAGAATCCAGGTAATAATGACCGCCAACTCCCCTTTTCTACGCAGCTCTTGCCCTGCTTTGGGGCCCACAGCTTCTTCTTTTAAAAGACTGGCCGAATTATCTTTTAAACCCGCATTTAAAGCTTGGGTCACTTTTTCCGAAAAACCTTCGATACTGCTTTCAGGTTTTTCAATATCGAGAACATAACTCTTATCCGCTTCACGCCCAAACTGTTGCACGACAAATTTTTCTTTTAATGCCGCTGATAGAACCGTCGTGATCTGTGTAGAATCCACAGGCTTTGAAAATTGATACTGCAATTTGATTCCACCGGTGAAATCAATTCCAAAACGCAGACCCTCTTTGGCAATAAACATTAAAGAGGCAATGGTCAAAAGGATGGAAAAAACAACCAGGTAAACCTGATATTGCATGAAAGGAATGTCTTTTTTAAAAAGCTTCATTTAAATACTCACCTTCTGAATCTTCACCTTGGTAGTCAAATAATCAAAAATTAAATGTGAAAGAAAATAGGCTGTGAAAAGTGTGGTTAAAACTCCGACCATCAAAGTAACTGCAAAGCCACGAATAGGGCCCGTACCAAATTGATAAAGCACAATTCCCGAAAGGAAAGTGGTTAAATGGGTATCTACCACCGCAGAAAAAGAATTTGAAAAACCAGCATCCACGGCCGCTCTCACGGTTTTACCCAACTTTACTTCTTCACGAATTCTTTCAAAAATTAAAATACTCGCATCCAAGCCCATTCCCATCGTGAGAACAATTCCTGCAATACCTGGCAAGGTAAGCGTAGCCTGGAAAAGAGCCAGACATCCCATAATCAAAAGCACGTTCACCGCCAAGGCTAGGTCGGCGATTAATCCTGAGAATTTATAGTAGATCATCATGAAAACGACCACGGTAATACCAGCAATCAATGCCCCCATCAAACC
>CAYYEM010000008.1:6916-23161 GCA_964470915.1 uncultured Pseudomonadota bacterium
TATTGAACCTCAAAAAGAATTTCATCTTCTGAAGGAATTTTACCTTTTGCGGCTTCATTAATTTTAGTGACAATTTCTTCTGTAAAACCTTCTGAAATATTTCCATCTTTACGAATTTGAGCGACTAAAGACTTCACTTCATCATCGTTTTTCGATTCATCGACCAATTTAAACTCAAGCTTCCCTGATTTTTTAACAATGCTAATGGCACGATCTGGGTCTGTTACCCCGGGCAATTCAATAGCAACTCGATTATCACCCAACTGCCGAATCGAAGGTTCCGCAACCCCATATCGATCGATACGATTACGAATGGTTTCAACCGCTTGTTTGACAGTATCTTCACGGAGTTTTTTTAAATAATCTTGTGTCAGTTGAACAAAAACCTTGTTACTTTCTTGAACTTCCTTCAACTGTGAAAACTTGGAACTCATGATTGCATTTACAGATGCATCTTGAGTACCTTCTTTCAATACAAGTCTAAATGAAGAAGAACCTCTAAACCACTCGACTCCAATCACATCCCCATTTCCTTGAAAAGCGTTCACAAGCTCTCCGTAAATCGCTTGTAATTTATTCTCGTCTTTTTCTTCGCTGGAATAAACCTTCTCTAAAAATTCACGCTTAGGAGCCAAAGAACCTCGATAATAATCATCGAGATAAACATTGAATTTTTCAAGTGCAGCCTGGTTGGGAAGCAAAGCGCGTAAGGCATAGGTATTGGGAATATGCATGACTTGGGCATTTTCAATTTTTTCATCGCGAAGATAACGAGAAATATCACTCGCCATTACATCTAAACGGTTTCCAATGGCCTGCTCCACCGAAACTTCGAGTTCAACGTAAATGCCACCCTGCAAGTCCAAACCAAGATTAATTGATTTTTCAGGAAAAATTTTCACATACCAAGGAAGGACTTGACCGTTTTTTTCCGCATTTTCCCTTAAGGTTTGAAAATTAAATAGGGTGGGCACTAACACATAAAGTGAAAGTAACACCGTAAATAAAACTAGATAAATTTTGTAACGCCAGTTTTGTGACATATAGATTTTGACTTACTTATTTAGATGAATTTTCAATGGGTTTTACTACAGTAGCAATCCCTTCACGATCCGCTTTTACTTTCACATTATCTGCGATTTCAAGCGTAAGAATTTTATCAGCTACCCCCACCACTTTTGCATAAATGCCCGAAGCCATTATCACTTGATCCCCTTTTTGAATGGCTGCAATTTGAGCTTTTCTTTCCTTTTGCTGTTTTTGTTGGGGGCGAATCATCAGAAAATAGAAAATGACAAAAATCAAAATCATGGGAACAAACATGCTAAAACCAGGACCTTGAGCAGCGCCTCCACCTGCGGCTTGAGCCCAAGCGGTCGAAATAAATAAATTCATTGTCTTCTCCGATCAAAAAAATCTTGTTTAAACTGTTTGAATCTCCCTTCCGAAATGGAAAGGCGGATCTGGGCTAACAAATTCAAATAGTAATGTAAATTGTGAATTGAATTTAAAATGGAAGCTAAAATCTCCTTCGATTGAAACAAATGCCTCAGGTAAGCCCGGCTAAAATGCTTGCAGGTATAACAGGAACAGGCTTCATCCAGGGAAATATCGGACTCTTTATGGACTGCATGTCGAATATCGACTTCTCCAAAGGAGGTATAAAGGGTTCCGGTACGTGCAGAGCGCGTAGGAAGAACACAATCAAACATATCAATTCCACGATCGATGCATTCTACTATATCTTGCGGAGTCCCTACTCCCATAAGATAACGAGGCTTATCCTGAGGTAGAAAATCGGTGCAATTATCTGCAATTTCGTAGGCAAGCTCCATCGGTTCCCCTACAGAAACACCTCCCACTGCAAAGGCATCAAAGTGGCGTCCATCCGCTGCTGGAGGCAAACTTGCTAGTTTTTCAAAACATTCTTTGCGAAGATGTTTGTACATGCCACCTTGTAGAATCGCAAATAAGGCATTGGAGCTTTTTCGGGCATCCAAACATTGCTTGGCCCATTTGACTGTGAGATCTAAAGATAACTTGGCTTGTTCTTCAGTCGCCGGAAAGGCCAAACATTCATCCAAAACCATCATAATGTCTGAGCCCAAGGATTCCTGAATTTCAATGGCAAGTTCTGGGCTCAGAAAATGCTTGGAACCTTCAATATGATCCTGAAATTCAACTCCCTCCGGTTTCACTTTTCGGAGTTGAGCTAAAGAAAAAACCTGAAAGCCCCCACTATCTGTCAAAATAGGGCCATCCCAATTCATGAATTTGTGCAGTCCGCCCAGTTTTTCAATGAGCTTATGTCCAGGGCGCAAATATAAATGATAGGTATTCCCTAAGATAATAGATGCCTTGAGTTCATTTTTGAGCTGATCAGGCCGAATCGCCTTCACGGTTCCATAAGTTCCCACGGGCATGAAGACAGGTGTTTGGACTTTTCCATGAGCCGTCGTGAATTCGCCGAGGCGGGCTTTAGAGTCGGAAGAAGTTTTGATGAGCTTAAAGGAGAAGGACATAAGAGGCCTAGCTACTACAAGGGGAGCTTTCAACTTGCAATCTGTAAAAAACAAACAAATTGATTCGACGAAGCTCCATGAGCATAATAAGGTTTTATGAATCCATTTTTAAAACAGATTTCACGATCACTCTTTAGAGTAGCAGTCTTCTTTGTTCTTATCATCCTGCCGCTGAGCACAGTAAAGGCCTTAACACCCTTTTCCGCTCCAGAATCTAAAGCAAAAAACAATTTCATTTCAGTTTCACTGGGACAGCCTTTTACTTTAAAAAAAGCTCAAGTGGCCAAAATGGCTGATACAGGCTTGGAAGTGGAAGTGAAGGCCTTTTACAATAATCCTTGCCCGGAAGGACGCCAGTGTATGTGGTCGGGAATAGGTATTGATTTTGAATACCGCCTAAATGGACAAGTGCAAAAAGGACTCGATCTCGTTCAAGCCTTCGGATACAAAATGACTTTGCTCAAAAGCGACTACGAAACTTACGTGAATCTTAAGCTTGAGAAAATAAATTAGACTGAAAAGAAATTTTCTTCACTGCCATCAAAAATTTGTGCATGACTTTCAAGAAATGACATTATCGAACAAAATTTACACAATATATTATTCAGCATTACAGTTGCCAATTTTAGCTAAATTTGGCAACATAGATGCTGTATTATGGAATATCATAGAAAACTCAATATTAATAGATTGTTAGAACACAAATCATTATTTCTATTTGGCCCTCGTCAAACTGGGAAAAGCACTTTTTTAATCCACCACTATCCACAAGCTCTTTATTATAACCTTCTTGAATCGGATATTTTCCGCGACCTCAGTGCCCATCCGGAATATTTACGCCAACGAATCAAGTCTTCGGACTCTTTGGTCATCCTCGATGAAATTCAAAAATTACCTGGTCTACTCGATGAAGTTCAGCGGGTGTTAGAACTTCGCAAAGATATTCGTTTTATTCTCACCGGAAGCAGTGCTAGAAAATTAAAACGCGGCGGCGCTAATCTGCTTGGAGGTCGAGCCTGGACCTGTCATCTTCATCCCCTCGTTTCCGTAGAAGTAGGCAATGACCGCTTGCTCGATAGAATTAATCGAGGTTCTCTACCGCCTATTATTGATTCTCCCTTGCCCCACGAAGAACTGAAGGCTTACGTAGGCACTTATCTACGCGAGGAAATTCAGGCGGAGGCCATCACACGTTCCATCGAAAATTTCTCAAGATTTCTTACCGTGGCTGGACTTTGCAACGGCCAAATCGTCAACTTCACCAAAGTGGGCAACGATGCCGGCGTTCCTCCCCGAACGGTGAGAGAATATTATCAAGTCTTGGAAGATACTTTACTCATTCATCAAGTGTCCGCCTTTCAAAAAACCAAAAAACGCAAAGCGGTCGCTACTTCAAAATATTATTTTTTTGATGTGGGCGTTGCCAATTATTTAATGAGCCGACAGATCATTCTACCCGGCTCTCCAGAATTCGGCCAAGCCTTGGAGCATTTGATTCTCCTAGAGCTCAAAGCTTTTTTGGATTATGAAAGAATCGATCTACCTTTAAGTTTTTGGAGGAGTCAATCCCAACTCGAGGTCGATTTTATAATCGGAGATTCCATCGCCATCGAAGTCAAATCCTCTCCGCATGTTTCAGACACAGACCTCAAAGGTATTCGTGCACTCGCAGAAGAAATCAAGCTTCAGAAAAAAATCGTCATCAGCCAAGAAAACCAAACACGTCGTACAGACGATGGTATTGAAATTTTGGGCGTCAACGAATTTCTAAATAAGTTATGGATTAAAGAAATTACCACAGCTTAAACGCAGCTCAAAATCTGCAGGCTATTTTCAAAAAACAAACAAATTGATTCGACGAAGAACAGCGAACATAATAAGGACCTATGAATTTATTTTTACAACAGATTTCACGATCACTCTTTAGAGTAGCAGTCTTCTTTGTTCTTATCATCCTGCCGCTGAGCACAGTAAAGGCCTTAACACCCTTTTCCGCTCCAGAATCTAAAGCAAAAAACAATTTCATTTCAGTTTCACTGGGACAGCCTTTTACTTTAAAAAAAGCTCAAGTGGCCAAAATGGCTGATACAGGCTTGGAAGTGGAAGTGAAGGCCTTTTACAATAATCCTTGCCCGGAAGGACGCCAGTGTATGTGGTCGGGAATAGGTATTGATTTTGAATACCGCCTAAATGGACAAGTGCAAAAAGGACTCGATCTCGTTCAAGCCTTCGGATACAAAATAACTTTGCTCAAAAGCGACTACGAAACTTACGCGAATCTTAAGCTTGAGAAAATAAATTAGACTGAAATCTTACTTACGGCACCCACTCAAACACCGCTAACTGATTTTGACTCATCAGCGGAATTAAAAGCCATTTCTTGTCTGCGAGATAAGTTAAATCCGCTGTGCCTTGAGAAAAAGTAGCCACCGTTTGGGGGCCTTTTGGGTTAATTAGTAAAATCGTTCCCTTGATCCAATCGGAGGCGATAAAAGAATTAGAATCATAGCGAGTTAAGCCATCCAAATTTCCAATCGGATGAGGGCTCCCATAATCGCTGATCTGTTTTGTATTCACATCTATTTTTATAATATGGCCTGGCATTTTAGTGCTGAAATCCTTTTCAGCAAGTCCCCATTGAGCCACATAAAGCTGATCGCCTTCCAACACTAAACCATTGGGTCCACCGAGGCGATCATCCTTTAACCAAAATTCAAAACGCCCATTCACTAAACGATAAATCGCTGACTGCACCATATCTGACACATACACATTTTGATTTTGATCGCAGCTGACATCGTTCAAGAATATAGCTCCTGCCACTGGAAAAGTTTTCTTGGATTTATTTCTGATATTAATTCGCACCAAGGCATCAATATCTGCCACATAAAGAAAATCTCCTGCCAAACACAAACCTTTGGGTGCATGAAAAGCTTCCATCCATTTTAGTTCAATCACTTTACCCTTTTCATCCACTCGAGAAATAAAACCCTTACCGTCTTTGGAAAAAACATCTCCCTGAACATTTGAAACATAAAAAAGCGATTGCACAGGATCGTAGACTACCGATTCAGGCTGTTGAAGAACCGCCTCTGTTTTCCAAACAGGTTTCAAACTGGCTGAAAAGCTCAGGGAAGAAGGAAAAAAGAAAAAGGTAACAATGAGAAATGTTAAAATATTTTTATTCATAAAATGCTCCTAGGTGATCAACATACAATCCCCGTAACTAAATAATCGATATTTTCTCTCAATAGCCTCCTGATAAGCCCGAAACAAGAAATCTTTTCCAGCAAAAGCACTTGTGAGCAAAAGGGGTGTAGAGCAGGGCTGATGAAAATTCGTGAGAAAACGATCGATGATTTTGAATGGGTAGCCGGGAGTGATGAAGAGATGGGTGGAATTAAATCCCCCCTCGCCCCCCTTTGTCAAAGGGGGGTTGGGGGGATTTTTAAAATATGATTCCAAACTCCTCACCACCGTCGTCCCCACCGCTGTCACAGGTCTCCCTTCCTGTTTTGCTTTTTGAATCGCTTCCACGACTTCGGGAGCAATTTCATAATATTCTGTCTGCATCTGATGCTCTTCGATATTTTCAGCACGAATCGGCTCAAAGGTTCCCATTCCAACATGGAGAGTGATAAAATGAATTTCAACCCCTTTGCTTTTTAATGCTTCAAAAACTTCTTCGGTAAAATGAAGGCTTGCTGTAGGAGCAGCAATCGCTCCTTCTTTTTTTGCAAACACACTTTGGTAACGTTGCAAGTCTTCTGCTCGTGGAGCTTCACGCCTGATATAGGGTGGAAGAGGAGCAGCACCTTGATCTCGCATTAAATCTTTCACTGAAAATTTCGCTGGAAATTCCAAAAACCTTTTTTCATCTTTCACAAAATATCGAGCAGGGATTTTTTGCTCCTCGAATTCAAAAAAAATTTCATCTCCATTCTCTAAACCCCGAACATTTTTCAAAAGACATTCCCAAACTTTCCCCTCTTCTCTGAGTAACAACACTTCTATCTTTCCACCTGTTTTTTTCTTAGCCCAAAGACGAGCTGGCAACACCTTTGTATTATTCAGAATGAGCAAATCCCCTTTTTGAAAATAATCAGGAAATTTTTTAAATAAGGAATGATCTATTTCTTGCCGGGAACGATCGAGCAACATCATCCGCGAAGCATCTCTCGGTTCAATCGCTTCTTGGGCAACTAGCTCTAGAGGGAATTCAAATAAAAAATCAGTTAATTTCATAGAGAGGTCATCACCTAGGAAGAAACGAGATGAAATTCAAGAGAGGATTATCGCTCGGATACATGCGTTTCATGATGGCATTGAGGGGCTGAATCTGAAGAACTTATCAATAAGGGATAAAGCTTAAGCCCTAAAGTAAACAAAGCCAAAGCCATCAAAAGAATCGCCGAAAACTTTGGTGACTTCTGTGTAAGCGGAGAAAGAATTTTTCGGATGAATATCGGCGCCACACTCATCGCAGGCAAGGTTCCCAACCAAAAAGTAAATAAAAAAGCTGCGCCGTAAATCGGGCTTTGTGTCGCCACCGCTCCTAAAACAAATCCGTACAACCAACCACAAGGTAAAAAAACAGAAAGCAACCCCACGCTCATCGCCTGAAAGGAAGGATGAACTTTATCTTCCGTATTTTTTTTCCTGAAAATTTTCTCCCAAATTTTTGAATAAATTTTCATGAAAGACCGGGGCATCTGAAAAGGATGGGTATCTCCCCTCCAAATTTTGATGCCTAAATAAAAAAAAGTGAGGGCTAAACTTCCTGCTGCAATCCAAGGAATCACTCCATGCAAAGAAGAATTTAAAACTTTTTCTCCGAGTAAACCCGCTAAAGCTCCCAAATTCAAATAGCCCAGCAAACGCCCCAGATGATAAAAAATAACGGAAACTCGGGTGGGTGCAGCCACCGTAATCAAGCCCCCGCACATTCCAACACAGTGGAGGCTCCCCAAAAAACTCGCCACCAACACACCGAGGGGAATTAAAGTTTGGAAAAGAGGTTCTAACATAAATACAAATCCCCTCTCATTACAAAGGAGAGGGTTAGGGTGAGGTCATAAATATCAGACCGCTCCTTAATCCCCTCCTTATCTAAGGAGGGGAAATATAGGTTTCATAAAAATGGTCCTACCAATGGAAGTTCCTTTGTTTCAGGTTTTAACTTTTCTGGATTTGCTTCTGGATTTAATTTTACTTCTATTTTGGCGTGTCCTGAAACCAGCAAACTTTTTGGAAATTTTACAAAAAAATCAGCCTTTAAACTTTTTCCTTCTGGCAAACTGACCGGATTCAAGGGCATCACGAGCTCCACTCCCTTTTCTTTCCAAACAAGCGGCATTTCTACTCGATAAGAAAGAGGATGAAAACTTTGGTTCGCAAAATCAATTCGAAAATGATTGATCACATAGGCTTGCCCATTGACTTCGCTTTGCTGATAGGGCGTTTCCTTGGCACGCAATATTTCTATCGAAACAAGTTCTCGATGACGAATCACATAAGTGAAAGATAAAATAAAAGTAATAAACAATACGAAGTAAATAATGCTACGAGGCCGCAACCATTTCACCGCTTTTCCTGAAAGACCTGAAAGAGTATCGTAGCGTATGAGGCCCTTTGGTTTTTCGAGTCGATGCATCACTTCATCACAAGCATCAATACAAGCCGTACAAGCAATGCATTCCAATTGCAAACCTCGGCGTATATCAACACCCGTTGGGCACACCTGAACGCAGCGATAACAATTCACACAATCACCTTCTTTGCTTGCTTCAGGAACAGAGCCTCGTCTGGGTTCTCCACGTTTTTCGTCGTAAACAATTGCTAGAGAATGAGGATCCATGAGAATCGACTGGAAACGTCCGTAAGGACAGGCAATCACGCAAAACTGTTCTCTAAACCATCCAAAATCAAACAAGATTAATGTAGTAACACCCATGACCGTGAGGAAGGTGGTGGGATTTTCAAAAGGAGGTCTCCGAATCATTTCAAGAAGTTTTTCTGTACCCACGAAATAGGCAATGAAACTATGAGTAATAATCAGTGAAACTAAAAGAAATAAAATCCATTTAATGGTTTTCTTAAAAACCTTATTTTCATTCCAGGGACCTTCATCGAGTTGTTTGCGCTCCACCGAATCGCCTTCGATCCATCTTTCAATTCGTCGAAAAACCGCTTCAATAAAAACGGTTTGGGGACAAGCCCAACCACACCAAAGACGGCCCCACAAAGCGGTCACCAATACAATGGCAAGAACCAAGCCCACTAACACAAACAAAATCATCGGAGCATCGTGTGCCCAAAAAGTCAGACCAAAAATAGCAAAACGACGCTGAGGTATATCCAGCAAAACTGCTTGATGACCATTTATCTTCAGCCAAGGAAGAAAAAGAAAAAAAATCACGAGCACAGCACGCAGTTTCACTCGCCACTGCCGCCATTTTCCTTTTACATCTGCCGGATATAAATAAATCCGTTTTCCTTCTTTGTCTGAAGTCGCAATCCGATCGGTAGGCAATTCACGTGATTTTAGTTTCGAAGACATCAGTTTATCTTATCACCCTGAGGAGCTTTTGCGTTAGGTGGATTTGTGCCTTCCAAAGATTTTATATAAACTACCACCTGTTGCAATTCGACGGGCTTCAAAATCGGTCCCCAAGGTGGCATCCCCTTATCGGGCACTCCTGTGTCTACAGCCTTCGTTATATCCACCCAAGTGCCTTTTCCATGAATCCAATAGGCATCGGTTAAATTCGGGCCAATCAGCCCTTCTCCTTTATTTCCATGACAAGAAGCGCATTTGCCATCGAATACCACTTTACCCGCTTGAATTTGTGCCGAATCTTTTAACATATTGGCTAATTGAGTTTCATCGATGCCTGTCTCTTTCGGTTTGCTTGCTGCTTGTTTTTGTTCGGCTGCAAGCTTGGCCTGATTAAACTCATCTCTCAAGCCAGGTCCTTCTCCTAAGCTGTAATAGGCAAAATAAAGAAGAGCAAAAACAATGGTGATGTAAAAAGTCGCCAACCACCAGCTGGGCAAATTATTATCCAACTCACGGATACCATCGTATTCATGGCCTTCAATTAATTTGTCTTCCACAGGGGCTTGCGTCGCCCCCTCCACCGGCAAAGCCGTCGGAGCTTCCCCCTCAACGCCTATCGGCTGATTTTTTTTATGATCTTTGCTTATATTTTTTTTTCCAAACTGTTTATTTTCTTCATGAGTCATGGGAAACCTCCAAAGGCAAATTCTCAATATATTGATAGACGGCTTTCCCATCCTTGCGAAAAACCCACAGCAACATTGAAATAAAAAAACTAAAGAAGATGAGTAAAGCGAGGCAAGAAAGCCAGGGTAAATGAAAGTTAGATAAAACTTCTCGCATCATTTTGCAGTCCCTCCACTTTTTCCAAGAGACTGAAGATAAGCAATCAGCGCGATAATTTCGCGATCTTGCATATTCGTTTGTGCACCTTGTTTTTCAAGGCCTTGCGCAATCTCCAATGCTTGTGCTTTGGCTGTTGCAATTGCAAATTTTAAATCTTCCTCTGTATACGGAACACCTAGGGCCTGCATCACGCTAATTTTTTTAGGAAGAATGTCGTAGTTTGTTTTTTGAGAATACAACCAGGGGTAACTTGGCATAATGGAACGAGGTGTTACTTCGCGGGGATCCAGCATGTGGCGATAATGCCAAAGATCTGGATATTTTGTTCCCCCTCGGGCCAAATCAGGCCCTGTTCTTTTGGATCCCCATTGGAAAGGATGATCATACATCGAGTCTTGGGCTTCAGAGGGTTTGCCATAACGCAATTCTTCGGAAAGCATGGGTCGAATCATCTGAGAATGACAAGTATAACAGCCTTCCCGAATATAAATATCGCGACCTGCGAGCTCGAGTGAAGTGTAGGGTTTCTGTTTCGTGGTCACTTCCACATATTGATTCGCCATAAAGGTGGGGACAATTTCAATCACCGTTCCCACTAAAATTGCGGCCACCACCAGAACTGTAAACACCATCGGAAGGCCTTCCAAAATACGGTGCGGCTTCTCTGCGAGTATTTCTTCCGGGCTTATTTTTTTCAGCGCGGCCGCGCTACAAACTTCGTCGTGTTGATCTGCCGGAGCTAAGGCAATAGTCTTGTACAAATTATAGAGCATCAATACATAAGATATAAGAAAGAGCCCACCCCCCACCGCACGTGCCCAGTAAAGCGGTACAATGCGAATAACCGTTTCAACGAAATCAGGATAAACCAAGCGACCTGCTTCATCGACCGCTCTCCACATCAAGCCCTGAGTAATTCCTGAACTCGCCATGGCAATCATGTAGAGAACAATCCCCAAAGTTCCGATCCAGAAATGATAATTGGCGAGTTTAATGCTATAGAGTTTTGTTCTCCAGATTTTGGGAACGAGATAATAAAACATCCCTGCAATCCAAAACGCATTCCAACCCAGCGTTCCACCATGCACGTGACCCACAATCCAATCAGTATAATGTCCCAGCGAATTGACTGATTTAATGGAAAGCAGCGGACCTTCAAAAGTCGCCATGCCGTAAAAAGTAAGGGCTGCGACGAAAAACTTCACAATGGGATCAGTTCGAACACGATCCCAAGCTCCACGAATCGTGAGCAAACCATTGATCATCCCACCCCAACTGGGAGCCCACAGCATCACACTAAAAATCATTCCCAGTGTTTGAGCCCAATCTGGAAGCGCGGTATAAAGGAGATGATGAGGGCCTGCCCAAATATAAATAAAAACCAGTGACCAAAAATGAATGATGGAAAGTCGATAAGAATAAACCGGTCGATTCACCGCTTTGGGAACATAATAATACATGAGCCCCAAAAAAGGCGTGGTAAGGAAAAAAGCGACAGCATTATGACCGTACCACCATTGCACTAAAGCATCCTGCACTCCTGCATACACAGGATAGCTCTTCAAAAAACTCACGGGGACTTCAATGGAGTTGATAATATGCAGCACTGCGACTGTCACAATCGTCGCAATATAAAACCAGATTGCTACATAGATATGTCGCTCACGGCGCTTGATCAGCATGCCAAAGAAATTCACGGCAAACACCACCCAAATTACAGTGATGGCAATATCAATCGGCCATTCCAGTTCTGCATATTCTTTTCCCGCAGTAAAACCGAGCGGGAGACTAATGGCTGCGGCAACAATAATAAGCTGCCATCCCCAAAAATGAATTTTACTCAGCGTGTCCGAGTAAACTCGTGTTTTCAAAAGACGTTGGGTGGAATGATAAATCCCAGCAAAAATTCCATTTCCGGCAAAAGCAAAAATGGCAGCATTCGTGTGAAGGGGTCGTAACCTTCCAAAGCTGAGCCAGGAAATTCCAAAATTGAGTTTCCAATCCGCAAGCTGCAGAGCCACCACGACACCCAATAATAAAGCGACAAAGCCCCAAAAGAGCGTAGCAAGAATAAATTGCTTCACGATTTTGTCGTTATAAGAGAAGGTCTCCATTTGAGTTGAATTAACGATCATGTTCATTCCTTTCCTAAGATAAATTCTTTCCTTAATCTCCTTCCCTTTCAGCCAGAGGCTGATCCGCCTTTGGCGGAAAGATTCCGGAGGTTGGGAGGGGTTATGTCTACCTAGCGGATCATAACTCCCCCTGCCCCCCTCTTATCTTAAGAGGGGGTAAAACATTTTCTTCTTCCAATAAAATTTTATGAGCAGGTGTCACCAAATCATCATACTGACCTTGAGAGCTTGCCCAAATAAAAGCACAAGCAGATCCTGCCGCCATCAACAAAGCCAAAGGTAATAAAAGATAAACAATATTCATCTTCTTGTTTTAGTTCCCAAATTTCTTCTCAACTTTCGAGTGCCCAAAAGCGAAGAAACAAAAACTGTTAAAGAACTTGCGGGCATCAGTAAAGCTGCAACTAATGGATTTACCCAACCCATCACTGCGGCAAGCCCTCCTAACAAGTTATACAAAAGTGAAAAAGCAAAATTACGATAAATCACCTTCATGGTTTCTCGAGAATTTTCGATGAGCTTTACAACCGGCATCACACCTGATTCTGCCAAATATACATCCGCGGCTCGCAAGCTTACTTCCATGCTCCCGTGTGCTGCTACCCCGACATAAGCTGCCGTAAGAGCAATGGCGTCATTAGCTCCATCGCCTAACATCAAGGAATATTTCGTTTGCTTTACAATATTTTCCTTCTCTTCAGGAGAAGCTGAGTAAACACGCTGACAGTAAGGAATATTTAAATAATCTCCCACTTTTTTAACAACACTCGCTTGATCCCCTGAAAGAATATAAGGCAACAAACCTAATCTCCTCATTTGATCAACAGCCTTTTTGGAATCCTCTCGAATTTTATCTCCAAAACTTCCTTGAGCTACCAGATAACCATCTCTCCAAACCCCTATGCGAGTTTCAAGATTGGCAAGAGAAAGCGAAGACTCCGTTGATAAATGCAAAGCTTTGATTTCATAATGATGATGATCGATGATGCCTTCCACCCCTCGACCGAGATTCTCTTTAAAATCGGTAATTTCTATATTCATCTCTTCAGCACTTAAAAAACCGGTTAAAGGAGATAGATAACGAACTAAAGCTTGTGCAATCGGATGTTTGGAGCGCATTTCCAGCGCAAGCACTGCTTTTTGTATAGACTGCGCATCGACCATTTCAACCCAACGCAACACTTCAAAACGACCTTCTGTCAGAGTACCCGTTTTATCTAAAAAAACATTTTTGATCTGACTTAATTTTTCTAGAGTATCTGCTCCTTTGATGAGCATGCCTTGTCTCGCTGTTTTTCCTAGAGTCACACTCATGGCAAGCGGAGTTGCCAAAGCTAAAGCACAGGGGCAAGTCACAATGACTAAAGCTAAAGCCCGATGCAAACCCACAGTCCACCATTCATTCCAATTCAGCAAAATGATCGCTGCAGCCAAACAGAGTACTCCCATCACAAAGTAACGAGAAAAACGATCGGCTAAACTCACGATCGCTGCTTTATGCAGACTTCCTTCATCTACTTTTTTCAGGATTTCTCCAAGACGAGTCTGTGCTCCTACGCCCCACACTTCTATGAGTAATCTAGAATCTTGATTGACGGTCCCTGAAAAAACTTTATCACCCACCTCTACACTTTGAGGAAGCGATTCGCCTGTAAGCAACGCTACATTCAAAGCACTTTTTCCCAAAACAACCACTCCATCCACAGGAATTGCTTCTCCTGGCAATACTTCTATCCAATCTCCCTTTTTAAGAGCATCCACTCTTATTTGACTGACTTTATTTTTTTCGACATTCCAAAGTTTTGCAAAAGAGGGTGTTAAAAAATGAAGCAGGTGAGAAGAAGAAAGTACTCCTTGCTGAATCCGCTTTAATACATAGCGACTGGAAAGAAGTAAAAAAATCAGAGCTGCGAGCGAATCAAAATAAATCGGCAAATTTTCCGATCTTAAATTCCAAACACTCACCCCTCCCCCTAAAGCAAGCGCTGCAACAATAGGCACATCAATCGAAAGACTTCTGGTACGTAAAGCTGTTAAAGCACTCTTATAAAAAGGAATTGCACTGTAAAAAAGAATAGGAAGAAAGAGAAAAAGACTCACCCATCTAAATAATTGGGCTAAATCTCCATTCGCTCCTCCATAAAGGGACACGGCCATGAGCATGAGGTTTCCAGTACAGGAAGCCGCCACCCCCAATTTAATGAGCATCGAACGATTTTCTTTTTTCTGTAGGATTTCAGCTTCTTCATCTTTGCAGATAGGATGGGGGCGATAACCCAAATCATCTAACTCCCGTGCAACTTTTGAGAAGGAACCTTGATCTTGAAGTGAAATTCGAGCAATGGACTTTCCTAAATCAAGTTCTGCTTTCTGTACCCCTTCAACAATTTCTGGAAGCTTTTCAACCAACCATAAACAAGCGACGCAGTGAACCCCCTCTAAATAAAAATCCATGGAGGGATTTTCACTTTTCCCACAATAAGCTTTTATAAAAGCCGGATCATCTAGATAAGCATAGGTTTCATCTGAAGGATCAGCGGGTTTAGCCTGACGAAATGCAGCACTTTTCTTCTTGAGTTCGTAGTAATGAGACAGACCTTTTGAATTTAAAAGACGATAGACTGTTTCACAACCTACACAACAAAAGGCATATTCTGTTTTTTCTTGGCTCGCAACTAAATGAGCAGGTACAGGTGTTGAGCAATGGATGCACAATAGCTCCCTTGACTCTTTTGAGACTAACTCTTCATTTTTTAAAAAAGCTTCAGATTTCATTGTGTTGAGCCTAGTAATTGGCGTATTAAAAATAGGGTAAGGTGAATATGATTTAGATCATGCTCTGCAACATTAAACGGGTCTTGTTGAATTTGATTTTTCTTCTGTGTCATATGCCCATAAAGGAAATTGCATGCAGTTTTTCTTAAACTACCTCGGACAATATCATTATGTAGGCTTTTTCATACTCCTTTTGCTTTGTGGCATTGGTCTTCCTATTCCAGAGGACCTTGTGATTGTCACAGGAGGTTATTTTGCCCATAGCGGTCAAACCAAACTTTTCCCTACCTTTATCATCTTATATACAGGTGCAATCAGTGGAGACTTCATTCTTTATTGGATTGGTCGCCGTTTTGGAAAGGATATTCTAAAACATAAAAGGCTGAATTGGTTTTTTACTCCGAAACGCATTAAAGCCATCAATTACTATTTTCACCGCTATGGCAATCGTACTCTTTTCTTTGCACGCTTCATGGTGGGATTGCGTTCAACTATTTTCTTAAGTTCAGGTGCTTTTAAAATCCCTTTTCGAAGAGTGCTCTTGTTCGATGGAATCGCCGCCAGCGTTTCAGTTTCAGTCGTATGTTTTCTTGGATATTATTTTGGAGACCGTATCGATCAAGTGCTCTACTGGCTGAAAAGGCTCGAGCATTGGATTGGGCTCGTGATCGGAATTGCACTTGGCATTTTTCTGGTATGGATTTACCGCTTCTTCAAAAAACAGGAACGCGAATACGAAAAAGAACCGGCAGAGCTGGAGATACCGAAGGAATGAATTATTTTTTTTCTGTAGCTGGAAATCCCTCAATCATCTTCCCAATCATCTTCACATATTTTTCTTCTTCCTTCTTCTGCGCATAGACGAGGGCTTTTTTGAGATAGGCAAAACAGTCTTCCATCGCAATTTGCTTTTTCAAAAGGGCTTCTAAAAGTTTAAAATCAATATTTTTGGCGCTCCCGACATTTTCAAAATCATGAGCCATGGCATGCACTAATTCTGATTGAGCTTTTTTCTTGTCGCCCTTCTTCAAATAAGCCAAGCCCAGGGTAGCATGAGCCTGGTGAGCAAAAGCACCTTCCTGAGGAATATTTTTTAATACTTTCTGAGCTTTTGAAATGGCAGTGTCATACTGATGGAAAATATCGACTAATAAACGAGCTGAAATAAGTTTAATTGCAGGATCTTCTGGAAGAAGTTTTTCGGCTTTCTCATAATTTTTCCAAGCATTTTTGTAATCAGCTTTGAGTTTAAAAAGCAATCCTAAGGTAGAATAAAGTAAACCTTCCGATAAAATATCTTTCTTCTGATTGGCTTCTTCAATCGCAGCTTTAATTTCAACCTCAGCTTCGTCATAGTTTTTAGCTGAAATGAGATCGAGTGCTTTCTGGAAACGTAATATTTTGATTT